>CAZTHL010000014.1:0-56278 GCA_964613585.1 uncultured Mycobacteriaceae bacterium | reverse complement strand
GCTAACGGCCGGCGCGAGGTCCCGAGCCTGACCATCGGCCCCTCCGAAACTGGATCAGGCTCTGGAAGATCGGCGCCAGCTCAGGTTGCGCGAACTACGCTTCCCACTGGTTCAGCGGTGCCCGAGAAGCTACCACCGGCCCGACGGACGCTTGGCCAACCGGTCAACGGTGTCGGACAGCGCAGCAAGCTTGGCCTTGAGACACGCCCAATTTCGAGATCGGCACGGCGTTTCCCCAGAGCGTCGAACTCCGCCTGATTCCCGAGGAGGAGCCGGTAGGACACCTCGAAGAACCGCTTGCCGACGGGGCTTTGGCGTGAGTCGATGGCCATGGCGATCGGGAGGGCGGCATGGCGGGTCAGCGGGGTTTCTTCGACGTCGACGAGCGGCTGACGGCGTTGAGCCGGGCGGGAGATCCGCTGGAGCGGCTGGCGTAGGTGGTGGATTTCGAGGTGTTCCGGGACGAGCTCCAACGGGCGCTGTTGCGTTCGGACCGAGCCAAAGGCGGTCGGCCGCCTTACGACGCGGTGCTGATGTTCCGGCTGTTGGTGCTGCAGACGCTCTACACGCTGTCCGACGAGCAGGCCGAGCGCCAAGTGCGTGACCGGCTTTCGTTCATGCGCTTCGTCGGGCTCGGCCTCGGCGACCCTGTCCCCGACGCCAAGACGCTCTGGCTGTTCCGCGAGCAGCTGACCCGGGCGGGCGCCATCAAGACCCTGTTCGCGCGGTTCGACCGGCTGCTGCGCGACGCGGGCTATCTGGCGATGGGCGGGCAGATCGTCGACGCGAGGGTGGTGGAGGCCCGGCGCCCGTGGCTGAAGGGCGAGGAGAAGGCCGTGGTGAAGGGCGGCGGCACGCCGGAAGGCTGGTCCAAGGCCAAGGCGGCGCAGATCGACCGGGACGGCCGCTGGACCCTGAAGCGCGGCAGGAAGCGCCCGCCCAAGGCCGACGAGCGGGTTGCGACCGAGCTCGTGGTCCCGGCCTTCGGCTACAAGAACCACGTCACGATCGATCGCCGGCACGGCTTCGTCCGCCGCTACACGGTGACCCACGCCGCGGCCCACGACGGGGCGCAGCTCGCGGCCGTGCTCGACCCCGACAACACCGCCGGCGGCGTCTGGGCGGACACGGCCTATCGCTCGAAGGAGAACCTGGCGATGCTCGCCCGGCGCGGCCGGGTCGAGCGCCTGCAACGGCCGAAGCCGCGCGGCAAGCCGATGGCGCCGAACGTGCGCCGCGGCAACGCCAGGCGCGCCAAGGTGCGCGTCGCCGTCGAACACGTCTTCGCAGTGCAGAAGCGCCGCCTCGGGCTCGTCGTCCGCACCGTCGGCACGGCCCGCGCCGAGGCCAAGCTCGGCCTCGCCAACCTCGTCACCAACATGCTCCGGCTCGCCTGGTTCGAGACCCGACCCGCGCCCGCGTGAGAACAGGACCGCCCCGAAACCTGAATACCGACCCCGTCCGGAGCGATCCGAGACGGCGACAACCCATGCCCAGCGTCGTCTCAGGCCCCTTCACCGAACATTCTCACCATCAAGGCCTCCCGGTTCTTACCATCAAGGCCTTCCGGTCGCCCGGTTATTCGAGGAGCCGGTAGCGCTCCTCGTCGCTCAGCTTCTTGAAGTCCACAAGGGTCATGCACTGACCTGCGCATCCCGGACGACTTGGGCAAGTGAAACCCCTGCTTGTCAGGCCCCCTATTCGCTGGCGCCTTCACGGGCCTTGGACAGGCGAGCCGCCCGGCACCCGGCACCGGCCCTTCACTGCACCGCCCTCAGCAAGGGCCCCAAATCGTTCCCGTTGAGCAGCAGCTCGCCATCCGGCGTGGCGTGCAGCGCATAGCGGCGCAGAGTCCCGCTCTCGGGCCCCTGCACGGGCGCGCCCAGGGCGCCGAACAGCACGAGCAATTGGGCCACGCCAACCGCGTCGGGGACGGTCTGCAGCCGGTCGACCACGGCGTCGAGGCCGCTCAGGAGCACCTCCGCCTCGCCGGCCAGCCCGAACGGCGACAGGGTCGACGGGCGGGCCTCGGCACGGCCCTCCAACGAGGCCACGTCATTCTCAACGGCCAGGTGCCGCACCACCAGCCGGCCGCCCGCCCCGAGCAGCGCCGGCAGCAGCGGCGCCGCCTCGCCGCGTCCGGTGTGCCCGCCGGGAACGCCGGTCCCACCGGGAACGCCGGTCCCACCGGGAACGCCGGTCCCGCCGCCCTCGCCGGCCGGCCGGCCGGTTGCCGCCTGCCGCCGGGTCTCCGCCAACCGCGTCTCCATCAGGCGCTCGCGCAGCAGCCTGCTCGGCACGTCCTCGAGCACGAGGTCGAGCGCGAGGGCCGAGGGAAGCAGCTCCGCCGGCGGCCCCGCGGTCGTCGCCAAGCCGCGCGCCTCCAGCTCCAGGCCGACCCGTCCGGTCGCCCCGTCCAGCCCGGCCAGGCGCAGGCCCAGCGCCGCCGCGTCCAGCGCCATGTCCCCCGGCGCGCCCGACAGGCGCACGTGCTCGATCCGAAGCCCCGTCGAGGCCTCGGCGAGCACAGGCGGCGTAGCCGCGAGAACCGAGGCGAGGGCCTCGTCCTCCGCCCCGGTCGGGTCCGGCAGGTCAGCCGGGATGCCGCTCAGCAGGGCCTGGTATGCGGCCGCCTGCTCCCGCGCGGCCGCCGAGTCCCAGCCGGCGATATCGCCCTCGAGGACGGCGTGGCCGAGGTCGAGCGCAAACCCATCGCCACCTCCCTCTGCGCCGCCCTTGCGCACCGTGAGACCGTCGAGCGCGACCCGCTGCTCCCCGTCGAACATGTCGGCCGCCATTACCTCGATCGCGCCCTCCCAGACCAGCCGCTCCAGCGTCGCCTTGGCGCCGAGCGCCGTCAGCCGCGCCTCAACCTCGCCCAGCGCGATGTCGAGCTCGGTGAACAGGCCCTTGTCGGCCCGGAACACCCCGCCGCCCTCCTGGCGCCCCAGGGTCAGTTCCGCTGCCTCGCCCACCGGCACCAGGGTCTCGCCCGCCGGCTCCTCGACCACGCGCCGCCGCTCCAGGCGATAAACCTCGGGCAGTGTCCATTCCGCCGCCCATCGGGCACCGCCCAGCGGCTGCAGCCGCGCCACCACCGGGTCGATGTCAAGCTGCAGCCGCTCGCCCCGGGCCGGCCGCACGATCACCGTGAACGGCCCCAGCTCCACCTCCGGCGCGAAGGTCACCGTCACCGGCGGCAGCACGGCGCGGTAGCCGGCGGCCTCCGGCGTCACTTCAGGGGCGCCGTCGACCGTCACCGCGATGCCGCCGGCCGCGGTCTCCTGACGCGCGAGCCAAACGCCCAGAGCGTCGCGGATCGCCGCCCCCTCCTCGGTCCGGGACGCCTCGCTTTGCGCCTCCTCCACCGTCCCGTCCGGGTTCGCGGACCCGCCGGTCTGCGCCCGCGGCGCTGCGGGCACGACGGCGAAAAGCGCGGCCAGGGTCGCGGCAGCGATGGCAAGTCGCACCAGATGCTGTGTCATAGGCACGGACTCATCCCATATGTCCGAAAAATTTCATGAAACGAGGCGGGTTCTCAGCGTCGAATCAGGTCTTATGATGGCATAGACGGTTGTCGACACCTCAAGAGGGCGCACATACGGCCCATGACGGCGGCCCATGACCGTTCCACGGTGCTGGCGGTTCTCGGTCCCACCAACACCGGGAAGACGCACTTGGCCATCGACCGCATGCTGAGCCATGCGAGCGGCATCATCGGCTTTCCCCTGCGCCTGCTGGCGCGCGAAAACTATGACCGCATCGTCACGCTGAAGGGCCGCGGCCGCGTCGCCCTGGTGACCGGCGAGGAGAAGATCGTCCCGCCGAACGCCGACTACTTCGTCTGCACCGTCGAGAGCATGCCGCTCGACCGGCGGGTCGCCTTCCAGGCCATCGACGAGATCCAGCTGTGCGCCGACCTCGAGCGCGGCCACGTCTTCACCCACCGCCTGCTCCACTGCCGCGGCAGCGAGGAGACCATGCTGCTCGGCGCGGAGACCATCAAGCCGCTGATCCGCCGGCTGGTTCCCGAGGCCCGCTTTATCAGCCGGCCGCGCTTCTCGACCCTCAGCTACGCCGGCCCGCGCAAGCTGACCCGCCTGCCGCCGAGGAGCGCCGTCGTCGCCTTCTCCGCCACGGACGTGTACCGCCACGCCGAGCTGCTGCGCCGGCAGCGCGGCGGCACCGCCGTGGTGCTGGGCGCGCTCAGCCCGCGCACGCGCAACGCCCAGGTCGCCATGTACCAGGCCGGCGAGGTCGACTACCTGGTCGCCACCGACGCCATCGGCATGGGCCTCAACATGGACATCGACCATGTCGCCTTCGCCCAGCTGAGCAAGTTCGACGGCCGCTCACCACGCCGCCTGCGCGCCACCGAGATTGCCCAGATCGCCGGGCGCGCCGGCCGGCACATGAGCGACGGCACCTTCGGCACAACGCACGAGGCCGGCACCCTCGACCCCGAGATCGTGGAGGCGGTGGAGACCCATCGCTTCGAGCCGCTGAAGACCCTGACGTGGCGCAACCCGGAGCTTGACTACCGCTCGCCGCCGCTGCTGCTGAAGAGCCTGGAGCGGCCGCCGCCCACGCGCGAGCTGCGCCGGGCGCCCGACTGCGACGACCAGTTGACCCTGGCGGCGCTGGCGCGCGACCCGGACATCCTGGCGCGCTGCGACAGCCGCGCCCGCACCCGGCTGCTGTGGGAGGTCTGCCAGGTGCCGGACTTCCGCAAGGTGCTGTCTGACGCGCACACGCGCATGCTGGCCGAGGTGTTCCGGCAGCTGACCGGCCCCCACGAGCGGCTCGACGGTGACTGGGTGGCTCGCCAGGTGGCTCGGCTCGACCGCACCGAGGGCGACATCGACACCCTGGTGACGCGCATCGCCCATATCCGCACCTGGACCTACCTGTCGCACCGGCAGGACTGGATGCCCGACCCGCGGCACTGGCAGGAGCGCGCCGGCGCCATCGAGGACAAGCTGTCGGACGCCCTGCACGAGCGGCTGACCCAGCGCTTCGTCGACCGCCGCTCGGCCGTGCTGGCCCGCAGCATGACCAAGGGCGCCGACCTGATGAGCGCGGTGACCCGCGCCGGCGAGGTTCTGGTCGAGGGCGAGTATGTCGGCGAGCTGCACGGCTTCCGCTTCGTCGCCGACCAGTCGACCCACAGCGAGGACGCGCGCGCGCTGATGAGCGCGGCCCGGCGCGCGCTGCGGCGCGAGATCGACGCGCGGGTCCGACGGCTCGAGGCCGAGGGTGACGAGGCCTTCTCCCTCGGCGAGGACGGCTCGGTGCTTTGGCACGGCCACGCCGTCGGCGCGCTGGCGGCAGGACCGGAGATCCTGCGCCCCGAGATACGCCTGCTGCCGTCCGACCTGCTGGAGCCGACCGGGCGCGACCGCGTGCTGGCACGGCTGCGCGCTTGGCTGCACCACGAGATCGCCCAAGCGCTCAAGCCTCTGACGCGGCTGAAGGAGGCGCCGCTCACGGGCGCCGCGCGCGGCATCGCCTACCAGCTGGTTGAGGGGCTGGGCGGGGTCGAGCGCGCGGGCGTGGCGACCCTGATCGACCATCTCGGCAAGACGGACCGGGCGGCGCTCCGGCAGCACGGGGTGCGCCTCGGCCACTTGCACGTATACCTGACCAGGGCGCTCAAGCCGCGGCCGGTGGCCATGCGCGCGCTGCTTTGGGCGGTCGCCCGGCGCCTGCCGCTGCCAGCGCCGCTGCCGCCGGCGGGGAGCCCATCGATCCCGTGCGACCCGGCCCTGCCGCCTACCTACTACGCGGCCATCGGCTACGCCCCGTGCGGCGGCCGGGCAGTGCGGCACGACCGGCTCGACGCGCTGGCCGGCATGGCGGGCGCGGCAGCCCGGGCGGGCGGCTTTGCGCCGACCCCGGCCATGGCGCAGCTGATCGGCTGCCCGATGAAGGATCTGGGCCCGGTGCTGCTTGGCCTCGGCTTCCGCGACGCCACCGGCGATGACGGCGTGCTGGTGTTCCGCCGCAAGGGCGGCGCAGGCCGGCCGGCCCGGGCGCGCGGCCGGCACAAGGGGGCGCGGGCCGACGAGGCCTCGCCCTTTGCCAAGCTGCGCACGCTCGGGGGTGCCGGGTGAGCGGCGAGGGGAACACCCTGCGCCTCGACAAGTGGCTGTGGCAGGCCCGGTTCTGCAAGACGCGCTCGCTGGCGACCGAGCTGTGCGCCGCCGGGCGGGTCCGCGTCGACGGAACGGTGGTGCACAAGGCGCACTACAGTGTCCGGCCCGGCCACGTGCTCACCTTCGTGCAGGGCCACCACGTGCGCTCGGTGAGGGTGCGCGCGCTCGGCAGCCGGCGCGGCCCGGCCGAGGAGGCGCGCGGCCTCTACGAGGACCTGTGCCCGCCGTCCCGCGAGACGGCACTGCCGCCGGACCCCGGCATGGTGGCGGCCCGCCGGCCCGGCAGCGGCCGCCCGACAAAGCGCGAGCGCCGCGCCACCGACCGCCTGCACGAGGCCGAGTGACCCGCGTCGACGTCCGGGAGCCTCGGGATCGGCTTGAAGGGCGCTTGATGCCGATCATGCCTTCTCCCGACCTCTCACGGCAGCCATCAACCACCCGGGCCCGGCATCATCCCGCCGAGCCGCCAAGGTCGCTCCTTCCATTCTCCAGCGTTTCCGCCTGAGGCGGAATCGGCGCCGGCCCGCTCCCCCGCCCGGCCAGCCTGAGCATGCTGTCGTTGGGTAGCCGGGCCGGGGGAGCGGGCCGGCGATGCCACCCAACCTGGAAACGCTCCAGCCGCGCCTCATCCCATCTTGGCAAAGATTGCACACGAAGCAGATCCGGCAACTTCCGGTCAAGAAAAGTCGGACACAATCTCAACAAAAGCAAGGTCGCCCTTGCAAGTAAAGCGCAGCAAGCCAGTCTGGTGTCGTGTCGCAGCAATTTGGAGACCTGGATCGCCACGCATCGCTCGGGGACGACCTCTTCATTCAGCATCTTTTACCGGTGAGCCGTTGGCTGCAGCCACGGGCTCGTTGGTCTCATGCGCGTCCAGGTTGATTGCAGGGTCGTTGAGGACGCCGCCGCATGCCTTGCCGCTTGGGAGCGGATGGCCGGACCGTGACGGACGCACCCGTCGGCAGCATCAGTCCGGAATGGTCAGCCGTCGATCGTCATAGACGATGCGGTCGGCGACCGGCGGGTCGACCCGGATCGGCGGCACGTTGTCGGCGGTGAGCGGCGGCGCGCCGTCCTCGGCCGAGCCACGCGGGGTCGTGCGCACCACTTGGCTTGGCGGCAGCCCGGCGTCCTCCGTCAGATGCGCGTGCATCAGGTCGAGGGCCTGGAGGAAGTAAGGGTGCAGCGGCACGTATCGCTCGGCCAGCCCGTCCAGGCCGTTGAGCGCATCGAGGTGATGTGCGTTCAGCACCTCGTAATAGCGCAGGGTGTCGCCGCCCTGGCGCCGCTGGTGCCGGCCGTAATAGGCCCGCGAGGTATGGTTGGGCGGGAGCACGGCATCGCTGCGGCCGTGCACGATGACCGCCGGCGTGCCGCGCAGGTTGGCGGTGGCGCGCACTTCGGCGATGCCGTCGCGGATCCGCCGGTGGGCGCTGCGCCCGATCGAGCGCAGCGGCAGGCCGGTCGCCGCGTCCATCCCGACGGTCAGGCCGCGCAGGCACAAGGCACCCTCCAGGTTCATGTCGGGGGTCGACAGCCGCGTCTCGAGCGGGCCGTCGGGCGCCAGTTCGTTGATCAGGCTGATCCCCGCCGTGGGCGGGATGCCGCCTGACAGCGCGAACAGCGTCTCCACCGTCGGCGCCGACAGCGGCACCGGCCGCCCGGTGCGCGGGTCGGTGGCGCCGAAGCTGTAGCCGCACAGGTCGGCCAGCACCGAGAAGCGGCCATAGGCGTTGGCGTAGGTCACGGCGACCGCCTGCGGCACGTAGAAGGCGTAGTGCAGCGGCTGCAGCAGGTTCTGCTCGGGCAGCAGTCCGTACGCGTTGAGCAGCGCCTGGGCCTCCTCGGCCTGCTCCTCCATTCCCTCGGACTCGAGCAGCCCGATATCGGCGAGCGCCGCGCAGCGCTCCGCGTTGGCGGCCTCGTTGAACGGCGCGTCCTCGACCACGTCCGGGGCCAGCGACGCGCACGGCTGGAACAGGTAGAGCATGGTCACATAGTCGAGCAGCGGCCGGCTGTGCCGCTCGAGCGGCTCGCCATCGCCCTGCACGATGGTGAAGCCCGGGTCGAAGCGCGGCTGCACGTTGGGCTCGGACACGGCGACCCCGTCGATCAGGCCGTCCCGGTCCTGCTCGGCCGCGCGCAGGGCCGCCCCGCCACCGTTCGAGATGCTGGAGGCGATGACCACCGTGCTGTCCGGTGTCACCACCCCCGCACCGAACTGCCGCGCCAGCATGGCGAAGGCGAACTCGACCGAAAGCAGCAAGTCGCGGCCCCAGTAGCGCTCGGGATTGCGCCGGGAATGGGCGTGCTTGAAGGCAAAGCGATTTGGGTGCAGCCGGTCGTATTGCAGGCGCAGCGCCTCCGGGGCGCGGATCGCGAAGTGCGGCGCCGCGGCCGGGTCGGCCGCGTCGAGTGTTTCGCCGCGCAGGCCGTAGACGAGGTTGCGCGCCAGGTCGTGCGCGCCGGTACCACCGCCCTTGTCGGTGTAGGCGACGGCGCAGCCTCGGGTCAGGCCCCACTCGCCCGACGTGCCGATGGCGCCGTAGATGCCGCGCGAGCCGGAGGCGGTGCCGGTGACCAGGCAGGCCCGCTCCGGGTCGAAGGAGTCCGGCACCTGCACCATGACCGCGATCGGATAGCGGCGGCCGAGCGTGCCGCTCTCGGCGAGCGCCAGATACTCGGTGCCCGGGATCCGCCCCTCGCCGTCCGTGGCGGTGCCGTCGGGACCGACATTGGGGCCGAAAAGCACGCCGTAGCCGCCGCCGGGGCTGGTGTCGACCAGCGCGCGGTAGTTTTCGTAGATGGCACGGCGGCGCAACTCGGCCGAGGTCGGCTCCAGCGGGTCCTCAAAGCCGGGCGGGGTCGGGTCGGCGAGGCCGCTGCGGCCGAGCCCGGCGGTCAGCAGGTCGTCCTCGACGCCGTCATGCTGGGTGACCACGATCTCGGTCAGCAGAAAGGGCAACGCCTCGTCGTCCTGGGCGGACGCCACGGCGGGCGCCGCCGCGAGCACCAGCGCCACCATCGCCGCGGCCAGACGCGTCGACCTGCCTGCCACCATCGGGCTGTTCCCCCACCGGAGCATTGTTGAGAAGGACCGGCGGCCGGATCGCGCTCGGAACCCAGCGGTGGCCGACGGTCGATACGGACGGCGCCGGTGTTGTGGCCGAACCGCGCGGCGCTTTCCAGCGGAAAAGCCGCCGGGCGCGCGGCGCCGCGCGCGGGTCGGATGGACGCGGCACAACCCAGCGTCTTTACTGGCGGCATGACTTGCATCGTCTGACGCCACTCAACCCACGATGAAGAAGCGGCTGGCGGCGTCTCCTAGAAGCTGAGGGCGCGGGCCTGCAGCACACTGGGCAGGGCGGCGACGGTGCGCACGACGCCGTCCTCGACCGGCTGGTCGACCGCCACCAGGGCGAGGGCGCCGTCGCCGCTGCGGGTGCGGCCCAGGTGGAAGCTGGCGATGTTGATGCCGGCGTCGCCGAGCACGGTGCCGAGCCGGCCGATCAGCCCCGGCTTGTCCTCATTGCGCACGAACAGCATGTGTTGGCTGAGCTCGGCCTCGAGCGGGATGTCCTCGACCTCGACGATGCGCGGCCGGTCCTCGGCGAACAGGGTGCCGCTGACCGAGCGGGTGCGCTGCTCGGTGGTCACGGTCAGCGTTACCAGTGTATGGAATGCCTCGCAGCGCTCGCTCTTGATCTCGCGCACGTCGATGTCGCGCTCGCGGGCGATGACCGGCGCCGACACCATGTTGACCGTGGTCAGCAGCGGCGACAGCAGACCGGTCAAGAGCGCCGCGGTGACCGGCCGGGTGTTGAGCTGCGCCACCTCGCCCTCGTAGGCGACCTCGACCCGGTGGATGCCGGTCTCGGTGATCTGCCCGGCGAAGCCGCCAAGCAGCCCGGCGAGCCGCAGGTAGGGGCGCAGCTTGGGCGCGTCCTCGGCCGACACCGAGGGCATGTTGAGGGCGTTGCGTACCGCGCCGGTCAACAGGAAGTCGGCCATCTGCTCGGCCACCTGCAGGGCCACCTTCTCCTGCGCCTCGATGGTGGAGGCGCCCAGATGCGGCGTGCACACCACGTTAGGCGCGTCGAACAGCGGGTTCTCCCGCGCCGGCTCGACCGTGAACACGTCGATGCCGGCGCCGCCGACATGGCCCGACTCGAGCGCCGCCCTCAGGTCCTCCTCGACGACCAGGCCGCCACGGGCGCAGTTGATGACGAGCACGCCCTTCCTGGCCTTGGCCAGCGCCACCGCGTCGAGGATGCCGCGGGTCTGGTCGGTCAAGGGCGTGTGCAGGGAGATCACGTCGGCGCGGCGCAGCAGCTCGTCGAGGTCGACCTTGTCGACGCCCAGATCGGCCGCCCGCTCGCGCCCCAGATAGGGGTCGTACGCGACCACGCGCATGCCAAGGCCGAGAGCGCGCTCGGCGACGATGCCGCCGATGTTGCCGCAGCCGATCAGGCCGAGAACTTTGCCGTGAAGCTCGACGCCGACGAAGCGCGACTTCTCCCACCGGCCGGCGCGGGTCGAGGCGTCGGCCTGCGGGATCTGCCGGGCCACGGCGAACATCATGGCGATAGCGTGCTCGGCCGTGGTGATGGCGTTGCCGAAGGGCGTGTTCATGACCACAACGCCGCGGGCGGTGGCCGCCGGCACGTCGACATTGTCGACCCCGATGCCCGCGCGGCCGATCACCTTGAGGCCGCCGGCGTTCTCGAGTACCTCGGCGGTCACCTTGGTGGCCGAGCGGATCGCCAGGCCGTCGTAGGCGCCTAGGATCTCCTTCAGCTCCTCGGCGGGCAGGCCGGGGCGGAAGTCGACCTCGAGGCCGCGCTCGCGGAAGATGTTGACGGCGGCGGGGCTCAGCTTGTCGGAGATCAGGACCTTGGGCATCACGGGCTCTCCAAGAGCAGACGGCGCGAGGGCCCGGCCGGTGGACGGGCGGCGCGGCCGGCCTGCGCCGACGGGACGGCAGGCAGGGCCCGGGCTGGCCGCGACCGGGCCCGAGCGGAGGGACAAGAGGGGCGGGCGCCGGCCGGCGCCGCGTCAGGCGGTTTGGCGCACTTCGTCCTGGACCCGGGCGAAGGCCCAGTCGAGCCAGGGCAGGAGCGCCTCGATATCCGAGGTCTCGACGGTGGCGCCGCCCCAGAGGCGCAGGCCCGGCGGGGCGTCGCGGTAGCCGTTGATGTCGTAGGCGACGCCCTCAGCCTCGAGCAGGGCGGCCATGCGTTTCGGCACGGCGGCGCGGTCGGCCGGCGCCAGGGTCTCGAACCAGGGATCGGCGATGGCAAGGCAGATCGAGGTGGACGAGCGGCTGGCCGGGTCCTGCGCCAGGAAGGCGACCCAGGGGGTGCGCTCGACCCATCGGGCGACGGCGGCGAGGTTGGCCTCGGAGCGGCGGATCAGCGCCGACAGGCCGCCCAGCCCCTCGGCCCAACGCAGCCCGTCGAGCGCATCCTCGACCGCCAGCATGGACGGCGTGTTGATGGTCTCGGCCTGGAAGATGCCCTCGATCAGCTTGCCGCCCTTGATGAGGCGCATGATCTTCGGCAGCGGGCGCGGCGGGGCGAAGCTCTCGAGCCGCTCAACCGCGCGCGGGCTCACGGCCAGCATGCCGTGGCCGGCCTCGCCGCCCAGCGCCTTCTGCCAGGACCAGGTGACCACATCGAGCTTGTCCCAGGGCAGATCCATGGCGAAGGTGGCGGAGGTGGCGTCGCACAGGGTCAGGCCGGCGCGGTCGCCGGCGATCCAGCCGCCATCGGGCACGCGCACCCCGGAGGTGGTGCCGTTCCAGGTGAAGACCACGTCGCGAGCCGGATCGACCGCTGACAGGTCCGGCAGCGCGCCGTAGTCGGCGCTCAGCACCCGGGCGTCGGCAAGCTTGAGCTGCTTGACCACGTCGCTGGTCCAGGCGGCGCCGAAGCTTTCCCACTCCAGCACATCGACGCCGCGCGCGCCGAGCAGCGACCACATGGCCGTCTCGATGGCACCGGTGTCCGAGGCCGGCACAATGCCGAGCCGGTAGTCGGCCGGCATGCCCAGCAGCGCCTTCGAGCGGTCGATGACCTCCTGCAGCTTGGCTTTGGCCGGCTTCGAGCGATGCGAGCGGCCAACCACAGCCTCGGCGAGCACGGCGGGGGACCAGCCCGGCCGCTTGGCGCACGGGCCGGAGGAGAAGGCGGGATTGGCGGGGCGAATGGCGGGGCGGTCGCCCGTGTCCGCCCTAGTGGCGGCGGCGCCGGCGAGAGCATCGGTCATCGGCCGATCTCCAGGATATGGCGTCTCGTTGGGGAGACGCGGCCCGCCGGCGAGGATAGGCACAGGCCCTGCGGCGTCAACGCACCATTTCGCGATGCGGTGGAAAAGGCGTGCGGGCGACCCGGGTGGCGATGCCGACGCCTTCCGCAGAGCGCCAGAGGAACCGGCGACGGGAGCGTGCAAGGGGAACCGGGGACGGGCCGGTTGGGCGTGGGAGATCGGGCGTTCAGGCGTCCGCCGGCAGGCCTGCCTGGAGCCGGGAGCTCGAGCGGCAGGTCGGGCTCAAGGGACATCGACCATGCGTCACGGCCGAAGCCGATCGGATCGGCCCCAAGAGTGGGCCTGCTGTCCTTGCGCCCCCCTGATCCCGGACCCTTTCCTTTCAAGGATGTTGAGCCCGCCGGTTCACAAAGCAAAAATTCTTTCTGTCAAAATAAATCAGCATCGAATGCGAATGAGTCTCGGCAGCTGAATAAGCCAGCGGCGTTGCAAGCTACTTGGCTAAGCAGATCTCTCATCGCCTGAAGATGATTTACTGTAAGCGACGGATGGAACGGCCGGAGAAGGCGCGCCGCGGATCGCGGGGAAACGACTTTCCGGACCTCATGCAACCAAAAACGTCATCGGCAACCGGAAGCTCGGGTGCTGAAATTTTACCCGCTTAAGCTTCCGTTCAGAGAAGGCCTGAATGATGCTGAGCGTGTGCAGCAGGCGGCCCGGGATCGCCGGAATGGATTACGAGGACGCGTTCCGAACGGCCATCACGGGGCTGATGGCCGAGGGGCGTTATCGCATCTTCGCGGAATTGGAGCGGCGCGCCGGCGCCTTTCCGAAGGCCACGCACCATGGCCAGTCGGGACTCGTCGGCACCGACGGCGTCGGCGATGTCACCGTATGGTGCTCCAACGACTATCTCGGCATGGGCCAGCACCCGGCGGTGCTTGAGGCCATGAAGCGGGCGATCGACGAATGCGGCGCCGGGGCCGGAGGTACCCGCAACATCTCCGGCACCAACCACTACCATTGCCGGCTCGAGGCCGAGCTGGCCAGCCTGCATGGCAAGCCGGCGGCCCTGCTGTTCACCTCGGGCTACATCTCGAACGAGGCGGCGATCTCGACCATCGCCAAGGTCGTGCCGGACTGCGTGATCTTCTCCGACGCCCTCAACCATGCCTCGATGATCGCCGGGATTCGGAATTCCGGCGTCGAGAAGCATGTCTGGAAGCACAATGACGTCGACCACCTGGACCGGCTGCTTGCGCGCTACCCGCGGGACCGCGCCAAGCTGATCGCGTTCGAGAGCGTCTACTCGATGGACGGCGACATCGCACCGATCGCCGAGATCTGCGACGTCGCCGACAAGCACGGCGCCATGACCTACCTCGACGAGGTGCACGCGGTCGGCATGTACGGCCCCCACGGCGGCGGTGTGGCCGAGCGCGAGGGGCTGATGGACCGGCTGACCGTGATCGAGGGCACGCTGGCCAAGGCCTTCGGCGTCATGGGCGGCTACATCACCGGCTCGACCGCGTTGATCGACGTGGTGCGCAGCTTTGCCCCCGGCTTCATCTTCACCACGGCGCTGCCACCCTCGGTCGCCGCCGGGGCGCTCGCCAGCGTCCGACACCTGAAGCGGAGCGGCATCGAGCGGGACCGGCACCAGGAGCGGGCGGCGCGCCTCAAGCGCCAACTGCGCGAGGCCGGCCTGCCGGTAATGCCGTCGGAGAGCCACATCGTGCCGGTGCTGGTGGGCGACGCGCGGCTGTGCAAGCTGGCCAGCGATCTGCTGCTGGCCCGGCACAACATATATGTGCAGCCGATCAACTATCCGACGGTGCCGCGCGGCACCGAGCGGCTGCGCATCACGCCGACGCCGCTGCACGACGACCTGCAGATGGCCCGCCTCGTGACCGCGCTGAAGGATGTCTGGGGCCACCTGGAGCTGCGTCCGGCGGCGTGAGCGACGTGTCCGCTCCGGACCGGCCGGCCCCGCCCCCGGGGCGGACCGGCTCGGGCCCAGGCCGGCTCAGTGGACCCGCACCACCTTGAAGGTGCGCATCACGCCATCCTGCTCGGTGATCGACAGATACTCGCCCTCGACTAGGCGATGATCGTCGAAATGGTAGATGGGCTCGTCATCCTCGGGCTCGGTGCCGTCGTAGTGAAAGGCCCAGGTGGTGCGCTTGTGGACGAGGCGGCCCTCCTCCTCGCCCTCACCGCGCCAGAAGCGGCGGACCTTGCAGGCACGTTTGGCCGACTCCCATTCCGCCGCGTTCAGGCGGCCCTCGCCATCGAGGGGAGCCACGAACTCGTAGCCGCAGTCATGGTGGCCCTCCGGAAAGTCCGGATTGCGGGCCAGCTCGAGCCGGATGTGCTTGAGCGCCATCGGAGATCCTCCTTTCTTGACGGCCGGGTCGCGGACGCGCGAGAGCCCTTGGCGCCTGTCATTCTTGTGTAAAAAATATAGTCACGAACCCTCTTGCCTGGCGAGCGATATCGGTCGCCACCCCAGTGTGCTCGCCAAATGGTCGATTGCCGCCTCTTCGCCGCTACCAAAGATCAATGCGTCAAGCGCCGGTTCCTCGTCGTCTCGGCGAGCGATCAGGCGAGCGGCTTGCCCGAGGCGCTGAGCGACCAGCCGGCCTGCGGTGCTCCGTCGCTCCGTCTCTGCGGCCGCGACGCCGGGTGGGTGGCCAGATCCGTCCGGCCCACGTCGCCACCGGTGAACAGCAGCGGCGCCCCGGACCGGACCGCCACGACGCAGCTCAGGCCGTCGCCATCATTCATACCGCCGAGCCGACGAGACGTGTCGTCGGCCCGGCTTGGGGCGCGCCCGCCAACCCGGCCCCCGCCCGGGCGCGCCGTCGCGAGCCAACGGCTGACGCCATTGGATCGCTGATAGCAGACCGGCACCGAGCACCGCACCTCTTGTCGAAGCGGTCGAAGGCTAAAGTGCGCCCACGCCACGGCGCCACCGGACGGCACGAGCGTGGGCAGACCGACCAGCCGGCGGCAGCTTGGCCCGGGCCTCATCCGCCGGCAGTTCGCGACCTCGTACCAAGAGGGTGACCTCCAGCATCGTTGGCCCACCGGTCAGTGCGCCAGAATGACCGGCAGCTCCGCATGATTGAGAACGAAGCGCGTCACGCCGCCCACGATCATCTCGCGCATCCGGCTGTGGCCGTAGCCGCCCATGACCAGCAGGTCGGCCTCGATCGAGGCGCAGTGCCGCAGAAGCGCCGGACCGACGCCGCTGCCGGCCACGTCGACCCAGCGCCGCTCGGCGGCAATGCCCCGCCACGCCAGGGCATCGACAAGCTCCTCGGCGCGCGCCGGGTGGGTCCGGCTGGTCGCGGCGGTCAGCACGGTGACCAGCTCGGCCCGCTGCAGGAACGGCATGGCGCCCGCCACCGCCCGCGCGCAATCGGCCGAGCCGCGCCACGCGATGGCGCAGCGGCGGCCGACGTCGAGGCCGTTTCGGGCCACCGCCCGTGGCCGCATCAGGAAGACCGGGCGGCCGCCGTTGAGCAGGGCGGCCTCGAGCGTCATGGTGAACTGCAGGTCGTCGCTGCCCGGGGCGGCGCCGCCCAGGACGACGAGGTCGTTGACGTGAGCGAACCGGGCAACGAGTTCCTCCTGCCGGCCGATCACGTCGCGCCACGACGCCGTCGGCCCGCCCGGACCCGGCGCGGCCACGTGCAGGGTCACCGACGTGGCCGCGAGCGCCTCGTGGAAGGCCCGCTCCGCCGCGGCCGAGCGCAGGCTCCATTCGGACTCCGCCGACTGCATCATCTGCTCGACCACGCTGCTCGACATGCCCTCGCCGACCAGCGGCACCGCCTCGCTCGGACTCAGCCGGGCGAACAGCACGTCCACATGCGCATCGAAGATGCGCGCGAGGGCGAAGGCGGCACGCAGGGTGACGTGGTCGTGATCGCCCCCCGTGACCGGGGCGAGGAGGGTCCGGATGGTCATCGGCAGTGTCCTCAACCCGGTCCGTCATGCGCCGGCCGGGGCCGTCACCTGATCCTGCCCGCCGGAGCCGTGACCGTGGACCGCGACGGCGGACGTCACCCGCGGCCGTGGCCTGCAAGGATGACCCTAAAGTATCTGGGGGAATGACTAACGGTTTGCGAGGATGCGTCGCACCTGGGCCACAGTCGTCTCGGCGCCGCCGGAGGCGTCGACCCGCGGCCAGTCGACGGGTCCGCTGTCGGAGCCGTGCTGCCGCTCGACGATGCGGGCATCGGCATCCGAGGCGTCGCCCGTGCGCCCGCTCACCCGTTCCTTGAGGACCGCCAGTGGCGCCTCCAGCCAGACCCCGTGACAGCCGACGCCGAGCGACGCCGCCAGCCGCTCGACGGCGCCCCGCTGCTCGGCGCTGCCGTAGACGGCGTCGAGGATCACCGACCGGCCGGCCCGCAGTATCGTCTCGGCGCGCGCGAGCATGGTGGCGTAGACGCGCTGAGTGACCTCGCGCCGGTACGCGGATTCGGGCAGCCGCTCGGTCTCGGGCACGCCGCGCAATTCCTTGCGGATGACGTCGCTGCGCAGGATGGCGGCGCCCGGCGGGGCGCCGAGATAGGGCGCGACGCCGCGCGCGACGGTGCTCTTGCCGGTGCCCGACAGGCCGGCCACGACGGCCAGGCGGGGCGGCGGCGGCTCCAGATACTCGAGCGCCATGGCGAAGTAGTCCCGAGCCTCCCGGCGCTTGGGCTCCGGATCGGCCTCGAAGGCGGCGGCGCTGACCGCAACCTTGGCGCGTATCCCGGCGCGCAGGGAGAGGAAGAACGGCACGGCCTCGAGCCCGCCCAGGTCGCCGGTCGCCTGAAGATAGCGGTTGAAGGCGCGGTTGCCGAACGACCGCAGGCCCCGGTGATCCAGGTCCATGAGCAGGAAGGCGACGTCGTACCAGACGTCGATCACGGCGATCGCCTCGTTGAACTCGATGGCGTCGAACAGCACGGGCCGGTCTTCGAGCATGACCACGTTGCGCAGGTGCAGGTCGCCATGGCACAGGCGCACGTACCCTTCGGCGGCGCGCTGGTCGAGCCGCGCGGCCAGGCGTTGCATCCACGCGCCGGCGCGCCGGCCCATTGTCTCGACCTGCTCCGGCTCGAACAGGGCCGGCTGCTCGCGGAACTCGGCGAGGTTCTCCTCGGCGACCCAGCGCAGGGTCTCCGTGCCGCCGCCGGGCCGGCGCTCGGCGGCCCTGTGGAACTCGGCCACGGCGACGGCGAGATCCTCGATGGTCGCGGCCTCGAGAATGCCGGCCGCCGCCTGCCGATCGAGCAGCGCGCTCTGCTCGAAGCGCCGCATAACCACGACCCAGTCGACGATGTCGCCCGCGCCGCCCAGCGACAGGCGCCCGTCCACCGCACGCCGCACCGGCAGCACGTCGAGATAGAGCATGGGCGCCGTCCGCCGGTTGAGGGCGATCTCCGCCCGGCAGGCCTGCTCGCGCCGCTCCAGCGTGGAGAAGTCCATGTAGGGGTAGGCCACGGCGCGCTTCAGCTTGTACGCGCGCTCGCCGGCCAGGAAGACGATGGCGCCATGGGTCTCGATCCGCTGGACCGGGCGGCCGCCGTGGGTCTCAGGATCGGCCAGGAAGCCGACAACGGCCGACTGGTCCTCGGTCACCGCGCTGTCGTTCAAGGGCTCTCTCCCGTCGCTGTCGGGCGCCCCGGTCTAGCACGACGCGGCGGTGCCACGAACGGCGCGGTCGTGCTCGCGCCGCCGGTTGCCGGACCCATGCCCCTTTTCCATATATGGAGTGTCAGACGGTCGGATGGCCGCCGTCCGGGCCGCGCGTCCGGGGGGAGGAAAGTCCGGGCTCCACGGAGACACGGTGCCGGCCAACGGCCGGCGGGGGCGACCCCAGGGAAAGTGCCACAGAAAGCAGACCGCCTGGGACAGGATGGCCGGGCAAGGGTGAAAGGGTGCGGCAAGAGCGCACCGCGCCTCCGGCAACGGAGGTGGCACGGTAAACCCCACCGGGAGCAAGACCGCATAGGGGCGGGCGGCCTCATGGCCACGGGTGTCTTCGCCCGCCGTCCGGGTAGGTCGCGCGAGGCGTCCGGCAACGGACGTCCCAGATGAATGGCCATCCCCCGCGCCTGCGGGGACAGAACCCGGCTTACAGACCGTCTGGCCCGCCTCTCCGCCCGTCCGCCGCGGCGCTCGAATCGGGCTCACGGCGGGCAGCGCGGGCGGCCGACCCCGCCAGCAGCTCGCGATACAGCGCGACCACGTCCCTGCCGATGATCTCCGCCGAGAAACGCCGCTCGACCAGCCGTCGGCCGGCCTCGCCCCAGCGCTGCCGCAAAGCCGGATCGCCCGCAAGCCGCGCCAGGGCCCCGGCCAGGGCCTCGACATCGCCGAGCGGCACGAGCGAGCCGGTCTCTTCGTCGCGGGCGATCTCCCGGCAGCCCGGCACGTCCGTGGCGACCAGCGGCCGGCCGCAGGCGGCGGCCTCGAGCAGCGACAGCGGCACACCCTCGCCGTAGCCGGAGGGCAGCACCGCCATGTGGGCCTGCCGCCAGATCTCACGCACATCCGCCACGTGGCCGAGCCAGTCGATGCCCGGCTCCGCCGCCCAGCGCCGCAGCGTCGCCGAGTCGACCGAGCTCGGGTTCTCGGGGTCGGGCGCGCCGCACAGCAGCAGCCGCAGCGGCACGCCGCGCTGCCGCAGCCACCGCTGCGCCGCGACCGCGTCGGCAACCCCCTTGGCCTTCAGCATGCGCCCGACGAAGGCGGCCGTCGGCGGGCCGTCGTTTGGTTCCGGCAGCGGGCGAAGCCGCAGGGTGTCGACGCCCGAGCCGGGGATGATCCTGACAAGGCCCGGATCGACCGACCAGGCCCGGATCACCTGGTCCCGGTCGTCCGGGTTCTGCACCAGCACCCGGCTGCCGGGGCCATCGAGCAGCCGGCGGAGCACCGGGCGGAGCACGGCTCGCAACGTCCGCGCCTTCAGCGTGCCTCCGACGAAGATGAAGCCGAGCCCGGTCAGGCCGTGCACGGCCGCCGGTACCCGGGCGATGCGGCCGGCCAGCGCGCCCACCAGCACCGGCTTGACGGCCACGTGGTGCACGATCTCCGGACGCACGGCGCGGTACAGCCCGACCACCTGCCGCAGCACCGCCAGCTCACGATCAGGCCGAAGCCCGCCGCGGTCGAACGGCAGAGGGTGAAGGTGGAAGCCCTCGTTGCGGATGCGCTCGCCATGCTCCCGCACCCGTGTCGCCACGGCCACGTCGAAGCCGGCATCACGCGCGGCGCGAGCCATCGGCAGACGATGTGACCAAAAATACCAGTCCTCGGTGACCAAATAGAGAAGCTTAGGCATCAGCATCGGGGTTTCGGCCCGGCACCGCGCGGCCGCCCCGGCTTTCGCCGCGGCTTGACATCGTGCGCCGCCTCGGGTTATCCTTTACGTAAAGGTAAAGCGGGTGACCGCTTGAGAGAGGGTTCCGTGCTTCCGAATGATATGGGACCGGTGACCGTCGGTCCCCTGGCCGGCGCCGCGGTGGCCGAGCGAGGTCCCGAGGCCGGCCGGACCTTCACGATCAGCGCCTTGGCGAACGAGTTCGGCATCACCCCGCGGACGATCCGCTTCTACGAGGACGAGGGGCTTTTGTCGCCGCGCCGCGACGGCCTTAACCGGGTATACACCCATCGCGACCGGGCCCGTCTGGTGCTGATCTGCCGCGGCAAGCGGCTTGGCTTCTCGCTGTCCGAGATCAAGGAATTCATCAAGCTGTACGATGTCGACGAGGATCAGGTCGAGCAGATGCGCTTCGCCCTGCTGCGGGCGCGCGATCGGATCGCGACCTTGGAGACGCAGCGCCGCGATGTCGAGCAGACGCTGGCGGAGCTGCGCCAGGCTGAGGAGGCGATCCTCCGGCACCTGCGGCGCCACGGCGTGGAGCCGCCCGCGGCCTGAGCCCCGCCCCGATCCGTCACGCGCCGGCGCCCGGCCGGCAGGAGCGGCCGATGCATGAGCCTGTCGTGATTGCCGGCTTCGTCCGGTCTCCGCATCACCTGGCCCAGAAGGGGGCGCTCAGCCGGGTGCGCCCCGACGACCTGGCGGCGCAGGTGGTCCAGGCCCTGCTCGAGCGCACCGGCGTCGATGCCGCGGCGATCGAGGACCTGATCCTCGGCTGCGCCTTCCCCGAGGGCGAGCAGGGGCTCAATATGGCACGCTTGGTCGGGTTGCTTGCCGGGCTGCCACAGTCGGTCGGCGGCGTCACGGTCAACCGGTTCTGCGGCTCGTCCATGACCGCGATCCACCAGGCGGCGGGAGCGATCCAGATGGGTGCCGGCCACGCCTTCATCTGCGCCGGCGTCGAGAGCATGACCCGGGTGCCGATGACCGGCTTCAACCCAATGCCCAATCCGGCTCTGCACGCTCGCCTGCCAGGCGCATACATGTCCATGGGCGAGACGGCGGAGAACTTGGCGCGCCAGCACCAGATCCCCCGGGAGGCCCAGCAGGAACTGGCGATCCGCTCGCACCGGCTTGCCGCCGCCGCCTGGCAGAGCGGCGCCATGGCCGAGGAGATCGCGCCGATCCGAAGCGACGGCGCGGTGGTCGAGCGGGACGGCACGATCCGGCCGGACACCTCGCACGAGGGCCTGTCCCAGCTGAAGCCGGCCTTCGACGCCGGCGGCACGGTGACCGCCGGCACCTCCTCGCCGCTCACCGACGGCGCCTCGGCGACCCTGGTCACCTCGGAGGCGTTCGCCCAGTCGCACGGCCTGCCGGTGCTGGCGCGGATCCGTGCCGCCGCGGTCAGCGGCTGCGCGCCCGAGATCATGGGCATCGGCCCGGTGCCGGCGGCGCGCAAGGCGCTCCAGCGGGCCGGGCTCACCCTTGGGGAGATCGACGTCATCGAGCTCAACGAGGCCTTCGCCGCCCAGTCGCTCGCGGTCGCCCAGGAACTCGGCCTCGACTGGGACCGGACCAATGTTGAAGGCGGCGCCATCGCGCTCGGCCACCCGCTCGGCGCCTCCGGCGCGCGCATCACCGGAAAGGCGGCCGCCCTGCTGCGGCGCCGCGGCGGCCACTTCGCGCTCGCCACCATGTGCATCGGCGGTGGACAGGGCATCGCCACGGTGCTCGAGGCGGTGTAGGCGGCAGCACCGGCTCGACCGGGCCGGTAAACAACGGGATGAGGCCATGGAGATCCGCCACGCGGCCGTGCTCGGCGCCGGCGTCATGGGCAGCGGGATCGCCGCGCATCTGGCGAACGCCGGCGTCCCGGTGCGGCTGCTCGACATCGTGCCCGACGGCGCGACCGACCGCAGCGCGCTCGCCCGGCGGGCGATCGACCGGCTGGCCAAGGCCGACCCACCGCCGCTGATGACCCGGCGCGCGGCCCGGCTGATCACCCCCGGCAATCTGGAGGACGATCTCGCGGTCCTGGCCGAGGCGGACTGGATCGTCGAGGCGGTGGTCGAGGATCCCGCGGTCAAGGCGGCGCTCTATGCCCGGGTCGAGGCGGTCAGGAGGCCCGGCGCCATCGTCTCCTCGAACACCTCGACGATCCCCCTCGGCCTGCTCACCCGCGGCCGTGGCGACGACTTCCGGCAGCACTTCTTCATCACCCATTTCTTCAATCCTCCGCGCTTCATGCGGCTGCTCGAGATCGTCGCCGGTCCCGAGGCGCGGCCGGAGGCGCTTGCCGCGCTCCGGGACCTCGCCGATCGCCGGCTCGGCAAGGGCGTCGTGATGGGCCACGATACCCCCGGCTTCATCGCCAACCGCATCGGCGCCTTCTGGATGCAGACGGCGGTCAACGAGGCGTTCGATCTCGGCCTGACCGTGGAGCAGGCCGACGCCGTGGCGGGGCCGCCCATGGGCGTGCCCAAGACCGGGATCTTCGGCCTGCTCGATCTGATCGGCATCGACCTCATGCCGCAGGTGGCACGGAGCCTGCTGGCGACCTTGCCCAGGGACGATCCGTACCGCGCCATCCACCGCGAGGAGCCGCGGATCCAGCGGATGATTGCCGAGGGCTACACCGGCCGGAAAGGCAAGGGCGGCTTCTATCGGCTGCGACAGACCGATGGCGGCCGCGTCAAGGAGGCGATCGATCTCGGCACGGGCGCGTACGCCCCGTCGGAGCGGGCGACGCCGCCGGCGGTCGAGGCGGCCAAGGCCGGCGGCCTGGCCGCCCTGGTGGCGCCCGGCGACGTCACCGCCGACTACGCCTGGCGCGTGCTGTCGGCCACCCTCGGCTACGCGGCCTCGCTGGTGCCGGCGATCAGCGACACCATCACCGGCGTCGATGAGGCGATGCGGCTTGGCTACAACTGGTCCTACGGGCCGTTCGAGCTGATCGACCGGCTGGGCGCAGCGGCCTTCGCCCGCCGGCTCGAGAGCGAAGGCCGGCCGGTGCCGCCGCTGCTCGCCCGGGCCGCCGAGGCCGGCGGCTTCTACCGGGTCGAGGACGGGCGACTGCGATACCTGACGGTTGAGGGCGGCTACGCCGATCTGGTGAGGCCCGTGGGGGTGCTGCTGCTGGCCGACGTCAAGCGCGCGGCCGCGCCCTTGTTCCGCAACGGCTCGTGCGCGCTGTGGGATCTGGGCGACGGCGTCACCTGCCTGGAGCTCACGACCAAAATGAATGCGATCGACGACCAGAGCCTGGCCGGGCTCGTCGAGTCGCTCAGGATCACCGGCGCCGGCTTCCGCGCCATGGTCATCCACAGCGAGGCCAGCGACTTTTCGGTCGGCGCCAATCTCGGCCTTGCCCTGTTCGCCCTCAACGTGGCCCTGTGGGACCAGATCGAGGCCAGCGTGAAGGCCGGTCAGGATGCCTACAAGGCCCTCAGGCACGCACCCTTTCCGGTGGTCGGCGCGCCGGCCGGCCTGGCCCTCGGCGGCGGCTGCGAGATGCTTCTGCACTGCGATGCCGTGCAGGCTCATGCCGAGACCTACGCCGGGCTGGTCGAGGCCGGCGTCGGCGTCATCCCGGCCTGGGGCGGCTGCACGGAGATGCTGCTGCGCCATCTGGCCAATCCGAAGCGCCCGGGTGGGCCGATGCCGCCGATCAGCGCCCTGTTCGAGACGATCGGCATGGCGACCGTGGCCCGATCGGCGTTCGAGGCCCAGGAGCGGCTGTTCCTCAGGCCGGGCGACGGCGTCACCATGAACCGCGACCGGCTGCTGGCCGACGCCAAGGCGCGCACGCTGGCCATGGCCGATGCCGGCTACGCGCCGCCCGAGCCGCCGGCGGAGATCCGGCTGCCGGGCCCGACCGGGCGGGTCGCGCTGGAGCTGGCGCTCGGCACCCTGGCGCGCCTCGGCAAGGCGACGGCGCACGATTGCGTCGTGGCGCGCGAGCTTGCGCAGGTCCTCACCGGTGGCGACACCGACATCACCGAGACCTTGAGCGTGGACGACCTGCTGGCGCTGGAGCGCGCGGGCTTCATGCGGCTGGCGCGCATGCCGGCCACCCTGGCACGCATCGAGCACATGCTGGAGACCGGCAAGCCGCTGCGCAACTAAAGCGTTTCCGTCCGACGCGGAACCGGCACCGGCCCGCTCCCCGCCCGGTCAGCCTGAGCATGCTGTCCTTGGCCGGCCGGCCGGGCGGGGCAGCGGGTCGGCGATGACACTTGAGCCGGTGACGCTCCAGGCGGCAGCCTCACACGACATCAGGGAGCCGAGAATGTCCGAGCACAGCGTGACCGTGGTCTGGCAGCACCAGGGCGGCGACGTTCCGGCCGGCGAGTACAGCCGCAGCCACGAATGGGTCTTCGAGGGCGGCGTCCGGGTGCCGGCCTCGTCCGCGCCGTCGTTCAAGGGCGATCCGGCGCGGGTCGACTCGGAGGAGGCCTTCGTGGCGGCGCTGTCGAGCTGCCACATGCTGACCTTCCTGTTCCTTGCCGCGCGCCGGGGCCTCGGCGTGCTCCGCTACACCGACGCGGCGGTCGGTCACCTTGCCAAGGGGCCGGACGGCAAGCGATGGATGACGGAGGTGGTGCTGCGGCCGAGCATCGTGTTCTCCGGAGCGGTGCCCGAGACGGCGGTGCTCGACGCGCTGCACGACGAGGCCCATGCCGGCTGCTTCATCGCGAATTCGGTCAAGACCGAGGTGCGGATCGACCCCCCGGTGCCGACCGCCGCGTGATCGCCGCGACGGCGGGTCGGCCGGCGAGCCGGTCGAGGCCGCGCGCACAGACCGATCCCTGACCGGACGGATGCCCGACCATGCCCAGCTACGCCGCTCCGCTCGACGACATCCGCTTCGTGCTGCACGACCTGCTGGCCGCCGACCAGCTGAGCCGGCTGCCCGGCTACGAGGCGGCGACCCCGGACGTGATGGACGCGGTCATCGCCGAGGCGGCGCGCTTTTGCGAGAAGGAGCTGCACCCCCTCAACCTGCCCGGCGATGCCGAGGGCTGCTCCTTCGAGAATGGCGTCGTCCGCACGCCGGCCGGCTTCGCTCGGGCCTACCAACGGTACGTGGAGGGCGGCTGGCCCGGCCTGTCCTGCGCCACGGACTATGGCGGCCAGGGCCTGCCGCAGCTGCTGAACTTCGTCACCATCGAACTGATGTGCTCGGCCAACCTGTCGTTCTCGACCTATCCCGGGCTCAGCCACGGCGCCTACGACGCGCTCGCCGCCCACGGCTCGGAGGAGCTGAGGCGGCTCTATCTGCCCAGGCTGGCCGACGGCACCTGGTCCGGCACGATGTGCCTGACCGAGCCGCAATGCGGCACCGACCTCGGCCTGATCCGCGCCAGGGCGACGCCGGCCGGCGACGGCACCTATCGGCTCAGCGGCTCGAAGATCTTCATCAGCGCGGGCGAGCACGACCTGACCGAGAACATTGTGCACCTGGTGCTGGCGCGGCTGCCTGACGCGC
Source organism: uncultured Mycobacteriaceae bacterium (assembly GCA_964613585.1). GTDB lineage: Bacteria > Pseudomonadota > Alphaproteobacteria > DSM-16000 > Inquilinaceae > CAZTHL01. The sequence continues at coordinate 30,981 of CAZTHL010000014.1, read as the reverse complement.
CGCCCGGCATCAAGGGCATCAGCATGTTCCTGGTGCCCAAGTTCCTGCCGGTCGAGGCCGATGGCGGGCCGCGCCCGGGCCCGCGCAACGCCGTCGCCTGCGGCTCCATTGAGCACAAGATGGGCATCAGGGCCTCGGCCACCTGCACGATGAGCTTCGAGGAGGCCACGGCCTGGCTGGTCGGTGAGCCGCACAAGGGCCTGCGCGCCATGTTCGTCATGATGAACGCGGCACGCCTGGCGGTCGGCCTGCAGGGGCTCGGCGTGGCCGAGGTCAGCTACCAGAACGCCCGCGACTACGCCCGGACCCGGCTGCAGGGCCGCTCGCCGGCCGGCCCCGCCGCGCCGGAGCTGCCGGCCGACCCGATCCTCGTGCACCCGGACGTCCGCCGCCATCTGCTGGGCATGAAGGCGTGGTGCGAGGGCGGCCGAGCGCTCGCCTACTGGGTCGCGCTCGACATCGATCGCCAGGCCCGGCATCCCGATCCCGTGGTCCGGCAGGAGGCGGGCGACCGGGTCGCGCTCCTCACCCCGGTGGTCAAGGCGCTCCTGACGGACCAGGGCTTCGAGGCGGCGAACGCGGGCGTGCAGGTGCTGGGCGGCCACGGCTACATCCATGAATGGGGCCTGGAGCAGCTCGTGCGTGACGCCCGCATCGCCCAGATCTACGAGGGCGCCAACGGCATCCAGGCGCTCGACCTGGTCGGCCGCAAGCTGGGCCAGGGCTACGGCCGCCTGCTCCGGCGGGTGTTCCACCCGATCGACGCGTTCCTCGCCGAGCATGCCGGCGATGCCGACCTCGCCCCCCTGGCGGAGCCTTTGGCCAAGGCGTTCGGCCGGCTGCAGCAGGTCACGGCGCATCTGGCCCAGCTGGGGCTGAAGGATCCGGAGGCCGCCGCGGTGGCGGCGTCGGACTATCTGCGCGCCTTCGGCATCGTCGTCGTCGGCTACCTGTGGGCGCGCATGGCCGTCGTCGCCCGGGCCCGGCTGGCCGAGCGTCGCGGCCCCGAAGGCTTCCACCGCGCCAAGCTGGCCACGGCGCGCTTCTACATGGCCCGCATCCTGCCGGAGACCGCCTCCCTGTTCCTCGCCATCATGGCCGGCAAGCAACCCTTGATGGAGCTTGAGGCGGACGGGTTCTGACCGGCTGACGGCCCGACCGCTTTTGCTGGAAGGGCCAGCGCCGATCGTTGGGCCGGCCCCCGGTCGGGCCGGCGCCACGGATCGCGCCGCAGCAAGCCTATTCGACGCCCACCTCGCTCAGCGCGGTGGAGCAGACCGGGGTCAGCTCGTCGGCATGATCCCTCAGACATTGCGCGATCCGTCCGTCGCCGGCCTCGACGCCCGCGCAGAAGGACTGCAGCTCCGACCGGCACGAGCTGGCGACATAGCTGATCGCATTGATCGCGCGCTCAAGCCGGACCGCGGACTCGTACACGGCCAGCTCGCACTGCTGCGAGAGCTTGTCCCCATGAGCGTACAGGCAGGCCAGAACGCGCCTTTCGCCGGGGGTTACGGCACTGCAGTGCTCGGCCAGCTCATTTTCGCAGCCCTCCAGCACATTGGCGGAAAGCTCACCCTCCAAAGCCGCGGCGACGTCCTCGGCCGGCGTCTGCGCCGAGACCGCGGCGGCCGACAGCAGCACGAGCGCGGCAGCCAAGACCTTCACCTGGTTCCTCATCGTGTCCGTCCCTTGATTCGAGCCCGGAGGGAGCGTTTCACACCCCGATCGCCTGCCCGATAGTCACGTCTTCAGGTGCTGGTACGGTCGTGATGACACAGGCATTCGGTATGTAGACAGCCAAACTCGTCGCCGCCCGCATTGTTCCTATGGGAAACGGCACCGTTACTCCTGCTTCACGGTCCTCTCGGTTCCGCCGCCCGCACCGCCGCCGGCATGATCAGGCATCGGACCGACAACGAACGCGGCCGCAGAGCCCCACTGCCCCGCCCCTCGGGCCATGGTTCGTCAGGCCACTGAACGTTGGTCAGGCCCCTGAAGAGGTTTCGCCGGGGCTGGAGGCCGGACCATGCGCACATCAAAGGGGTCGGGCAGAACTGGGTCGGGCGGGAGGGTGACCCCGCTCAGCCTGAAGGCCTCGGGCGATCGGCCGACGGCCCGTCACCGGCCCGCCGCGGCGGTGTGAAGGTCCGGAGGAGGACGCCTTGATCGATGGATGAGCGGCCCGGCTCACCCGAGCGCATCGATCAGCGGGCCGACGCCGGTGCGTATCGAATCGACCACGGGCAGGGCGTGGCGGTCCGCCAGCTCGGCCATGGCCTCGGCCGCGGCGGTGTCGGTCAGCGCCGGGGTCATCAGCGAGAGGCCGACCACCCGGGCCTTCGGGTTCGTCAGCCGCGCGCACTGCTCGGTGAGCGCGATGCACTCGCCGACATCGGGCAGCGGAAAATGCGGCAGCCCGCGCATGTGCTCGCGGCCCGGCTCGTGGCACAGCACCAGCGCCTCGGCCTGGGCGCCATGCAGGAGGCCGAGCGACACGCCGGCGAAGGACGGGTGGAACAGCGAGGCTTGGCCCTCGACCAGGTCCCAATGGTCCGGATCGTTGGCCGGGCACAGCCATTCGGTGGCGCCGGAGATGAAGTCGGCGACCACGGCATCGACGGCGACCCCCTCCCCGGCGATCAGGATGCCGGTCTGCCCGGTGGCGCGGAAATCAGCCTTCATGCCACGCGCCGTCATCTCCTTCTCGAGCGCCAGTGTCGTGTACATCTTGCCGACGGAGCAATCCGTGCCGACGGTCAGCAACCGCCGGCCCGACCTGGGCTCGGCGCTGCCGACCTCGAAGCCCTGCTGCGGATGCCGCACGTCGAACAGGCGACGTCGCTCGAGCTTGGCGACCTCGGCCACGGCGGGCAGGTCGGCCAGCTTGTGGTGCAGCCCGCTGGCGATGTCCATGCCGTGCTCGAGCGCCCGGATCATGGTCTCCTGCCAGAGCGGCAGGATCTTGCCGCCACGGTTGGCAACGCCGATGATGAGCGTCTTGGCGCCGGCCTCCGCCGCCTCGGTCACCGTCATGTCCGGCAGGCCGAGATCGACGCGCGCGCCCTCCAGCCGCAGCTGGCCCAGGCACCAGCCCGGCCGCCACTCGGCGATGCCCCACGCCGTCTTCGCCTCGAACCGGTCCTGGGCGCTGCCGAGGAACAGAAGGTACGGATGCTCGATCGTCACGGCCGCGCTCCCTGCCGCTCTGCGTGCCTCGCCTTCATGGTAGCGCATCCGCACGGCCGCGCCAGCGGGATGCTCGCCGCGAATCGGCGATGGCAAGGTTGCTCAGGTCGCGACTGCCTCGCTGACGGCCCGGATGCCATCAAGGACGTCAATGCCAAACAATCCGGCCGCTATCACCAAGAGAACGAGAATTGCTGTCGTGATGATCGACGTGCCCAAGCCCTGAACGATCTGACGCCACAAGCTCTGTGACTGAATGATCGCGGACTTGGCATTTAATATTTCTGCGCTTAACGCATCTTCTCTGATCTGGGGCGCCTGCAATTGAGTATACTGCGACGCATATGCCACCAAAAGGCTTTCGGCCTTTTCCCTCAAGTCGGTTACGACCCTCTCAATCAACATAGATCTTTCATAATCTATATGTCTCTCGGCCAAAGGGGGGCGATTTTCATGGTCTTCTTTATGCTTTACGACCCAGTCCCGCTTGCGTTGCTTATAAAGGGAATATGCGAGAAGTCCGACTATGTCGGCTTCATGCTCGACGAACGTCTCGAATGCTTTGCTGTAGTGATCTTGCTCAATCATTTAGAGCGGGCGGATGCTTTCTGCTCGGCAAGCACCTTCCTTGCCGCGTCCAGGCTTTGGTTGTGGGCCTCACGGGACACCGTCGTAATGACCCAGCCGCCCGGCGCCTGTCGGATCGTGGTCGGCTTGCGCGCCATGTCGGGCGACACCGTGTCCTGCACCCGGTAAAGGGTCTTTATCTCCCGCATCCGACGCCTCCATTGCCACTCGATGCAGATGATGGGCATGAGCCACCGAACGCGCAATTAAAATTGGCCACGTCTTGGAGAGCACGCAGGGCAGCCTTTCCAAGCGTCCATAGGGTGAGAGACCGGATGGCCTTCTGCCGCCCGGCGCACGGAACGAAGCGGCTGTGACACGGGGCCGCGCTCGGCTATCCTGGATCCCATGTTCACGACCCGGCCCGAGCTGCTCGGCACCCACGGCATGGTTGCCTCGACCCACTGGCTGGCGTCGGCGGCCGGCATGGCCATGCTCGAGCGCGGCGGCAACGCGGTCGATGCCGCCGTCGCCGCCGGCTTCGTCCTGCAGGTGGTCGAGCCGCACCTGAACGGCCCCGGCGGCGACTGCCCGATCCTGCTTTACGAGGCGGCCGGCCGGCACGTTTACGTGATTTGCGGCCAGGGCACGGCGCCCCACGCCGCGACCATCGACCGGTTCCGCGACCTCGGCCTCGACCTGATTCCGCCCACAGGACTGCTGCCGGCCGTCGTGCCGGGCGCCTTCGACGCCTGGATGATCATGCTGCGCGACTACGGCACCCTGTCCCTGGCCGAGGTGCTGGAGCCGGCGGTGGGCTACGCGCGCGACGGCTTTCCGGTGCTGCCCGGCATGAGCGCCGCCATCGCCGCGGTCGAGCCGCTGTTCCGCGACGCCTGGCCCGGCTCGGGCGAGCTTTACCTGCCGCATGGCGCGGCGCCAAGGCCCGGCAGCCTGTTTCGCAACCCGACGCTTGCCGAGACCTACCTGCGCCTGATCGCCGAGAGCCAGGCGAAGAGCGGCAAGCGGCAGCAGCAGATCGAGGCCGCGCGGCTCGGCTGGTACACCGGCTTCGTTGCCGAGGCCATCGACCGCTTCTGCCGGACCGAGGAGGTGCTGGACAGCACCGGCCGGCGCCATCGTGGGCTCCTGACCGGGGACGACCTGGTCGAGTGGCGGGCCAGCTACGAGGCGCCGGCGGTGCTCGACTACAACGGCGTGGTCGTCTGCAAGCCCGGACCGTGGAGCCAGGGACCGGTGATGCTGCAGCAGCTGGCCCTGCTCAAGCAGTTCGACCTCGGCGCCATGGACCCGCTGGGCGCGGAGTTCGTGCACACTGTGACCGAGTGCGCCAAGCTCGCCTTCGCCGACCGTGAGGCCTATTACGGCGACCCGAACGCGGTCGACGTGCCGGTCGCCGATCTCCTCAGCGACGCCTACAATGTCGCGCGTGCGGCGCTGGTCGACGACCGGGCAAGCCTGGCCCTCAGGCCGGGCGCGCTGCCGGGCCGCGCGGCGACCATACTGGTCGGCGCCGGGCGCGAGGCCGCGGCCGGGGCCGGCGAGCCGACGCTGCAGCGCCCCACCGTGACGCCGGGCGACACCTGCCATGTCGACGTGATCGACCGGCACGGCAACATGGTGTCCGCCACTCCGTCCGGCGGCTGGCTGCAAAGCTCGCCGGTGATTCCGCAGCTCGGCTTCTGCCTCGGAACCCGCGGCCAGATGTTCTGGCTCGATCCGTCGGTGCCCGGCGCGCTCGCGCCGCTCAAGCGGCCGCGCTCGACCCTGAGCCCGGGGCTGGCCTTGAAGGAGGAGCGGCCGTTCCTGGCCTTCGGCACGCCGGGCGGGGACAGCCAGGACCAATGGCCGTTGGTGATGCTGCTGCGCGTGCTGCATCACGGCATGAACCTGCAGGAGGCGATCGACGCGCCGGCCTTCCATTCCGAGCACGCGCCCAGCAGCTTCTGGCCCCGGCAGGCGCGCCCGGGCGTGCTGTCCATTGAGGAGCGGTTTGCCGCACAGGTCCTGGCAGATCTGGAGCGTCGAGGACATATGGTCGAACGGCACGGACCGTGGTCGCTCGGCCGCGTCTCCGCGGTGGGAAGGATCGAGGCCAACGGTGAGGCGCTGCTGCGCGGCGCGGCCAACCCGAGGCTGATGCAGGGCTATGCCGTGGGCCGGTGACGACGCCCCGGGACGCCCCATGGCCCGGACGGCGTATCGCGGTGGACACAGCGGCCGACCGTCTGGATTCCCGGTTCCTTTTGAAGCACCCTCGTGACCGATTGCGGGTATTATCTCCCTTGCCATGCGCTGTCTGAAGACACTGTCTCTCACGCTCGCCCTGATCGCCGGCTTGGCCACCGTTTCCTCCGCCCGGGCCGAGGACGAACAGACCGGATTTGCCTTCGGCGGCTTCGCGTTCAGCGGCGACGTCGCCGACCTCGAGGAACTGCGCACGGGCCGCCTGAACATCCTGTCCGACCGGCCGAGCGGCACCGAGGACATGACGGTGGTGGAGGCCGAGTTCCGTGGCGGCCAGAAGGTGTCGGTGGTCCGGCCGCTGACCGGGGCGCCACTCGATCAGGGCGATCTGGCGGTGGCCGGCATCTACGCCGACATTCGCCGTGGCTCCTGGGTGTTCACGCCATCAGGCGCGCTCGGCTCGTTCCGCGCTCCCGTCAGCGGGGCTGAGGACGAGACCTCGGTCCAGCTCAATCTCGGGTTCGAGACCGCCTACGAGTTCGACAACGAGGCGCGCCTGGGCGTGCGCCTGAGCCATACCTCGAGCGCCTGGAGCGACGACCGCGACCCCGGCAGCGAGTCGGCTCTGGTCACCTTCACCTACCCGCTGTCGCTGTTCGACGACTGACTGGCCGCCATGGGGCTGCCGCCAGTCGATACCCTGACGGCGGCTCGTCGGCGCTAACCGGACGACCAACCGCGCCATGACCGCAAACGGCGCTCCAGCCAAGGACGCCTACCGGCCCTATCGGGTCGAGTCGGTGGCGGACGAAAGCGCCACCATCCGGTCCTTCCGGCTCACGCCCGTGGACAACCGCCTGCCGGACTGGCGGCCCGGCCAGTTCCTGCCGATCCGGGTCCGTCCGCCGGGCGCGGCGGAGCCGCTGCGCCGGACCTACACGATCTCAACGGCTCCCGGCGACGGCGTGCTGCGGCTCAGCATCAAGCGGGAGGAGGCCACGCGAGCAGGGCTGCCGCCAGGCGCGGTGTCCGGCTTCCTGCATGGATCCACCGCGCCCGGCGCGGTCATCGAAGCCATGGCTCCTCGCGGCAGCTTCACCTTCGACGCCGTTTCGCCACGCCCGGCCGTCCTCCTGTCGGCCGGGATCGGCATCACGCCGGTGCTGGCCATGCTCCGTCATGCCGCCCGGGAGGCGCGCCGCGGCGGTCCGGTCCGGCCGATCCGCTTCGTGCACGGGGCTCGAGACGGCCGGGAGCTAGCTTTCCTCGACGAGATTCGCGATGCAACCGCAGCCCATCCGGCGTTCCGCGCCCATGTGAGCTTGAGCGCGCCAACCCCCGGCGATCTCGATCAGCCCGGCGTCGCCGGGCAGGGACGCATCGACATGGGCCTGCTTCACCGGCTGCTGCCCTTCGACGATTACGACTTCTACCTGTGCGGACCGGCCGGCTTCATGCAGACCCTCTATGACGGCCTGCGCGAGGCCGGCGTCCCCAACCGGCGAATTCTGGCCGAGGCGTTCGGCCCGGCCTCCCTGATGCGGCGCCACGACGGCGGGCCGCGGCTCATGCCGGCGACCGCGGGCGGTACCCGGGCCGACCCGGTGACCGTGCGCTTCGTCCGCTCGGGCGTCGAGGCCGTGTGGACCCCGGACCAGGGCACGCTGCTCGACCTTGCCGAGGCAAGCGGGCTCAAGCCACCGTTCAGCTGCCGGGCCGGGGCCTGCTGCACCTGCGCGCTGCCGCTCCGTGCCGGCGCCGTCGACTACGTCAACCCACCGGCTGTCGATGTGCCCCAGGGAATGGTGCTGACCTGCAGCGCCGTGCCCAAGGTCGGATCGGAGGGTGAGTCCGCGAAAGTCGAGCTGGATCTCTGAAGCGTTTCCGGTTAGCGGGCGTGGCCGTGCCGGTTCCAGGTCGAGCGGAAACGCGCCAGCCGCCCGCTCGGCCAACGTCCCTGTGCCGATGACGTGATGCTGTCTCGGAGCCCGACCATGACCGCCGTGCCGACCTCCACCGATCCCAAGTCCGTCGCCTCCGGTCTCGGCGAAAGCCACACCTTGCTGCTCGCGGCGGCGGACCGGCCGGACGGCGGGCTCGGCCTCGGCGTGATCGCTGCCGAACCGGGGCTGCTCGTGAGTGCCGGGCACGGCGAGTTCACGGTCGCGCGCGCGTCCCTGGAGGACCCGGACCTCGATGGCCTCGAGCCGGGCGCGGCGATCGGACTCCTTTCCCTGGGTCCGAAGACCGGTGCGGCGATCCGGCTTGGCGGCCGTGTCGCCGGACGGGACGGCGCATCGCTGTCGATCCGCGTGGTCGAGCGTGCCGACGAGCCGGCCCCGGCGCTGGGCACGCCGGTAGGGCGAGGTTCTGGCGAGACCGCGGCGATCCCGGGATCGGACACCACGGCGGCTCTCAACGCGTGGGGGCAGGATCTGGTGCTCCGCGCCGACACCCTGGTCCTGGCCGGCCGATCACCGGCGGAGCGTGGCCTGGGACCCGCGGGGCCAGTGGTCCATGCCCGCGCCGTGGTGCCGGGCAGCCTGCTGCCGGCACACGAGACGCGGATCCTGATCCCGGTGGTCCGCGACGACGCGTTCCTGCGCGCGGTGAGCGATCTGGCGGGCCGCGCGACGATCACCCTGCTGATTGCCGACAGCCGCAGCGGCGAGGCGCTGACCATCCAGGGCGACGCGCAGATGCTGCGCCGCGCCGAGCACGCCGCCCGCTTTCCCGGAGCCGACCATGCCCTGGCGGTGACCATAGCCGCCGTCCGAAGGCGGCCGCCCTGGCCGCTCATGCGGTCGGGTGCGGCGGCGCGCGGCGATCCGGCGGGCCGGAACTGGTCGACCGTGCCGGCGATCCGGACCGCACGAGCCAAAACCCTGCTTTCCGTCAATGTCTCGCCGCCGCGGCGGATCGAGCACCAGGGCCGGGAGGTCTGGACCGGCATCTTCAAGGAGCCTCTGGCTCGACGCGTGCGGCTTGGCCGCCTCAATCTCGACGGCGACGGTCAAGCCGACCGGCTGGCTCATGGCGGCGCTTTCAAGTCCGCCTACGTGTACACGGTGGAATACTATGACTTCTGGGCCGAGCTTATCGGGCGCGGCGATCTCGGCTGGGGGCAGTTCGGCGAGAACCTGACCGTCCAGGGCATGACCGACGACCTCGTCCACCTGGGCGATGTCTATCGCATCGGGAGCGCCGTCGTCGAGGTCAGCCAGCCCCGGGTGCCATGCTTCAAGCTGGCTATCCGCATGGGAATCGACGGCTTCCAAACCATCTTCATGCGCGCCAACCGGGTCGGCTTCTACGTGCGGACCCTCGAGGAGGGCGAGCTGGGCGCCGGTGACGGCATCGAGCTGCTGCGCCGGGTCGCCGGCAGCCCGACCGTCGCCGACGTCATGCGCGTGCTGTATGTCGACCGCGACGACCAGGAAGGTGCGCTGAAGGCGTTCGCCGCGCCGGCCTTGTCCGATGGCTGGAAGGAGGCGCTTGAGCAGCGGCTCGAGAGGGTCGGCGCGCTGGCGTGAGCGGCCCTCTGGGTTTTGCGATGATTATTCGCTGGGGAATGCCACCGATCATCACGACCTCTGCGCGTCGCGCCCTCCGCCACGCGCCGGCGCCCGATCACGAGCACAAGTCCGGCCAGGAGCGACACCGACCACTCCACCCGATGCGCAAGGATCTCCCAAAGCCGACGCTGTGCCCATCACTGGGCGTTCCGGCGTCTCGAACTTTTGACGAAAGCACCCCAAAGAAATTGCAAAGGTCACTTGGCATCCTCAATAATCTAATTCAAAAGTCCTGCATCCTTGCGCGGTCGCTGACATCAAGCTTCCAACGTTGGCGGCAAAGGGCAAATGGATGCTCATCTTCAATTCGGTATTTTATCGCCTCAAAGGCTTTCGACACTGACTTACTTTCTCTTCCTACATCGGAGTTTACTGGATCTGAGAATAGTTCAAGGGGCACCCCTGGCGCGGCTTTACGCAGCTTTTTTGTTTTGGCTCGGAACGGCCCTCACGGCGGCCACTCCACTCTCGCTAAGCGAGTTCATATTGTTCTTCCACACCTTCCGTGTCTCCACCAGACCCGCCTCGCGCAGCTTCGTCAGCTTCCGCGCGATCGTTCCTTCAGCTTGGCCTAGCCGCTGCGCCAGCTCCTGGTTGGTGAGGGGTTGGTTGGTCTGCAGCAGCGCCTCAAGCAATTCGTGATACTTGGCCGTGCGCGCCATCTCGGCGGGGTCTGACGCCCGCTTGCGCAGCTCTGCCACCGCGAGAACGGTCGTGAGCGCACGCAGTTGGCCGGCCATCAAGTCGTTTCCCTGACCAGAAGCGCGGTACTGCGAATAAAGTTGCCCGACTTCAGCATGAAGATAGCCAACAACATCACGCTTGCCGAACAGCAGCGCGCCGATAATCAGGTCCGCGACATTCTCCGTCTCTCGATCCGCGCGCTCGAACGCGTCGTCGCGGAGCGCGTCCCGAAGCCGCGAAACCGTCTTACCGGCAATGCCAATGCTGCTCACGGCAGCCTCCGACGTTCTGTGTGCGTCTCAGTCACACCGAACATGCTCGTCGGCAGCGCCAATGTCAATTGATAGTCAATTGATGCGCTCTATCGCGCAGACCGCGGCACAGGATCTCAGAGCTCTGCCGAGATCTCCCCGTCGAGACTCAACGGCGCGTACCAGCCGTCGATCACCTGAGCGGCGGCAACGAGAGCCACCAGATCATCGCTGGCCCGGACGTGCAGCTCGGCTGCGCCTTCCGGAGTGTTCGCTATCAAGTTCGCGAATTCCCCTTGGAGTCTGACGATCCGAGCTGTCATGTCGTCGTCATCGAATTTTCGAAGGTCTTCCAGACGGCAATCAAGCGCCCGCCAGATTTCGGCAAACAGATCCGCCAAGTTGTACATCTCGTTGCTCATGATCCAGGATGTACCACGTCGCCGACAGTCCCTCTCGCCCTTCAGAATCCTCACCCAATGGCGCGCCCGGGCGGTGGCAGGGTTGGCGGGCGCGCGACGGCCGAGCCAACGGCTCCGTCCGTCGGCTCGGCCGCATGATATCGGCAACGGGCTGGTTGTCAGACCTCGCCTTGGTGGCCTCGGAAGGTGGCCGAACAAGCCCGGGACACTGCCGGCGGAGGCCGGCGAGCGAAAGGTGCGCACCGCGGGCGACGCAGCATGGCCGCGCATGCCTTGGGCACAAAACCGGAGCCAACGTGCCTTCGGCGGCCGGCTCGCGAAGGGCACGGTGGACCGCCGCCACAACTCAGGACAAGGACCTGTCCGCGGAAAACCCGCCTTCGCGGATCTGCGCCGGGGGGCCGTAACGCCCGTCCCTACCACGGTCGTTCCGAGCACCCTGCGGGAGCGCGCCGACGCCCGGATTTGCCACCCTCGGCTCAGAACCAAAGGATGCGCGTGTCGGGCGCCAGCATCAGAGCCTGCAGGTCCTCGTCGCGTTGGCGCACCCCCTCGATCAGGTCGCCTGGCTCGAGCCCGACACGGTGCGAGCAGTGCTGGCAGACATAGACCACGGCGCCGCCGGCCATCAGATCGGCGAGCCGCTGCCGCGGCGTCAGGCCGGTGAGCGGATCGGCCGGATGCTCCGCGTCGGCGTCGGCCAGGTCGACGGCCCGCACCGAGAGCAGGAGCACCACCTCCCGGCCGGCCTCGAGCATCTCGTCGGCCATCCGGAAGGCCATGCCGTTGGTGCGCTCGTCCGCGGTGGTCATGCTGACCAGCACGGCGGACGCCCCGTTTTGCGCCTGAGCGGTCGGCAGGACGGCGAGCACACCAAGAACCAGTCCCATCAGCAAAGCCCGTCGCATCGGTCACTCTCCTCTCGCGGGATCTCGCTCATTAGGCGAGGGTCCATGAAAGGGTAGCTCAACCGAATATATCGGGCTACGCCCAGGGTTGGCTGCGGACGGGACGCTCAGGCGCCGGCGCCGTCGCCAATGACCTCCAGCTTGGCGGCGAGCGCGGCTTCCAGGAAGGGGTCGAGGTCGCCGTCGAGCACGCCTTGGGCATTGCCCTTCTCCACCCCGGTCCGCAGGTCCTTGACCATCTGGTAGGGCTGCAGGACGTAGCTGCGGATCTGGTGGCCCCAGCCGATGTCGGTCTTCTCGTCGGCAAGCGCCTGGGCCTCCGCCTCCCGCTTCTTGAGCTCCGCCTCGTACAGTTTCGCCTTGAGCATGGCCATGGCCTGGGCCCGGTTGCGGTGCTGGGACCGATCGTTCTGGCACTGCACGACGATGCCGGTCGGCATGTGGGTGATGCGCACGGCGCTGTCGGTCCGATTGACATGCTGGCCGCCGGCGCCCGAGGCGCGGTATGTGTCGATTCGCAGGTCCTTGTCCTCGACAGCGATGTCAATGTTGTCGTCAACCACCGGCGACACCCAGACCGACGCGAAGCTGGTGTGCCGCCGGGCCTGGCTGTCGAACGGGCTGATCCGGACGAGCCGGTGCACCCCGGACTCGGTCTTCAGCCAGCCATAGGCGTTGGACCCCTTCACCGTCAGGGTGGTGGACTTTATGCCGGCCTCCTCGCCCGGGCTCTCCTCGAGCCAATCCAGCTTGTAGCCGTGCGCCTCGGCCCAGCGCACGTACATGCGCACCAGCATCTCGGCCCAGTCCTGCGCCTCGGTGCCGCCGGCCCCGGCATTGACCTCGAGATAGCAGTCGTTGCCGTCGGCCTCGCCGGAAAGGAGGCTTTCGAGCTGCTTCTTGGCGACCCGCTCGCGCACCTCGGCCAACGCCTCCTCGCCCTCGGCGATACTGTCGGCGTCGTCCTCGGCCTCGCCCAGCTCGATCAGGGTCAGCGCATCCTGATGCGCCCGCTCGAGCTCATGGTACCCCGCGAGCGCGCTGTCCAGCCGGGTGCGCTCGCGCAGGAGCCTTTGGGCCGCCTCGGGGTCGTTCCAGAGCGCCGGATCCTCGGCCAGCGCATTCAGTTCGTCGAGCCGGACCTTCGCCTGCTCGTAGTCAAAGAGACCTCCTCAGCAGCGCCAACGACTGCTCGATCTCGGTCTCCACCGCCTGCGTCTCCGCGCGCATGCATCCTGTCTCCCATCGATTGCGGCAATGACTCACGGGCCCCGGGGCGGCGCCGGTGAGGCCGATCGACATCACGCTAGTACAGACCGCCCGTGCCGGTCGAGACATCGGGGCGGCCGAACGGCGCCGGAGAACGGCTCTCGCCCGCCTCCGGCAGCGCTGCCGCCGAGGCCGTGGGCTCGGTGCCGGGCTTGTAGGCCTCCCAGATAGCCGCCTCGCCGGGCCGGGCCGGTCGGCCGGTCTGCGGGTTGACCCGCACCATGCTGACGCCGGGCGGGATCCGGAACGGCGGCACCTGCTGGTCGGCCAGCGCCGCCGCCATGAATTGGCCGAAGATCGGCGCGGCGACGCTGCTGCCAGTTTCTTTGGGCCCGAGGGTACGCGGCTCGTCGAAGCCGACGAAGACGCCGACGGTCAGGTCGGGCGCGAAGCCGACAAACCAAGTGTCCCGGGACTCGTTGGTGGTGCCGGTCTTGCCGGCCAGCGTCAGGCCCAGAGCCCGAAGCCGGGCCCCGGTGCCGCGCGTGACCACGCCCTCCAGGATCGACACCGTCTGGTAGGCGGTGATCGGATCGACCACCAGCGGCCGGTCGTCGGGCAGCTCCGGCGCGCTCTGGCCGAACCATCGATCGGCGCGGCAGGTCGGGCAGTCTCGGTCGTCGACACGGTAGATCGTGCTGCCGTGGCGGTCCTGGATGCGGTCGATGAAGGTGGGCTCGATCAGGTGGCCGCCGTTGACCAGCATGGCGTAGGCCGCGGTCAGGTCGAGCGGCGTCGTTTCGCCGGCCCCGAGCGCCATCGAGTACATGAGCGGCATGTCCTCGATGATGCCGAAATCATGGGCGGTCTGCCGCACCGGCCTGAGGCCGATCTCCATCAGCAGGCGCACAGTCATGATGTTGCGTGACTTCTCCACGCCGACCCGCATCGGCGTCGGCCCCAGGAAATCGTTGCTGTAGTTCGACGGCCGGTAGACGCCGAGCCCGGGCCCGAGATCGACCTCAAGCGGCGTGTCGAGCAGGATCGTGCTCGGCGTGTAGCCGCGATCCAGCGCGGTCAGGTAGACGAACGGCTTGAACGCCGAGCCCGGCTGCCGAGTGGCCTGGGTCGCTCGGTTGAACTCGCTCATCTCAAAGCTGTAGCCGCCGACCATGGCGAGCACCCGGCCGGTGTGCGGGTCAAGCGCGACCAGGGCGCCCTGCACTTCCGGGATCTGACGCAGGCCGAACACCGGCAGCGGCAGTGGCGCGCCGTCGAGATCGGTCGGCACCCCGGGTGACGCCGACGACGGCTCGGCCAGCCCCTCCAGGCGCTCCACAAGGACCACGTCGCCCAGCAGCAGAACGTCCTCGGGCCGACCGGGCGGCGGGCCGACGCGCTGCTCCGGACGCCAGGGCCGCGCCCAGGCCAGCTCCTCGAACGGGATCATGCCCTGGGAGCGGTCGGCGAGGCCAACGCGCACGGCATCCTCGTAGACCTCCAGCACCGTCGCCAGCCGCCAGCCCTCGGCGCCGGCCGGGCGCGCGATCGCCGCCAGCTGGCCCGGCCAGTCGTCGAAGCGGGGCAGGGTGGCGATCGGTCCACGCCAGCCGTGCCGCCGGTCGTAGGCGATCAGCCCGTCACGCAGGGCTTGGCGGGCGGCGTTCTGGAGATCCGGCGCCATGCTGGTGCGCACGGCAAGCCCGCCCCCATAGAGCGCGTCGTCACCGTGCAGGCGCTGCAACTCACGGCGCACCTCCTCCGCGAAGTAGTCGGCGCGCACAACCTCGGTCTCGTCGCGCTGGAAGGTCTTCAGCGGCGCCGCATAGGCCTCGTCCGCCTCGGCGGGAGCGATGGCGCCGTCCTCCAGCATGCGCGTGATCACGTAGTTGCGACGGGCGACCGCCGCCTCGGGCCGCCGGGTAGGATGGTAGTTGTTCGGCGCCTTCGGCAGGCCGGCGAGATAGGCGACCTCCGCCAGGGACAGCTCGGCCAGCGGCTTGTTGAAGTAGTTCAAGGCGGCCGCAGCGACGCCGTACGAGCCTCGGCCCAGGTAGATCTCGTTCAAATACAGCTCGAGGATCGTCTCCTTGCTGTAGGCGCGCTCGATGCGCATCGCCAGCAGCGCCTCCCGGATTTTCCGGTCGATCGAGACCTCGTTCGACAGCAGGAAGTTCTTGGCCACCTGCTGGGTGATGGTCGAGGCACCGACCAGGCGCCGGTCGCTGCCGACATTGCGCAGGTTGGTCAGCGTCGCACGGACGATGCCGCGGAAGTCGAGCCCGTCATGGCGATAGAAGCTCTGGTCCTCGGCCGAGACGAACGCCTGCTTTACATGGTCCGGCATCGCCCGGATCGGGACGAACAGCCGATTCTCGACCGCGTACTCCGCCATCAGCCGGCCGTCGCTGGCGTACAGCCGGGTGGTGACGGGCGGCTCGTAGTCGGCGAGCTGGGTGTAGTCTGGCAGATCCCGGCTGAAATGGGCCAGCAGGGCCAGCACCCCGGCCGCGCCGATCACGGCGAGGAAGGCCAGGGACGACAGGATCCAGCCGAGAAATCGCATGGGTCGGAAGCGGCTCCGGGGGCGCGCCCTCGCATCGCGCTGGGGACTAGCGTCGGTCATTTACCCGTCTCGTTGTTGGCACGCAAAACAGGCGGCCTTGCGGCACGTTCCGACCGGACCGCCGGCCGCCCAGGCTCATGATCCGCGGAGATCGTCCTGCCATTCAAAGAAGTCGTCGATCGCACGGCCGATGGCCGCGCTCAAGCGCTCCTGATGGGCGGGGTCGGCGAGCCGCACGCCGTCCTGGCGATTCGACAGGTAGCCGAGTTCGACCAGGACCGAAGGCACGTCCGGCGCGGTCAGCACGACGAAGCCGGCCTCCCGATGCGGCTTGCCGAGGAGCTCGGTGTCGCGGCCCAGCTGCTCGACGAGCATCCCGGCGAACATGCCCGATTCGTTCCGGGTCTGCCGTCGCGCCAAGTCGATCAGTATGCTTGCCGTGATGTCGTCCTGCGGATCGAAAGCCACCGGCACCAGCCCATCGACCCGATTCTCTCGCGCCGCCAGCTGCGCCGACTCCCGGTCGCTGGCCTGGTCGGACAGGGTATAGACGGAGGCGCCGCGCACCCGCGGATTGTCGATGCTGTCGGCGTGGATCGACACGAACAGATGGGCCCCGGCCCGGCGCGCCCGCTCGACGCGCTCGCGCAGGCGCAGGAACTCGTCGGTGTCGCGGGTCAGCAGCACCTTGTACCGACGGTCACGCGCGAGCCGGTCGCGCAGGCGGCGCGATACCGCCAGCGTCAGCGTCTTCTCCTGGACGCCGCCGACGCCGATGGCACCCGGGTCGATGCCGCCATGGCCGGGGTCGATCACCACGATCCGCCGAGCCGGGCGCGGCGGCGGCAGCGGCGCCTTCAGGGCGGCCGGCGTCGGCCGGGCGCGCGGCGGCGCCAGGGGGTCGGCCAGCTGGGCCTGGAAGCTGACGAGATCCGTCGGCTCGAGATCGAGCACGAAGCGGTAGGGCGTGGTCGGGGTGGCCGGCAGATAGAAGACGTCGCGCACCCGCGCCGGCGCGGTGAGGGCCAGCATGATCCGTCGCTCGCCGCCGCCGAGCGCGGCATGCTCGTGGCCGAGGATCAACCCGGCGCCATCGGCCGGGCGCGCCCGCCAATCGACCGCCGGAAAATCGAGCACGAGGCGGTGAGGATCCGCCTTGGCAAACAGCCGAAACTCGAGGGGCTCGGTGATCTCCAGGACGAACCGGGTCTTGTCGCCGTGGTCGCCGATGCGCATGGCGACCACCGCCGCCGGTGGCCCTGAGGGGGCGGCAAGCGCCGGGCCGGATACGCCGTGCGGCGCTTGGTAAACGGTGGCAAGCAGCAGCAGCGTCAGCGCGGCGAAGACGATAGGGATCGCCCGCCACCGAGGCTGCCGCGCAGCCCGGGCTCCTCGCCGCTCCCACGCCGCGTCGGCCATCCGTGTCCGTCCTGTTGAGACCCCTTGGGGAAGGCTACACACTGAAAATCAAAGGCTTCAATTGAAAAGATCACGCAATCTCTTACTTTCCGATTAAGTATGGCGCGGTGATCCGGCTGCACCATTGGGCACGATCATTATGCGTTGTGCGACACCGATGGCGCCGTTAAGGTGACCATGCGACATTCGTGCGTCCCGCACGCGGCCCGGTTCGGCAGGGCCGTGGCGACCTGCCGGCCGATGCCGGCCGCCCCGCCGGCGCTTGTCGCGGCGGAGCAGGCGGCGGCGTCCAGGCCAAATCCCGGACAAAGGCTTTGGCGCTTCGGACGTCGGCGCGGCGCGGCCGATGGGCGGACGCACGACGGACGAGACCAGCTCAGGCCGAGCCGGACCGCTGTGTCCGGACTCGGGCGCTTGCCGACCGCGAACCGGCCCGCTCGACCAGCGCCGTTCGCAGCCGGTCGGTGCGCCGCCCGACGGCCCGGCAACGCTAGACGGTGTGCGCCGTGGCGCGTAGGTCGCGCGCGCGGGCGGCGCGCGCCGCGGGGATAGATTTATGACAAGGCGAATGTTGATCGACGCATCGCATCCGGAGGAGACCCGGGTCGTCGTCATCGATGGCAACAGGCTTGAGGACTTCGATTTCGAGATCGCCAGCAAGGCCCAGCTCAAAGGCAACATCTACCTCGCCAAGGTGACCCGGGTCGAGCCTTCGCTGCAGGCCTGCTTCATCGACTACGGCGGCAATCGGCACGGCTTCCTGGCCTTTTCCGAGGTGCATCCGGACTACTACCGGATCCCAATGTCCGACCGCGAGGCGCTGATGGCCGCCGAGGCCGCCGCCGAGCGCGAGGCCGCTGCCCGCGAGGAACAGAACGGGGACGCCGCCGGGGAGGGCGATCCGGACCAGCCGGAGCCGGCGCCGTCCCGTGGCCGGCGACGGTCCCGCTCGGTGCGCGCCCGCCGCGGCCGAGGCGCATCCCGGACGGACAATGGTGGCGGCGAGGCCGGCCAGGGCAACGGCGACGGCGCAGTGGAGCCCGACGCCGCCGGCTCGGTCGACGAGGCCGGCCCGCCGGGGCGAAGCCTTGCCGAGGCCACCGGTGTCATCGAGATGCGCGCCGAATCGTGGCCGGCGCCGGCAGCCGTGGCGGAGGCCTCGATCGTGCCGGGCCCGCATGAGATGCCTGGTGACCCGGCGATCGAGGCGGCGGCGGCAGGCAGCGCGCTGGGCGAGGGTGCGGAGTTCGAGCCGGTGCTGCGCGAGGACGATGCGCGCGACGAGGATCCACGGTTGGCCGTGACCGACGAGGCGAGGCCAGAGGCGGCCGAGCCGGTCGACCCGACCGGTCGGGCCGGGCTTCTGCTCGAGCCGTGGGTGGCCGAGGCCGTTCGCGACGCCGGGGCGGCGCACGGGCACGAGCCGGCCGACGGCACGCTCGCCGCGACGCTGGAGGCGGTCGAGAGCCTGGAGGGGATCGGACCGGAAGGCGCTTTTGAGGAGACGCCGGGGGCCGCGACGGCCCGTGCCTTCCTGCTGGAGCCGGACGCCTTCCTGGACGACGCCGATCTCGACGACGCCGATCTCGACGACGCCGATCTCGAAGACGCCGATCTCGACGACGAGAGGGACCGGCGGCCGGCCTGGCCCGACGAGGAGCCGAGCGACGAGGACTGGGACGAGCCCGAGACCGGGCGTCACCGGCAGCACGCGCCCGAGGACGAGGACGAGAGACTCGGAGCGGATCAAGGGCGGGACCATGAGGCCGGGGACACGCCTGCCGAGGACGACGGCGACCGATACAGCGACGCGGTGTCCGAGGCGCGCGGCGGCGAGCCGGAGGACGAACTCCGAAACCGCGAAAGGGAGCGGTCCCGCGAGCCGATAGAGGAGGTTGGCGGGGACGAGGCGGAGGAGGCGGCCCGCGCCCGGCCGCTGCGGCCGCGGCGCCATTACAAGGTGCAGGAGGTCATCAAGCGCCGGCAGATCATGCTGGTGCAGGTCACCAAGGAGGAGCGCGGGACCAAGGGCGCGGCGCTGACCACCTACCTGTCCCTGGCCGGGCGCTATTGCGTGCTGATGCCCAACACGCCGCGCGGCGGCGGCATCAGCCGCAAGGTGACCAATCCGAAAGAGCGCAAGCGGATGAAGGACATCCTGGATGGCCTGAACATCCCTGAGGGCATGGCGGTGATCCTGCGCACTGCCGGCATCGAGCGCACCAAGACCGAGATCAAGCGCGACCTCGACTACCTGCTTCGGCTCTGGGACCTGATCCGCGAGACCACGCTGCAGTCCACCGCCCCCTGCCCGATCCACGAGGAAGCCAACCTGATCAAGCGCGCCATCCGCGACCTTTACGTGAAGGAGATCGACGAGATCCTGGTGGCCGGCGAGGAGGGCTACCGCACCGCCAAGGATTTCATGCGGATGCTGATGCCCAGCCACGCCAAGAAGGTGAAGCTGTACAAGGACGAGACCGTCCCGCTGTTCCACCGGTTCCAGGTGGAAAGCCAGATCGACGCCATGCACAGCCCGACCGTGCAGCTGCGCTCGGGCGGCTACATCGTGCTCAATCCGACCGAGGCGCTGGTGGCGATCGACGTCAACTCGGGCAAGTCCACGCGCGAGCGGCATATCGAGGAGACCGCGTTCCGCACCAACCTCGAGGCGGCGGACGAGATCGCCCGGCAGCTCCGGCTGCGCGACTTGGCCGGGCTGATCGTGGTCGACTTCATCGACATGGAAGACAACCGCCACAACGCGGCGGTCGAGCGCCGGCTCAAGGAGGGAATGAAGACCGACCGGGCACGCATCCAGCTTGGCCGGATCAGCCCGTTCGGGCTTTTGGAGCTGTCACGCCAGCGCCTGCGGCCGAGCCTGACAGAGACCCATTTCGAGCACTGCCCGCATTGCGGCGGCACCGGCTCGATCCGGTCGATCGGCTCCTCGGCGCTTCACCTGCTGCGCGTGCTCGAGGAGGAGGGGCTGCGCCAGCGCTCCGCCGAGGTGATGGTGCGGCTGCCGACCACGGTGGCCTTCTACGTGCTCAATCAGATGCGTCAGCGGTTGGCCGAGGTCGAGAACCGCTATGGCTTCCGGGTGATCATCGAGCGGGACGATCTGCTGATCCCGCCGCAGATGCAGATGGAGCGGCTGCGCGCCCGTACCGAGGCCGACGGTCCGGCGCTCATCGAGGCGCCGAAGCCGATGAGCGAAGCGGTGATCGAGATCGAAGAGGAGGCCGACGAGGCCGAGGACGAGGCCGGCACGGGCGCCGAAGCCGAGGGCCGCGACGCCGATCGGGCCGACGGCGAGGACAAGGGCCGGTCGAAGCGACGTCGGCCGCGCAAGGGGCGCCGCCGGCCGGCCGAGGAGGCGCGCGCCGCCCCGGGCGACGGCAAGGCGGAGCCGTCGGCGGCCGAGGCCGAGGCCGCAGGCGGCTCCGAGGCCGCCTCCGAGGGTGAGGCGGAGATTGGCGAGGACGGCGAGACGGAGGCCGAGCGCAAGCGGCGCCGGCGCGGCCGGCGCGGCGGGCGGCGTCGCACCGCCGCCAAGCGGGCCGAGGGAGCCGAGTCCGCTGCCGAGGCCGAGGCCGAGGCCGAGGCCGGTGATAATGAGACCGGCGCGCCTGTCGACGAGCCTGTCGGGCTCGAGCCGGCCGCAGCTGATCCGGAGGACGAGCGCGCCGACCGCCGGGAACCTGTGGAGGAGGCCGCCAACCGGCCGGCGCCGGAGGATGAGGCGGCGCGGGTGCGCGAGGTGCCGATCGAGGACCGGGAACGGCCCGAGCTCGGCGCCGGCTCCCCTGCTGCCGTGGACGCCTTCCTTGACGCGCCCGGAGAGGAAGCGGGCGGCATTATTGTCGAGCGGGACGAGCCAGCCGAGGAAGACTACCCGATGTCCGGGTCGGAGCGGCTCGAGCGCGCCTCGGAGACGGGGTCGGCCGGTGACGAGAAGCCGGCCCGCCGCCGCCGCAAGCCGAGGCGGGCGGCCGCGGAAGCGCCGCTCGAGGAACGCGATGCGGACTCTATCACGGGCGGGCCTGAATTGATGTCGGAGGCGACCGCGGACCCGCTCCAGGCGATGACGGGTGAGCATCGGACCGAGCCGGCGGAGCCGCCGCCGGAGCCGAACGCGGCGGCCGCTCCGAGCGGTGCAGAGGGCGATGGACCGTCGCGGCCGGCGGACGTCGAGGCCGCCAGCGAACCGCCAGAGCCGTCGGTTACCGAGGATGAAGGGCGGGCGTCCCGAGACGAGCGGGAGCCCGGCGCCACGACGCCACAGGCGGTGGAGGAGGATGACGAGCCGGCGCCGCCGCTGGCCGCCGGCGCCGCTCTGCCGGAACGCGAGCCGTCGAGCACCCGCCCGCCGTCCGAGTACGAGACGGTCAACCAGCCGCCGGAGAAGCCGCGCCGCGGCTGGTGGCAGCGCCTGCTCGACAGCGGCGGCTGATGGACCCGCAGAGGCCTGTCGGGAGGGCTCGCGGTGCACGCCCGGACCTGGTGTCCGGTCGGCTTTCGCGTTGCCCGTCCCGACCAGGGCTGCCATGACCCCCTGTGGGGTCGACCGTCACGCGAGATCGAACAGCAGAACCTCGGCGCGGTCCCGAGCCTCGAGGTGAAGGACGTCCTCCTCGCTCGCCGCCGCACCGTCCCCGGCCTTGAGCGGCAGCCCATTCACGATGACAACGCCGCGGACCACCTGCAGCCACTGGTGCCGGCCCGGCGGTGACCTGTGCTTGACCAGTTGCCCGGGCTCGAGCCGGCCGGCCAGCAGATCGACGTCCTGGTGGATCGTCACCGAGCCGTCGCGGCCGTCTCGCGAGCCGATCAGCCGAAGCCCTCCGGCGCGCGACTCAAGATCGAAGGCCCGCTGCTCGTAGCTTGGAGCAAGCCCGGTTTGCTCCGGGAACAGCCAGATCTGCAGGAAGTGCGCCGGCGCCGTGGCCGACCCGTTGTGCTCGCTGTGGAGGATGCCGGTCCCGGCGGACATGCGCTGGAGCTCCCCCGGCCGAATCGCCGAGCCGTTGCCAAGGCTGTCGCGATGCGCGAGCTCCCCCTCCAGGACGTAGGAGAGGATCTCCATGTCACGGTGACCGTGGGTGTCAAACCCGGCGCCCGGAGCCACACGGTCCTCATTGATCACGCGCAGGCAGCGAAACCCGCGGTGCGCCGGGTCGAGGTACTCGCCGAAGGAGAAGCTGTGGCGGCTGTCCAGCCAGCCGAAGCGGCTGACGCCGCGCTCTTCAGAAGGTCGAGGAACGATCATGATCCACCTCTCGCGCTGGGGCCGCGCCGTTCCCGCACCGCGGCCCGCCAAGTCCTGGCCGGCAAGATGGATCAGCGCCCAACAAGAACAATCGGGCGTCCAAGAACAAGATCATCCAAAATTTGGAAACAGTTTAGGGCCATGCGCCGTCTGCCCGAGCTCCGGATCAGCGCTTGAACAGGGCGTCGGCGGCGCTGCGGTGCTCGGTCTTGCGGGCGACCACTGCATCGACGCGGGCGATCTCGGCCTCCAGGTCGGCCCGATACGCCAGGAGCTCGGCCACTCCCATGCTGTCCAGCGGCTTGGCGGGCCGCGGCCGCTCGCGGGGCTCCAGGTCGGTCGGGTCCATGGTTCCTCTCCGGGACGTTCCATGCCAGTGTGAATCGTCATTCTGCCGTTCGCAAGGACACGCCGCCGAGCCCGCCATGACCGAGTTGCCCGAGACCATGACCGCCATCGAGATCGCCGAGCCCGGAGGCCCGGAGGTGCTGCGGCCGATCCGCGTGCCGCCGCCGCGCCCGGCGGCGGACGAGCTGGTGATCCGGGTCGCGGCGGCCGGCGTCAACCGTCCGGACGTGCTGCAGCGCAAGGGCATCTATCCGCCGCCCAAGGGTGCCAGCCCGTGGCCGGGCCTTGAGGCGGCCGGCACCGTGGCGGCGCTTGGTGCTTCGGTCAGCGGCTGGGCCGTCGGCGATCCCGTCTGCGCCCTGCTGGCCGGCGGCGGCTATGCCGAGTATGTGGCGGTGCCGGTCCCGCAATGCCTGTCGGTGCCGTCCGGCCTTGATCCTCTTGCCGCGGGCGCCTTGCCGGAAACGGCGTTCACGGTGTGGCACAATGTGTTCGCGCGCGGCCGCCTGGCCGAGGACGAGACGCTGCTCGTGCACGGCGGCTCCAGCGGCATCGGGACGACGGCGATTCAGCTTGCCAAAGCGTTCGGCGCGCGGGTCTTCGTCACCGCCGGCACGCCCGAGAAATGCGCCGCCTGCGAGCGCCTCGGCGCGGACAAGGCGATCAACTACCGGACCGAGGACTTCGTCGAGGAGATCAAGGCGCTCACCGACGGGCGCGGCGTCGACGTCGTGCTGGACATGGTCGGCGGCGACTATATCGCCCGCAACATCGAGCTGCTTGCGCCCGAGGGACGCCATGTCAGCATCGCCTTCCTCGGCGGACCGAAGGTTGCCTTCAACATGATGCCGGTGATGCTGAAGCGGCTGACCTTGACCGGATCGACCCTGCGGGCGCAGTCGGTGGCGGCGAAGGGCGCGATCGCCCACGCGGTGCGTACGCGGGTCTGGCCGATCGTCGAGCAGGGCGATCTGAGGCCGGTCATCCACAAGACCTTCCCGCTTGTGGAGGCGGCGGCGGCGCATGCGCTCATGGAAAGCAGCGCGCATATCGGCAAGATTGTGCTGGTCCCGTAGCCGCGGGTTTTGCGCCCGCCCCGGCGCCGGCCTATATGCAAGCAACATTCCCCAACATCGGGCGCAATCGGCGGCGGCGGCGCGTGCGGCGTTGGCTGCAGGGCCGCGATGGCCGGTCGGCGCGTCCCGGAACCAAGGAGAAGGCATGGCCCAGCTGTTGATGCCGAAGGCCACGGCGGTCTGGCTGCTGGAGAACACCACCTTGACGTTCGAGCAAATCTCCGCGTTCTGCGGTCTGCACGAGCTCGAGGTGCAGGCGATCGCCGACGGCGAGGTGGCCGCGGGCATGGTCGGGCTGGATCCGATCACCAGCGGTCAGCTCACCCAGGAGGAGCTGGATCGCTGCAGCGCCGATCCGAACGCCCGGCTTCGGCTGGCCAGGAAGGACCTGCCCGAGCCGTCGATACGGCCGAAGGGGCCGCGCTACACGCCGGTGACCAAGCGGGCCGACAAGCCGGACGGGATCGCGTGGCTGCTCAAGCACGCCGAGGGGATGAGCGACGCGGCGCTATGCCGGCTGATCGGCACGACCAAGCCGACGATCAACGCCGTGCGCAACCGCACGCACTGGAACTCGCCCAATATCAAGGCGCGCAACCCGGTCCAGCTTGGCCTCTGCTCTCAGCGCGAGCTCGACGAGGCGCTGGAGAAGGTCAGGGCCGCCCGCCCGGAACCGCCGCCCGCGGCCGACCCGCCGCCGGATTTCGGCAGCGGCGAGCAGCCGGTTGTCGACGTGCCGCTCGACATGTTCGACGAGCACCACCATTAGGGGAGCGGTGTTGCCCCCCCACCCGCGAGGAGCGCAGCCGAGGGATCGACGGAGCGCCGCTTCCGGCAAGCCCGACAGGCTGGGGCAGCAGTCCCGCCCCCTTGGATCCCGCCCCGCCCGGTGAGGTCGGCCGCCCCTAGGATCGGGCGGCCGGGGCGCTGCGGAGGACGCTTGAGCATTTCCGGCTAAAGTGGCATCGCCGGCCCGCGTCACGCGGAAACGTTCTAGGCCAGCTCCCTCATCTGGGCGTCGGCCATGCGCTGAATCTCGTCCTTCAAGGCGAGCTTCTCCCGCTTCAGCCGGTTGACCCGTTCCGGGCTGGGCGCGGGGCGGTGCAGCTCGTCCTGCAAACGGGAGTCAACAGCCGCATGCCGGGCCTGCAGGGACTCGATCCGTTCCACGAGCGACATGATCTACCTCTTCGGACATTGGAAACGATCAGACCGACAGCCGAAGAGCGTAACACATAAGTTGCCTGTGGGAGATCATTTTACGACGGGCCCATGACGCCGCGGTTACCGCGCCGCAACACGAGCCTGCCGCCATTCTTGCTTGCCGAGGTTCAGTCGCCGAGGCAGATGCCGAGGCCGCGGGCGGTGCGGACCAGCGGGCCGTCCAGCTCGACGACATGGTAGTTGGCGATCGCATCCTCGATCGCCACGTCCATGATCTGGCGATTCCACCACACCACCAAGCGGTCGAACTTTTCCTGGGCGATCAGGTCGACCGCGTGCACGCCGAAGGCCGAGGCGATCATGCGGTCCCGCCAGTTCGGCATGGAGCCGCGCTGGACGTGGCCGAGCACGGTGACCCGGCTCTCGGCCCCGGTGGTCTCGGCGATCTTGGCGGCCATGTAGCCGCCGACACCGCCGTGCCGCTTCTGGCCGTCGGCGAACTCCTGCTCCAGCGCCTCGCCCTCGGCGGTACGCACCGCCTCGGAGACGACAACCAGCGCGAAGTTCCGGCCGGTCCGGCGCACCGTCTCGATCTTCTCGGCGATCTTGGCCATGGAGTAGGGGATCTCGGGGATCAGGATCACGTCGGCGCCGCCGGCGATGCCGGCCGACAGGGCGATGTGCCCGGCGTCGCGCCCCATCACCTCGAGCACCATGACCCGGTGATGGCTGGCGGCCGTCGGCTGCAGCCGGTCGAGCGCCTCCGTCGCCACGGCCACCGCCGTGTCGAAGCCGACCGCCGCCTCGGTCAGCCCGACATCGTTGTCGATGGTCTTCGGGATGCCGACCAGCTTGATGTCGCCAACCTCGGCCAGCTTGCGCAGGATCTTGAAGCTGCCGTCGCCGCCGATGCCGACGACGGCGTCGATGCCAAGCTCGCGGAAGCCGCCGACGATTTCCATCGAGCGATCCTTGAACGTGCCGTCCGGCATCGGAAAGCGGAACGGGTCGCCCTTGTTCGTCGTGCCGAGGATGGTGCCGCCGAGGGTCATGACACCGGTGTTGAACTGCGCCGGGGTCAGGACCTCGTACTGCAGCGGCCGGGTCAGCAGCCCGGCCGTGCCCTCACGGATGCCGAGCGCGGTCCAGCCATACTCGTGGGCGCGCGTGACCACCGCGCGTATGACCGCGTTCAAGCCAGCGCAGTCGCCGCCGCTCGTGAGGATACCAATGCGCTTGTCGCTGAGCATGTGCCGCGCCCCGCTGAGATGTTCTTGGCGTTGTTGGGGAGAAAACTTGCAACGCAACGTTAGTCGCGTAGTGTTATCAGATCGAAGCGGCCTCGCAAGACGCCGTATGCGACAATCTAATGACCGGGCGGCCCCGGGGACACCTCGCCGCCGGACGTCCGTGGCAGCACCTGGGGCGGTGGATGGAGGACGTGGAAACCCTCAAGCAGCAGTTGACGGTGCTGCGTAGCGAGCATGCCGACCTGGACGTGCTGATCGGACGAACCGTGGCCGAGGCGCCGTTCAACCAGCTGACGATCCAGCGCTTGAAGCGCCGCAAGCTGATGCTCAAGGACCGCATCGCCGCGCTGGAGCGCCGGCTCCTGCCGGACATCATCGCCTGAGGCCAGGCGCGCGCCAGCGAGCCCTGACCGCCACCGATCCGCCCCTATGCCATGACCGCTCCCGCCGTCGGCATCATCATGGGCAGCCAGTCCGACTGGTGCACCTTGCGGCACGCCGCTGTCGTGCTCGAGGCGCTCGCCGTGCCCTTCGAGACGCGCATCGTCTCGGCCCATCGAACACCCCAGCGCCTGTACGATTATGCGCACGGGGCGCGCGACCGCGGCCTCAAGGTCATCATCGCCGGAGCCGGCGGCGCCGCGCACCTGCCGGGCATGACCGCGGCGCTGACCCCCTTGCCGGTCCTCGGTGTGCCGGTGGAGAGCCGCGCGCTCAGGGGCATGGACAGCCTGCTGTCGATCGCCCAAATGCCCGGAGGCGTGCCGGTCGGCACCCTGGCCATCGGCCGGGCCGGCGCCACCAACGCGGGCCTGCTGGCGGCCTCGATCCTGGCGCTGGCCGACCCGGGGCTCGCCCGGGCGCTCGACGCCTGGCGATCCCGGCAGACCGAGGCCGTCGCCGAGCAGCCGGACATGACGGAGGAGGACGCGAACGGATGAGGGTGGACGGCGACCCCCCCCTGCCCCCGGGCTCGGTCATCGGCATGCTGGGCGGCGGCCAGCTCGGCCGCATGACCGCGCTGGCCGCCGCGCGCCTCGGCTACCGCACCCATGTGTTCTGCCCGGACGTCGACAGCCCGTGCGCCCAGGTGACCGACCGCTCGACCTTGTCCTCCTACGAGGATCGGGCCGCGCTGGAGGCGTTCGCGGCGCGGGTCGACGTCGTCACCTTCGAGTTCGAGAACGTGCCCACCGAGGCGCTCGCCGTCCTGGCGGAGCGGGTGCCGGTGCGGCCGCGGCCCGGCGCGCTCGCCGTCTGCCAGGACCGGCTCGAGGAAAAGAGCTTCGTCTCCGGTCTCGGCATCGGCACGGCCCCGTTCGCTGCGGTGGGCGAGGCGTCGGCGCTGTCGGCGGCGCTCGGGCGGATCGGCACGCCAGCCGTGCTGAAGGCGGCGCGCTTCGGCTATGACGGCAAGGCGCAGGCCCTGATCGGTACGGCGGACGACGCCGCCGGGGCGTGGCAGCGCGTCGGCGCCGGACGGGCGGTGCTGGAGGGCTTTGTCGACTTCGCCCGCGAGCTGTCGGTGATCGCCGCGCGCGGCACCGATGGCGCGGTGGTCTGCTACCCGGCCGTGGAGAACCGGCACAGGAACCACATCCTGGCCGAGACGCACGCGCCGGCGCCCGACCTGCCGGCGACGCGGGCGGCCGAGGCCGAGGCGATCGCCCGCCGGCTGATCGAGGCGCTCGACCTCGTGGGGCTGCTGGCGGTGGAGCTGTTCGAGACGCGCCACGGCCCGCTGCTGGTCAACGAGCTGGCGCCGCGCCCGCACAACTCCGGCCACTGGACCCTCGACGCCGCGGCGACCAGCCAGTTCGAGCAGCTTGTCCGGGCCGTCTGCGGCCTGCCGCTGGGATCGACCGAGCGGGTCGCCGACGCGGTCATGACCAACCTTCTGGGCGACGAGGTCGATGACTGGCGTGCGCTCGTGGCCGAGCCGGGCGCGCGCCTGCACCTCTACGGCAAGGCGGAGGCCCGCCCGGGCCGCAAGATGGGCCACGTGACGCGGCTCGCGCCGTGTCCATAGAGCCGCCCTTTCGCGCAGAACATCAACTTTTGTAATTAAGTTGTCTGTAAGCGGTTGTCCGCATAGTCGGTCTCGACGACCTGAAGTTGGGACGCGCGGCGAGCATGGCAGAGACACTGGCGATCGCGGGCATCATCTGGCTCGCCACCCTGAGCCCCGGCGCCAACTTCGCGGTCGTGTCGCGCAACAGCAGCCTGCACGGTCGCGCCGCCGGGGTCGCCTCGTCCGTCGGCATCGCGCTCAGCTGCTGGCTGCATATCGGCGTCGCGATCTTCGGGCTCGGGCTCATCCGGATCACGCTGCCCGGCGCCCTCGACATCATTCAGGTGGCGGGGGCCGCCTATCTCGTCTGGCTCGGCGGCAGCACCGTCCTGTCGCCGCCCCGCCCCGGCACCGCCGCAGCCGCCGCGCCCGCCGGGTCGGCCAGCGGCTTCCTGGCCAACGGCCTTCTCACCAACGGGCTCAACGCCATGACGCTGGTCTTCGTGATCAGCCTCTACACGCAGGTCATCGATCCGGCGACGCCGCTTCATGAGCAGCTGCTGTGGGGCCTGGTCGTCTCCGGCGCGCACCTGCTCTGGTTCCTGGCGGTGAGCCTGCTCATGTCGATGCCTGCGGTGCGGCAGCGGGTGCTGGCCCGCGAGCGCTTGTTCAACGCCCTGATCGGCACCATCCTGGCGCTGCTCGGGGGGCTGCTGCTGATGGCGGACGGCCCGGCCACGGCGTAGAGCGTTTCCGCGTTGGATGGCATCGCCGGACGCTCCCCAGCCCGACCACTCAACCACAGTGTGCCTGGGGTGGCCGGGGGGGAGCGGGCCGATACCGATTCCGCGTCACCCCCGAACCGCTCTATGCCTTGAGGCCACACCCGCTCGTCACGGCGGGCGGGCTCGACCGCGGCAACCCGGTCCGTTACCGTCGTCCGTCGCGCCTTCATTCTGCGCCAGCGGCTGACACAGGACCTTCGTTACCATTCCGACCGGCCAAGGGGCTATACCGCAACCGGAGGTCCATAGCGTCTACATCGACCCGGTCGGCTACGCGGCATATCGGGAGACCGGCGAGTTCCCGGACGGGACCATGCTGGCCAAGGAGCTCTCGCTGGTCGGCAGCATTCAGGCGGTCAGCGGCAACGGCTACTCCATGGGCGAGCTTCAGGGCCTGGAGATCGCGCTCCCGGGCGGTCGGCTACTGCGCCGCAGGGTCGTAGCCGTCGCTGAGCGTCCGCATGAAGGCGACGAGCGCCCATTCCTGCTCGGCGGAGAGGCCGAGGTCACCCAGCTCGTCGGTGTTGACGTTGGCCGCCACCTCGGGCTCGGGCCAGCAGCCCTGCTCCATCGCCTGGGCCTCGGAGGTCATTGGGCTCGGGCAGACGGGCTTGACATCGCGCGTGTTGTAGAAGTGCACGACACCATAGAGGGTGGTGAAGTAGCCGTTGTGGGTGAAGGCCTTCACGAACTCCGGATACGGCCGCCGGTCGACGTTGCGCAGGGTCGGCACCTTGTGCTTGCCGGCCTGCTCCGCCGCCACTGCCGCGTAGATCGGGTCGGTCTCCAGGTAGCCGGCGAGGCCGGGATCGACCCAATCGGCACCCTCCGGATTGACCGGCTGCGTGTACCATGGGTTCGAAGGGTTGCGCGGGATGCCGAGGTTGTCATACGTGAAGTCGGTGAATAGCGGGGGCTCGCCGTTCGGCCCCGGGTCGAGCACGTGGCACTCGGCGCACAGGCCCTGCCCCTGGAACACCTCGAGGCCGAGCGCCTCCTGCTCGGTGAGGTCGGCCTTGCCGGCCATCACCGCGTCAAACTTCGAGCTGTACGGGCTGACCTCGGCCGATCCCTGGTAGGCGGCGAGCGAGCGGGCGACGGCGTCAAAGGCGGCGTCGACCCGGGCGCGGGCCTCCTCATCGAGGAGGATCTCGGCGTCCGCCTGCCGGCACTGGGCGTCGAGGTCCGCCGGCAGGTCGATGTCGCACACCGTCCCGCCCCAGACCTCGGTCATGGCGACCGGGTAGAGCGCCGGAACGGCCGGCTCGCACACGCGGGCAACGACACAGGCGGCGTCGGGCAGCGCCATCTCCAGCGGGTTGAGAAACGGCCCCTGCGCCTGGTCGGCAAGCGGGGTGCCCACGGCCTTGCCGGTGGCACGGCCGTCAAAGAAGGCACCGCCGACGAACAACAGGTCGTCGCCCTCGAAGACGTGGTGCAGCACCGGCAGCGGCATCGCGTAGGCGTTGGTCGGCGGCTTGCGGTTGGCGAACACGCCGAGGATCGAGCCCTCGTAGATGCCGCCGGCCTCGTTCAGGTGCTCGATCGGCCCAGTGAAGCCGGCCTCCGGGCTATGGCAGACGGCACAGGGCTGGTTGCCGTTCAGCGACAGGTTGGCGTCGAAGAAGATCGACCGGCCAAGCTCCTCGACAGGCGTGAGGGCGGCCGGCTCAGCGACCGCGGAGGCGCCGCCGAGCATGACGAAGGCCAGCGCGAGGCCGGCGCCGGCACCGTAGCGTCCCATGACTGGAATCCGTTTTCTGCTGACAGGAGTGGAGGACGTGGAGGACAAGGGTGGACAGACCTGTCCAAGGTACGCCGTGCGGTACCCAGGTGCCATCCCCAAACCTTGAACCTTTCTTGAACGTGCTGACCCTGACCTTGGACAGACGGCTCAATTTTGCAAGCAAGTCTTATTCGCGGCTGCCGGTCCTGTCTCGTCTCGTCCTTGCTCTCCAGTCCTTGCTCTCCAAGAGAGCGATCATGATTTCAGTATTGATTTATTCCCGGAAATCCGGACAGGGGCCCTCCAGGTCACCATCGAGTGACAAGCTGTCCATTCTGCAATTCAATTTGC
>CAZTHL010000013.1:0-57383 GCA_964613585.1 uncultured Mycobacteriaceae bacterium | reverse complement strand
AGATGGACGCCGGCTTCGCCGATCTGCGCAAGGACATGGGGGCCCTGCGCAAGGACATGGACGCCGGCTTCGCCGATTTGCGCAAGGAGATGGACGCCGGCTTCGCCGATTTGCGCAAGGACATGGACGCCGGCTCCGCCGATCTGCGCAACGACATGGGGGCCCTGCGCAAGGAGATGGACGCCGGCTTTGCCGATCTGCGCAAGGACATGACGTCGGGCGTCGCGCAGCTGGAGCAGCGCATGACCATCCGGCTCGGCGCCATGGTCGTCGTCGGCGTCAGCCTGCTGCTGGCCGCCGGCTTCCTCATGTGACGCGGCGATGCCCTGGATCCGTCGTCCAACGCGGCGGACGGTCTATAGAGCGTTTCCGCCTGACGCGGAAAACGACACCGGCCCGCTGCCCCGCCCGGCCAGCGTCAGCATGCTGTCGTTGGGGGGCGGGCGTGGCCGGGCGGGGCAGCCGGCCGACGATGCCACGTGAGGTGGAAACGCTCTAGAAGGTGGTGCCGTTCCAGCCCCAGAGCGACCGCGGCACGTCGGTGAACACGATATAGGTCCGCTCCGGCGGCACGCCGAGCCAGCGATGCAGCAGCTCGCACAGCGCCTCCGACAAGGGCCCCGCCCGATCCTCCGGCAGGCCGATGCTCTTCAACTCGAGATAGGCCATCGGGCGGTCCCGGCCGGCCAGGATCATGGGGGTTGGCGGGGCCATCATCACCATGACGTACTGCTCGGACTTGCCGAGCTGCCGGGCGACGATCTGCGACGCCTCGGCGATCACGTCTTGCGCCGCGCCGTCCTCGGCCGGCTGATTGCAGTGGATGGTCAGGATCGGCACGGAGCTGGCTCCTGCTTCGGCGGGTCGGCTGGTTCCCCGGTCCGCGCGTCGTGCCTTGGCGTGCCGGAAATTGTTCGCTCCGGTCGACGCGCCCTCGGCGTCGGCCGAGCGGGATACCAGCTAACAGACTACTACAGCCGGCTCCTTCCGACAGCACAAAGGGTCCCGCATGAGCCCGACAGACGCCGTGAACCGCGTCGCCACCAGCATCGGCCACGACACCGTCGAGGTCCGCTTCAACGGCGTGACCGTGGCCAGGACCAGCCGGCCGCTGGTGCTCGCCGAGAGCAACCTGCCGCCGGTCTATTACGTGCCGCTCGAGGACGTCGACCAGAGCCTGCTCACGGAGACCGATCATGTCAGCCGCTGCCCGTTCAAGGGCGAGGCGCGCTACTGGTCGATCACCGTCGGTGACCGGGCCGCGGAGAACGCGGTATGGAACTATCCGACGCCGATCCCCGAGCAGGAGGCGCTCAGCAACTATGTCGCCTTCTACCCCGGCCGGGTCGACGAGTTCCTGGTGAACGGGCAGCCCTGGCGCTCCTGAGCGGGGGCGGCATGGCGACGGCGACCTCTTCCAAGGCCGCCCCGGCCGGGCCTGGATCGCCGGAGTCGCTGCCGATCGACGAGGCGCTGCCGGCGCTGCGGCACGCCCTGGCGGCCGGCTCGGCGGCCGTGCTGCAGGCGCCGCCCGGCGCCGGCAAGACGACCCGCGTGCCCCTGGCGCTGCTGGGCGAGCCGTGGCTCGACGGACAGCGGCTGATTCTGCTGCAGCCGCGCCGGGTCGCCGCCCGGGCGGCCGCGCGGCGCATGGCCGGGCAGTTCGGCGAGACGGTCGGCGAGACCGTCGGCTTCCGGATCCGCCACGATTCGGCGATCGGCCCGCGCACGCGGATCGAGGTGGTCACCGAGGGGATCCTGACCCGGCAGCTGCAGCGCGACCCGGCGCTGCCCGGCGTCGCCGCCGTCCTGCTCGACGAGTTCCACGAGCGCAGCCTGCACGCCGACCTGGGCCTCGCCCTGTGCCTGGAGGCGCAGGGCGCGCTGCGGCCCGAGCTGCGGCTCCTGGTCATGTCCGCCACGCTGGATGGCGGGCCGGTCGCCGCGCTGCTCGGCGGCGCGCCCGTGGTGACCAGCGAAGGTCGCCGGCACCCGGTCGAGACCCGCTATCTGGCGCAGACCCCGCCGGCCGAGCGCTGGGCGCGCTCGGTGGCCGGCACGGTGCGGCGCGCCCTGGCCGAGCAGGACGGCAGCGTGCTGGTCTTCCTGCCCGGCGCCCGCGAGATCCGCCGGGTCGCCGCCCTGCTCGCCGAGGACGATCCCGGAGCGGAGATCGAACTCGTGCCGCTGCACGGCGACCTGCCGGCGGCAGAGCAGGACCGGGTGCTGCGTCCGGCGGCCGACGGCCGCCGCCGCGTCGTGCTGGCGACCGCGATCGCCGAGACCAGCCTCACCATCGAGGGCATCCGGGCGGTGGTCGACGGAGGGCTGAGCCGCGTGCCGCGCTTCGACCCGCGCAGCGGCATGACCCGGCTCGACACGGTTCGCGTCTCGCGCGCCACGGCCGATCAGCGGCGCGGGCGGGCCGGGCGGCTCGGCCCCGGGCTGTGCTACCGCGTTTGGGACGAGCCGACCCAGGCGCGGCTGGAGCCGTTCCCGGCGCCCGAGATCGCCCAGGCCGATCTGGCGCCCATGGCGCTTGAGCTGGCCCAATGGGGCAGCCCTCCGGACGGCCTCGCCCTGCTCGATCCGCCGCCGGCCGGCGCCTATGCCCAGGCGGTCGACCTGCTGCGGCGCCTCGAGGCGGTCGACGAGGCCGGCCGGCTGACCCCGCACGGGGCGGCCATGCTTGATCTGCCGGTGCACCCGCGGCTTGCCCACATGCTGCTCAAGGCGCGGTCACTCGGCCTCGGCAGCCTGGCCTGCGAGGTCGCCGCCCTGCTCGAGGAGCGGGACATCCTGCGCGGCGGCGCGCGCGATGCCGACCTGCGCGGTCGGCTCGACCTGCTGGCGGCGGCGCGCCGGCGCGACGCCCGCGCGCCCGAGGTCGACGCCACCGCGGTCAAGCGGGTGCTGGCCGCCGCCAGCCAGCTCGAGCGGCGTCTTGACGTCCGCCCGGGCCAGGGGGACCCGGCGCGCACCGGCCTGCTCGTCGCCTTCGCCTATCCCGACCGGGTGGCGCAGCGGCGGCCCGGCGGCGGGGCGCGCTACCTCATGGCGAACGGGCGCGGCGCGGTCTTCGCCGAGCCGGAGCCGCTGTCGGCCGAGCCGCTCCTGGCGGTCGCCGAGGCCGCCGGCGACGCGGCGGCGGCCCGCGTCTTCTCGGCGGCGCGCCTCGACCCCGCGGATCTCGAGACGCATCTGGCGGCCGGGATCCGGGTCGTCGACCGCATCGAGTGGGACGACCGGGCCGAGGCGGTGGCGGCCCGGCGTGAGCGCCGCTTCGGCGCCCTGGTGCTCGAGGACCGGGCGCTCGACACGGTGCCGGAGGAGCGGATCACCACGGCGCTGCTCGACGGCCTCCGCCGGCGCGGCCTTGAGGCGCTGCCCTGGACCGCGGCGGCCGCCGATCTCCGCGACCGGGTCGCGTTCCTCGGGGCGGTCGAGGGCGAGGAGGCCGGCTGGCCCGACCTGTCGGAGCCCGCGCTCACCGCCACGCTCGAGGACTGGCTGGCGCCGCGTCTCGCCGGGATGAGCCGGCTCGAGCATCTGCGGCGCCTTGATCTGGCGGCGATCCTGCGCGAGCGGCTGCCCTGGGACAAGCGCCGGACCCTCGACCGGCTGGCGCCGACGCACCTGACCAGTCCGGCCGGCACCCGCCTGCCGATCCGGTATGCGCCCGACGGCGCCGTGGTCGAGGTGCGCCTGCAGGAGATGCTTGGGCAGACCGAGACGCCGCGGGTGGCCGGCGGCCGGGTGCCGGTGACCCTGCGGCTGCTCTCGCCGGCCGGTCGGCCGCTGCAGGTGACCCGCGACCTGGCCGGCTTCTGGAACGGCAGCTATCCGGCCGTGCGGGCCGAGATGCGCGGTCGCTATCCCAAGCACCCCTGGCCCGAGGATCCGCTTGCCGCCCCGCCGACGCGCGGCACGAAGCGCCGCCCCGGCTGACCCGGCGCCGGGGACCGTCGACGCCGTTTACGCCTCGGCGAGCGCCGTCTCCGCCATCTCGCGCACGGCGGTCGACAGGCTCGCGGCGCCGAGGATGCGCTCCAGGGCCTTGCGCATGCGCTCCTGGCGCGCGCGGTCGTAGCGGCGCCAGCGCCCGAGCGGCCGCACCAGCCGGGCCGCCACGTGCGGATTGACCGGATCGAGCGCGAGGATCTGCTCCGCCACGAAATCGTAGCCCGAGCCGTCGCCGGCATGGAACCGCAGCGGGTTGCTCTCGGCGAAGCCGCCGACCACCGCCCGCACCTTGTTGGGGCTGGTCCAGGAGAAGGCCGGATGGCGGGTCAGCGCGCGCACCCGGGCCAGGGTCTCCGGCAGGGTCGAGACCGCCTGCACATGGAGCCACTTGGTCAGCACCACCGGATCGTCCCGGAACCGCTCGTAGAAGCTCGCCAGCGCCCGCTCGCGTTGCGGCACCGGCTTGTGGGTCAGCAGGGTGAGGGCGGCCAGCCGGTCGGTCATGTTGTCGGCCGACCGGAATTGCCGGTCGACCAGCTCCAGCGCCTCGGCATCGCCGTCCAGGCTCGCCAGATAGTTGAGCGCCACGTTCCTCAGAGACCGGCGTCCGGCGCTCTCCGGGTCCGGCCGGTACGGCCCCCGGGCGCCGAGCGCGTGGTAGAGGGCAAGGAAGTCCGTCCGCAGCTGCCGCGCCAGGCTCTGGCGCAGCTCGTGAACCACCGTGTGCACCGTCTCCACGTCGATGATCGGCAGGCGCTGGCCCAGGCTCTCCTCGCTGGGCAGGGTCATCGCCAGGGCCGTGAAGGCGGGGTCGTTCCGGTCGGCCAGGACGCGCCGCAGGGCCTCGACGAGCAGCCCGTCCGGGCGCGGCAAGCGACCCGCCTGCCGGTCCGCGACGTGCCCCAGCAGCAGCTCGGTGGCGGCGCGCTGGCCGGCCTCCCACCGGTTGAACGGATCGCTGTCATGGGCGATCAGAAAGGCCAGATCCTCGGCGGACAGCCCGTCCTCGACGAGCACGGGGCATGAGAAGCCCCGGTTGAGCGACGGCACCGGGGGCTCCGCGACCTCGACGAAGCGGAAGCTCTGGCGGGCGGCGCTCACGGTCAGCACCCGCGTCGTGGCGGCGGCGTCCGCCGGCTCCCCCTCCAGGCGCAAAGGCAGGTCGCGGCCGGCCGGGTCGACCAGGCCGACGGCCAGCGGCATGGCCATCGGCTCCTTGCGCGGCTGGCCGGGCGTCGGCGGCACAGACTGCTCGATGCGCAGCTCGCAGGTCCGCTCGGTCGGGCTGTGCCGGGCGTCGACCCGCAAGGTCGGGGTGCCGGCCTGGCGGTACCAGAGGGCGAAACGGTCGAGATCCGCGCCGCTCGCCTGTCCCAGGGCCGCGACGAGATCGTCGCAGGTCACCGCCTGGCCGTCATGGCGCTGAAAGTAGAGAGCCATGCCCCGTCGGTACCCTTCGGGCCCGAGCAGCGCATGCATCATGCGGATCAACTCGGCGCCCTTCTCGTACACCGTGGGCGTGTAGAAGTTGTTGATCTCGCGATAGGTGTCCGGACGCACCGGGTGCGCGAACGGTCCGGCATCTTCCGGGAACTGGCGCGCGCGCAGCGACTGCACGGCCCGGATCCGCTCGACCACGGCCGAGCGCTGGCTCGCGGCGAACTGCTGCTCGCGGAACACCGTCAGCCCTTCCTTCAGGCTCAGCTGGAACCAGTCGCGGCAGCCGACGCGGTTGCCCGTCCAGTTGTGGAAGTACTCGTGCGCGACAATGTCCTCGATGCTGGCATAATCCTGATCGGTCGCGGTCTCCGGGTCGGCCAGCACGTACCGGGCATTGAAGATGTTGAGGCCCTTGTTCTCCATCGCCCCGTAGTTGAAATCGTCGACGGCGACGATGTTGAACTCATCCAGATCGTACTCGAGCCCGTAGACCTCCTCGTCCCAGCGCATGGCGCGCTTCAGGGCGGCCATGGCGAACGCGCAGCGATCCTCCCGACCGGGCTCAACGTGTATGTTGAGCGCCACCCGGCGGCCCGACCGTGTCGTCAAGCTGTCCGACCGGCAGGCGAGGCGACCGGCGACCAGGGCGAACAGGTAGCAGGGCTTGGGGAACGGGTCGTGCCAGACGGCGTAGGCGCGCCCATCCGGCCCGCGGCCCTCGGCCACACGGTTGCCGTTCGCCAGCAGGACCGGGCACTCCTCCGGGTTGGCGCGCAGCTCCACCAGGAAGGTGGCCATGACGTCCGGCCGGTCGGTGAAATAGGTGATGCGCCGGAAGCCTTCCGCCTCGCACTGGGTGCAATAGGTGCCGCCCGACCGGTAAAGGCCTTCGAGGCGCGTGTTTGCCGATGGATCGATCACCGTCTCGAGATCGAGGGTGAACGCCTCGGGCGGCGCGTGCACCGTCAGCCGGTCCGGCGTCGCGGTGAAGGCCTCCGGCGCCAGGGCGACGCCGTCAAGCGCCAGGCCCCGCAGGGTCAGGCCGTCGCCGTCGAGGCTGAGCGGCGTCGCGCCGGCCCCGGCGGCGCGCCGGACATGGAGCCGAGCCGTCACCAGGGTGGCGGCCGGATCCAGGTCGAAGGTCAGCTCGACGTGATCCACATGGTAGTCCGGCGGGCGGTAGTCCTGCCGCCGGATCGGCTCGGGCTCTTCGGTGCGCATCGACATGTCACCCTGGAAGATGGCGCGGGTGGACGCCCGTGCCATCGGCGACAAGGCGCCCGGCATGGGCGTCGGGAGCAATGCCGCCTGAGACGGACCCGGCCCCGGCCCGCTCCCCGCCCGGCCCGCCTGAGCATGCTGTGATGGGGTGGCCGGGCGGGGGAGCGGGCCGGCGATGCCGCCGAACCCGGAACCGCTCTAGCACCCCCAGCGCAGGGCCGGAGCGCGCACCGGCGCGTCCCAGTGGGCGCGGATCTCGTCGTCGAGCATGGTCAGGGTGACCGAGGCGCCGGCCATGTCGAGCGATGTCACATAATTGCCGACGAGGCACCGGTCGATGCCGACGCCGCGCTGCCTCAGCGCGCCGGACACCGCCTCGTACAGCAGGTGGAGCTCCATCAGCGGAGTGGCGCCGAAGCCGTTGACGAGCACCAGGGCGGGCGTGCCCCGGGCCGCGGGCATGTCCTGGAGGATGGCGTCGGCCATCTCCGCCGCCAGCGTCCCGGCATCGGCGAGCGGGGCGCGGCTGCGGCCGGGCTCGCCGTGGATGCCGACACCCATCTCGATCTCGTCCGGCCCGATCTCGAAGCTGGGCGTGCCCACGGCCGGGACGGTGCAGCTGGTCAGCGCCACCCCGAAGGACCGGGTGCGGCCGTTGACGTGCTCGCCCAGGCGGCGGCACCGCTCCAGATCCGCGCCGGCCTCGGCCGCCGCCCCGACCACCTTCTCGACCACCAGCGTGCCGGCCACGCCGCGGCGGCCGGCGGTGAAGGTGCTGTCCTCGACGGCGACATCATCGTCGACCAGAACCCGGGCCGTCGGTCGCTCCATCATCTCGGCGGCCATCTCGAAGTTCATGACGTCGCCCGTGTAGTTCTTGACGATCAGCAGCAGGCCGGCGCCGCCGTCCACCAGGTCGCCCGCCGCCAGCATCTGGTCCGGCGTCGGCGCGGTGAAGACCTCACCCGGGCAGGCCGCATCGAGCATGCCGTGGCCGACGAAGCCGGTATGCAGCGGCTCATGGCCGCTGCCGCCCCCGGACAGCAGGGCGACCTTGCCGGTCACCGGCGCGTCGGTGCGCCACACCACGGCGGGCGCCGTTCGCACCGTCACGAGATCCGCATGGGCAAGGCCCAGACCGCGCAGGCTCTCGGCGACCATGCCCTCGGCGGAGTTGAGGAACTTCTTCACGGCTTCGCCCTCGTGGATGGCACGGTCGGATGATCCGGAGCGACGGCGCTGTTCTCGGCCGCGGATCGACCCGGGCTCCCCGCGCGATTATGGTCGCCCGGGCACGGTCGTCCCGCAAGCGTGGAACGGCGGTCAGCGCCATTGATTTTGTGAGGTGCCCTGTGCTCCGAGTTGTCGTGCCGCCTCTCTCGTTCCTGGTGCGTGCCGAGCCGAGCCTCGTCCCGCGCGGGCGGCCCCTGGGCGTCCGCAGCCTCGCCGCCGCCCGTCCTTGACGTGACCTGACCTGGAGTTTCCTGTTCATGCGATTATGCGCGCTCGCCGCCGTCTGGCTCGTCCTGTGCCCGGTCATGGTCCTGGCTGACGGCGCCTCGCCCTGGGACTGGCCTTCCGCCGAAAGCGTGCGCTCGGTCCAGGGGGAGGCGGTGACCTTCGCCAGCCACAGTCCGTTCGCGCTGCAGCATGTCGGCGACGGGGAGGAGCGCGATCCCGAGACCACCGCCTTGGGGCGCCTGTTTTTGCCGAAGCGTGCCTCGGCCGCCGCCCCGGTTCCGGCGGTCGTCCTGCTGCATGGGGCCGGCGGGGTCCTGCCGACGCGCGAGTTGACCTACGGGCCGCAGCTGGCGGCCTTGGGCGTCGCCGCGCTGGTCGTCGACGTGTTCGCCGCGCGACGGCACATGGCGAGAGGCTTCACCGAGCGCCTGCTCAACATCACCGAGGCGATGCTGCTGGCCGACGCCTACGAGGCGCTGCGCTTTCTCGGGGACCGGGCGGAGGTCGACGCCGACCGGATCGCGCTGATCGGCTTCTCCTACGGCGCCATGGCGGCGACCTACGCGGCCTTCGACGTCGTGGCCGAGCGCTACGCGCCCGACGGCCGCCGGTTCGCCGCCCATGTCGCCTTCTACGGCCCGTGCATCGCCCGCTTCGAGGAGACCACCACGACCGGTGCGCCGGTGCTGATGCTGGCCGGGGCCGAGGACGCGATCGTCGATCCGGAGCGCTGCGACGAGGTCATCGCCGATCTCGTGGCCGGCGGCAGCAAGACCCGGATGATCGTCTATCCGAACGCCTACCATCAGTGGGACGGCAACTTTGCCGGCCCGCGGCCGATCGGCCGCAACCTAGCCGATTGCCGGCTGCGCGTGGAGCCGGACGGTGTGGTGCGCGACCGGCTGACCCGGCTGCCGATGATCGGCACCTTCACGCGGCGGCTGATCCTGGCGGCGTGCGTGGACAGCGAGGGCTACCTGATCGGCCGCGACGACGCCGTGCGCGCCCGCTCGAACCGGGATCTGGCCGTGTTCCTCGACCCGATCCTGTCGCCGGGATCGGCAAGACCGACCGCCGCGCTCCGATAAGCGGCGCAATTTGACCTAGCGCATGGTCGGCGGTGCCGTCCGGGGCTAGGGACGCTGAGCGGAGCCGCAAGACGAGCGCAGAGCCGATGGCACGGGTCCTTTCCCGGGGTCGGGTGACAGGACGGGCCGGTCTCGGGCCGGCGTCGCGCGCTTTGCCTCGTGCTGCCGTCGGTCGGGAAGCCGGGGTCGCGCCCTTCCGTTGTCCCCCACCATCACCATCGACCCATAAGGCTCTCCTTGAGGAGAGCGCGGCGCCCTTCGGCCTTGGCGCCGTCACGCCGTGGCCGTCGACGGGGAGTATCAAGCCATGACCGTCACCTATGAGCACGCCGGTGACCAGCTGTCCGCTGTTCCCCCCCTCGCCGCCGGCGATGTGGAACGTTTCAAGCAGCGCTTGCTCGACCACGTCACCCACACGGTCGGCAAGAATCTGGTGACGATGACGGATCGGGACTGGTACCGGGCCCTCGCCTTCACCGTGCGCGACCTGATCACCGAAGGCTGGATCGACAGCTTCCGGCAGGCCTACCGGGAGGACGGCAAGCGGGTCTACTATCTGTCGCTCGAGTTCCTGATCGGCCGGTCCCTGGTCAAGAACCTGCTCAACGCCGGCTTCTTCGAGACCTGCACCGACGTTCTGTCGCAGCTCGGCCTGGATCTCGACCGCATCGCCGAGCAGGAGCCGGAGGCGGCCCTCGGCAACGGCGGGCTCGGCCGGCTGGCCGCCTGCCTGCTGGACAGCCTGGCGACGCTCGGCATCCCCGCCTACGGCTACGGCATCCGCTACGACTACGGCATGTTCTCGCAGTACATCGAGGACGGCCGTCAGGTCGAGATGCCCGACAACTGGCTCCACTTCGGCAACGCCTGGGAGTTCTCGCGGCCGGAGGTGCACTATCCGATCAAGTTTTTCGGCACGGTCGCGCAGTTCCGCGACGACGGTGGCGTGCTCCGGCACCAGTGGATCAACGCCGAGGAGGTGTTCGCCTCCGCCTACGACACGCCGGTGGCCGGCTTCCGCGACGGCACGGTCAACACGCTGCGGCTCTGGCGCTCACGCTCCTCGCAGGACTTCGACCTGCTGCGCTTCAACCGCGGCGACTATGCCGAGGCCGTGCGCGGCCAGTCGGAATCGGAGAGCCTGTCGCGCATCCTGTATCCCGACGACAGCACCTTCATGGGCAAGATGCTGCGCCTGAAGCAGGAGTACTTCTTTGTCAGCGCCTCGCTCCAGGACATCCTGCGGCGCTTCCTCAGCCAGCATGACCGGCTCGAGCAGCTGCCCGACAAGGTGGCCATCCAGCTGAACGACACCCATCCGGCCATCGCCATCCCCGAGATGATGCGCCTGCTGATGGACGTGCACGGCCTCGGCTGGGAGCGCGCCTGGCGCATCACCGTCGAGGTGTTCTCCTACACGAACCACACCCTGCTGCCCGAGGCGCTCGAGACTTGGCCGGTCCACCTGTTCGAGAACATGCTGCCGCGCCATCTGCAGATCATCCTCGAGATCAATCACCGCTTCCTGCAGGACGTGCGCCGGCGCTTCCCCGGCGACGAGGCGCTGGTGCGGAACGTCTCCCTGCTCAGCGAGGACGGCGAGCGACGGGTGCGCATGGCCAACCTGGCGTTCGTCGGCAGCCACAAGGTCAACGGCGTCGCCCAGCTGCACACCGACCTGATGAAGTCGAGCGTGTTCGCCAACCTGCATCGGGTGCTGCCCGAGCGGATCTGCAACAAGACCAACGGGATCACGCCGCGGCGCTGGCTCAATCAGGCCAATCGCCCGCTGGCCGCCCTGATCACCGACACCATCGGCGACCGCTGGGCCGTCGACTTGGCCGAGCTGAGGCGCCTCGAGGCGCATATCGACGATCCCGAGCTCCAGGGCCGCTTCACCGCGGTCAAGCGCCGGGCCAAGGAGCGGCTGGCGCGTCTTGCCCGGGAGAGGGTCGGCGTCGATCTCGACATCGACTCCATGTTCGACGTGCAGGTCAAGCGCATCCACGAGTACAAGAGGCAGCTGCTGAACGTGCTGCACGTCATCACGCGGTACAATCGGCTGCGCGCCGACCCCCGGGCCGACGCCGTGCCGCGGACCGTCATCTTCGCCGGCAAGTCGGCGCCGTCCTATCACATGGCCAAGCTGGTCATCCGCCTGATCAACGACATCGCCGACGTGGTCAACCATGATCCCGCGGTGGCCGGGCGCCTCAAGGTCGTCTTCATCCCCAATTACAACGTCTCGTCGGCCGAGCTGATCATCCCGTCGGCCAATCTGTCGGAGCAGATCTCGACGGCCGGCATGGAGGCCTCGGGTACCGGCAACATGAAGCTGGCCCTCAACGGCGCGCTGACCATCGGCACCCGGGACGGCGCCAACATCGAGATCTGCGAGGAGGTCGGCGAGGAGAACATCTTCTTCTTCGGCCTCTCCGCCGACCAGGTCGAGGCCCTGCGCTCCAGCGGCAGGTACGATCCCTGGCTGTACTACGAGCGGAACGCCGAGCTGCGGCACGTGCTCGACATGATCGGCCGCGGCTTCTTCTCGCCGAGCGACCCGGGCCGGTACATGCCGATCTTCGACAGCCTGACCGGGCAGGGCGACCATTACATGCTGCTGGCGGACTACGAGGCCTATGTCGCCTGCCAGGACAAGGTCGACCTGTTGTACCACGATCCGGTCGTGTGGACGCGCAAGGCTCTGCTGAACATCGCCCGGATGGGCAAGTTCTCGACCGACCGCACCGTTCTCGACTATGCGCAGGAGATCTGGAAGGTCCGGCCACCGGTCCCCGCGGCCGCGGCCTCCGACGTCGTGGTGCCGATGCACTGATGCCGCAGAGCCGACGAGATGACTCGTCGGCTCGGCTTCGGACGCACCTGCCAACCCTGCCGCCAACCCTGCCGTCACCCGGGCGCGCCGTCGCGAGCCGATGGCTGAAGCCATTGGCTCGCCGGCATTACCCCTTCAATGTTCCGTGCACGCCGGGCGAGGGCGTGAGAGGGGCGGGGAAGGGGCGGCGTGGCGGCGAGGCCGGGCCGGAGCGTCGCCGCCCGACGCGGAATCGGCACCGGCCCGTTCCCCCGCCCGGCCCGACTGAGCATCCTGCCGTTGGGTGGCCGGGCGGGGGAGCGGGCCGGCGATGCCTGCCACCCAGCTCGGAAACACCCTAGGGCATGAACTGCTCCTTGATGATCCGCTCCTCGAGATTGTGCTCGGGGTCGAACAGCAGGCGCAGGCTGATCGACCGGTCCTCGCGGATCTCCACCCAGGTGACGTCGCGCACCTCGGTGTAGTCGGCGACCGCGCTGATCGGCCGCTTGCGGCCTTCCAGGATGTCGAAGCGGATACGGGCGCTGCACGGCAGCAGAGCGCCGCGCCAGCGTCGTGGCCGGAACGCGCTGATCGGCATGAGGGTGAGGAGATTGGCCGACAGCGGCAGGATCGGGCCGAACACGGACAGATTGTAGGCGGTGCTGCCCGCCGCCGTCGACACCAGGGCGCCGTCGCAGATCAGCTCCGGCAGGCGGGTCACCCCGTCGACCGAGATCCGGAGCTTGGCGGCCTGCCGGGTCTCGCGCAGGATCGACACCTCGTTGATGGCCAGTGCACGGTGGGTCTCGCCGCTCAGCGTGTGCGCGACCATGCACAGCGGGTGCAGGATCACCGGCTGAGCCGCCGCCAGCCGGCCCTCCAGATCGTGCTCGCGGAACTCGTTCAGCAGGAAGCCGATCGAGCCGCAGTTCATGCCAAAGATCGGCACATCCTGGTCGATGAACTTGTGCAGCGTCTCCAGCATCGCGCCGTCGCCGCCGAGCACGACGATCACGTCCGTCCGGTCAAGCGGCGCGTTGCCGTAGCGCGCGCTGAGTCGCTCTCGCGCCGAGTGCGCATCGTCGGTGTCGGCCGCGGCGAAGCTGATGGCGCGGCCCCGGGGGCGGGCGTCTGGGGACTCGTTGCTCATCGCGGCCGAACCTATAGCGGATGCGGGCGTCGCTGACGAGATGACCCGCGACGGTGTCCCGCTCAGCCGCCGGTGACGTTCATGTGCCGGGCCAGGGCCGGTCCGGCATGGCGGTCAATCACGAAATCGTGGGCCTTCGGCTTGCGCCGGACCGCCTCGGCGATCGCGGCGATCAGCGGGCCGTCGGCGCGGCTGGCGCGCACCGGGGCCCGCAGATCGACCGCCTCGTCGCGGCCCAGGCAGAGGAACAGCCGGCCGGTGCACGTGAGGCGTACCCGGTTGCAGCCGTCGCAGAAATTGTGGCTGAGCGGCGTGATGAAGCCGAGATCGTGCCCCGTCTCGGCCACTCGGACATAGCGGGCCGGCCCGCCCGTGCTGCGGTCGAGATCGGTCAGGGTCCACCGTCGGGCGAGGCGGTCACGCACCTCGGACAAAGGAAGATGCTGACCCGCGCGGCTGCCGCACCCTACATCGCCGACCGGCATCACCTCGATCAAGGTGAGATCGAGGCCCTGCTCGCCGCACCACGCGATCAGACCGTCAAGCTCGTCCTCGTTGACGCCGCGCAAGGCGACCGTGTTGATCTTCACCCGCAGACCCGCCGCCTTGGCCGCGCGGATGCCGTCCGTGACCTGCTCAAGCCGACCGCGCCGGGTGATCGCCGCGAAGCGCTCGGGGCGAAGC
Organism: uncultured Mycobacteriaceae bacterium; assembly: GCA_964613585.1. Lineage (GTDB taxonomy): Bacteria > Pseudomonadota > Alphaproteobacteria > DSM-16000 > Inquilinaceae > CAZTHL01. Next base: position 43,558 of record CAZTHL010000013.1, on the reverse strand, counting down.
GTGTCCAGCGAGACATTGACGCGCCGGACGCCGCAGTCGACAAGGTCATCGGCGACGCCGGCCAGCTGGCTGCCGTTGGTCGTCAGGGTCAGCTCGTCAAGGGCACCCGTCCGCAGATGGCGTGACAGACGTCGGAACAGCCACAGAATGTTCCGCCGCACCAGCGGCTCGCCGCCGGTCAGGCGCAGCTTCCGGACGCCCAGCCCGACAAAGGCCGCGCAGACCCGGTCCAGCTCCTCCAGGGTCAGCAGCTCGGCCTTCGGCAGGAAGGTCATGGTCTCGGCCATGCAGTAGAGGCAGCGGAAATCGCAGCGGTCGGTGACCGAGACCCTCAAATAGCGTATGGTGCGGCCGAACGGATCGACCAGCGGCGTCCCGTCAGGACGCGGCGAGAACGGTGCGGCGGTGTCCGGCACCACGACGGTCTCCCCCCTGTCGGAGCCTTGGGTGTTACCGGCTACCATATTGGAGCACCGGCCCGGCCGTCGCGGGGCGGATCAAAAAAATCGCGCCGTCGGGAGCGTCCCCTGAGCGACGAGCGTCACCAGCGCCGGCACCGGCTGCTCCTGACGGTGGTTGCCGTGGTGCTGTCCATCCTGCTGCTGGCGATGCTGCTGGCGGGTGGGGCGTAGCGGCTCGGCGCCGGTCGCGCCGGGCCGCCGGCCCGACGCCGAGAGCGCAAGGCCGCCCCTGGGGGCGACGGCCGATGGCACCGGGCCGACCGCGGCTCCGGTGCCGGTCGCGGGCGTCGAGGCGCTAGAGCGTTTCCGCCCGAGGCGGAATCGGCACCGGCCCGCTCTCCCGCCCGGCCAGCCTGTGCATGCCGTCGTTGGGTGGCCGGGTGGGGGAGCGGGCCGACGATGCCGTTTGAGGCGGAAACGCCCTAGGAGAGGCGCACGCGCTCAAAAAGGGTGTCCTTGAGCGCGAGACGGCGCTTCTTCAGGGTCTCGAAATGTCGGTCGTCGATCGGGGTGCCGGAAAGCTGAATGTCCTGGAGCTCGCGGTCCAACATGTTGTACGACGCGAGCAGCTGCCGGAAGTCGGCGTCGCGGGCCTGCAGGCGCATGATCTGCTCACGGTGCTCCGGCAGCTCATGCGCCAGATCGTGGGGATCCGCTATCATCGTCCTTCCCCTCATGACATTTTGAACAATTCCATTATGGTTTTAATAAATTTCACGCGCCGTGATTCAGATCAATGACGAGGGGTCGCCGGGCTCCCGGACTGCGCGGCCTCGGATACCGTGCCTGGCGACCTGCCGGCACCTTGCCAGGGAGACACCGATGAGCGACACGTCCGTCACCGCCGCGGGATCGGCGCCGATCGCGGTCGAGCTGACCGAAGGCCAAGCGATCTGGTGGTGCGCCTGCGGTCGCAGCCGGACACAGCCCTTCTGCGACGGCTCGCACGCCGGCACCGGCTTGTCGCCGCTCCCGTTCACGCCGAAGCGCAGCAAGACCTACTTCCTGTGCACCTGCAAGCGTACCCGCAACGGACCGCTTTGCGACGGCAGCCACAGCGCGCCGTGACGCTCCGCGCCGGCCTGGCGACGCCGCCCGGGGATCAGGGCGCGCCGCGGGCCTGACCGAGCAGGGCGACCACGTCGTCGTGACCGGCGTCGTGCGCGATGGCCCGCGCGGTGCGACCCTCGGGACCGGCAAGGTCGGGGTCCGCGCCGGCGGCCAGGAGGGCGCCGACGATGGCCAGGTCACCGCGCCGGGCGGCCAGGGTCAGGGCCGAGCGGCCATCCTCGGCCTGGAGATCGATGGCCGCTCCCTCATCGATCAGCAGACGCACGATGCGCTCGTTGCCGGCGGCGGCCGCCGCCATGAGCGGGGAGGTGCCGTCGCGGCTCCGCCGGTCGATGTCGGCACCGCGCACCAGCAGCTCGGTCACCGTGAGCGGAGCGTCCTCGTCCCGGCTTCCCGCGGCGAGCAGCAGCGGCGTCGCTCCGCTTTCGCGCACCCGGACGTCCAGGCTGGCGCCGCCGTCGAGCAGGGCCGCAACCGTGTCGACGTGGCCGAGCCGCGCGCCGATCAGCAGCGCCGTGTAGCCGAGACGGGTCTCCCGGGCACCCGGGCGCGCCCCGGCGGCGATCAGGCGTCGGGCAATGCCGGCGTGGTCGCGGCTGGCCGCGTGCATCAGCGGCGTCCAGGAGTTGTCGTCCCGGGCATTGGACTCCGCCTTGAGCGCCAGCAGCAGATCGACGATCGGACCATGCCCACTCTCCGCTGCCAGCATGAGCGGCGTGCGTCCGCCCTCCCGATCCCGTGAGTCGAGGTTGGCGCCATGCTCCAGCGCCAGCAAGGCGAGGCCGACCCGTCCAAGACGGGCGGCGGCCAGAAGAAGCTCGTCCGGGACGTCCGGCCGGAGCGCCGCCGGCGGCGCCGGGGAACCGGCCGCGGACGGCGGCCGCGGCCCCTTGCCCGCATCGGCGCAGGCCGCCAGGACGGCGACCAGCAGGAGCAGGGGAAGGATCCGTGGGATCATAGCGGCTCCCAGGTAACAGCCCAGGCCGTCATTCACGAGTCCTTAACAGCGGTCAGCGCAGGTCCGTGTCCTCGACCACGGTCAGCGTCACCCTTTCGCCATTGATCAAGATCTTGCCCTGCTCGGGAAAGTTGACGGTAACCCGGTGGCCAATGACCGATTGAACCTGTCCGACCCCCCATTCCGGAGCGTCCGGATGGCGCACCAGAGCGCCGGGAACGAGAGGATTGATGAGGCTCATCGCGGCTCCTTGCCATGGAAGTGGTGGCGGACGGTAATGGAAAACAGGTAGACCGCTCCTGCACGGTGTCCTGCCCCGGGCCGATCGCCGCCGTCCCCGCCATCGTCGGGCCCGGGTCGGGACGCGCCGAGTCGAGGTGGGCCGGGTGTCGAGCCGGTCCCGCGGGCAACACGATCAAGGAGGCTGCGAGGCGAATCCGGCACCCCCGGGACTCGCTCAGGCGCGGCCGGCGGAGTGACCATGACGGAGCATCTAGATCTGCGCGTGACCGAGATGCTGTGCTCGAGGATCTGTCACGATCTGGTCAGCCCCGTGGGGGCCATCAACAACGGTGTCGAGTTGCTCGAGGAGATCGGCCGGGACGTGGCCGAGGAGGCCACCGGCCTGATCGCGCAGAGCGGGCGTCGGGCCGCGGCCCGGCTGCGCGCGTTCCGGCTCGCCTACGGCTCGGGCGGGGCGCAGGCGATCGGCTACGGCGAGACCCGGGAGACCGCGGCCGCCTTCGTCCAGGGTAGCAAGCTCGCGCTGAGCTGGCCGCAGCCGCTCGAGATCGCCCCGCTCGAGCTGCCGGTCGGCGGCGCCAAGCTGTTGATCTGCATGGTCATGCTCGGCGAGGAGGCGCTCACCCATGGCGGCCGCCTGACGCTGATCCCGGAGACCGAAGGCGCGCCCGAGGCGGTCGAGCTCCAGGGCGAGGGGCGCGTCGCCGTGCTGCCGACGGGCGGTCACGAGGCGTTGGCGGGGACGGTCGGGGTGGAGGAACTGACGGCCCGGACCGTGCACGGCTACATGACCGGCCGTATGGCCGCCCAGTATGGCATGCGCCTCGTCGTGCAGGAGGACGGCCCGGGCCGCATCCGCATGCGCCTGGCCTGGGGCAATCAGTAACCGCGGCGGTTCCCGGGTTGGGATTCTTTGATTCTTCCGGCGATTTTACAAGATCTTAATGGCCGCCTGCCAGTGTCATTGGGCACTGGAGCGGCGCGTCTCGATCTCGGTCTTTGTCGCGTTTGGCTCTATTCGGGGATGGGTAGCGCCGCGGGGACGCGCGATGGACGATTTACTAAGCGAATTCCTGACGGAGACGACGGAAAATCTGTCGGTGCTCGACGTCGAGCTGGTCAAGCTCGAGCAGAGCCCGAACGATCCGGAGCTCCTCGGCAACATCTTCCGGCTGGTGCACACCATCAAGGGCACGTGCGGCTTTCTCGGGCTGCCGCGCCTGGAGACGGTGGCCCATGCGGCCGAGAACGTGCTCGGCAAGTTTCGGGACGGCGAGCTTGAGGTGACCGCCGAGGCGGTCACCCTGATCCTTGAGTCCTTCGACACCATCAAGGCGCTGGTGGCGGAGCTTGAGGCCAACGAGGCCGAGCCGCCGGGCGAGGACACCGACCTGATCAACCGGCTGAACGCCATGGCCGACGGCGGATCCGGGGCGGCGCCGCCTGCCGGGCCGCCGGGCGTGGCCAAGGATCCGGATCCGGCGCCGGCCGTCGAGCCCGCGGAGAGCAGCGAGGAGCGCGCAGCCAGGGCGGCTCGCGCGACCGCCCGGGTGGCGGCCGAGCTCGACAATCTTGATGACGACCCGCGTCTCAATCCGTCGGCTGAGGCGGCGCCCGCGCCGGTCCCGGAAGACCTGACGGAGCCGGAGCCGGAGCCGCCGCTGGAGCCGTCGGTCGCCGTGGCCGAGGATCCGCTGCCCGATCCCGAGCAGGAGCCGGTGAAGGCGTCGCCGCCGGTCCCGGTCGCCAAGAAGGAGCCGGCGGAGGCCGCCGAGGCGCGCGAGAGCCAGGTCAGCAGCCAGTCGATCCGCGTGAACGTCGAGCTGCTCGAGAACCTGATGACCATGGTCTCCGAGCTGGTGCTGACCCGCAATCAGCTCATGCAGATCCTGCGCAGCCAGAAGGACAGCGAGTTCGCGGCGCCGCTGCAGCGGCTCAACCACGTGACCTCGGAGCTGCAGGAAGGCGTCATGAAGACGCGAATGCAGCCGATCGGCAACGCCTGGGCCAAGCTGCCGCGCCTGATCCGCGATCTTTGCCGCGATCTCAACAAGAAGATCGAGCTGCAGATGCTCGGACAGGACACCGAGCTCGACCGCCAGGTCCTCGACCTGATCAAGGACCCGCTCACCCACATGGTGCGCAACTCCGGGGACCACGGCATCGAGCTGCCCGAGCAGCGCTTGGCCGCGGGCAAGCCGGAGACCGGCAAGATCCGGCTCAACGCCTATCACGAAGGCGGGCACATCATCATCGAGATCACCGACGACGGGCGCGGCCTGTCGATCGAGAAGATCAAGGCCAAGGCCCTGGCCAACGGCCTGGTCAGCGAGGGCGAGCTGACCGGCCTGTCCGAGCAGCAGATCCAGCAGTTCATCTTCAAGGCCGGGTTCTCGACCGCCGAGAAGGTGACCAACGTCTCCGGCCGCGGCGTCGGCATGGACGTGGTGCGCACCAACATCGAGAAGATCGGCGGCACCATCGAGCTGAAGTCGATCGAGGGACGCGGCTCGACCTTCATCATCAAGATCCCGCTGACGCTGGCCATCGTCTCGGCGCTGGTCGTCGAGTGCGGCGGCGAGCGCTTCGCCATCCCGCAGCTGAGCGTGGTCGAGCTGGTGCGCGCCGGCGGCCAGAGCGAGCACTCGATCGAGCGGCTGCACGGCACGCCGGTGCTGCGCCTGCGCAACCGGCTGCTGCCGCTGGTCAGCCTGCGCGCCCTGCTGAAGCTGGGCGAGGCTCAGACGCCGGAGGAGCAGGAAGGGTTCATCGTCGTCACGCAGGTCGGCACCTACACCTTCGGCATCATCGTCGACCGCGTGTTCGACACCGAGGAGATCGTGGTCAAGCCGGTGGCGCCCATCCTGCGCCAGATCGACATGTTCTCCGGCAACACCATCCTCGGCGACGGCAGCGTCATCATGATCCTCGATCCCAACGGGATCGCCTCGGCCACCGGGGAGATCACCATGGCCGAGGGCCTGGAGAGCGCCGCGGCGGCAACCAAGCGCAACGCCAGCGAGGAGAGCATCGCGCTGTTGCTGTTCCGCGCCGGGCACGGCGCGCCCAAGGCGGTGCCGCTGGCGCTGGTGGCCCGGCTCGAGGACGTCGACCTGTCCAAGGTGGAGCAGTCGAACGGCCAGCTGGTGATCCAGTACCGGGGCAAGCTGATGCCGCTGGTGCCGTTCGACCCGGGCTTCATGCTCGAGGCCGAGGGGCACCGGCCGGTGCTGGTGTTCGCCGACGGCGACCGCTCCATGGGCCTCATCGTCGATGAGATCGTCGATATCGTCGAGCAGTGCCTGCAGGTGGAGCTGACCGGCGACCGCCAGGGCCTGCTCGGCAGCGCCATCATCGCCGGCAAGGCGACCGACGTGATCGACGCCGGCCTGTACCTGACCCAGGCCTATCAGGACTGGTTCGGCGCCGAGGGCGAGGTCGGCGGCGAGCAGCAGCAGCATCACGTCCTGCTGATCGATGACAGCGCCTTCTTCCGAAACATGCTGACGCCACTGCTGACGGTCGCCGGCTACCGCGTCACCACGGTGGAGACCGCCGATCAGGCGCTCGACCTCTGCGAGGCCGGCAACAGTTACGACGTCATCGTCAGCGACCTGGAGATGCCCGGCACCAACGGGTTCGACTTCGCCCGCGCCGTGCGCCAGGGCTCGCGCTGGCGCGACGTGCCGCTGATCGCCCTGTCCTCCCACACCACGCCGCAGGACCTTACCCGCGGCCGTGAGGCCGGCTTCACCGACTATGTCGCCAAGCTCGACCGCGACGCCTTGCTGTCGACCCTGTCCCATACATTGTCCGATGCCCGAGGTGTCGCATGAGCAACAGCCTTGCACCGCGTCGCGAGACCGCGCCCGTGGCCGCCGACCGGGGCGACCTCGGCACCGCCGAGCACGCTGAGTACATCACGATGACCATCGCCGGACAGCTGTTCGGCATCGAGGTCCTTCAGGTCCAGGACGTGCTCGGGGCCCAGCGGATCACCCGGATCCCGCTGGCGCCGCGCGAGGTCGCCGGCTCGCTCAACCTGCGCGGCCGCATCGTCACCGCCATCGACGTGCGCCTCAGGCTCGGCCTGGAGCCGCGGCCGCGCGACGAGAAGGACATGAGCATCGTCGTCGACCACAAGGGCGAGCTGTACAGCCTGATCATCGACAGCGTCGGCGAGGTCCTGCGCGTCTCGACCAGGGACTTCGAGCGGAACCCGGCGACCCTGGACCCGATCTGGCGCGACATCTCGCTCGGCATCTACCGGCTCGACGACCGCCTGCTCGTGGTGCTCGACATCGCCCGGCTGCTCGAGTTCACGGCGCGCGACGCGGCCTGACGGCCGGCCCGCGCTCCGCCTGGCATTTGGACCGCATGGTGCGCTCATGAAGACCTGCCTGGTCGTCGACGACTCGCGTGTGGTGCGCAAGGTCGCCCGAAAGATCCTGGAAGACCTGGGCTTCTCCTGCGCCGAGGCCGAGGACGGCAAGCAGGCCATGGACGCCTGCGCCGAGGGCATGCCCGACGCCATCCTGCTCGACTGGAACATGCCGGTGATGACGGGGATCGAGTTCCTCCGCCGCCTGCGCAAGATGGCCGGCGGCGACGCGCCCCGGGTGGTCTTCTGCACCACCGAGAACGACCTGGCCCACATCCAGGAGGCGCTGTCCTCCGGCGCCAACGAATACATCATGAAGCCGTTCGACAGCGACATCATCCGCACCAAGTTCGCCCAGGTCGGTCTGGTCTGATCCGGCGCGCGAACACGGGAACGGCCATGGTCAGCACGCCCCTCACCCAAGCCGCCACGCCGGCCGCCGAGCCGTACCGGGTCATGGTGGTCGACGACAGCGCGGTGATCCGGGGCCTGTTGACCCGGGCGCTGGAGGCCGATCCCTCGATCCGCGTGGTGAGCTCGGTCGGCGACGGGCAGATGGCGCTCAACGCGCTCGCTCGGCAGCCCATCGATGTCATCGTGCTCGACATCGAGATGCCGGTGATGGACGGCATGACCGCGCTGCCGCGGCTCATTGCCGCCTCGCCACATACCAAAGTCATCATGGCGTCGACGCTGACGGCGCGCAACGCCGACATCAGCCTGCGCGCGCTCGCAGCCGGCGCCGCCGACTACGTCGCCAAGCCCTCGAGCAGCCGCGACCTGAGCGCCGCCGATGTCTTCAAGCGCGAGCTCGTCACCAAGGTCACGGCCCTGGGCGCCGCGGCCCGAAAAGACGGCGGGGCCTCGCTGAAGCGCGCCTACGCCGCCCGGCCGCTGGCACCGCGGGCGGGCGGGGCCGCGACCGGCCCGCGCGAGGCGGCCCAGGCGGCCCGCCTGCGGCCGATGCCGACCGCGGCGGCGCCGGAGGTCATCGGCATCGGCAGCTCGACCGGCGGGCCGCAGGCGCTGTTCCAGGTGCTGTCCCACCTGCGCGGTTTCCGGCAGCCGATCCTGGTCACCCAGCACATGCCGGCCACCTTCACCGCGATCCTGGCGGAGCATATCCGGCGCCAATGCGGTCTTGACACCGTCGAGCCGACCGACGGCGACCCGGTGGTCGGCGGCCGCTGCTACATCGCGCCCGGCGACTTCCACATGACCGTGCGCGGCGGGCCCGGTGACCGGCGGATCCGCATTTCCCAGGACGCGCCGGAAAACTTCTGCCGCCCCGCCGTCGACCCGATGATGCGCAGCCTTGTCGCCAGCTACGGCGCCCGGATGGTGGCGGTGATCCTGACCGGAATGGGGCAGGACGGCATGCGTGGCTGCCGCGACGTGGCCAGGAGCGGCGGCGTGGTCGTGGCCCAGGACGAGGCGACCAGCGTCGTGTGGGGCATGCCCGGAGCCGTCGCGGCCGATGGCACCTGCAACGCCATACTGCCGGTCAACGAAATCGGGCCCTTCGTGCGCAAGCTCTCCTTGCGGACGGCGGCCTAGGGGCGACGAGGAAGCGACCGTGAGAGCCGAGGACTTCGACCTGCTGCAAACGCTGCTCAAGCAGCGCTCCGGCCTGGTGCTGACTCGCGACAAGGCCTACCTGCTCGAGTCCCGGCTCATGCCGGTCGCCCGAAAGTGGAACCTGAAGAGCGTCCAGGACCTGGTGGCTGCCGTGCGCGGTCGCCGGGACGAGCGGCTGGTGGCCCACATCACCGAGGCCATGACCACGAACGAATCCTCATTCTTCCGCGACGGCCGGCCGTTCGAGCAGCTCGCGGAGCGGACGCTGCCGGCGATGCTGGCGGCCCGGTCGGCGCAGCGGCGCATCCGCATCTGGTCGGCCGCCTGCTCGAGCGGGCAGGAGCCCTACACCATCGCCATGCTGCTGAAGGAGCAGGGGGCCAAGCTGAGCGGGTGGAGCATCGAGATCGTCGCCACCGATCTGTCGACCGAGATCCTGAAGAAGGCGCGCGCCGGCGTCTACTCGCAGTTCGAGGTGCAGCGCGGCCTGCCGATCACCCTCCTGGTCAAGTACTTCAGTCAGCACGGCGACAAGTGGGAGCTCAACCCCGATATCCGCAAGATGGTGCAGTTCCGCGAGTTCAACCTGCTGACCGACCTGACTCCGCTCGGCAAGTTCGACATCGTGTTCTGCCGCAACGTTCTGATCTATTTCGACCAGCCGACCAAGGCCAAGGTGCTCGACGGCATCGCCCGGCTGATGCCGCCGGACGGCGTGCTCTACCTGGGCGGCGCCGAGACCGTGCTCGGCATCACCAACCGCTTCCGGCCCGTGGACGGGCAGCGCGGCATTTACGAGCCGACCGGCGCGGCCGCCGCGGCCGGCGCCGGGCTGCGGCGGGCTGTGTGACGCGACCCCGGCGCGCCGGCGCCGGGACCGGCCCGTCGTTCAGCGCGGCGATCCGGCGACCCGCCGCAGATCCTCGAGGGCGGCCGTGAAGCCGAGCAGGCTGAAGCGCCGGCGCACCGTGTCCCCGGTCAGGCTCCGATAGGAGAGGCTGAGCCAGCGCCCGGCAGCGGCCTGGCGCAGCAGCGCCCGGTTGACGGCGGCGTCGGTCACGAAGGCGGCAGCCGCCTCACGGTGCACGCCGAGGCCGCGTCCGCCTTCGGCCAGCATCAGCGGAGCCTGCGCGTCGATCCGCAGCATCACGCCGGCGCGGTGATCGAAGCTCGGCGCGCGCAACGTGAGAGCGAGCTGCGGACGGTCGCCGTAGGGCAGCACCTGGACGCTCTGCCCGGCCGTCGAGGCGGCCGCGAGCATGCCGCAGCGCGCCGAGACCCCGTCGACCGGCCGGTCGCTGCACAGCACCACCCAGTCGCGATGGACCTGCCGGTACGGCCTGCCGGCGGGCGCGGCGGCCGGCGCGCGGGCCTCGCCCGGCAGCCGCGGCGGGGAGGCGTCGGGCAGCCCAAGGAAGGCGCCGCCGAGGCGCCGGGCCCGGATCGCCCGCGCCTCGTCCTCGCTGACGATCTCGCCGGCGCAGTCCGCCGCCAGGGTGCGCTGCACCAGCTGCCGACCCGGATCGTGGCACAGCACCACCCAGTCCCCGGACGCCGGCTCGGTGCCGGCCGCGGCTCCCGGCACGGCCAGCGCCAGCCCGAGCGTGAGCAGGCCGATCAGCCGGCGCCGCGCACGCCCGACCTCCCGGCCCTGGCTCGGCACGTCGTCGCGGCCGGTGACGCCGATGCGCGTGTCCATCAAGGCTCCTTGCCTCCCCGGCCGTTCTGCTTCCGCCCGATGCCGCAGGATACCGTCCGGCGACGGACCCGCCAACGCCATTGGCCGGCGACGCCGCCGCCCATGCCCGGTCCGCGCCATGGCGCGGGGCCGGACCCGCGTCGTCATCAGCTGCGCGAGACCAGGAGCACGCCCACGGCCACGAGGACGGTGCCAAGGAGGCGGACCGGGGTCACGGTCTCGCCCAGGATCACGGCCCCGAGCGCCATGGTGAGCAGGAAGCCCAGGCCGACGAAGGGGTAGGCCTGGGTCACGTCCACACGGGCCAGCACGAGCAGCCACGACACGGCGCCCAGGCCGTACAGGCCGAGGCCGAGAAGCACCTCCGCCGTGGTCGCCATGGTCCAGGCGATGGTCCGGGCGTCGCCATTCGCCAGAGCGGCGCCCACCGCCTCGCCCGACATGCCGAGCTTGAGCAGAATCTGGGCGATCGCCGACAGGGTCACGCTGAGCCCGATGAGCAGCAGCGCCGGCAAATCGACGGCGCGGCGGCGCCCGAGGGCGCCCGCGGCGCCGGGACGGGAGGCGTCCGGGGGGGTCATGCGGGCAGCTTGGCGAGCAGCAGGGTGCCGAACAGGCACAGGACGACCAGCCGGGACACCCAGTCCTTCGCGGCGTAGATGATCGGGTCGTCGTGCATGTAGCCGCGCGCCGTCGACAGCCAGACCCGGCATTGCCAGAACAGCATCAGCGGCACGATCGCCCACAGCACCTCCGGTCGGCCGTAATGGCCGGCCACCACGTCGCTCTGGACGTACAGCGCCAGCACCATGCTCGAGACGAAGCTGGCGCCGACGCCCATGGCCTGCAGGATCTCCAGGTCCTCGGTGCTGTAGCCGCGCCGTGCCGCCCGGCGGCCCTGGCGCGCCCGGAGCGCCATCAGCTCCGCCGCCCGCTTGATGATGGCCAGGCTGAGGAAGAAGAAGCTGGAGAAGGCGAGCAGCCACAGGGACACCGTGTAGCCGGTCGCCTCGCCGCCGCCGAACAGCCGCAAGGTGTACAGGGCGGCGAGGGCGAACAGGTCGACCAGCGGCAGTTCCTTCAGCTTGATCGAGTAGCTGAAGGAGACGGCGGCGTAGACGGCGAGCACGAGGAGCGCGCCGCTGGCCAGCCCCAGCGCCGTGCCGGCCAGCAGCAGCAGGGGGGCCGCGGCGAGGCCGTAGGCCGCGGGCAGGGCGCCGCTGGCGAACGGCCGGCGGCGCTTGCGCTCGTGCTGGCGGTCGGCGGCGAGATCGGTCAGGTCGTTGATCAGATAGATCGCCGAGGCGGTGGCGCAGAAGGCCAGAAACATGAGGACCGCCTGGCTCCAGGCGATCACGTCGCCGATCGCGTTGGCGGTCAGGATCGGCACGAAGACCAGCAGGTTCTTGGCCCACTGATAGGGGCGGAGCGCGGTCACCAGGGCGGCGAGCCGGCTCGGCCGGTCGTCGAAGACCTGCTCGATGGGGCCGAGCGCGCGGGCCCGGCGGGTGACCCCCGGCGGCGTGTCCACCAGCACGGCGGCGCCCGACCGGGCCCACACCTTGAGGTCGGTGGCGTCGTTGCCGGCGTAGGCGAAGCCGCCGGTGCCGAAGCGCTCGACCAGCCGTTCGGCCTTGCGCTCGCCGCGCAGGTTGTCGGCGCCGTCGGTGGCGATCACCTCGTCGAACAGGCCGAGATGGCCGGCCACCCGCTCGGCGATGCTGCGATGGGCGGCGGTGACCAGGATCAGCGGCCGGCCGCGCGCGCGCTCGCCCTCGAGCCAGCGGAGCAGCGGCTGGTTGTACGGCAGGAGCGCGGCGTCCAGGGTCGCCGCCTCGGCGACGGCTGCCTTGAACCCGGCCTTGCCGCGGGCGAGCCAGCCGGGCAGGGCGAGCAGCGAGCGCGGCGCGGCGAGCAGGCCGAGCACGTTCTCCACCAACGTGTCGGTCAGCACCAGCGTACCGTCGAGGTCGACGCACAGCGGCAGCGCCCCGGCCGGCTCGCGGCGCGACGGCGGCGCCGGCACCGTGCCCTCGGTCACCCCGTCAAGGTCGCGCATGGCCGGCCGCCCTCGTCACGGGCTCGCCCCGATGGTCCGGTCGATCACCGTGAGATCCACCGTCGGTCGCTCCGGCGTCTCGGAGACCGGGCCGAGATTGCGGTAGATGACCAGCTCCTTGTCCTCGACGTCGGCATTGGCGCGCACCGGCAGCCGGGCCACGGTCTCGAACCGGTCGCTTCGCAGGACCCGCTGCAGCCGGTCCATCGGCGCCAGGTCGGTCCAGAAGTCGGTCTGCGCCACCACGTAGTGGACGCCGAAGCGGTTCAGCATGTCGGCGATCTCGTCCTCGGTGTGGTCGAACTCTTCGACACCGAGCTCGCGGCGTATGGCATAGCGCAGCAGCAGCTTGTCAGAGCGTAGGACGTGCAGGTCGCCGTCCTCGTCGACGACCCGGAGATTGAAGATGAACGAGCCGTCGCGGCGGCCCGAGAACAGCACGGCGCTGCCCTCGGGCGCGCGGTCGACGATGATCTCGGCGGCCTCGCGGTAGCCGGCCATGAACGGCACCGGGTGGCGCGCCAGGGTGATCGCCACGACGGCGGCGGCGAGCACGAGCGCGGCGGGCCGGGCCCAGCGCTCCGCCAGCGCACAGCGCAACGCCAGAACGGCGGCCAGCACGAGCGGATACAGGATGTACTGGTTGAGCCGGGCTTCCTTGAGATCGATGTAGGAGAAGAACAGGTAGCCGAAGCCGAGCCAGGTTCCCAGGAGCAGGCTGTCGCGCCAGGGCAGCCGCCAGGACGGACGCGCCGCGGCGCCGAGCAGGTAGCCGCCGGCCAGCAGGACGGTGAGCAGGGTCAGCTGGTCGGGCAGCTGACGCAGATACCAGGTCCAGCCCGCCAGGCTCCACTTCTCGACGTGGGCGTCGGAGATGCCGGTGACCGACTGCACGTTGAACGCGCCGAAGTGGAGCGTCATGGCGAGCAGCGGCAGCAGCAGGACGGCCGACACGCCGGCGGCGATCCAGACGTGGCGGTCGCGGAGCGCCGCGGGCCCGCGCCAGGCCAGCAGCCCGACGGCCAGCACCGGCAGCATGAACACCACGCTCAGCTTCGTGTAGAGCGCCGCGACCATGAGCAGGGCCGAGGCGTGAAGCGGCGCCGGGCGCCCGTGGTCGAGATGGCGCAGCAGGCACCAGACCGACCAGATCAGGAAGGCGAAGGACGGGATCTCCAGCATCACCTGGCGGCCCCAGAGGGCGACGACCGGTGCGCCGGCGAAGGCGACCGCCGTGGCCAGCGCGAAGGCCGGCTCGAGCCAGCGCCGGGCCAGCGCGTAGCCGCCGAGGGCCAGGGCGAAGTAGCACAGCATCACCGGCGCGAGCGCCGCCGCGTGGGACACGCCGAGGACGGCCATGAACGGGGCGATCATCGCGTGCAGCAGCGGCGGGTAGAGCAGGACGGTCAGAGCCGGGTACTGAAGGTAGTAGTCGTAGGCGTAGCCGACCGGGTCGTCGATCGGGAAGTCGCGCAGCAGGTCGAGGATGAAGGCGCCGTTCAGGGCGTTGCGCGGCGCCTCGCTCCACCAGAAGGCGCCGTCGAGCGGCGCGGTCAGGAACATGACGACGGTCAGCGCCGCCAGGACGGCGGCGGCCAGGAGCATGGCCCGGGCCCGGGGCCGGGCTTCGGGTCGGGCAGGGGCGGACTCGAGGCTCACCATCGGGCCAGGCATCCTGTGACGTCGGGAGCGGCCCTGCCGCCGGCCGAGACCGGCGCGCCGCGGCCGCTGTCCGCGCAGCCGTCGAGGCCGTCGCCGACAATGACTATGTCCACCTCGATGAAGAAATCCTTGCCTTGAACCCGGCCGGCGCCGGTCCCCTTCGGCGCGCCCGGGCGGGAACGGGCGCATCCGGCAGCGCTCCGGCCCGTGATCCGCCCGTTTCCGCTTGTCGGAGATGGCGCCGCTTCGTGTCAATCGATTTGATTGGCCTTCAAGAGGCGAATGGATTGGCCTTCAAAAGGGTCCGGAGGGGCCTGGCGGGTGGCGCCGGAAGGCGTCCGCCGGGACCTTTCCGGGATTCTTGAGCCGGGACGTTTGGCAAGCTTCCATCAGTCTCGGTCATTCTGGCGCGGCCGGTCCGGCGCCGGCCGATGCGCCGGCGGCCGGGGCTGTGGCATGATGGGGCGGCAGCCGTGATAGGCGGGATCGGGCCGGGAAGGCGTGAGGCTCATGAGTGACCAAGACGAGACGGTGCTGGTGACCGGCGGTGCCGGCTACATCGGCAGCCACGCGGTGCTGGCGCTGCGCGACGCCGGGGTCGGGGTGGTGGTGCTCGACGATCTGTCCACCGGCGTGCGCGAGGCGGTGCCGGAGGGTGTGCCCCTTCGCGTCGGCACGGTCGGCGACGCGGCCCTGGTCGACGAGGTGCTCACCGGCCACAAGGTCACCGCGGTGATGCATTTCGCGGGCAGCATCGTCGTGCCGGAGTCGGTCGAGAACCCGCTGAAGTATTACCGGAACAACACCCTCAACAGCCAGGTGCTGATCGAGCGGTGCGTCCACCACGGGGTCGGCCGCTTCATCTTCTCCTCGACCGCGGCGGTGTACGGGCTGCCGGAGCGGCTGCCGGTGGCCGAGGACGCGCCCACCGCGCCGATCAACCCCTACGGCGCCTCGAAGCTGATGACCGAGTCGATCCTGCGCGACTGCGCCGCCGCCTATCCCCTGCGCTATGTCGCCTTGCGCTACTTCAACGTGGCCGGCGCCGATCCCGAGGGACGGTCGGGGCAGTCGACGCCGATGGCGACCCACCTGATCAAGGTGGCCTGTCAGGCCGTCCTGGGCCGGCGCGGGGCGCTGTCGATCTTCGGCGAGGACTATCCGACCCGCGACGGCACCGGCGTGCGCGACTACATCCACGTCAGCGATCTGGCCGAGGCCCATGTCCTGGCGCTGGACCATCTGGCGCGCGGCGGCGAGAGCCTGGTGCTCAACTGCGGCTACGGCCACGGCTACTCGGTGCGGGAGGTGGTCGAGGCGGTCGGCGCCGAGGCCGGCCGGCCGGTGCCGGTCGAGACCGCGCCGCGCCGCGCGGGCGACCCGCCGGCGTTGGTCGCCGCCGCCGACCGCATCCGGCAGGTCTTCGGCTGGCAGCCCCGGCACGACGATCTGGCGACCATCGTCGCCACCGCGCTCGCCTGGGAGCGCCGCCTCCCGGCCCGGTAGGGCGTTGTCCCGTCCTGGCCGGCGCAGCAACGCCCTGGGCTCGGGGGCATGGCCGCGTTGATGACCCGGCCCGCTACAGCACCAGCAGGAGGATCCCCGGCAGGGTGAGCGCGGCCATGACGGTGGTGACGGTGATGATGCCGGCCATCAGGCGCGAGTCGCCGCCGAGCTGGCGGGCCATGACATAGGCCGAGGCGGCGGTCGGCAGGCCGTTGTAGACCACGGCGACGACCAGCGCCGGGCCGCCGACCCCGAGCATCAGGCACAGCGCCGCGGTCAGCGCCGGGCACACCAGCAGCTTTCCGGCGGAGGACACGGCGACCGGCCGCCCGGCGCGCCCGGCCGCCGCCAGGTCAAGCCCGGCGCCCACCGCCATCAGGCCGATCGGCAGGGCGGCGCGCCCAAGGATCTCCACGGTCGGGCCGATCACCGGCGGCAGCATCAGGCCCGCCAGATTGAAGGCGATGCCCAGCGTCACCGCGATGATCAGCGGGTTGCCGGCGACCGTGCGCACGATGCCGAGCGCGCTCGGCCGGGCGGCGTCGCCGTAGCGGGCCAGCACGAGCACCGACAGCACATTGACCAGCGGCACCACGGCGGCCACCCCGACGGCGATCAGGGTCACCCCCTCCTGGCCGTACAGGCCGGCGCCGGCGGCCAGCCCGACATAGATGTTAGGGCGGATCGCCCCCTGGAACAGCGAGGTGAAGCCGGCGTCGCCCAGCGCCAGCCGCGGCCGGGCCAGGAACATGAGTCCGCCGGTCAGCAGCACCGCCGAGGCCAGAGCCACGGCCATCGGCAGCAGCTCGCCGAAGGCCAGGTCGGCGCCGGCGGTGTTGGCGAACAGCAGGCTGGGGAAGAACACGAAATAGGTGATGCGCTCGGCGTTCGGCCAGAAGCTCTCCGGCACGAAGCCGGTCCGGCGCAGCGCGGCGCCCAGCATGATCACCGTGAACACCGGCGCCAGCGCCAGGACGACGGCGGTCATGGCGCCGAGCGGTCCGGATCGGTCCCCGCTGGCGGTATGGGCCCGGCGCCGGGCGGGCCGAAGCCGAGCGCGTCGAGGGCGCCCTGCAGGATCCAGGCGGCGGCGGCCGAGTCGATGCGCCGCGCCCGCTTGGCCCGGCTCAGGTCGGCGCCGATCATGGCGCGCTCGACCGCCGCGGTGGACAGCCGCTCGTCCCAGAAGGCGAGCGGCAGGTCGCGGCGGCCGAGGATCTGGCGGGCGGTCCGGCGCACCGCCTCGGCGCGCGGCCCCTCGGTGCCGTCCATGTTGACCGGCAGGCCGAGCACCAGGCCGCCGGCCTCGCGCTCCTCGACCAGGCGCAGCAGCGCCTCCAGGTCGGCCGCCGGCCGGGTCCGCCTCAGCGTGGTCACCGGCGAGGCGATGCGGCGGCCGGCGTCGGAGACGGCAAAGCCGATGGTCTTGTCGCCGACGTCGAGCCCGAGCAGGCGCGGCCGGTCGGGCGGCAGACGGGCCGGCAGCTCCTGGAGGTCTGAGACGGGCATGACAGGCGTCGGCCGCCCTCGATTTTGCGGACACCGCGTCATGCACCCCTTTTCACGATCGGCGCAAGCGCGCTAGTCAGGCCCGGCAGCCGGCGGTGTCTCCGACGCACGACGCCAGCCGGCCGCGCCTGTCCCGCATCCCGTGCAGCCGAGGTCGTCGATGGCGCTCGATCCGGATACCGTCACCCGCATCGCCCGTCTGGCGCGGATCCGCCTGGGCGAGGCCGAGCAGGAGGCCCTGGCCGGCGAGCTCAACGGCATCCTCGCCTTCGTCGAGCAATTGAACGAGGTCGACACCGACGGGGTGGCGCCGATGACCAGCGTGGTCGCCCACGGCCTGCGCCGCCGCCCCGACCAGATCACCGACGGCGACATCCCGGACAAGGTTCTGGCGAACGCGCCCGAGCACGCCCAGGGCTTCTTCGCCGTGCCCAAGGTGGTCGAGTGATGGCCGATCCCACCGACCTGACCATCGCCGGGGCGCTGGCCGCGCTCGAGGCGCGGGAGCTGTCCGCGGTCGAGCTGACCCGCGCCCATCTCGAGGCGATGGAGCGGCGGCGCGGCCTGAACGCCTTCATCGCCGAGACGCCGGAGCGGGCGCTGGCCATGGCCGAGGCCTCCGACGCCCGGCGCGGCCGCGGCGAGGCCGGCCCGCTCGACGGCATCCCGCTCGCCATCAAGGACCTGTTCTGCACCGACGGCGTGGCGACCACCGCGGGCAGCCACATCCTCGACGGCTTCACGCCACCTTATGAGAGCACGGTGACGGCGCGGCTGTGGCGCGACGGCGCGGTGCTGCTCGGCAAGGCCAATCTCGACGAGTTCGCCATGGGCTCGTCGAACACCACCTCCTATTACGGCAATGTGACCAATCCCTGGCGCCGGCCGGGCGACCCGGCGACCGACCTGGTCCCCGGCGGCTCCTCGGGCGGCTCGGCGGCGGCAGTGGCGGCGCGCCTGGCTCTCGGCGCCACCGGCACCGACACCGGCGGGTCGATCCGCCAGCCGGCCAGCTACTGCGGCATCGTCGGCCTCAAGCCGACCTACGGGCGCTGCTCGCGCTGGGGCATCATCGCCTTCGCCTCGTCGCTCGACCAGGCCGGGCCGCTCGCCCGCACCGTGCGCGACGCCGCGCTGCTGCTCGGCTCCATGGCCGGCTTCGATCCGAAGGACTCGACCAGCGTCGATCAGCCGGTGCCGGACTACGCGGCGGCGCTCAGCGGCGACGTGCGCGGCCTAAAGGTCGGGGTACCGGCGGAGTACCGGGTCGACGGCATGCCGGCGGAGATCGAGGCGCTGTGGCGGCAGGGGGTCGACTGGCTGAAGGACGCCGGCGCCGAGCCGGTGGAGATCAGCCTGCCGCACACGAAGCACGCGCTGCCGACCTACTACATCGTGGCGCCGGCCGAGGCCTCGTCCAATCTGGCGCGCTATGATGGCGTGCGCTACGGCTTGCGCGTGCCGGGCGACAGCCTGATCGAGATGTACGAGAACACGCGCGCCGCCGGCTTCGGCCGCGAGGTCAAGCGGCGCATTATGATCGGCACCTACGTGCTGTCGGCGGGCTACTACGACGCCTATTACCTGAAGGCGCAGAAGGTGCGCTCGCTGATCGCCCGCGACTTCGCCGAGGCGCACCGGCGCTGCGACGTGGTGCTGACGCCGACCGCGCCGTCGACCGCCTTCGCCATCGGCGAAAAGCAGGACGACCCGGTGGCCATGTACCTCAACGACGTGTTCACGGTGCCGGCCTCGCTGGCCGGGCTGCCGGGGGTCTCGGTGCCGGCGGGCCTGGGAAGCGACGGCTTGCCGCTCGGCCTGCAGCTGATCGGCCGGCCGTTCGACGAGGCCACGGTGCTGCGCGTCGCCGGGGCGCTGGAGGCGGCGGCCGGCTTCGCGGCGCGGCCCGGATCTTGAACCGGCACGCCGGCGGGACAGGTGGGAGACATGCGCTTCTCCCCAAGACCGGTCGCACGCGTCATGGCCAAGGTCCCGGCTCCGATCAAGGTGCTGTCTCCGGTCCTGCTCGCGTCGTTCCTGGTGGCCGGCTGCTCGGTGTTCGGCGCCGGCTCGGGCATCGAGGAGCCGGACTTCCAGGTGGTCGAGCGGCTTGGCGAGGACGCCGCGGTGCGCCGCTATTCCGAGCGGGTGGCGGTCGAGACGGTGGTCGGCGAGGGCGACACCGGCCGGACCCGCGGCCAGGCGTTCCGGCGGCTCGCCCGCTACATCGGCGGCGCCAACCGGGCCGAGACCGACATCGCCATGACCGCTCCCGTGGAGACCGCCCAGGCCGAGCGGCCCGGCACCAGGATCGAGATGACCGCGCCGGTCGAGACCGCCCCGGCCGAGGCGGGCGGCTTGCGCATGCGCTTCTTCCTGCCGGCCCAGTACACGCCCGAAACGGCGCCGCGACCGACCGAGTCCCAGGTGAGCCTGGTCACCCTGCCGGAGCAGACCATGGCCGTGCTGCGCTTCAGCGGCGGCCGGGGCGCCGGCCGGGTCGCGGCCAGGGCGGCGGACCTGCGCGCGCGGCTCGAGGGCACCGGCTGGCAGCCCGCCGGCCCGCCGGTCGCCTACTTCTACGACCCGCCCTGGACCCTGCCCTTCCTCCGCCGCAACGAGGTGGTGATCCCGGTGGAGCGGGGCTGAGGCGGGCTGGAGGTGAGACGGCGGCGGGGTGGCTCGCTGCGGGCCGATGGTGATGCTGGGCTGCGCGGCCGCACCACCCAGCCCGTCGACGAGTTCGAATGACCTCGGTGCGCGGTTGCGCCACCCAGCTTGCGCAACGTGACAAATGTCACGTGCGTGAACGATTTGCTGGTTGAGCACCAGATTTCGACATGGCGCGGGCGTTGGCAATCTGTCACAAGGGCTCGTCGCGGACGCAGCGGAACGGCAGCGGCCAGTGAACGTTCTCTCTGGCTGTTGTAGCGCCGATGGAGACCGATCAGCGGCGCATCTTCATCGGCCGGCCGGCTCCAGCCTTGGGCGCGCGTCTTGAGGACCCGTTAAGACAAGCAAGGCAACCTCAGAACATCGTGGGCTCAAGCCATGGTCGGCTCGGCACTTAAGTACCGTCCTAGCGCTCTTTGTGAGGATGAAATGGCAAAGGCCGTGGAATTATATAGGGAGGCCTTGGGGGAATTCTTGCCTGACGCGAGAATCCAGGGTGACCCCGAAGTGGCAGAGTTGGAGGGCGTTAAGTACGTCCGCTTGACGATTGAGGTAGATCCGGCTCTCTATGGCAATGTCGATGATGTTCTGGGAGTGAAGGAGCGTATCTTCGATTACGTGTACGAGAAAAATGTGAGCATGCTTGGCTCAGTGTCACTGAATTTTGTTCCTTGCCATTATTAATGGCAATTTAATCATTGGTTGATGCGGAGTTTTATGGATTTCATTTGATAGTCAACACTTCCTGAAGATAGGCGAAGATCTGCTTCGAGCTGGTGGTGGCGAAGGCGAAGATCGAACGGCTGCGGCGCGGGCATATTACAGTGTCTTTTTGAGCCTGCGTGATCGATATGGACTGTCTGCAGTGAAACACGGTGTCCACCGTCAGACCAAGATAGAATTGGAAAAGCGCGTCGCCGGGCAACCAAAGAGCAAAGTCAGCGAGCGCGGAAAATATATCCTCGGTTTTTATACTAATTTGTGGGATAATCGGCGCGACGCCGACTATCAGTTGTCGTCTAGCTTTCGCTCCCAGAGAGCCAAGGAGAGCGTGAAGATCGCCAAAAAGTTCTTTGAAAAGCCTGCGTAAGCCAAACGATATTTCTTTGAGCGGTGACGGCCGTCAGAAAACAGCTCAAGACCGACCGCGCTTATCCTGCAGATGATCTCGACAGCCAAATGGGGTGCGAAGAGCTGCCGACAGGTTTTTTCCTCGGAAGCATGGTTCCAAGTCTCTCAGGTGTGGTTGATCCGGAAGGGGCGACCGCGATGGCTCCGGTCATTGGGGCAGGATTGGTCCCGTCGGCGGCGAACCAAGCCGAGCCCATCGCCTCGATCGTCGATGCGCTTCTGCATGTAGGTGGAGACCAGCGCGGCGATGGCGCCGCTGAAGAGCACGGATTGGTTCTTGGAGAGCGGATCGGGATCGAGCCAGTGGCACGAGACCGGTGCCGAACCGTGACCGCGGTGACGGACAGAAGGACGAAGAACGACATCGGGATCACGACGATCCCGCCCGAGTGCCGCGGAACCCTTAGCCGGTTCATGGTGCGCCGGCCTCTGAGCCGGTTCTCATCGGGACACTCCTGATCCTCCTGCATTGCCCGCGTGTCGACCGTTGCCCGCGTGTCGACAGTCCGGGCAAAATCATTGGGCACCATCGTCAGGAGGCGGCACGACTCCCCCGGCTCCTCCCGGTCGAGAGAGTGCCGTCGAACCAAGTCGTCGGGCATCTGCTGATCCAGGACGCCATGCTCATGGATCTGATCCCACGGTGTACCGCCGCGGTGGGTCAGGCTCCACAGCGCGTAGCCGCGGAGCGGTTGGCGCGTTTCCACCACGTCGTCGAGCAGGGCGGACGTCCCGGCATGCCACCGCGCCGGTCCGTCAAGCGAGCCGGCCGTCCCGAAGATTTGACAACGGCGGCCGGAGGTCGAATCTTTACGTCGCCGGGGCCGCGTCGATGCGTCAGGCAGGCCACCCGGCGCCGGAGGGGGTGGTGGTCCCCGCCCATCCATCAGAGAACAATGACCGAGACCAGCGAGAACGGGGGCGGGCGTCGGCCGCCGATCATCGCCATCGGCGCCTCGGCCGGGGGGCTCGAGCCCCTGGAGGCGTTCTTCGAGGCCGCGCCGACCGATGCCGGATGGGCCTTCTTCGTGATCCAGCACCTGTCCCCCGACTACCGCTCGATGATGGACGAGCTGCTGGCGCGCCGCTCAAAGCTGCGCATCCGCCACTGCGAGGGCGGGATGCCGGTCGAGCCGGACACGATCTATCTCAACCCGCCCAACACGATCGTCATGGTGGAGGGCGACGCCATCGTGCTCGAGCCGTTCCAGCGCGGCGAGCTCCCCAACATGCCGATCGACGCGTTCTTCCACTCGCTCGCGACCCAGCAGGCCCGGGGCTGCTTCGCCATCGTCCTGTCCGGCTCGGGCACGGACGGCGCCCGGGGCGCCGCCGCCATCCAGAAGGCCGGCGGCAAGGTGCTGGTGCAGACCCCGCACGACGCCAAGTTCGACTCGATGCCGCGCGCGGTCATCGCCTCGGGCACCGTCGACCGGGTGCTCGACCCGGCAGAGATGCCGGGCATCATCAAGGAGATCGTCGCCCGCGGCGACGCCCTGGCGGAGAGCGGTCGGAGCGAGCTGCCGGCCGATCCCCACGAGGCCATCCTGACTTTGCTCGAGCGCAACCATCGCCTCGATTTCGGCGCCTACAAGAAGGCGACGGTGCTGCGGCGCATCGACCGGCGGCGGGTGCTGCGCGGGCTGCCCGGGCTCGACGCCTACCGCGACCAGCTGGCCGCTGATCCAGTGGCGCTCGAGGAACTGTACCACGACCTGCTGATCGGGGTGACCGAGTTCTACCGCGATCCGCAGGCCTTCGCCGCCCTGGAGAGGCTGGCGCTGCCGTCCATCGTTGTAGGCGGCGATCCGTCCCGCGAGATCAGGGTCTGGGTGCCGGCCTGCGCCAGCGGAGAGGAGGCGTACAGCCTCGCCATCGCCCTGACCGAGACGATGCGCGCCAGCGGCGTCGACCGGCCGCTGCGGGTCATCGCCACGGACGTGCACCGCGGCTCGATCGAGGCCGCCTCGGCCGGCGTCTACCCGCAGGCCGCCGTCGACAAGCTGCCGCCGGCCTTGCGCGAGCGCTATTTCCGCGAGCACGGCCATGGCGTTGCGGTGGACCCGTCGATCCGCCGCAAGGTCATCTTCAGCGTCCACAATGCCCTGACCGATCCCCCGTTTCTGCGTCTCGACCTCATCTCCTGCCGCAACCTGATGATCTATCTCGACGATCCGGCGCAGGCGCGGCTCCTGACCATGTTCCAGTTCGGCCTGCGCAAGGACGGCTACCTGTTCCTTGGCGCCAGTGAGAGCCTGGGCCAGCAGGCCGAGGACTTCGTGCCCGTCGACAGCCACTGGCGGCTGTTCCGCTGGAAAGGCGAGCGCCGGACCGTCGACAGCCTGGCGGTCACGGCGACCTTCAACGGCGGCCGCCCGCCGCCGCGGATCGGGCGGACCCGTCCGGTGCGGCCCACGCTCGACAGCGTCGAGCGGGACCGGCCGACGCGGCTGGACCGTTCGGCCCTGCTGCGCGGCTACGATGCCCTGCTCAAGCGCCATGCTCCGTCGTCGCTCCTCGTGAGCGCCGAGGGCGAGGTGCTCACCTGGTTCGGCGACGCCTCCGACTATGTCGACACGGTGAGCGACCTGGTGGAGCGCACGGTCGAGGAGATCGTGCAAGAAGGGCTGCACTACGCGATCAATGTCGGCATCGAGCGCATCCGTCGAAACAAGGAGGCGCGCTACGAGCGGCGGGTCGAGCTCGACATGGCCGATGGCCGACGCCGCCTGCTGCTCGGCGTCGAGCCGCTCGAACGCGGCGAGGCGCCGCGACACTTCCTCATCAGCATCGCCGCGGAGGAGCCCGCCGCCGCCGACCGGCCGGGCCGTCTGCCGGAGGCCGTCGACCCCAAAGGCGACGAGGCCCTGATGGCGCGGCGCATCCGTGAACTCGAGCGCGACCTGAAGCTGACCGAGGAGAGCCTCCAGTATGTGACCGAGCGGCTGGAGACCAGCGGCGAGGAACTGCAGGCCTCGAACGAGGAATTGCAGGCCTCGAACGAGGAGCTGCAGGCCTCGAACGAGGAGTTGCAGTCCTCCAACGAGGAGTTGCACGCGGTCAATGAGGAGCTGGTCACCGTCAGCGCCGAGCACCAGCGGAAGATCGAGCAACTGATCGCCCTGCACGCGGACACCGAGCTCGTCTTCAACGCCCTTGAGATGGGCGTGGTCATCCTGGACGATCGATTGACCATCCGGCGCATCACCGACGTGGCCGCCGGCATCTTCGAGCTGATGCCCCACGATGTCGGGCGGCCGCTGGCGAATGTCGGTGCCCGGCTCGGCTTCGCCGACCCGCCGCGGATGGCGCGGCGCGCGCTCGAGACGGGCGCCCCGCAATGGGCCAGCGGCGTGTTCGGCAACGAGGCGCTCCTGGTCAAGGCGGTTCCCTACCGCCATGACGAGGTGCCCGACGGGGTCGCCCTGCTGCTGATCCGGCCCGATCGCCTGGCGGAGGCGGAACGGCGATCGGACGGGGAGCAGACGGCGTGCTGACCGACGGACAGCGGGCTGGACACGCGTCGCCGCCCGCCCGGCGCTCCGGACACCGCGGCGCCGCGCCTGCCGAGCCAGACCCGAGGGCTCGGCGTCATCAGGCTGTGGCACGAGCCGTCGAGCGGCGCCAGGCTGGAGCCACGGGGCACGACATCAGGATCCGGGCTCATGCCTGAGGACACGACAGCCGTGGGCGGCGCCAAGGCCGAGCCGGTGCTGCCGTCCGGCACGCCGGTCATCGGCATTGGCGCCTCGGCCGGCGGGCTCAACGCACTGAAGCGGCTGCTCGCGGCCACGCCCGACGGGCTCGGCGCGGCGGTCGTCGTCGTCCAGCACCTGGATCCAACCCACCCGAGCATGATGTCGACCCTACTCGCCCGCCACACGGCGATGCCGGTCCGCGAGGCCGAGGCGGGCGTGCGGGTCGAGGCTGGCACGGTCTACACCATTCCGCCGGGCAAGATCCTCGGCCTGCGGGATGACCGCCTGACCCTGGACGAACCGGCGCAGGAGCGCTTTCACCGAACCCCGATCGACCATTTCTTCCGCACCCTGGCCGAGGCGCGCGGCGACCGGTCGATCGGTGTCGTACTCTCCGGCACCGGCAGCGACGGCGTCCAGGGGGTCCGCGACATCAAGGCCGCCGGCGGGGTGGTCCTGGTGCAGACGCCCGACGATGCCGAGTTTGACGGCATGCCGCGAGCGGCCGCGGACACCGGGCTGGTCGACTTTGCCCTGCCGGCCGACGAGCTGCCCGGCCGCCTTGGCGACATCGTCCGGCGCGCCGATGCGCTGTCCGAGGACGGTGCGCCGGACCTCGCCGAGACCGAGCCCGACGCCTTCGCCGACCTGCTGCACTTGGTGGCCGATCGCGCCGGCTACGACTTCCGCGACTACAAGCGGGGCACCCTCAATCGCCGGATCCACCGGCGCATGGCGCTGACCCGGATCCGGGCGCTGCCGGACTATCTCGCCCTCGTGCGCGAGGATGGCGCGGAGGCCACCGCGCTGACCAAGGACCTGCTGATCGGCGTCACCCGCTTCTTCCGCGACCCCGAGAGCTGGGAGGCCTTCGCCCGGGAGGTCGTGGAGCCGATCCTGGCCCGGCTCGAGTCCGGGGACACCCTGCGCGCCTGGGCCCCCGGCTGCGCCACCGGCGAGGAGGCCTACACCCTGGGCATGGTCGCCCTCGACCGGATCGAGCGCAGCGGCAAGAGGATCGAGCTGCAGGTGTTTGCCAGCGACCTCAACCCGGATGCCATCGCCACCGCGCGCGCCGGCCGCTACCCCGCCAGCAGCGCCGCCGACATGCCGAGCCCACGCTTCGAAGGCTACTTCAACCGCGAGGAGGACACCCTCCGGGTCACGAAGCGGCTGCGCGACCGGCTCGTCTTTGCCGCGCAGAACGCCATCGCCGACCCGCCCTTCTCCGGCCTCGACTGCATCACCTGCCGCAACCTGCTGATCTACCTGGATGCCGAGGCGCAGGACCGGGTCATGGAGACCTTCCATTTCGCGCTGAAGGAAGGCGGCT
This sequence comes from uncultured Mycobacteriaceae bacterium, assembly GCA_964613585.1. GTDB lineage: Bacteria > Pseudomonadota > Alphaproteobacteria > DSM-16000 > Inquilinaceae > CAZTHL01. The sequence goes on along the minus strand of CAZTHL010000013.1, from coordinate 17,596 downwards.
TTCTGATGCTCGGACGGTCGGAGAGCGCGGACCGCCAGCAGAGGCTGTTCGAGGCGCGCTCCAAGCGGCACCGCATCTATCAGCGCCGCGCGGGCGGCAGCCGGGGGCCGGCGGTGAGCGCTGCCGGCCGGCCGCGGCAGCAGCCCGAGCCGCCGCCCCGAACCCGGCGCGAGGAGCGGCAGCTGCCGGTCGACCGCGTGGTTCGGGCCATGCTCGCGCGCTTCGCGCCGCCCGCCGTCCTGGTCAACGAGGAGCTCAACACGCTCAGCTTCCATGGCGACGTCTCGCGATACATCGGCTTCCGGCCCGGCGTCATGACCGGCAGCGTCGTCGCCATGGTCGAGGAGGCCCTGCAGGCGCGGCTGTGGAACGCGCTGCAGGGCGCCCGACGCACCGGTGAGCCGACCGAGGCGATCGTGGGCGGCAGGCCGCACGGCACGGCGGGCTCCGTCCTCCGGCTGCTCGTCGAGCCGGTGCCGATGGCGGGCGGCAAGCAGCAATATCTGGTGTACTTCCTCGAGGAGCCGCGGGCGGGCGAGGCGCCGGGCGAGCCCCGCGAAGAGCGTCCTCCGGACGACCCGGGCGATCCCACCGAGATGGTCGCCCAGTTGCAGACCGAGCTGGCCGCCACCCGCCGCGAGCTGCAGGAGGTGATCGAGCGCGCCGACACCTCGAACGAGGAGCTGCAGGCGGCGAACGAGGAGGTGATGAGCGCGAACGAGGAGCTGCAGTCCTCCAACGAGGAGCTGGAGACGTCGCGTGAGGAACTGCAGTCGCTGAACGAGGAGCTCAGCACCATCAACAGCGAGCTTGAGGAGAAGGTCGCCGAGCTGGAGGCGACCAACGACGATCTCGCCAACCTGATCGCCTCGACCGACATCGCCACCATCTTTCTGGACACGCGGCTGTGCATCCGGCGCTTCTCCGCCCGGACCCGCTCGCTCATGAGCGTCGTGGAGTCCGATGTCGGCCGCCCGCTCGCGGCCTTCGCGCTCCACGTCCACGACTCGACCCTGCTCGACGACGCCCGGCGCGTGCTGGAGCGCCTGGAGACCGCCGAGGTCGAGGTCAAGGACGCGAACGGATCCGCCTATCTGCGCCGCATCACTCCCTACCGGACCCGGGACGACCGGATTGAAGGGGTGATCATCACCTTCTCCGACGTCTCCAAGCTGCGCCTGGCGGCGCAGCGGCTGGAGGAGCGGGCGCGTTGGCAGGCCTCGGTCGCCGAGCTGGGCGAGCTGGCCCTGGCCACGGAGGACCTGCAGGCCCTGCTCGACCGCGCCGTCACCGAGATCGTCGAGCGGCTCGACGCGCCCTTCGTCGAGGTGCTGTGCCTGTCGCCGGACGGCAGCGAGCTTGTGCTGCGCGCCGGCTCCGGCTGGGCGCGCGGGGTGGTCGGCGCCAGCCGCACGCCCGCCGACATCCGTGGCCATGCCGGCTTCGCCCTGCGCCGGCCGGGTCCGCTGTTCGTCGACGACTTCGCCGCCGAGCGCCGTTTCAAGCCCTCCGAGCTGCTGCGCGACCACGATGTCCGGTGCGGGCTCTCGGTCAGCGTCGGGCCGCCGGGCCGTCCGTGGGGCGTGCTCGGCGCCTTCCGGGACGCGCGCTGCGCCTTTTCGCCTGAGGAGGGGACCTATTTCCAGGCGATCGCCAACATTCTGTGGCTGGCGGTCAGCCAGGACGAGGCGCGGCGGACGCGGGAGGACGAGCGGCATGCGCTCCGGCGGCTGATGGACGGGCTGCCGATGATCATCGCCGTGGTCGGCGCGGACCTGCGCTTCGAGCTTTGCAACCGCGCCTTCGAGACGTTCGGCTGGTCACCGGGCGAGCTGGAGGGCGTTCACGTGGGCGAGGCTCTCGGGCCGGAGGCCCTGGAGCGGGCGGGGCCGGCGCTGCGTCGCGCGCTTGGCGGCGAGCGGGCAAGCCTGGAGCTGCCGCTGACGCCGCCCGCCGAGACACAGCGGACCTACCTGGTCCACACCGCGCCACGGGATGCCGGGGACGGCGTCGACGGCGTGTTCCTCGCGGCCCTCGACATCACCGACCGGAAGCGGATGGAGGAGCGCAACGCCATCATCTCGGCCGAGCTTGACCATCGCGTGAAGAATATCCTGGCGCTGGTCAACACCATCGCCCGCATGACCGGCCGGCGGGCCACCACGATCGCGGACTACAAGGAGAACTTCGAGGCGCGCATCGATTCGCTTGCGCGCACCCATATCGCCCTCGCCGACGCCAAATGGTCGGGCATGCGGCTGCGCGAGCTGGTCACCCGGGAGCTGGCCGCGTATGTCGAGGTCGACGGCGCACGGGTTCACCTCGAGGGGCCCGACGTGCTCATGGCCATGCGGCCGACCCAGAGCCTGGCGCTGGCCTTCCACGAGCTGACGACGAACGCGGTCAAGTACGGCGCGCTGGCCGAGCCCGGCGGACGGCTCGATGTCAGCTGGGCGATCGATGACGGCGCCTTCCGGCTCGAGTGGCGGGAGCGGCCGGCCCGGCCGGTCGAGCCGCCACGGCGCGACGGCTTCGGGGCCCGGATCCTGCGCGCGGCCGTCGCCGACCAGCTCGACGGCACGGCCGATCTGGAGATCGGAACCGACGGTCTTGCTTATCGCTTTCGCTGCCGTTTGGCGGCGCTGACGGGAGGCGATGCGGATGCCGGGTGAGGCAGGTCCGCTCCATGGGGTGCGCGTGCTGGTCGTTGAGGACGAGGTGCTGCTCGCCGCCGACCTGGAGATGCTGCTCGAGGACCGAGGCTGCGCGATCGTCGGGCCGGCCCACAAGCTGGACGACGGCCTCCGCCTGGCCCGTGAGGCCGCGATCGACTGCGCCGTCCTCGATCTCAATCTCAGCGAGGGCCGCAGCGATGCCATCGCGGACGCGCTGGCCGGGCGCGGGGTGCCGCTGCTGTTCCTGACCGGGCACACCCGCGTTCAGCTGCCCGAGCGCCACCGCGCCGCGCCGCTGCTCAGCAAGCCCTTTCGCGAGGCCGAGCTGTTCAGCCGTCTCCAGGAGCTGCTGACGGCGTAGATCGGGCGACCCGGGCCCGATCGACAGGAGGCGACGCTGCCGACTCGAGTCGGGCACGCCTCGCCCGCGACCGGCACGCATCATGCCGAGCAGCCGCGCCGCATCCCGCCGTGCCGTCATTGCTGCCGACGGAAGCGGTGAGCGCGCGCGGCGCTCGCCGTCTGAAACAATCGAAACCAGGACAATCCGTGCCTGACGCCGGGCGGAAACGCCGTCGGCCTAGCCTCCCAGCCTCGACACCCCGGTGCCCGCCCCATGGGGGAGGGGCCGGCCGATGCGAAGGAGGCTCAGCCATGCGATCCCGTTGGACCCTGACCGCCGCGCTGCTGGCGACCACCGCGCTCGCCGGCGCCGGTCTCCATGCCGGCAGCCTGCGCGGCGAGACCGTGGCGGCCGAGGCCGCGCCGGGCGCGGCCGTGGAGACCGGCGCCGGGCAGGTTTTCGAGCCGGCCCGGGTCGGCGGCTCGCTGTGCGGCGGCAACGAGCTCAAGGCGGCCAATCGGCTGCAGCAGCAGGTCGATGCGGCGCACGGCGAGGCGCCCTGGTTCGAGCGGCTCGATCCGGAGCCGCCGCCGCTGATCGACGGCCTGGGCGCGCTCACCTGGCCGGTCACAACCGACCAGCCCGAGGCCCAGGCCTATTTCGACCAGGGTCTGCGCGCGACCTACGGCTTCAACCACGCGCTCGCGCTGCGCTCGTTCCGCCACGCCCGGGCGATCGATCCCGGCTGCGCCCTGTGCGCCTGGGGCGAGGCGCTGGTGCTCGGCGCCAACATCAACATGCCCATGGACCCGGCGGCGAGCGTGCCGGCCGTCGCCGCCATCGCCGCGGCCGAGGCACGGGCCGGAGAGGCCCGACCGCACGAGCGCGCGCTCATCAAGGCGCTCGCGCAACGCTACTCGACCGAGGCCAAGGCCGATGCCGGTGCGCTTGCCACGGCCTATGCCGACGCCATGGCGGACGTCGCCGCGCGCTTTCCCGAGCATGACGACATCCTGGTGCTGCTGGCCGACGCCGTGATGAACCTGCAGCCCTGGGACTACTGGCAAGCCGACCGGATCACCCCGAAAGGCCGGGCGGGCGAGGCGCTGGCCGCGCTGGAGACGGTGCTGGCGCGCAATCCCGATCATCCGGGCGCGATCCATCTCTACATCCATGCCACCGAGGCCTCGACCACGCCGGAGCGCGCGGAGCCCTACGCCGACCGGCTGGCCGCGCTGGCGCCGGGGGCGGGCCACCTCGTGCACATGCCCTCGCACACCTACTACCGGGTCGGCCGGTTCATCGACTCGCTCGAGGCCAATCGCGCCGCCGTGGCCGCGCACGAGGCGCTGCTGGAACGGGTGGTCGACGACGGCATCGTGCGCTACGGCTACTACCCGCACAATGTCGACTTCCTGATTGCTTCGGCGCGCATGGCCGGCGACGGCGCCACCGCGCTGCACGCCTCGGCCAAGCTCGAGGGGCTGCTCAGCGACGCTGTGGCCGAGGAGATCCCCTGGATCCAGGTGATCAAGGTCACGCCCTACTTCACCCACGCCCAGTTCAGCGACCCCCGGACCATCCTGGGGCTGCCCGACCCGGGCGACCGGTTCCCCTATGTGCGGGCGATCTGGCACTACACCCGGGGCGCCGCCCTGGCGCGGGCCGGCGCGGTCGACGCCGCGCGGGTCGAGGCCGAGGCGATCACCGCGATCGCCGTCACGGCCGACCTGTCCGGCCTGACCGGGGGCGGGGTGCCGGCGCCGGAGGTGCTCGCGCTGGCGCGGCACGTGCTTGACGGGCGGATCGCCCAGGCGACCGGCGACATTCGGGCGGCGATCGCCGCGTTCCGCGCGGCCGTGGCGATCCAGGACGCGCTGCCCTACATCGAGCCGCCCTGGTGGTACCAGCCGGTGCGTCAGTCCCTCGGCGCCGCGCTGCTCATGGCCGGCGAGGCGGAGGAGGCGGAGCGGGTGCTCTGGCGCAGCCTGATCGAGATGCCCAACAACGGCTGGGCGCTCTACGGCCTCATGCGCGCGCACGAAGCCCAGGGCGACACCGTGGCGGCGGCGCACACCGAGCGGCTGCTGGCCGACGCCTGGATCGGCGAGCGGGAGGCGCTGGCGCTGGAGCGGCTGTAGCGGGCGCCGGCGGTCGTCGCGAAGCCCCCGCCGGCCGGGGCCGGCGGGGGCGCGACAGCCGCGACGCGGCCGGGCCGTGGCCGGGCTGTGGAGGTCTCCGGCGCCGTGAAAGACTTCGGCTTGGCGCACCAGCATGGGGACAATGCTGGCGCGGACCGGGGTCGGATGATCGGGGTGTCTGCTCGGATTCGTGTAGTGCTCCAGGATGGTCTCGGCGTCGAAGACGCAAAGGACCTGGTGGAGGGAATCGGGCTGGCTCATGCGGATGTCTCGAAGTACAACTCTCAGCCACTTTTTTGTTTGGGGAGCGCACGCAGCCCTGGGCGGGAGAAAGCGCCGTGAACCCCGGCCCGGCCCGGCGCGGGGTCGTCGGGCTTCACCTCAAGCGACCGTGTGGCGATGACGCCGTAGGCTGGCAGCGCGAAGGGCACCCGGCGTGCCCCGACCTCGGCATTGGCGGCGTGCCCTGACGCCCCACCCGATCGACCATAAGCGGATGACAGCCGCCGCGGGCCGGGTCGACCGCCGCGAAGCCCGGCGTGTCGGTTACGGCACCAGCGCGCAGACCTGCGACGGCGTGGTCAGGCACCGGACATAGTCCACCCGGTCGCCGTTCCAGTGATAGTCGTAGTGGTTGCCCTGCTGCGGGATGCCGGCGACGTCGGGCCAGAACAGGCCGAGGCAGGTGCCGCCCGGGTGGCGGACGCTCGGATAGATCACCCCGTCGCTGCCGGCCGCGCGCAGGCTCTCCCCCAGATCCTGCGCCGCCGTGTAATCGTCTGGGTCGAGCACCGCCGGCAGGCCGGCGACGTCGTGCAGGTCGGCATCGACGCGGCCGACGAGGACACGGAACTGGGAGGTCCAGCCCGGCGACTCGTTGGTCGCGGCCATGGTGCGCGCGTGGTGGAACGCCGTCTCGGCGATCGCCACCGTCTGGCGGTCGCCGGCGCAGTAGAGCCCGAAGTCGCCGCGGGAGAAGCGGGTAGGGTGCCTGCGCGAGCAATGCACGAAGGGCGCCATCACCAGGGAGGCGCCCGGGCCGGCGACACGGCGCGCGGCCGGAACCTTCGCGAGATCGCCGTGGGAGGGCGTGACCCGCGGGTTCAGCTTGGCCTCGGCGGCGGCGATGGCCTCCCAGTCGGCCGGGTCGGCGATGTCCTCGAACAGGTCGACCGGCGGGTAGATCGAGCGGATGATGCGGTAGGTCCTGTCCCACCGCGCCCGCCGCACGGGAGGCGGCGTCACAGCCCGCGCTCAGCCGCCAGATAGTCCCGCACGTCGAGGAGATCGGTGATCTCGCCGCGCAGCATCACGTCGAGCGCGCTTGCACCGCCGAACGCCTGGTTCGGCCGGCGGACCCAGGCGTAGCCGCGCTCCGGCTCGCGGAAGAGGTAGCGCAGGCCCTTGTGGATGCCCATCAGGATCGCCAGGCGCGCGCGCCGGTCGCGCGGAATCTCGCCGAGCGCGCCACGCTTCCAGCGCGCCCAGGTGCGGGCCGACATCTCGCCCAGCAGGGTGCACGCCTCACCGTCCTTGAGGCCCCATCGGGCAAGGAGATTGACCGTGGCGCGGGCGAGGGCGCGCGCCTCATCGTCGGTGATCCGGTCGCTGTCGGGCGCGGCCGGCGTGCGCTCCAGCGCTTGCACCCGCATCGGCTTGCCTCCTCGTTTGTCTTCTTGGCAGCACATGACAAATGTCTTGCCAAATGGCAAGACCTCATCGGCCCCCGGCGCTACTGCGCCGCGGCCGGGCGCTCGGCCGGCTCATCGGTCCAGCCGCGGGTGCCCTTGATCTCAGACGATGGCCGGCAGCGGCCGAGGCGTCTTCAGCGCGCGAAGCTTCCTGTAGCCCCGCTTCGCTTCTTCGAGATGCCCGCCCTCGGCCTTCTCTGGCTTCAAACGTTGCGTCTCCTGCCAAGCATTCGTCGCCTTGCCCTCGTCGTGCAGGTACGCAGCCGTCGCAGCGAGTTCCAGGGCTATGGCCCCTGTCGACGACGCTTGTTTCAGGAAGCTTTTTCGGTCGGGATCGCGTTCCTCGCCATCCGAAGCAGGGGCGGTATAGATCGAGTAAAGCCCACCCCACTTTGTCTTTTCTTCAACTTCATCGACGAGATCAAATACGCACGCAAGGTCCATCGCCCGTTCCAGATCCTCGCTGAACGGGCCATAGGGCCGGTATTCAAAGCGGAACGCGTCGTCAAAGCCAGCGAGCTGCATCAAGTATGCGACCTTTTGCAAACGCGTCCGGCCCACGATCCTACCGCCGGCATCACGCACTATCGCAGCTGCCTTGTCTCGAGGCCGCTCAGCCATGACGGGTGCCATCGTCGGGAACATGCGCGTGGATCACTCGCTCTATCATGTCTGCGGCCTCAGGGTCGTCGCGGTCGACATAGACGCGGCACAACCGGAGCTTCCTCAGGTCACATTGGCGCTTGAGCCCTCTCGGGCGCCATCCAATGGGATCCTTGTTGGGGATGGCGCCCCATGCCTAAGCACCCTCGGCGTGCAGTGCACGCTGCCTGATCAGTTCGCGTGGCAATGCGAGCTCCGCGCCGGTTGTGCGTACGCCCGCACGACGCGATGGCAAGCACGCTACTGCGCCGCAGCCGGGCGATCGGCCGGCTCATCGCTCCAGCCGCGGGTGCCCTTGAGGCGCTCGCGCAGGCGCTGGAAGGCGGCGAACAGGGCCGGCACCAGGAGGATGCCGATCAGCGTGGCGGCGAGCATGCCGGCGAACACGGTCCAGCCGATCGCCTGGCGCGACGCGGACCCGGCGCCGGTGGCCAGCACCAGCGGGAGGACGCCGCAGATGAACGAGAAGGCGGTCATCAGCACGGCGCGGAAACGCTGGCGCGCGGCGGTCAGCGCCGCCTCGTGCACGGTCTCGCCGGCCGCACGCCGGGTCTTGGCGAACTCGACGATCAGGATCGCGTTCTTCGAGGCGAGGCCGATCAGCAGGACCAGGCCGATCTGGGTGTAGATGTTGGCGCCGATGCCGGTCAGGAACAGCGCCACCACGGCGCCGAGCACGGCGACGCCGACCGAGAGCAGGACCGCCGCCGGAATCGCCCAGCTCTCGTACTGACCGACCAGGAACAGGTAGGCGAACAAGAGCGACAGGGCGAACAGGAACACCGCCTGGTTGCCGACCCGCTCCTCCTGGAAGGACAGCGACGACCATTCGAAGCCGTAGCCGTCGGGCAGGTTGTCGGCCGCCAGCCGGGTCATGGCCTCCCGCGCCTGGCCCGAGCTGACGCCGGGCGCGGCCTCGCCGTTCACCGTGGCCGAGGAGAACTGGTTGTAGCGCGTCACCAGCTCGGGCCCGAGCACGCGCTCCAGCTCGACCAGGGTGCGCAAGGGCACCATGGCGCCGTCGGCGTTGCGCACGTGCAGCCGCTCGATGTCCGGCTCGGCGTCGCGGTAGTCGTCGTCGGCCTGGACCCGGACCTGGAACACCCGGTCGTACAGGTTGAAGTCGTTGACGAAGGCGGCGCCGAGCTGGGCCTGCAGGGTGCGGAACACGTCGGAGACCTCGACGCCGACATAGCGCGCCTTCTCCCGGTCCAGGTCGACGAAGATCTGCGGCACGTCGGCCGAGTAGGTGCTGAACGCCGCGGCGATCGCCGGGTCCTGGTTGGCCCGGATGATCAGGTTGCGCAGCACCCGCGCCGTCTCCGACGGCGGCTGGCCGCCCAGCGCCTGCAGCCGGAAATCGAAGCCGCCGGTCTGGCCGAGGCCGCGGATCGACGGCGGCGCGAAGGGGAAGATGTTGGCGCCGGGAATGGCGGCGAAGCGCTGGCGCGTCTCGCCGAGGATGGTGAAGACGCTGCGCCCGGCGCGCTCGGCCCACGGCTCAAGCACCACCACGACGAGGCCGGCGCGCGGCAGGGTGGTGCCGTTCAGCAGGCTGAAGCCGGCGACGGTGATGTAGTTCTCGATGCCGTCGGTGTCGGCCAGCACCGCCTCCATCTCGTCGAGGACGCGCTCGGTGCGGGCCAGCGAGGCGGCGCTCGGCAGCTGCACGTCGACGAAGAAGTAGCCCTGGTCCTCGGCCGGCAGGAAGCTGGTCGGCAGCCGGTCGTAGAGCAGGTAGACCGCGCCGAACACGCCCACGGCCACCAGCACGGCGAGCACGGCGCGGCGGACGAGGCGGCGGACCACCGCCTGGTAGCCGCGGCCCGCAGCCTCGAGCCCGCGGTTGAACAGCCCGAGCGGCCCGCGCCGGTGGCGCCTTGACGGCTTCAGCAGGGCCGCGCACAGGGCCGGGCTGAGGGTCAAGGCGACCAGCGAGGAGATGACCACCGCGACCGACAGGGTGACCGCGAACTCCTGATAGAGCTGGCCGGTGATGCCGGGCAGGAAGCCGACCGGTACGAACACGGCGAGCAGCACCAGCGTGGTAGCGACGATCGGCCCTGAGACCTGGCCCATGGCCCGGACCGCCGCCTCGCGCGGGCCCAGCCCGTCCTCGGCCATGGTCCGCTCGACGTTCTCCACGACCACGATGGCGTCGTCGACCACAAGGCCGATGGCGAGCACGAGCGCGAACAGGGAGATCGTGTTGGCGGTGAAGCCGAGCGCCAGCAGCACCGCGAATACGCCGATCAGCGACACCGGGATGGCCAGCGAAGGGATCAGCGTGGTCCGCCAGCTCTGCAGGAAGACGAAGGTCACCGTCACCACGATGACGAAGGTGAGCCCGAGGGTGACCAGGATCTCGCGGATCGTCTGGTCGACGAACTCGGTGGTGTCGTAGATGACCCGATGCTCGACCCCCTCGGGGAAGCGCTCGGCCAAGCGCGCGATCTCGGCCTCGACCGCCTCGGCAACGGCCAGCGCGTTGGCGCCCGGCTGCTGGTAGACCAGCATGGTGACGGCGGGCCGGCCGTTCAGCTCGGCGTTGGCGTCGTAGCTCTGGGCGCCGAGCTCGACCCGGGCGATGTCGCGCACCCGCACCACCGCGCCGTCGCGGTTGGCGCGGACGATGATCTCCTCGAACTCGGCCGTGTCGGTGAGCCGGCCCTTGGCGCGCACCGTGAACTGCAGCTGCTGGTCGAGATCGGTCGGCGGGGCGCCGACCTGGCCGGCGGAGGCCTGCAGGTTCTGGCTCTCGATGGCCTCGATGACGTCCTGCGCGGTGATGCCGAGCGCGGCCATGCGGTCCGGGTTCATCCACACGCGCATCGAGTAGTCGAGCGAGCCCAGAATCTGCGCGAGGCCGACCCCGTCGAGGCGGGCGACGGCGTCCCGCACGTTGATCGCCGCATAGTTGTAGAGGAAGATCTCGTCGTGGCTGCCGTCGGGCGAGAAGAAGGTCACCGCCTGCAGGAAGCTGGTCGACTGCTTGCGGACGCTGACGCCCTGGTCGCTGACCTCCTCGGGCAGCCGCGGCAGGGCCAGGCTGACCCGGTTCTGCACGTTGACCTGGGCGATGTCCGGGTTGGTGCCGACGGCGAAGGTGACCTGCAGGCTGTAGACGCCGTTGTTGGAGCTGCTCGAGGACATGTAGAGCATGCCGTCGACGCCGTTGACCTGGGCCTCGATCGGCGCGCCCACGGTGTCGGCGACGGTCTCGGCGTCGGCGCCCGGGAACACCGCCTCGACCTGGACCACCGGTGGCGTGATCTCGGGGAACTGGGCGACCGGGATGACGGCGATGGCGAGCAGGCCGGCCACGGTGATGACGATGGACAGCACCATCGCCAGCCGCGGCCGCCGGATGAACGGACCGGAGATCATGGGCTCAGCTGTCCCCGCCGGCCGGGGCGCCGGGCCGCGCGGCGTCCGCCGTCTCGCGATCCGGCGCGACGGCGCGGGACGGCGCCACGGTCATGCCGGGCTGCGCCCGCTGCATGCCCTGGACGATCACCTCCTCGCCGGGCCTGAGGCCGGCCTCGGCCACGAAGGCGTCACCCGTGTTCTCGCCCAGCGTGATGCGCCGCTCCTCGACCCGGTCGTCGGCGTCGACGACCAGGACGTAATGGCCCTCGCGGTCTTCCTGCACGGCGGCGTAGGGCACCACCGGGGCCTCGCGCCGGTCGCCGATCTGCACGACCACATTGACGAACTGGCCGGGCAGCAGCAGGGCGTCCGGGTTGGGGAACTCGGCACGCACCGCCACGGTGGCCGTGCCCGGGTCGATCGCATTGTCGACGAAGGCGATGCGCCCGGCGACATCGTAGGGCTCGCCGTCCGGCAGGCGCAGGCTCGGCGTGAACATGGCGTTGACCTCGTGCTGCGGCCGGCCGCGGTTCTCCCGGCGCACGCGCACGAGATCCTCCTCGCTGACCGAGAACACGACGCGGATCGGGTCGAGCTGCATGACGCGGGCGAGCGGCCCGCTGCCCGGCCCGACCAGGTTGCCCGGCGTCTCCTGGGCGGCGCCGACCCGCCCGGCGATCGGGGTGCGCACCTCGGTGTAGTCAAGGCTGAGCCGGGCCCGGCGCACCGCGGCCTGGGCGATCCGGACCTCGCCGTCGGCCGATTCGAAGGCGGCGAGCGCGGCGTCGAGCACGGCCTGGGAGGCGGCCCCCCGGTCGACCAGGGTGCGCTGGCGGGCGAGATCGAGCTCCGCCTCGCGCAGCCGCCCGCGGGCCCGCTCGAGCTCGCCCTCGGCGGCCAGCAGGTCGGCCTCGTAGCGGTCCGGCTCGATGCGGAACATCAGCTCGCCCGCGGCCACGTCGTCGCCCTCGGTGAACGGCTTGTCGAGCACGAAGCCCTCGACCCGGGCCCGCAGATCGACCGACTCGATCGCCTCGACCCGGCCGATGAACTCCTCGTAGGCGCTGACGTCCGCCAGGCGGACCGGCGCCACGGTGACCGACGGCGGCGCGGCCGGCGGCTCCTGCGCGCCGGCCGAGCCGGAGGCGGCGGCCAAGCCGCCGAACAGCAGGGCGGCCAGCGCGAAGCGGCGCCGCCGGGATCGGACCTGGACCGTCATGGACATCGTCTCCGCCGGGGCCGGCACGGCCGCATGTCTCGGGACAGAGGGGGTGCCGGAGTATCGCCCGGCAAGCTGCCGCAACCGCTATGCGATGTCACGCGGCCGTTGCCGCGGCCGGTGCCGGCGGAGCGGCCGGCTCCAGGACAGGCCTCGGCACGGCATGGCAAGACGCTTTACACCCTCGCGGGCACGGAGCACGTTGCCCGGGCAAAATGTCAAGGGGCCTTTACACCTCGGCCGCTGACCCATCCCGTATAGATAATGATGATCCTGATTTCGCTCGCGTTTTCGCCGAGTGGGCGGATTGACCGGTACTGGCATGTGACTTGCGATCCTTCAGCCAGGTTTTAGGCATCCCAGGAAGGATTGGCATGATGAGCAGGCTGGCACGATGGATCTCGGCCCCCGTTCTCGTCACGGGACTGCTGCTGGGCGGCGCGGCGCAGGCGGTGCCCTTCGTCATCACCAGCGGCGAGTACGTGGTTGGCAGCGGTTACGGCAGCGGCCTGGGACAGCTCGACGTCGACTTCGAGGTCAACAGCGCGGCGTTCCCCGCCACCTTCGACCTCGATGAGGGACAGCTGACCGGCTTGCAGTTCGGCACGGTGACCCTCAACACCGAGATCTTCATCGGCCCGTTCGAGACCGACAATCTCTCGGTCACGAACGTGCTCAACTTCCTGAGCCCGGTCGACCAGGCGGTGCAGAGCGTGGCGGTGACCGGCGCCTTCGTCGGCTTCACCGGCGGACCGTCTGTCGACTTCTTCATCGACTATGACCCGGTCACGGTCGCGTTCGGCGATGGCGGCGAGTTCCAGGTCGCGTTCCAGGACCTGGTGTTCCGGGACGACCGGACGGCCAAGTCGCAGATCAGCGTCGTCAAGCTGACCGACGCCCCGGCGACCGAGGTGCCCGAGCCGGCGACGGCGGCCCTGATCGCCGCCGGCCTCCTGGGCCTCGGCGCCGCGGCCCGGCGGCGCCGCGCCTGATCCCGAGCGGCGCCGCGGCCGGGCGCCCGCCCTCGAGGGGGCCGACCGGCCGGCGCCGCTGCGGCATGATGGCGGGAGGCGCTTGACAGCCGCGGCCCGCACCCCGAAACCCCAAGGCGCGAGCGGGCAGTCTCGGGACGATGCCGGCGCCCTGGGCCGGACAAGGGGTGGGGATCCGTGACCACGTTTATCGAGGGGCGCAGCGGCGCGTGGGAGATGGTGATCGGCCTGGAGGTGCATGCCCAGGTGATCTCCCACGCCAAGCTGTTCTCCGGCGCCTCGACCGCGTTCGGCGCGGCGCCGAACAGCCAGGTCAGCCTGGTCGACGCCGCCATGCCCGGCATGCTGCCGGTGATCAACGACTTCTGCGTCGAGCAGGCGGTGCGCACCGGGCTCGGCCTGCGCGCCGAGATCCGTCCGGTGTCGGTGTTCGATCGCAAGAACTACTTCTACGCCGACCTGCCGCAGGGCTACCAGATCAGCCAGTACAGCCAGCCGATCGTCGGCCGCGGCCAGCTGATCCTCGACCTGCCCGACGGCACCATGCGCACGGTCGGGATCACCCGGCTGCATCTGGAGCAGGACGCCGGCAAGAGCCTGCACGACCAGCACCCGACGCAGACCTATGTCGACCTGAACCGATGCGGCGTGGCGCTGATGGAGATCGTCTCCGAGCCGGATCTGCGCGGGCCGGAGGATGCCGCCGCCTACCTGCGCAAGCTGCGCACGATCCTGCGCTACCTCGGGACCTGCGACGGCAACATGGAGGAGGGCTCGCTGCGCTGCGACGTCAACCTCTCGGTACGGCGAGTCGGCGACAACCGCCTGGGCACCCGCACCGAGACGAAGAACGTCAACTCGATCCGCGCGGTGCAGCAGGCAATCGAGCACGAGGCGCGCCGCCAGGTGGACCTGCTGGAGGAGGGCGGCACGGTCGACCAGGAGACCCGGCTGTGGGACCCGGGCCGCGGCGTCACCCGGTCGATGCGCTCCAAGGAGGAGGCGCACGACTACCGCTACTTCCCCGATCCGGACCTGCTGCCGCTCGAGCTGACCGACGCATTTGTCGAGCGGGTGCGGGCCACCCTGCCCGAGCTGCCCGACGAGAAGAAGCTCCGCTTCATTGATCATTACGGGTTGTCGCCGTACGACGCCGGGGTGCTCGTCTCCGAGCGCCGCCGGGCCGAGTTCTACGAGGACCTGGTCGCCGACGGGCAGGCCGGCGGTCCCGGGCGCGATCCCAAGCTGGCCGCGAACTGGCTGATCACCGAGCTGCTGGGCGCGCTCAACAAGAGCGGCCGCGACATCGATGACAGCCCGGTCTCGGCCGGCGCGCTCGGCGGGCTGGTCGACCTGATCGCCGACGGCACCATCTCCGGTCGGATCGCCAAGGAGGTGTTCGCCGACATGCTCGAGACCGGGCGGGAGGCGCGCGCCATCGTCGAGGAGAAGGGGCTGCGCCAGGTCACCGACACCGGGGCCATCGAGGCCGAGGTCGATCGGGTGCTGGCGGCGAACGCGGACAAGGTGGCCGAGTACCGGGCCGGCAAGGAGAAGCTGCTCGGCTTCTTCGTCGGGCAGGTGATGAAGGCGACCAAGGGCAAGGCCAATCCCGGCCTGGTCAACGAGGTCCTTCAGAACAAGCTGAGGCCGTGAGCGCCGCGTCCGCGGCGGCGCTCCCCGGGGACCCCGGCCGGCCGGACGCCTCCCGTCAACCTCCAACGCCGAAGGCCTGGCTGCCATGGCCGAGAGACCGGTTCGCCCCGAGACGCTGGCGGCACGCGCCGACGGCTTCCTGTGCCCGCAGTCCGGCGCGGTCGTGCCGCCGCTGCATCCGTCGGCGACCTACGCGCGGGATGAGCTGCGGTACGAGTGGATCGGCGCGGGCGGCTACGGCCGGGACGACAACCCGACCTTCCGTCACGCCGAGTCGGTGCTGGCCGGCCTGGAGGGCGGCGTTGACGCCAAGCTGTTCGCCTCGGGCATGGCGGCCGTGGCCGCGGTGTTCCAGGCGCTGCGCCCGGGCGACCATGTGGTCGTCGGGCAGGATCAGTATTTCGGCACGCCGAAGTGGCTGAAGGCCTGGGCGATCCCCTGGGGCCTGGAGGTCGCGTTCGTCGACAGCAGCCGCCTCGAGGCCCTCGCGGCGGCGGTTCTGCCCGGTCGCACCCGGCTGGTCTGGATCGAGACCCCGGCGAACCCGGTCTGGTCGATCACCGATCTGGCCGGGGCTGCCGCCATAGCCCGCGACGCGGGAGCCACGCTCGCCGTCGACAACACCTCGGCGACCCCGGTGCTGACGCGGCCGATCGAGCACGGCGCCGATCTCGTGGTGCATTCCGCAACCAAGTACCTGAACGGGCATACCGACGTCGTGGCCGGCGTGGTGATCACGGCGCGCGAGGACGCGCTGTGGGCGCGCATCGGCGAACTGCGATACCTGGCCGGGGCCATCCTCGGCCCGTTCGAGGCCTGGCTTTTGCTGCGCGGCCTGCGCACCCTGTTTCTCCGGGTGCGGGCGGCGAGCGACAGCGCCCGGCGGATCGCCCACCACCTGGACGCGCATGACCGGGTGCAGGAGGTGCTCTATCCCGGCCTGGAGAGCTTCCCGGGCCATGCGGTGGCGCGCCGGCAGATGCACGGCGGCTTCGGGGGCATGATGTCGATCCGGCTGCGCGGCGGGGCCGAGGCGGCGCTGGCCGCGGTCCGGCGCACGCGCCTGTTCGTACGGGCGACCTCCCTGGGCGGCGTCGAGAGCCTGATCGAGCATCGGGCGACCATTGAAGGTGCGGACAGCACGGTGCCGCCGGACCTGCTTCGGCTGTCCATCGGCTGTGAGGCCGTCGAGGATCTGATGGCCGACCTGGACCAGGCACTCGCCGGCTGATGCCCGCGAGCCACCGGCTTCAGCCACCGGCGCCGGACGACGCGCCCGGGCGGCGGCACGGTTGGCGAGCGCGCCCGCGTCGAGCCGACGAGTCGTCTCCTCGGCTCGTCGGCCCGAGAAGGTCGCTGGTGCCGGGGACGCCACGCAAGTCGTCGTGGCCCGTGATGCCCGCGAGCGTACCAAATGACGCCACGTCAGGGCTGGGGAGGCTGTACACGCCCAATCGTCTTCGTGAGCGAAGCGCGGCGATCCAGCATTCCCGGTTCGCTGTGAGGCCACAAGGCAGCCAGGATGGCTTCGCTTCGCTCGCCATGGCGCCGGCGGCGGTGGCTGCGAAGCGTCCTGGATGACTGACCTCGGCGGCTGTCTGGCATGAAGCCACGACGCGCTTGCCAGCGCAGCGACGCAGGCCGGGTTGACGTCTCTTTGCAGCAAGCCGGGCACCTCGAGTGCCGCGTGTTGCTTGCCATCATGGCGTGACCGTGGAGTGTTTCTCCGGTCGGTCCTCGCGGGACCGGGCGCTGGTCTCTCGGTCCAGGGGGTCCGCCCGTCAGCGAGAGGTGCCGGGCGATGCGCCTGGCTTCAGGAGGCGGGCAATGACGGGGCTGTTCGCGACGGCGAGGCGGTCCTCTGGCCTACACAGGGTAGGCGAACTGCGAGGACTTGGGCCGGCGGCCGCGCCGGCGCCGGAGGGACGCGGAGTCGCTCAGGTCATCGCTGTCGCCGGAGGGCTTCTTGTCGATTCCCTGAAGCTCTTCCAGGCAGGATTGCAGCTTGTTTGCTTCCCGGCGATCGTCACGATCCCATACTTCCATGCAGCTCAGCTTGTTCTCGACCAGGTCGATCAAAGTCTCGACGGACGCCTTCGTCAGGGTCATCGCCAAACGCTCCTCAGCCTGAGGGAAGTTCAGCCCAGACTGCGCCAGTGACCTTAAATTGGCGTGAATCGGCCCGGCTTAATCTTTCATTATTTGTTACTACTATCCATGTCAAAAATATCGAAAAGACTGCATCGGCCGGCATCTCGAAAATGGCCCGGCTTGCTTATTTGTTATGGCCTGGCCACGTTTTCGCTTGCATCCTGCTTCTTTTGCCGTGGCGCGGAAGCGGAACAGAAAAGATCGTCATCTCAAGGCCGGGCGCCGGCGTGCCGATGATGTGACTCCAACGATCCTCAGCCGGAGGTGTGCCGACGCCAAGCGCGGAGCGGCGATTTCTGATGGTCGGCCCCTGATGGTCGGCGCCTGATGGTTGGCCCCTGATGGTTGGCCGGGTCGGCACGGTCACCGCTGCGCTGTCGGCCGGCCGGGTCGCGGCCCGGCCATTGCGGCCCGGCCATTGCGGCTCGACAGCGGATTCGGCGACGGCGGCGAGCCCGCCGTGGGGCAGGGGCGGCACAGGGTCGGACAGGCGAGCCCTTTGTCCGCGGCTCGACGCGCTGCCGACGCCTGACACCTTTCCGCCTCAAGGGGCATCGCCGGCCGCTCCCCGGCCCGGCCCAACGACAGCATGCAAAGGGTGGACGAACGGGGGAGTGGACCGGTGCCGATTCCGCGTCACTCGATCGTGCCCCGTAGCGTGGTGTAAGAGCTGCGGCGTCGATGCGTTCCCCGGTG
>CAZTHL010000012.1:43247-57804 GCA_964613585.1 uncultured Mycobacteriaceae bacterium | reverse complement strand
CCCCATTGGACGCCGATCACCCCGTCACGGGGTCCCTATTCCACGCCGATCCACACGTCATGCCGTCGGCAGTGCGATTTCACGATCTTCGGCGCGCCAAGCAGCGGAGCGGAGGGCTTGAGCGATGTCCTCCCGCGTGAGGTACGGGCAGTCGACGAGCAGTTCCTCGACCGAGCGCCCGGCGCCGATCTGCCCGACGACCATGCCCACCGTGACGCGAGTGCCGCGGACGCACGGCCGGCCGCCCATTGTGTCGGGGTGCTGCGTGATGCGATCAAGTTCGTTCATCGCCATGGCCTCTACCCGCGGGGGAGCCCGGCCATCGCCGAGCCCCGCAACGTAATCTTACCGCCGAGCCGATGAGACCGCCGAGCCGATGAGACGCCTCGTCGGCTCGGCCGGAGGCGCGCCCGCCAACCTTGCGCCGCCCGGGCGCGCCGTCGCGAGCCAATGACGGAAGCCATTGACTTGCGGATATGACAAATCAACACGCTTGACGAAGGCGTCGTCCACCAGGGCGATCGTCGCCGGGACCATCACCGAGGGTGGCGGCCGCTACCTGCTGTCCTTGAAGGCCAACCGGCCCGCCGTGTTGGCCGATGTCGAGACCTTCTTTGACGACCCCGCCAACCAGGAGGCCTGCCGAACCTTCGACCCTTCCGATGCCGATCACTGCCGCTTGGAACGGCGCCACCATCGCGTCCATCACTCGATCGACCGGCTCCCGTCCGACCGGTGCTTCCCCGACGAACGGACCTTCCCGCCCTCAGCGCCATCGCCATGGGGGACACCGTCGAGCACGCCGGACAGACAAGGCGCGGAAGGCGCTACTTCCTGGTCTCGGCCAAGCTCGATCCCAAAGCGCTTGCCGCCGCCGTGCGCCCCCACCGGGGCATCGAAAACCGATTGCACCGGGTGCTCGACGTCGTCTTCCACAACGATCTCGCCCGCCTGCGGTCCGGCCACGGACCCCACGCCATGGCTGTCGTCAAGCACATGGCCATGAACCTCATCCACCAACCGAACGACAAGCACAGCCTCAAGAACCGGCGAAAGCCGACATGCCTCACCTCTGACCACCTCGCCAGCCTCATCCAAAATCAGCCACCGTCCACCTGAAGCGATTCCCCTTCGTCGCCCGCCCCGACCTCGACGACCCGGCGATGGACGAGCCGGGAGCGGGAACCCGGTCCGGAACGGCTCGGCCTCGGACAGGCCGGCCTGGACCTCGCGCCGACCGTTGCCGTTGACGCCGACCGCGACAGTCACCCGCGCGCGAGACGTTCCGGCCCTGACCGTTGATCTTGAGGCAGATTGCCTCCCCTCTCAGGATCAGGCCCGGAGATGAGGCCAATCGCCCGCGATCGGCCGCTCGAGAAAGGCGGTCACCCGATCGTCGATCTCGGCGCAGAGCCGGCTGACCCGGCTCCTGGAGGCGCCGGACAGGCCGAGCGTCTCGACCGGATCGTCGATCCCGGGCGGGTCGAGATACCTTGGATGCAGGCCTCCTGGACGACCGCCGTCTGCGCCTTCTCGGCCGTCCGCCGCGGCTCGAAAAGGCTCGGGGAGGTGGAGCCCTTGCGCCCGCCGACGCCGGTCGTTCAAGACCTGCGCAGCCGCCGTCCCTCTCGCCAAGGCGAGCGAAGCGGAGCCATGCAGCCTGGTTTCGGGCTGCAGCGAACCAGAAAGCCGGGATCGCCTCGCTGCGCTGCCGGTGATCACCGGGCGGGCACAGAATGGCTCCACCGACTCGAAGGGTCGCTTCTCGAGCTGACCGGTACACCGGCCACGAATGCTCGCTCGTGGCCGCACCGACGGACGGGGACGGCCGGCCGGAGCGGCCCGGCGCGGGCGCGCCAAGCCGATCCCGGCGTGCAGCCGTCCCTCGCCTCGGTGGGTCATGCGGCGGGCGCCGGAGCGCCGCCGCCGCGGCTACTGGCTGCCGCCCTTGCGGGCCGCCTCGGTCGCCGCCTCATGCTCGCTTCCGCTGACCTTGCTCGTGTCTTCCTCGCCGTAGGCGCGCATGACGTCGGCCATGGTACCGAAGTCGTCCTCGGGCAGGTTGTCGATCGCGCTGATGATCTCGTCAGGCGCGTCATTGCCCTGGGCGTGCTTCTTCAGGGCCGCCTTGTCGGCGGGGTAGCTCATGCCCTTCAGAGCATGCGTCATGTCGGCGACGGAGGGTGCTTGCGCCATGGTTCAGTCTCCCTGTTCCTCTGCAGTTGATCCTGAAACGGACGCCCGCTGAACCCTGAAGAAAAGCACCGGTTCCCCGTCGACATTGGCACAAGCCGGCTTCTTCTCCAATAAATCCTCTGACTCTCCGAGAACTCCGGCGTAATTTTTACTAGAAAGAGGTGCGGACCCGAGCGATTTATCCAGAGCGTTACACGATAATTCGGCTCCGGAAGCCGTCAGGTCCCGGCTCCTCCCTGGCCGCAGGTCGATCGGCAGAGGCTCCTCGATCCGCGAAAGTGCACGCAAGGCCAGTGGCTTGGCGCTCTTCAGGCGTTCCGGCCGCCGTCAGCGCGGGTCCCGCTGCCGACCCCGTGGCACGCCGCCTCCCGCCGGCCGCGGCCGCGGCATGGATGCCCGGCGCCCGGCGGCACAACGCGCCGACGAAAAGCGGGACGACCATCTGTCACACCAGATCGGATCGTCCACGGGAGCGCTGCTTTCGCACCCGGTTGCCATGCCGGTCCTTCCCGTATTGCTGCCCCGTATTGCTGCCCCGTATTGCCGCTCGGCCGCGCTCCAGGCGACCGTCTGCGGTCTCCTCATGGCCGGACACGCCGGGCCGGCTCTCCGGGTCGTTGCAGCGCTCCCAGGCGGCTTTGAAGGCGGCGCGGTAGATGTTCCAGGCGTGCTCCGCGGGACGCCGGTCACGGTCCTCGGCAGATCGCTGTTGCGCTCGCAGGGCATGGCGGCCTCCTCTGACCGCCCTCGAACCGGCGCCCGGGGCGGACGTTCCCGCGCCCTGACGCAACAGCCGACGAGCCGACGAGACGATACCGACGCGCCGCCGACGTCGGTCATCCGGGAGCCGCTCGGTTCGATGCCGTCGTCACGGCGAGCGAAGGGCGGGCTTCCCTGCCCATGGCCGGCGGGGGACGGCCGAGCCCAGCCGGAGCTGGCCCGCCCGTCCCCCGCGCCCGTTCCCCGCGCCCGTCCCCCAGGCGCGGCCCGCCTTACGCCGGCTCGGTCTCCCGCGTCGTCACCAGGCGCGGCCGCGGCTCGGCCGGCGGCTCGCCGCCGGCCGGCACCCAGCGGCCGACGCCGTCGTAGCGCAGGATGCGGCGGCCCTCCTCGGCGATGGCGAACAGGTAGAGCCAGCGGTTGTCGACCAGCTCGCGCACGTTCGCGTGCTTCTCGAGGATCGCGTCCATCGGCTCGATCGGCGCCTCGATGAACACGTTGAGCCGCAGCGGCTCGTGGATCAGGCGCTGGCCGTCATGGATCGACTGCCAGGGCAGGCCGACGCGCAGGTCGCCGCCGTTGCCCTCGAGCACGCCCAGCGTGCCGACGACGTTGTGCAGCACCTTGTTGCCGCAACCGTACGCCTTGTTGTCCACGGTCGAGCCGTAGTACTGGAGATTGATCCAGCTGGCGACCACCATGGGCGCCGTCATGATCAGCTCCAGCACGCCGAAGCCCTGGTCCTGCCGCCAGTCGTAGCTGTGCAGGAACGAGCGGCCGCCCAGGTCGACGCCGCGGGTCCGCTCGCGCGGGGCGGCGATGAACGCGGCGTTGCCGGCCAGCCCCCACTCCGGGCGCACCTGCGACCAGTCGCGACTGCGCCCGATCACCTGGGCGTCGACCGTCAGCCCGCTCTCCGGATCGACGCCGAGCAGCGCCGCCCGCTCGGCCCGGGCCAGGGCCGAGGCCTGCTTCAGCCAGGAGTCGAGCCGCTTCAGGTCCTGCTGGTGCGACGCCGGCACGGCCTCACGGTCGTAGAGGGTGATCTCGTCCGTGGTGGTGTCGTGCAGGCAGCCGAGGAACCAGGTCTCGTCGGAGACCATGATCCCGCGCTCCGCCAAGCCCTTGCGGACCCGGGCGTCGTTCAGGATCGCCGCCGCCACCCGGGCATTGGCCTCGCCGGTGTGGCCGCCGCAGGCGCCGCAGTCGAGGCCCGAGGCATGCGGGTTGTTGACGGTGGTGCTGCCGTGCCCGGCCAGCATGACCAGGCGGCCGAAGTCGCCGGTCATCGACATGGCGCCGAGCACCGCCGCCGCCATGTCGACCCGCTCCTCGTCGCTGAAGCCGGTGGCGCGGCCGTCGACCACCTGCCGCTCGAGATCGGGGCCGACCCGCTGCAGCACGTCCCGGTCGAGGCCGTCGGTCAGCGGGTGGCTGACGGTCCGCGTCATGCCCGCGGTGTCGCTGGCCAGCTTGGCGGCGAAGGCCAGCCCGATGGTCTCGACAAAGACGAACGAGGAGACCGCCGAGCTCTTGAACGACTTCCACGCCTTGGCCGCGCGCCGGCGCAGCAGGCGCAGGCCGAGGATCTCGGTCCGCTCCTCGGCGCTGGCCCCGGCCACCGTCTCGCGCACCACGAACTTGGGCGTCAGCAGCACCGGACACTGGGCGCCGCCGCGCTCATGGCCGATCGGGATGAACTCGAGCGGAAAGCCGAAGAAGCCGGCAAAGCCGATGGTCTCCGCCTCCGGCGCCACCGTCTCCAGCGCGCGCCGGAACACCTCCGAGCGGACGTCGATGCAGAAGGCCGCCTGCAGCGGCTTGCGCGGCAGGCTCGCCGGCGCCGCCGGCTTCCGCTCGACCAGCTTGGCGATGAAGCCGCGCTGGGTCGCCGCGTCGAAGGCCGTCTGGAGCACCGCGTCGACCGACAGGTCGCGGTCGATGCGCCGGTCGGCCTCGGCCATGGCCGCCACGTCCTGGGCCCAGGCCGTGCGGAACGCCGTATCGGTGTTGAGCACGAAGAAGGCGTAGTCCCAGGCCAGGCGGATCGCCAGCACATGGACCACGGTGTCGTCCGGCTCGCCGTACAGCTCCTTGTTCCAGGTGACGTACCGGGCGTACGCCGCCCAGCCGCTCACCGTGAACAAGTTGCGGTGCAGATAGTCATCGACCACCGCCGCCGGCAGCCCGAGGGTGCGCACGACCATCTCGATGGCGTCGACCGGGTCCTCCGGCAGCCGGTCCATGGTCGAGCGGAAGCCGGTGACACCCATCACCTCCGGCGTATGGTCGTGGCGCGCCGCGGCGAGCCAGGCCGGGAACGGGCGGCTGCCGCGCCAGGGCATGCGCCACGCCGCCTGGCCCTCGTCCCAATAGGCGGCGCACCATTTCGAGACCTCCTCGACCACCAGGCCGGCGCGGGTGCCGCCGCGGACACGGTCGAGGGTGTCGGCCACCGTCACCACCCCGGCCCCGGCCTCGGCCGGATCCTGGGCGAGCGCCGACTTCAGGCCGGCCACGGTGTGGGGCAGGTCGGCCCCCTTGGGCGCCGCCTTGAGCGCCTGCTCGAGGTCGTCGTCGAGGATCCGGCCCTGCTCGATCAGGTCCCGGTAGTAGCGCCGGGGCATCAGCGTGTCGGCGCCGCAGACCCGCCGCAGGGTCGCCGCGGCCTCCTCGAAACGCTGCTCGGTGATGCCGAGGAACGGGTTGACCGCGACGAAGTGCTGGAGCGGCCAGACCGGCGCGATGCGCCTGGACGCCCTGGCGACGCTCGCCTCGAGCCCTTCCCGGGAGAAGGGGGTGACGCCACCCCCGGTGCCCCCGGCATCGGCCAGGAAAGGATCGGCCGTCCCGGCTGCCATCGGCCCGGTCGCGTCTGTCGTCTTCTGCTTCATTATTCGGCTCCCTTGGCGGCCGGCGTGGCGCCGAGCGGCCACAGCCGCTGGACCAGACGGTTGCTGTAGGCGTTGACGTAAAGGCCGTTGAAGAGGTGCACGTAGAGGCGCTGCCAGCCCGGATCACCGGCGCGCCGCGCCATGGTGATCTGCAGCACCGTGACGGCGCCGAAGCCGAGGATCACCACGGCGACCAGGATCAGGTCGACGACACCGCGCAGCGCCTGCGTCTCGGGCACGGCGTTGGCCAGCAGGGCGCCGGCCCCGGCCTGGAGCGCGAAGTAGAGGACGGCGACCCCGGCCGCGAGCGCCACGCCCCGGCCGATGACGAAGGCGCTCGGCCGCTCGTCGATGGCGTTGGCGACCAAGTGAGTGACGCCCATGGCCAGGACGGCGCCGAGCACGAAGACGCCGGGCTTGTCCTGGAAGGTGGCCTGGAACAGGGTGCTGACGGCCCAGGTGACCGCCACCGCGCCGGCCAGCGCCAGCGCCAGGCGCGCCGGGTGCGGCTTGCCCCCGGGGCTCGGCACCCAGGAGGCGCGGGCGAGGTCGATGACGCTGCCCGAGGACAGGAAGGCGTGCGCCTTGTACAGCGAGTGCGCCACGATGTGCAGCAGCGCCGCGGAGAACGCGCCGAGGCCGCATTGCAGCATCATGAAGCCCATCTGCGCGACGGTCGACCAGGCGAGCGAGACCTTGACGCTGGTCTGGGTCAGCATGACCACGGCGCCGAACAGGGCGGTGACGCCGCCGACGACGGCCAGGATCTCCAGGGCCGGCAGCGACAGGGCGACGACGTCGCTGAAGCGCAGGACCAGGAAGCCGCCGGCGTTGATGATCCCGGCATGGAGCAGCGCCGAGACCGGGGTCGGCGTCTCCATCACCTCGGTCAGCCAGCCGTGGAACGGAAACTGGGCCGACTTGAGGAGCGCGCCGGCCACCACCAGGACGGCGATCCAATGCACCGTCGCCGGCATGGGCTCGCCGCGCAGCGCCTCCGCCTCGGCGAACACGGTGGCGAAGTCGAGCGTCCCGAACAGGCTGAAGATGAGCGCCATGGCGACAATCAGGCAGACGTCGCCGAGCCGGCTGGTCAGGAACTTCTTGCGGGCGGCGAGCTGGGCGTTGCGCCGCTCGGCGTAGAACACCAGCAGCTGATGCAGGCACAGGCTGGTGGCGATCCAGGCCAGCACGAACTGGAGCAGGTTGCCCGAGATGATCAGCGTGAGCACCGCCGCCAGGGTCAGGCACAGCCACTTGAAGAAGTGCCCCTGGCCGGCATCCCCGTCCAGATAGTTGCGGCTGTAGGCGACGACGATGAGGCCGACGAAGGCCACGAGCAGCGCCATCACCGCTGACAAGGCATCGACGTAGATGCTTATGCCGATGCCGCCGGCGCCGACGAAGGCGGTGGCGGCCGGCCCGCCGAGCCCGGCGCTGAAGTAGAAGGCCACCGCCGCCACGGCGGCCGCCAGGGCGCAGGCCGCCGCGACGCGGGCGGCGCGCACCATCCCCAACGGGCTGCGATCGGCCTGCGCCGAAGGCACCAGGCCGACGAGCAGCAGGACGATCGGAGCCAGTCCGACAATCCAGGGAGCGAATGTGGTCATTGCCTCCTCCAAACGTGAATTAGCAAAGACGTAACTACCGTTGTGCATTCTTTAAAATTCAAAGATTGAAAAAGTCCGTTCGCTTCTGTAAAAGTGTTGAATGGCCGGGCTGAACTATCATCATTTGCATTATTTTTTGGCAATCGCGCGGGAGGGAAACCTGACCCAGGCGGCTGCCCGGCTGAACGTCTCGCAATCGGCGCTCTCCGTCCAGGTTCGCAAGCTGGAGGAGCAGCTCGGCCATGACCTGTTCGAGCGCCAGGGCCGTGGCCTCAAGCTGACCGAGGCCGGCCGGATCGCGCTCGACTATGCCGAAACGATCTTCCAGGCCGGTGACGAGCTGCAGGCGACGCTGCGCAGCAAGGCCGGAATCGGCCGGCGCGTGCTGCGGATCGGCGCGATCACCACCTTGTCGCGCAACTTTCAGCTGGCGCTGCTGACACCGCTGGTCGGGCGGCGGGACGTGCACCTGGTGGTGCGCTCGGGCGCGATGGCCGAGCTGCTGGCGCAGCTGGAGGCGCATTCGCTCGATCTGGTGCTGGCCAACCAGCCGGCCCTGCGCGACGCCACGACGGCGTGGCACAGCCTGCTGCTGCACGAGCAGCCGGTCAGCCTGGTCGGGCCGCCGACGGTCGACCGCGCGGGCTTCCGCTTCCCGGAGGACCTGCGCGAGGTGCCGGTGCTGCTGCCGAGCCTGGCCAGCGACATGCGCCTGGCCTTCGACCGGCTGATGGAGCAGGCCGGGATCCGGCCGACCATCCTGGCCGAGGTCGACGACATGGCCATGCTGCGGCTGCTGGCGCGCGACAGCAACGGGGTCACCCTGGTGCCGCCGGTGGTGGTGCGGGACGAACTGCGCAGCGGCGAGCTGGTCGAGCGCTGCCGCATCCCGGAGATCACCGAGAGCTTCTACGCGATCACCCTGACGCGCCGCTATCCGAACCCGCTGGTGCCCGCCCTGATCGACGACGCCCGCGCCCATGCCGAGCGGATCGAGGCGTGACCGCGGCACCGGAGCCGAGCCGCCCGCCCGCCGCCGCGCCCGCCGGGCGGGCCGTCGCCGCAGGGCCGAGGCCGTGCGCTGGCGATGGCACGGGCTCGTCGGAATCGGCTCGCCCGGCTTTCCTTACGGGCCACGTCGACGCGCGTCCGGCCCGAGCACGCGGACGGGGCGCCGCCCGGTGGACGGCGCCCCTGTGCTGTCCGGCGCTCGCGGCGCTCGCGCGCTAGCCGTGGGCGTGCCGGTGGCCGCCGGCGGGACCGGGCTCCGCGCGCCGCTCGGCCGGCTGCGGCTGAGGCTTGGGCTGGGACTGCCGCTCGCCCGCCGGACCCTCGTCGAGCTCGAGCTTGATGTTGAGGAAGCGCATGAGATCGCTCTGCGACAGGATGCCGACGAGGCGCTCCCGATCCACCACCAGCAGCCGGCTCTGGTTGCGGCTGCGCATCCGGGTCATGGCGTCCATGGCGTCCATGTCCGGGCGCACGGTGTTGTCGTCGCCGCAGGACGCCATGATCTCGCCGACGGTGACCCGGTCCCAGTCCTCGCGCGGCACCCCGCCCAGCTGCTTGATCGAGATGCAGCCGGCGACCCTGCCGTCCCCGTCGACCACCGGGAAGGTCTTGAAGTAGTGGCGGTAGAAGTAGTCGTCGGTCAGCCTTGCCAGGTTGATGCCGGTCGGAACGGCGATCGGGTCGCGGGTCATGACCCGGCTCACCGGCTCGCCGCGCAAGGCCTCGCGGGTCAGGGTCTGCTGATAGGACGCTCCGGCGATGCCGCGCAGGAACAACCCGATCAGGAACCACCACATGCCGCCGATGAAGTTGCCGG
This sequence comes from uncultured Mycobacteriaceae bacterium, assembly GCA_964613585.1. Taxonomy (GTDB): domain Bacteria; phylum Pseudomonadota; class Alphaproteobacteria; order DSM-16000; family Inquilinaceae; genus CAZTHL01. The sequence continues at coordinate 48,556 of CAZTHL010000012.1, read as the reverse complement.
TGACCACGTTGAGGACGCCGAGCACGATGAGGAGGATGCCGAAGGCGCTGCCGAAGCCGGAGGCGATGCGGCTGGCGTAGCGCAAATCACCCTTCCAGCCCCAGAGCACGGCGCGCAGCATGCGCCCGCCGTCGAGCGGGAAGGCCGGGATCAGGTTGAAGGCGGCCAGGATGAAGTTGATGATGCCGAGATAGACGATCACGCCGACGACGACGGCCGGCCAGCCGAGCGCCAGGGCCACGCTGTGCAGGCCCCAGAGCACGCCGGCCAGGATGAAGCTGGCGATCGGCCCGGCGATGGCGACGACGAACTCGGCGCGCGGCGAGTTGGGCTCCTGGGTCATCTCGGCGACCCCGCCGAACAGGAACAGGGTGATGCCGCCCATCTCCAGGCCGTAGCGCCGCGCCGTGAGCGCGTGCGCCAGCTCGTGGAAGATGATAGAGCCGAACAGCCCGATGGCGCCGATCAGGCCCATCGACCAGTAGACGGCCTGGCTCTGATCCGGGAACTGCGCCGGGAAGAAGCCGGCGGCCAAGCTCCAGGTGATCAGGACGGCCAGCAGCACCCAGGACAGGTCGACGCCGATCCGGAAGCCGAACAGCCGGAACAGCGTATAGCGTCGGCCGAACATGAGGACGCTCCTTGAGCTCACGGTCAGGGCGGCCGCGGACGATCCCCGCGCCGCCTTCCGAGGTGATCTACGAGACGCGCGGGATCGGGGATCGGTTCCCGTGACGGCCGGTCGCGCCCGTCCGCGCCGGTGGCCGCCCGCGCCCTGCCGCCCGGTGCCGGGCGGAACCCGCTTCCGTCGCGCTCGTTGGGCTTCGAGGAGAGATCGAGGACCGCGAGAGGGATGGGCTTCCGGCATGCATTGGACGCTCAACGCGCTGCGCGGATTGTCGCTGCGCGCCACCGACGAGACCCTGGGCAAGGTCGAGGATGTCCTGTTCGATGATCAGCACTGGGGCGTGCGCTACGTGGTGGCCGACACGCGCCGCTGGTTCGGGCGCCCGGTGCTGATCGCGCCGGCATCGCTCCACCGACCCGATCCCGCCGGGCACGCGCTGCCGATCGATCTGACCCGGCAGCAGATCGAGGACGCGCCGTCGCTCGAGGCCGATCAACCGGTCAGCCGCCGCCACGAGCTGGCGCTGACCCGGCATTACGGGTGGCCGGCCTGGTGGGCGTCCTACACGGTGCCGGCCGCTGGCACCCCGGCCGGGGTGCCGATCACGGATCCGGCGACCGCGCGCGAGGTGGAGGAGCGCTTCGAGCAGGAGGTCTCGGAGGGCGATCCGCACCTGCGCAGCGCCGGCGAGGTGCTCGACTACGCGATCGAGGCGAACGATGGCGCCATCGGCCGGCTCGACGACGTGCTGATCGACGATCGGGACTGGATGCTGCGCTATCTGGTCGTGAGCACCGCGCGCTGGCCCCCGGCCCGCCAGGTGATCCTGTCGCCGCGCTGGGTCGAGCGATTCGAGTGGGACACCCGCCGGATCGTGTTCCACGTCTCCCGCACGCAGATCGAGGAGGCCCCGGACTACGACCCGAGCATCTACGTCGACCAGGCCTACGAGGCGCGTTTGCACGGGCATTACGGGGTCGCGCCGTCCCGGTAAGCCCGGTGTCGATACCGGTCCCCGTGGGACGCGCAGCGTGGGACGCGCAGCTCAGGCGGCGTGCCCTCGTTCCAGGCCGGCACGCCGAGGTGGTCGAGGTGGTCGGTCCGTGGGCAAGCACAGCGCGCCCGGGTCGCGCCCCGGGAGACAGACATTGGCAGGCACGCTCCCACTCGAGCCTTGGCGGCCGAGCTCCCACTCGAGCCTTGGCGGGCAGGCGCCCACTCGAGCCTTGGCGGGCGGCCTCCCACTCGAGCCTTGGCGGACGGCCTCCCACTCGAGCCGATGACGGATCGTGTCATCCCGGCACGCCCGCGTCAGGCGGAGCGCTCGGGCCAGTATTGCTGCACCGGCTTGGGCAGCATGCCGATCACGTCCTCGATCTCGCCGCGGCTGACGTGCTCGTTCAGCAGCTTGAACACGGCGCGCACGGCCTCGTCCGGGTCGAGCTCCGGATGGCCCGCGAGCTCGCCGCGCACGCCCTCGACGAAGTCCCCGGCGTGCCGCTCCTTGACGGGCGTGGCCGAGGGCTTCCATCCCTCATAGTAGAAGCCGCGGATCAGGATCGGCAGCTGGGCGCCGAGCTGGACCGCCTCCTCCGGGGTCAGCCGGTCGCGCAGGTGATGAAGGACCCCGCGCAGCGCGACCAGCGCCTTCTGGTGGTCGGTGATCGGGCCGGTGCCGGTCAGCTCCTTGAGCCAGATCTCGGATTCCTGCAGCGTGCGCTCGAAGACGCGTGGGTAGGCGGTCATTCGAATCCCCCGGTCCTGCCGTCTGACTGCTTCTCAAACGGATGGCCGCGCGAAACGCTCCGACCGGGCGCCATCCCGGCTCCCGGCCGCGGTCCCGCGCGGCCGCTCCGCCTTTGTCCGGCTATTGGCCCTTGCGGCTGTAGTGCTCGGCCAGGGCCGACTTCTCGTCACGCTTGGCGGCGCGACGCGCCTTGCGCAGCTGGCCGACGCCGAGCGCCAAGCCCAAGAGCAGGGTGACGCCGGCCAAGCCGTAGATGATGGCAAAGTCCGCCACGAGATCCTCCCGTCGATGTGGCTGGGCTCGCCCCCGTGCGCATCCCAACACCGCGCCTCGGCGTCGGGTTTCATGCAAGACGGGCCCTGCGGCCCCCGCCAAAAAAAAAGCGCCCCGCCGGGGATCGGTTCCGGCGGGGCGCTTCGCAGACGGGTGTGCGTGACGCCGATCAGCGGCTGCCGCCGCCGCCCATGCTCGAGGTGTCGCCGCGCTGGATGGCGCGCCGGGTGTTGCGCAGCTGCACGAAGCCGCCGACCAGAACGGTCAGCAGGGTGAAAGCGGCGAGCCCGTAGATGATCGCGAAGTCGCTCATGCTCGTCTCCAATGTCTGAGTTGTGAAGTGCGGTATTGACCGCGTGAGCACCGAGGTATCGCGGCGGCCGTCGCCGTCGCGGGTGCCTAAACGCGCACTGCGGCGGATTGCTCGGTTCCCGGGCCCTGGCCGGCCCATGGCACCCGCACTAAGACCGCCCAATCGCTCCGATAGGACATCGCGTGGCGCTCGCAACCATCGCGCCGGAGCGTGATTGGAACGGAGCCGCGAGGCCGGCCACCTGCAGGGACGGATGGACGGAAAGAAACGAGCACAAGCTGGCCGACCGCTCCCGGCCGGCGATCACAAGGTTCTGGAAAGGGAGATGACGCCGATGCGCCTCGACACGCTTCTCGCCACCCTCGCCGCCCTTGGTGTCGTGCTGGCCGCCAAGGCCGGCACGGCCGCGCCGGTGGCTCCGCCGACGCTGCCCGAGGCGGCGCCGCTGGTGCACGAGGTCAACGACGGTGCGGTGCTCAAGCGCAAGACGGTCCTGGTCGATCGTTTCGGCAACCGCTTCGTCGTGCTGCAGCCGGTCCAGCCCCGGTTCGCCGGGCCGCGCTTCGTCGAGCCCCGCGTCGTCAGTCGTCCGGGCTTCGTCGGCCGCCGCTCCTTCGTGGGCCGGCGCGGCAGCTTCGGCGGCCGGCGCTTCCTGCTGCGCCGCCGCGGCCATCATCATTGACCGCGGGCCGGACGCGGGCGGGCGCTCACGACGGCGGCGCGGCGGTGACCGGCCCGGCCAGGCGGGCCCCGGTGATCTCGCCGAGCAGCCGGGCCGCCGGGGCCGGGCGCGGCCGGGCGAGCAGGGTGTAGCCGATCTCCGGCAGCGCCGGCAGGCCGCTGTCGGGCCCCAGCGCCGGCAGCCCCGGCCCGGCGGCCAGGGGCGTGCGGCAGGCGAGCGCGAAGCCGGCCGCCGCCGCGGCGCGAACGCCGGCGAGGCTTGGGGTCTCCAGCGCCACGGCGTGGTCCCGGCCGGCCGCCGCCAGCGCCGCCGCCGCGGCCGTCCAGAACGGGCACGGCCGCGACACCATGGCAAGCGGCAGGATCGGCCGCGCCGACAGCCCGGCCCGGCCGAGCCAGACCATCGGCTCCTGCCGCGCCGGCGCAGGGCCGCCGGCCGCGGCGACCACCACGACGGTGTCGACGGCGTCCGCGCCCAGCGCCTGCACCAGCTCGGCCGAGCTGCCGATGCGCAGGCGCAGGTCGATCTCCGGCATCGCCTCGACCAGGGCGGCGATGATCCCGGGCAGGATGGTCTCTGCGAAGTCCTGCACGATGCCGAGCCGCGCCGGGCCCGGTCGCCCGATCCGCCCGAGGGCGCTCAGCGCCGCGTCGTTCTCGGCCAGGATGCGCCGCGCATGGGCCAGCAGCAGATGGCCAGCGGGGGTCAGCGCCAGCGTGCGCCCGGCCTTGCGCGCCAGCGCGACGCCGGCGCGCGCCTCGAGCTGCTTCAGGTGCAGGCTGACCGCCGAAGGGCTGCGGCCGACCCGCTCGGCGGCGCCGCCGAGCCCGCCCGCCTCCGCGAAGGCGACGAAGCTGCGCAGCAGATCGGTCGGCAGGTCCGGCATCGTGCAGAAAATGTCAAGCAACCGACGCAGACTATGCAAGCTTCCTGCACGAACCGTCGTGCTAATCCGGGAGTCGCCAGCGGCCGGCCGGCCGCGGCCCGACCGACGGAGGAGGATGACGGCCATGCCGTTCCTGAGACTGACCCTGACGCCTGCGCCCGCCGCCGACGCCGCCGGACGCCTCGCCGACGGCCTGCGCAGCCTGATGGCCGGGATCCTGCGCAAGCAGCCGGAGCTGACCGCGGTGCTGGTGGAGGCGGCGGCCGACGGCCTGTGGCGGGTGGGCACCGCCGCGCCGGCGCGCGCGGCGCATCTCGAGGCCACGGTCACCGCCGGCACCAACGACGCGGCGGAGAAGGCCGCCTTTATCGAGGCGGCGATGGCCCTCGTCCGGCGCGAGCACGGGCCCGTGCCAGAGGCGACCTATGTGGTGGTGCGCGAGATCCCGGCCGCCGACTGGGGCTATGACGGTCGCACCCAGGCAAGCCGCCGTGCTGACGCCGGGCCGGCGGGGTGACGGCGGCACCCCCGCGGGCGCCGGGGACCGGGCGCGTCGGGCGCCGCCGACGGCGGCTTCTGGCGCGGCTCCCGGGGCGTGGTCGCGGCGCCCGGCCGGCGGGTGACCGCGGCCGGGCGGTCGGGTGGGCTTGCGCGTGCGCGGCCAGCGCCGGGAGAGCGGTGCCCGTGACCGAGGCCGTTGTGGAGACCCGACGTCCCGCCACCTACCAAGAGGTGCCGGCCAAGAGGTGCCGGCCAAGAGGTGCCGGCCAGGATGTGCCC
>CAZTHL010000012.1:0-43147 GCA_964613585.1 uncultured Mycobacteriaceae bacterium | reverse complement strand
CCAAGAGGTGCCGGCCAAGAGGTGCCGGCCAAGAGGTGCCGGCCAGGATGTGCCCGCAGGATGTGCCCGCAGGATGTGCCCGCAGGATGTGCCGGACGCGCCGCCCCGCCGGAATCGCCGAGATCGTGGCGGGCGAGCTGCGCCTGCAGCGCCGGCGGGCAGGACCCCATGGGCGCGCGGCGTCGGCCCCGGGCGGCAAGATCGGCGAGCCGGTCGACTTCGATCACCAGGGTCCGGGCGGCCGGTGGATCCTCGACGAGCCGGAGCTCGATCGGGGCGGCGACCTGCCGGGGTGGCGCGGGAGAAAACCCGATCCTTCCGTCAGATCACCCGCTTCTCCCGGAGCTCGGCGAGGCGGGCGTCGTCGAGGCCCAGGACCTCGCGCAGCACCTCGTCCGTGTGCCGCCCCAGGGCGGGGCCGAGGCTGCGCACGCTGCCCGGGGTCTCCGACAGGCGCGGCATGACCGAGGGCAGGATCACCACCTCGCCCAGCTCGTCGTCGTCCACCGCCACGAGGTTGCGCCGGGCGTGGAACTGGCGGTCGGCGAAGATGTCGGCAATGTCGTTCAAGGGCGCCACCGGAGCGCCGACGGCCAGGCAGCGCTCGAGGATGGTCTCGCGGTCGAGCGCGCCGATCCAGTTGGCCACCACGGCGTTGACGTCGTGGCGCGACTCCAGGCGCCGGCGGTGGTCGCCGTAGACGCTGGTCGAGGCCAGCTCCGGCCGCTCCATGGCCTCGGTGAGGCGCGCGAACAGCTTGTCCGTGGTGCAGGCGACCGCGATCCACTTGTCGTCCTTGGTGCGAAAATGGCCCAGGGGACAGGCGATGTCGTTGTGCGGGCCCTGGCGCTGGCGCACCGTGCCGCTCATGGCGTAGGCCGGGGCCAGCTCGTCGGTCACCCGGAACACCGATTCGTAGAGCGCCGCGTCGATGTGCTGACCCTCGCCGGTGCGGTCGCGGTGCCGCAGCGCCATGAGCACGCCGACCGCGCCGTAGAGCCCCGACAGATAGTCGCCGAGGGTGGTGGAGCCGGGGGTGACCGGCGCCTCGCGCGGCATGCCGGCCAGATAGGCGAGCCCGCCCACGGCATGGGCGATGCGGGCGAAGCCGGGCCGGTCGCGGTACGGCCCGTCCTGCCCGTAGCCGGAGACCCGCAGCATCACGAGGCGCGGGTTGACCTGCCTCAGCACCTCCCAGCCCAGGCCCCATTTCTCGAGCGTGCCGGGGCGGAAGTTCTCGCACACCACGTCCGACTCGGCGACCAGGCGGCGGAACAGCTCGGCGCCGTCCTTCGAGCGCAGGTCGACCGTGACCGACTTCTTGTTGCGCGCCTCGCTCAGCCAGGCGAGCGAGCGATCGGGGCTGCGGGTCCAGGTGCCGAAGCGCCGGCACGGATCGCCGCCCACCGGGTGCTCGACCTTCAGCACCTCGGCGCCGAACTCGCCCAGGATGGCGGCGGCGTAGGGCGCGGCGATGAAGGTGGCGACGTCGATCACGCGCAGGCCGTCGAGCGGCAACGGGGCGGGGGCGGGCTGAGGCATCGGCGGGGTCTCCTCTCGGGCGGGCGGCCCTAGATCACCATGTCGCGGCGCAGGCGCTCGATCTCGTGGTCGGTGAGGCCGAGCAGCTCGGCCAGCACCGCCCGGGTCGCCTCGCCGAAGCGGGGCCCGAGGCTGTCGATGCGCCCCGGCGTGGCCGACAGGCGCGGCGTCACGCCCGGCACCACCACCTCGCCGATGTCCTCCTCGCGCCGGGTCACCAGGTTGCCGCGCGCCTGGAAATGCTCGTCGCTGAAGATGTCCTCGATCGAGTTGAGCGGTCCGATCGGCACCTCGGCGGCCAGGCATTTCGCCATCAGCTCGGCCCGGTCGAGCGAGCGGGTCCAGTCGCCGACGATCCGGGTCACCTCCTCGCGCGCCGCCAGCCGGTTGGCCTGCACGCCGTAGAGCCCGGTCGAGGCCAGTTCCGGCCGCTCCATGGCGTCCTCGGCGAGCCGCGCGAACATCTTGTCGTTGGTGCAGGCGATGGCGACCCAGTGGCCGTCCCGGGTCTCGAAATGGCCGTGCGGGCAGGCGATCACCGTGCCTGCGCCCTCGCGCTGGCGGATCCGCCCGGCGAGCCCGTAGGCGGCGGCCAGCTCGTCCAGCTGGCGGAACACCGCCTCGTAGATGCCGATGTCGACGATCTGGCCGCGGCCGGAGACCTCGCGGTGGCGCAGCGCGATGAGCACGCCGATCAGGCCGAGCAGGCTCGACATGTAGTCGCCGAGCGGGCTCGAGCCCGGCACCACCGGCGGCTGGCCGGGAAAGCCGGCGAGATAGGACAGGCCGCCGAAGGCGTGCGCCAGGTGGGCGAAGCCGGGCCGGTCGCGGTAGGGGCCGGTCTGGCCGTAGCCGGTGACGCGCAGCATGACCAGGCCCGGATTGTCCCGGGTCAGCGCCTCGGGCGTCAGCCCCCAGCTCTCCAGCATGCCGGGGCGGAAGTTCTCGATCAGCACGTCGGCCGTGGCGACCAGCCGACGGAACAGCTCCGCGCCCTCGGCCACGCGCAGGTTGATGGTGACCGACTTCTTGTTGCGCGCCTCGCTCAGCCAGGCGAGCGTGGCGTTCTCCCGCTCGGTCGGCGTGCCGAAGCGGCGGAACGGGTCGCCGGCCACCGGGTGCTCGACCTTCAGTACCTCGGCGCCGAACTCGGCCATGATCGAGGCGGCGTAGGGCCCGGCGATGAAGGTGCCGACATCGACGACGCGCAGCCCGTCGAGCGGGCGGGGCGCGTCGGCCGCGGGCGCGGCGGCGCTCATGGCCGGGCTCCGGCGGCGGCGGCCGGCGTCGGCGGAAGGGCTCCCGCCCCGCCCCTCCCCCACGCGAGGCGGGAGGGTGGAAGAAGGCAGGTGGTCACGAGCGCTTCGTCGGGCATGGCGTTCCCCCCAAGGGCCGGCGGCCGTTCCGGGTCCGGGCGCTTCGTGCGGCGCTTTGTCGGCGGCGGCCGGCTTGATACTGCTGTTCCGCTTGCGCAATCGAGTGTATCGGCGTGGCGCCGCCGTTGGTAGTACGAACGATCCGTTTAACGCCCATTCGACCTCGAATCTTGGGGGGACCGCGATGAACCGGATGCTGCAAGGCCTGCGCGTCGTCGAGGGCTCGGCCTTCGTCGCCGCACCGCTCGGCGGGATGACCCTGGCGCAGCTCGGCGCCGACGTGATCCGCTTCGACCCGATCGGCGGCGGCCTCGACGGCAAGCGTTGGCCGACCACCAGGGAAGGCCGCAGCCTCTACTGGGTCGGCCTCAACAAGGGCAAGCGCTCGGTCGCGGTCGACATCCGCAAGCCCGAGGGCCAGGAGCTGATGGCCGCCCTGGTCACCGCCCCTGGCCCCGACGCCGGGCTGTTCCTGACCAACTTCCCGGCCTCGGGCTGGCTCGACTACGAGCGGCTGAAGCAGCGCCGGTCGGACCTGATCATGGTCAACGTGATCGGCAACCCGGACGGCAGCACGGCGGTCGACTACACGGTCAACTGCGCCATCGGCATCCCGTTCGCCACCGGCAACGCGCACGACCACGGGCCGATCAACCACATGCTGCCGGCCTGGGACGCCATCACCGGGGTCACCGCGGCGCTCGGCATGGTCTCGGCCGAGCGGCACCGGCGGCTGCACGGCGACGGCCAGTACGTGTCGATCGCGCTGTCCGACGTGGCCATGGCCATGGTCGGCAATCTGGGCCACATCGCCGAGGTGCAGATCAACCACGAGAAGCGGCACGCCTTCGGCAACTATCTCTTCGGCGCCTTCGGCCGCGACTTCGCCACCAAGGACGACCGGCGCATCTACGTCGTCGCCATCACCCAGCGGCAGTGGCGCCAGCTGTGCCAGGCGACCGGCCTCGCCGAGCGCTTCCAGCTGATCGAGCCGCTGCTCGGTGTCGACCTGAACAAGGAAGGCGACCGCTTCAAGGCGCGCGAAGCGATCGCCGCGGTGCTCGAGCCCTGGTGCCTCGAGCATACGCTGGACGAGATCCGGGCCAAGCTCGACCCGGCCGGTGTGTGCTGGGGGCCGTACCAGACCTTCACCCAGATGCTGAACGAGGATTGGCGCTGCTCGCCCGAGAATCCGATGTTCGAGGAGGTGGACCAGCCGGGCATCGGCCGCTATCTGGTGCCGGGCTCGCCGCTGGCGTTCAGCAACAGCCCGCGGGTGCCAATCACCCGCGCGCCGCTCCTGGGCGAGCACACCGACGAGGTGCTGGCGACCGTGCTCGGGATGGACAGCCACCAGATCGGCCGGCTGCATGATGACGGGCTGGTGGCCGGGTCGACGCCGGTCGAGTGAGCGAGGCTAATCGAGGCTAGGCATAGGGGGCCAAGGGGGATGGCAGGCTACGAGGACTGGATCGGCTCGACCGAGCGGCGCGAGGAGGAGCTGGCGCCGATCCCGGCCGAGGCGCTGGCGGCGACGCTCGACGTGCCGGACACCGCGCCCGGGGCCGGCGACCCCCTGCCGCTGCCCTGGCAGTGGTTCTACTTCCTGCCGCGCGCGCCGCAGTCGCGGATCGGCCATGACGGCCACCCGCAGAAAGGCGGCTTCCTGCCGCCGGTCGAGCTGCCGCGGCGCATGTTCGCCGGCGGCCGCATGCGGCTCGAGAGGCCGCTCACGCTGGGCCGGCCGGCGGTGCGCGAGGGCGAGGTGATCAAGGTCTCCGAGAAGCAGGGGCAGACCGGGCCGCTGGTCTTCGTCACCGTGCGCTACCGGTTCCTCCAGGAGGGCACGCTCTGCCTGGAGGAGGAGCAGGACATCGTCTACCGCGAGCCGGGCGATCCGGTGCCGGCGCCGCTGCCGGCGCCGCTGCCGCCGGTCGCCGAAGGCGCTTGGTCGAGGATGATCACGCCCGACCCGGTGCTGCTGTTCCGCTTTTCCGCGCTCACCTTCAACGCGCACCGGATCCATTACGACCGGCCCTACGCCATGGAGGAGGAGGGCTACCCGGGCCTGGTCGTGCACGGGCCGCTGACGGCCACGCTGCTGATGGAGCTGGTGCGCCTGAACGCCGGCCGGCCGGCCGTCGGCTTCAGCTTCCGCGGCCGGGCGCCGCTGTTCGACCTGGCGCCGTTCCGCACCGTCGGCACCCGCGACGGCGACACGGTCACGCTCGAGGCCCAGGGCCCCGACGGCAAGCCCGCCATGACGGCGGAGGCCACGCTGGGGTAGCAGGCATCATCCCGCACCCTCACCAATCGCTTCCGCCGTGACGGGCCGAGGTGAGGGCCTTTTCCGGTGCTCGTTTCGGCAAGCGAAGGGACAACCGAGAGGGGGAGGCGGCAGCCATGCCGGGACCGATCATCGCACCGGGCGCGGCCGCTGCCGCGGAGAGACCGCGGAGGTCGGTCCCTCTGGAGGTCCTGTTCAAGGCCAATCTGGCCCAAGCGCGCGCCGACGGCGGTAGCGCCCGGCTTCGACCATCGCACGGCGATGAACCGGACGCCCGACGGCCGCTGCTCGAGACTCGGCAAGCCCGGGCGCTGACCGATGCCGAGGTCGCCGAGGTCGCAGAAATCGAACGCGAGATCGCGATCATCCAAGAGCGCGGGAGATGCTGATGGCCAGCCAGTCCGGACTGCGCGCGCGGCTTGCGGAGAAGATGCCGGAGCTAGAGCAGGTGGAAGCGGCGATCGACGCGCATCGCGAGGGCCGCGCGGTCACCCGGCGCGACCCGGCCACCGGCGAGGCCTACGTCGTCGACGAGGACCGCGAACTGGGCACCCTCACCGTGCGCTGCGGTGATCGGGTGCTCTACCGCTCGCGGCGCAAGCCGGCCGGCGGGCCCGACGCGCCCTCGGTCGCCTCAAGCCGGACGGATCGAAGCGGAGAGGACCGGCCGATGCCCCGCCGCATCCCGATGCTCGCCCTCTGGGTCGCGCTGGCCGGGTGGCTCCCGGCACTGCCGGCCCTGCTCTCGCCCGCCCCGGCGACGGCCCAGCCGGCCACCGAGGTGCTGGCCAGCGCCGGCAACCGCCAGCTGACCCGCGGCATGGTCGCCGACGGCATCGCGCTCGGCGAATTCCTGGCCGGACAGAGCTTTTCGTCCACCGATCGGCAATGGCTGGCCGAGCGCGCGGTCGCCATGTTCCGGGCCGATCCGACCGAGCAAGCCCGCATCTACGGCCAGGTCCGCCAGGTGCTGGCGCGGACGCGGGCGGCGGACGAGGTCGCCCGGGCGCGGCTGCGCCAGGAGCTCCGCACCGATCTTCACTTCTCGCCCGGCGGCGGCACCTCTCCCGTCCTGCAGGTGGCGAACCGCTACGCCCCGGTCGTCGCGGCGGACCCGACGCGGCGGAGCCTCGTGACCGCCGTCGCCATCGACGCGCTGTTCGCCGCCAACGACTTCATCGCCGGCATGGCCGGGCATCCGCCGGCGACGCCGGCCGCCCGCGGCGCTCTTCAGGCGGAACTGCCGCAGGCGTTCCCCGGTCTGACCGAGGGCGAGCAAAGGCTGATCGCCAATGCCGAGGAGCGCTGGGCGGTGCTTCGGTCGGTCTGGGCGCGGATGACGCCGGCCGCCCGGGCGCAGACCGAAAGCAACGTCCGCCGCGCCGCGCCGACGCCCGCCCACGTCCCGACGGTGGCGCGCAATCTGGAGATGGCGGCCCGGCTGGCGGCAATGAACGAGCGCCTCGACGGGCTCGCCGCGCGGTATCTCGAGACCCTGCCCAACGCGATGATCCCGTCGATGATCGGCGCGGCCAATCGCGGCTTCCAGTAGCCGACCGGGGACCACGGGCGCCGGACGATCGGCCTGCCCTCGCTCCGACGAATGGAATAGGTGGCACTGAAGCCGCAAACGCTTTTGGCAACACGCCTGACGGCCTCGCTGCCGCCGGGCCGGCATGCTCTGGTGGGAAGCTCGTCGACGGCTGATGACATGAGCGATGACACCCCACCTTGGGATCAGGCAAGAGCGTGAGGATCGTCGCGATGTCCCGTATCGCTGTGGTGACCGGGCGTCCCGCCATCGACCAGGACGTGCTGGACGCGCCGCCGCATATGATCGCCGAGATCATCAATGGCGCGCTGCGCCTGCAGCCGCGGCCGGCGGCCGGCGGCCCACCATGTGCGCGCGGCATCGGCCCTGGGCGGCAAGATCGGCGGACCTTTCGACTGTGATCACCAAGGGCCCGGCGGCTGGTGGATCCTCGACCAGCCGGAGCTGCACCTCGACGGCGACGCTGGTGCCCGACCTCGCCGGCTGGCGCCGCGAGCCCCTGCCGCAGATGCCCAAGGGCGTGGCGTTCACGGTCGAGCCGGACTGGGTGTGCGAGGTGCTGTCGCCCGGCACGCGCGGCGTCGACGTGACCACCAAGCGGGACGTCTATGCCGGGCACTTTAAAAAGCCGCCGGCCCAAAGCCGCCGGCCTCAGATCCGCTGCTCGGTCGCGGGGTCGAACAGGCAGGCCTGGGCCATGTCGGCCATCAGGCGCATGGTCTCGCCCGGTGCTGTGGTGCGGCGCGGGTTGACCCGGGCGATCGCGGTGCGGCCGCCGAGCTCGACATAGGTGAGGGTGTCGGCGCCGGTCGGCTCCAGCACCTCGACCCGGGCCTCGAAGGATTGCGCGTGCGGCCGGATCGACGCCTCGGCCTCGCTCCAGCCGGTCAGCGCCTCGGGCCTCAGGCCCAGCACCACGTCCCGATCGAGCCAGGGCGCCAACCGCTCCGACGCCTCGGCCAGCGGCAGCTCGACCGCCCCCGCCGCCCCGTCGCCCTGCCGCCAGAAGCGCGCCGCCAGCCCGTTGCCGTGGCCGACCAGCGTGGCGGGGATGAAGTTCATCGGCGGCGAGCCGACGAAGCCGCCGACATACATGTTGGCCGGCTGCTCGTAGACCTCCTGCGGCGTGGCGAGCTGCTCGATCACCCCGGCGCGCATCACCGCGATGCGGGTGGCCAGCGTCATCGCCTCGATCTGGTCGTGGGTGACATAGACGATGGTGGTGCCGAGCCGGTGATGCAGCTTCTTGATCTCGGTGCGCATGTCGACGCGCAGCTTGGCGTCGAGGTTGCTGAGCGGCTCGTCGAACAGGAAGATCTTGGGATCGCGCACCAGCGCCCGGCCCATGGCGACACGCTGGCGCTGGCCGCCGGAGAGCTGCGCCGGCTTGCGCTCGAGCAGCTGGTCGATCTGCAGCAGCCGGGCCGTGGCGTCGATCAGCCGCTCGCGCTCCGCCCGCGGCACGCCGCGCATTTCCAGCCCGAAGGCGATGTTCCTCTTGACCGTCATGTTGGGATAGAGCGCGTAGGACTGGAACACCATGGCGATGTCGCGGTCCTTGGGCGGCACGCCGTTCACCACCCGGCCGTCGATGCGGATCTCGCCCTCGGTGATGCTGTCGAGCCCGGCGATCATGTTGAGCAGGGTCGACTTGCCGCAGCCCGAGGGGCCGAGCAGCACCAGCAGCTCGCCGCGCTCGAGCGCCAGCGAGATGCCCTTCAGCACCGCGGTCTCGCCGAAGCGCTTGTGGATGCCGCGCGCCTCCAGATAGGCCATCGCCTCTACCCCTTGACCGAGCCGGCGGTCAGGCCGCGCACGAAGTAGCGGCCGGCGACGATGTAGACGACCAGCGTCGGCAGCGCCGCGATGATCGCCGCCGCCATGTCAACGTTGTAGAGCTTCACGCCCGTCGTCGTGTTGACCAGGTTGTTGAGCGCCACGGTCACCGGCTGGGCGCCGGCCGAGGTGAACGCGGCGCCGAACAGGAAGTCGTTCCAGATCTGAGTGAACTGCCAGATCACCGTCACCGTGACGATCGCCGGCGACAGCGGCAGCACGACCCGCCGGAAGATGGTGAAGAAGCCGGCGCCGTCGATGGTCGCCGCCTTGATCAGATCGTCCGGCAGGGTGACGTAGTAGTTGCGGAAGAACAGGGTGGTGAAGGCGATCCCGTAGACCGTGTGCACCAGCACCAGCCCGGCGACGCTGCCGGCCAGCCCGAGGAACCCCAGGGTCTGTGACATCGGCAGCAGGATCACCTGGAACGGGATGAACGAGCCGAACAGCAGCAGGCCGAAGATCAGGTTGGCACCGCGGAAGCGCCACTTGGTGAGCGCGTAGCCGTTCAGGGCGCCGAGCAGGGTCGACAGCGCCACGCCCGGGATGACCATGACCACCGAGTTGATGAAGTAGGGCCGGAGCCCGGTGCACTCGACGCCGATGCACGCCTCGCTCCAGGCGTGGCCCCAGGCGTCCAGGCTGATGGAGCGCGGCGGCGCCAGCAGCGAGCCCGCGCGGATCTCCTCGATGTCCTTGACCGAGGTGGCGAGCATGACCAGGAGCGGGGTCAGATAGAAGGCGGCGAGCAGCAGCAGCGCCGCGTATAGCGCCAGCCGGCCCAGGCGGGCGCCCGGGGTGCCGGCGCGGCCCTGCCCAGGCAGGCTAGGCACGGCGCCCGCCCCGGATCTCGGAGTAGAGGTAGGGCACGATGATCGCCGCGACGGTGACGAGCATCAGCACGGCGCTGGTCGCCGCGTAGTCCAACCGGTCGCGCTGGAACGCCATGTCGAACATGAAGGTGGCCGGCAGCGAGGTGGCGGTGCCAGGGCCGCCCGCGGTCAGCGCCATGACCAGGTCGAAGGTCTTGATCGCCAGGTGCATGAGGATGACGAAGGCGCCGAGGAACACCGGCCGGATGGTCGGGATGACGATGCGCCGGTAGATCGCGGGCAGGCTGGCGCCGTCGAGCCACGCGGCCTTGATGATCTCGTCATCCACCCCGCGCAGGGCGGCCAGCACCATGGCCATGACGAAGCCGGAGGCCTGCCAGACCGCGGCGATCACCACGGCGTAGATCGCCATGTCGGGGTCGTGGATCCAGCCGAAGCGAAAGCCGGTCCAGCCCAGGTCGTGGACCGCCTTCTCGAGGCCGATCGAAGGGTCCAGCAGCCATTTCCAGGCGGTCCCGGTGACGATGTAGGAGATTGCCATCGGATACAGGTAGATGGTGCGCAGCGCCCCCTCGGCGCGGATCCGCTGGTCGAGCAGCACCGCCAGCAGGCAGCCGAGGACCATGGACAGGCCGATGAACAGCACGCCGAAGATGGCGAGGTTCTCGACCGCCGTCTCCCAGCGCGAAAGCCGCCAGATGCTGAGATAGTTGCCGAAGCCCTCAATCTCGTAGCTCGGCAGCATCCGCGAGCCGGTGAGCGAGATGACCACGGTCCACAGGATGAAGCCGTAGAAGAAGACCAGCGCCGCGATGAAGGACGGCGCCACCACCAGCTTGGGCAGGCTGCCGGCCAGCCAGGCGCGCAGCCCGCTTGGGCCGGGGGCCGGGCGAGCCGCCGCCCCGGTCGGCAGCATGGTGGTCACGGGCGGACGGGCTCCACCGGACGGGCCGGCTCCGCGCAGCCCCTACAGGGCCAGCTCAATCTCCTCGATCAACAGGTCGATCGCCGCCTCGGCGCTCATGTCGGAGTTGAAGTGCTGGGTAACGACGTCAAGGAAGGCCCCTCGCACGGCCCGGCCGACGGCGATCTCGTGGGCCATGCTCGGCACCAGGCTGTCGGTCTCCACGGCCAGCGCCCGGTCCTCCATCGAACGGGCGGCGCACAGATCGAAGGCCTCGGGCCCCATGTCGCTGCGCGCCGGGATCGAGCCCTTCAGGACGTTGAAGGTCTCCTGGAAGCTCTCGCCCAGGATCAGGCTGGCCAGCAGCCGCTGACCGGCGACCCGCTCCTCGCCCTCGACGTCGAAGAACGCGAAGCTGTCGGAGTTGAGGATGAAGCCGCCCTCTCCCGGCGTCGGCACGCACAGATAGTCCACCCCCGGCTCCTGGCCGGCGGCGGTGAACTCGCCCTTGGCCCAGTCGCCCATGATCTGCATGGCGGCCTCGCCGTTCATCACCATGGCGGTGGCCAGGTTCCAGTCACGGCCGGGGAAGCCGGGATCGACAAAGCCCCGGAGCCGGCGCATCTGCTCGAACACCGCCACCATGGTGTCGCTGTCGAGCGCCTCCGGATCGAGCTCGACCAGGGCCTGCCGATAGAAGTCGGGCCCGCCCAGGCCGAGCACCACGGCCTCGAACAGGGTGGCGTCCTGCCAGGGCTGGCCGCCATGGGCCAGCGGTGTGATGCCGGCCTCCTGCAGCGCCTCGGCGGTGGCGTTGAAGTCGTCCCAGGTCAGCGGCACCTGGCGGTCCACCTCGGCCAGCAGGTCGGGGTTGACCCACAACCAGTTGACCCGGTGGATGTTGACCGGCACGGCAACGTACGCGCCCTCATAGGTGACGATGTCGCGCAGCAGCGGCGGCAGGATGGCGTCCCAGTTCTCCTCGTCGGCCACGGCGTCGAGGCTGGCGAGCGCGCCCTCGGCGGCCCAGTCGCGGATGTTCGGTCCCTTGATCTGCACGGCGGTAGGCGGGTCGCCGGCCAGCACCCGCGAGCGCAGCACGGTGGCCTGCGCGTCGCCGCCGCCGCCGGCGACGGGCGCGTCGATCCAGGTGCCGCCGGCCGCCTCGAACTCTTCCTGCAGCGCGGCGACCGCGCGCGCCTCGCCGCCCGAGGTCCAGTAGTGCAGTACCTCCGCCTGCTGGGCCCGGGCGGACGGCACGCTCAGGGTGACGGCCGCGATGGCGGTGGCGGCAGCGGCCGCCCGGATGGCGCGCGACATGGACAGATCCTCCCGCAGAGCCGCCGGGCCGGCGCGATCCGCCGCCCGGCTGTTCGATTATTGCGGGCATGCTGGCCGAGCCTCCGGCCGCTGGCAAGGGTTTTGATGGCAGCCCCCGCCGTCCACGGCCCGGTGCAGGAGGTCGGGCCCATGCCCCCTCCCGGCTCGCGGAACGTCGGGAAACCGGCGACCCCGGCCCGGCGCGTCCCCACCGCAGGTCGCGCGGCCCATCCCGGATGGCAGCGCACGCCCTTGGGGACGTCGCCGCTCATGTATCGACGTGAATCCGGGCCGACTTCTGAACCATCGCGCGGGCGGGCCCGGCGCGCTTCGCACGCCTCCGCAGGAGCCCGGCGGTGCATTGGCGGGCGCGCCTCCAGCCGAGCCGACGAGCCATGCGCCGGCTCGGCGGCTTCAGGCCGCGCGGCCCTGGGGCTGCATGCGCTGTGAGGCCGGGTCGTAGCGCCAGCGGTCCTGGACGGTGCCGGCGAGCGTGAGCACCGTCACATCGACCTCGTGGCCCATGCGCCCGACATGGTCCGCGTCGTGCAGGGCCGAGGTCAGCGCTTCGCCCTGGTTGGCGAAGTCGCCGTGCTGGAGGCCGCCATACGCGACCGTCCAATATCTGCCATGGCGCGAGGAGACCGGCTCGACCAAGTATTCGACATGCACGCGGCGGGACATCTCCGCTCTCCATGACAATCCGAACGGTGGCCACCGGGGCTCGCCCGGCGGCGCGAAGCTATGTCGCCTGGCTTGTCTCGCTGGTGCTGTGCCGGCGGCGCCAGAACAGCCAGACCCGGTCATGCGCCTCGGCGAGCAGGGCATCGATCCGGTCGGCCGGCACGCCCAATTGCCACGCGACCTCGGCTTGCTCGAACCCCTCGACCGCGCTCAGCAGCAGCACCGCTCGCAGCTGCTGCGGCAGCGCCGCCACCGCGGTGCGCAGCTGCTCCTTCCGCCCGCCCTGGCCTTCCGTCTCACGCGACGCCGGCCGTTCCGGGGTGACGCCTCCCTGGCAGCAGCAGCCGGGGTGGGCATCGGCCGCGGCCGGCATCGATGCCGCATCGGCCCGCTCCACCGCAGGGTCGGCGCCACCGCCGGCCCCTGCCGCATCCGGCTCCGCGCCGGCCGACAGCTCGTTCAGCTTCCGAAACAGCTCGTGATGCGGAAGACACGGATGGGTCGCCGGCCTCGCCGACCAGTGCCGGAGCGTCTCGACAACCAGCGCGTCGCCGCGCTCCTGCGAGCCGAGCAGGGCAAAGGCGTAGCGCCGAAGCGCGCGCACCTCTCCCTCCAGGCTCCTCGCCTCTGCCGCCACGCCAATCCTCCACCAACTCTGCCGTCGTCCTTCGACGCTCGCTTCTGGCGCGAGTGGGTCTTATTAACCCCATGCCCCATAAGGATAAACGCGGAAAGCCTTCCCGGGCAACCTCAATCTTCTGCCTGGCGGTAATGGACTATGCATGCCTGCAAATATCGGATCAGTCATTGATCCCAAGCCCAAGACTCAATCCCAAGCAGAAGATTGAGCTTGTCGCCGAGTGACAAAGCATTGCCCTACCATCAACTGACGAATCATCTTATGGTATGCATCCTCATGATTGTCTCACAAAAAGGCCGATCCCGCTTTTGGCGCAAGCCGCTCGACGACGGTGCGTCAGCATGACGCCCGCGAGCCCCGAGCCGACAGGTCCGCTCATCGGCTCGGCGCTGAAGGAGCGCTACCGTGACCACAACTGGCCGCGTCGAGAGCCGCCACGAAAAGGGCGCCCGCAGGCGCCCCGGCATCCCGCCATCGCGGAAGAAATCATGCGCCGTCGACGGCCTCCTGCAGGATCCGGTCGACCACCTCGTCGAGCTCGGAGGAGATGCCGGCCAGATCGTCGACCGAGACCAGCCCGACCAGCCCCGGCTCGACCCGATCGAGCACCGGCAACCGGCGGATGTGATGCTGGGCCATGGTCCTGCCGGCCTCAAGGACGTCGTCGTTCGCGTAACAAAAGACGACATGGTCGGACATGATGTCCTCGACTGTGACGATGTTGGGATCCTTCCCGTAGGCGTCGCAGCGGATGGTGATGTCCCGGTCGGTGACCAGGCCCAGCAAACGATCGTCGTGGCTCACCACCGGCAGGATGCCGACCTTCTGCTCCTCCATCGCCGCCGCGGCCTGCGCCACCGTGTGCCTGGGTCGGATCACCGCCACGTCGGTGCTCATGATCTCGCTGATCTTCATCGCTGCGCCTCTTCTCGCCGGGGCCATTGACCGCCGCGCCTTCCGCCGCGGCCAGTCGCCGTGAGCCGGCGCCGCGGCGGGCTCCGGCCGTCGCCCTTGCTGTCGTCGCCCTTGCTGTCGTCGCCCTTGCGGCCGGCGATCGGCCTGATCCGCCCGACAAAACGCCTGCCACCCGGCCGCGTTCCGTCTCCCGGTCGGGAAACGGATCGCAGGGGCGCCGACGCCGGTGACCGTCCGACGGGTACGGTCAGAACGCCGCAGCCGGCGATACCGCGCCGTTCGCGGCCGTCGCCGCGGCCGGCGGCGACGCCGTCAGCAGGCTGTCCCGCATGACGGCGGCCGACGCCGCGCCGCGCGCGTTGGCTCCGTGCCGGGTGTTGCGCAGCACCGCGGCGACGAGCGGCTGCAGGACAGCGTCCCCCTCGACGGCGAGGTCGTCGACCGAGAGCAGGCCGACCAACCGGCCGCTCAACCGGTCCAAGACCACCAGCCGGCGCCGACGGTCGTCCGCCATGCGCCGGGCCGCCGCCGTCGCCTCCTCGTCGGCGTAGCAGCAGGTGACGCCGCGCGACATGATCTCCTCCACCCGGGTCAGCGCCGGGTCGGCACGGCGGGTGCTGCAGCGCAAGGCGATGTCGCGGTCGGTCACGATGCCGAGCAGGGAGCCGTCATGGCCCATCACCGGCAGGCTGCCGACCCGGCTCACCTCCATGATTTCCGCGGCCTGCGCCGCCGTGTGCTTCGGATGCGCCACGGCGACCTTCCGCTTCATCAGGGTCTCGACTTTCATTGTCGACCGTCCTTTCCCGCCCCCGCGGTCATTGATCCGCTGCCGGGGCACACGTGTGCTGCTTGTCCTCTGTCATGCTGCCGCCGCCCCGCGGGGCCGCGCTGGCATGGCTCACGTCTCGCCGCGGCCGGGCGGCACGTCGCAGGACACGGTCCGCCGTCGGACCATGCACTGCCTGTCCTTGCTGTACGACCAGGCGCCCATGGTCTCGCCTGACCCGGCCTGCACGAACACCTCGATGTCGTGGCCCAGACGACCGACGTGATCGGCATCGCCCAGGGCGACCCGAAGGGCGTCGTGCCGTGTCGGGAACCGGCCGATCGGCTCGCCGCCGCAACTCACCGCCCAGCCGCTCTCCCGCGGCTGGACCACATACTCCACATGGGCTTGAGGTCCCATCGCGCTCCCTCCTTGCGCCTCGACCGCGCCTACGCCGCCCGCCTCGCCGAGCAAAGCCGGGCCGCTCTTGCCGGTGCGCTCCGCCCGCCCGTCCGTCGGGCCGCGGTGCCGTGGTGGGGATCGGCCTCGCTGTCGCGCCGCGCCTTCCGGGCCCGGCATCGCCGGCGGCCCGGCCACGGCCGACCACCACATTATTAGCTTTGACTAATAATCCATATGGCACGGACGATCGGCAGCGTCAACCATTCGCCGCCTGCATTTTTTGCGGCGCAGCACACCAAAAGTCTGGAACAGGCAAATAGTGTCGCCGGCGTTTCGCGAGTGCGGCAAAACGCCTTAAGCTCACGGACCGCTCAGGAGCCAGACAAGCCCGGGCCTCTTTGTGGCCATCATTTGGCGACGGGGCGGCCCTGCCTTGGCTTCCACCCGACGACACGGAACCGGTCGGCTTCTTCTTCGCGCCAATGGAACCGCATGCCGGTGGTGTCGACGTGAGCAGCTCGGGTCGAGAGCGGCGAAAGCCGGCGCGTGTCCCGGTCGGCCGCCCCCGAGAGGCTCTGTCTAGGGCGTTTCCGGTCGACGCGGAATCGGCACCGGCCCGCTCCTCCGCCCGGCCGGCATGAGCCTGCCGTCGTCGGGTGGCCGGGCGGGACAGCGGCCGGCCATGCCACTTGAGCCGGAAACCCTCTACCGCCGGCGCGGCATCAGGATCGTGTAGTCGAAGTCGAGGACGACGTTGGGCAGGTACTTGCCGTCAGCGTCCTTGTAGGGGAAGGCCTCGCAGGGCAGGTCCTTGGTTGCCACGGTGCGCAGGCGCAGCGCGCCGATATCCTTGCGCCACGGCAGCTCCATCTTGTCCAGCACCTCGGACCAGGCGAAGATCGTGTCGCCGGCGAAGCTCGGGTTGCTGTGGGTGCCGGCGTTGATGGCGGCGACCTTGATGGCGTTGGCCAAGCCGTTGAACGACAGGGCCCGGGCCATGGTGATGATGTGGCCGCCATAGACGATGCGCCGGCCGAAGCGTCCGTCCTTCTCCGAGAACTGATTGAAGTGCACCTTTGCCGTGTTCTGGTAGAGCCGGGTGGCCGCCATGTGGTCGGCCTCCTCAATCGTCATGCCGTCGACATGGTCGATCTGCTCGCCGACCTCGTAATCCTCCCACAGGTACGGGCTGCCGGTCTTGTCGAGGTCGAGATTGGTGAGGTCGAGGCCCGGCGGTACGGTCAGGTCCTCGACCGGCACCGCGCCCGGCAGGTCGGGTACCACGGTCTCCGGCGCCGGCGAGCCGGGATCGCGGGCGCGCACCAGCACCCAGCGCACATAGTCCAGCACCATCTGATTGTGCTGGTTGGTGCCGATCGAGCGCACGTAGACGACGCCGGTCTCGCGGTTCTTGCTCGGGCGCAGGCCGATCACCGTGGAGCGCGCCTTGACCGTGTCGTAGGGCAGCACCGGCACGCCGTAGCGGCCGCCGGCGTAGCCCAGGTTGGCGATGGCGTTCAGCGAGATGTCCGGCACGGTCTTGCCGAACACGATGTTGAAGACGAGGAAGTCGTCCATCGGCGCCTGGTGCAGGCCGATCGACTGGGCGAAGGCGAGCGAGGACTGCACGGCGAAGCGCGGCCCGTAGATGGCGACCATGAGCGCACGCTCGCCGCCCGACAGGCTGCGCGGCGTCGCGTGGATCAGTTCCTGGCCGACATGGAAGTCCTCGAAGAACCGGCCCTTGTTGGTCTTCTCGCTCATTGGTGGGCGGCCTCCAGCTCGGCGATCGCCTCGGCGCGGGCGACCAGCCGACGCGCGCTCTCGACATGCAGGTTCTCGATCAGCATGCCGTCGAGCACGGCCACGCCCTTGCCTTCGGCGACGGCGGCGGCGTGCGCCTCGATGATGCGGCGAGACTTCTCGACGTCCTTCTCCGACGGCGTGAACATCCGGTTGGTCACCGGCACGGTCTTCGGATGGATCAGGGTCTTGCCGTCGAAGCCCAGCTCCTGGCCCTGGACGCAGGAATACTCGAAGCCCTCATCGTCATTGAGGTCGAGGTAGACGCCGTCGACGATGGAGATGCCGGCGGCGCGCGCGGCGAGCAGGCACAGGCCAAGGGCGGTGATCATCGGCAGGCGCTCGCGGGTGTGGGCGCAGTCGAGCTCCTTGGCGAGGTCGGAGGTGCCCATGACCAGGCAGTCGAGCCGCGGGCTGGCGTCGGCGATCTCCTCGGCGCGCAGCATGCCTCGCGGCGTCTCCATCATGCACCAGAGCTTCATGTCCTCGGGCGCGCCGGCGTTGACCATGACCGCCTCGGCCTGGCGCACGGTCTCGGCGCTGCCGACCTTGGGCAGCAGGATGGCATGCGGCCGGGCGCCGACCGCGGCGACAATGTCGTCATAGCCCCAGGGGGTGTTGAGGCCGTTCGTGCGGATGACCAGCTCGCGCTTGCCGTAGCCGCCGGCCTTGACCGCGGCGGTGACCTGCTCGCGGGCGGTCTCCTTGGAGTCCGGGGCAACGGCGTCCTCGAGGTCGAGGATCAGGGCATCGGCGGCGACGCCGCGGCCCTTGTCGAGGGCGCGCGCGTTGGAGCCGGGCATGTACAGGACGCTGCGTCGCGGGCGTGCGGAACGGGCCACCTTGCTCTCCCCTCGTGCTTCAGCGATTGCTTATGCTTGGCGGGGTTTTTACCGGGGCCGAGGCGGACGTGGCAAGGCGAACCGGCGTCGCGCCCAGGGGAGAGGCGCGGCGGCGCCCAGGGGACGGGCAAGGCGAAGGGGACGAGGGCGGCCACCGCTCACGTGCTTTGAGCATCAACAATCCTGACTGCCAATGTTGGTGACTTCCTTCGATCGGCGAGACATGCGGCAATGGCGGGCCGGGGTTCCCGTGTCGTCCCGAAGCCGGAGAGCCGACGATGCCTGACCTGCCGCCGCCCGCCGCCGCGGGCTCCCGCCTGCTGGTGGCCGACGACAACGCGGCCGGGCGCGGCCTGCTCCGCGCCATCCTCGAAAGCGCCGGGTTCGAGGTGGAGGCGGCGGCGGACGGGCTGGCGGCGCTGGAGGCGCTCGAGCGGGTGCGCTTCGACCTGGTACTGATGGACCTGCAGATGCCGCGCATGGGCGGCCTCGAGGCGACTGCGGCGATCCGCTCACGCCACGGCGGGCACCCCCGGCTGCCGGTGATCGCCATGACGGCGAGCACGGAGCCCGACGCGCGCGGCTGCTGCCTTGCCGCCGGCATGGACGACTTCATCGCCAAGCCGGCGCCGGCCGCGCGCATTCTGGAGCGCGTGCGCTGGTGGCTCGACCATTCCCGGGCCCGGCCGGCCGCCTGACCGTCCGGGCGCGTCGCCGCTCGGCGAGAGCCGATGTCGATCGGCCTGCCCGTGGGTCCGCGGACTTGGGCCACCGCCACCTCGAACCCAAACGGAAACCTGTCACCCATGCCCCCGGGCCGGAGCGTTTTCGTGTGATGCGCGATCGGCACCGTCCGGCCGGAGGATAGGCCCCGGCCGCGGGAGACCCACGCGGCGGCCGTCGCGCCGATCGTCCGCTCGTTGAGGACGCTCATCAACCGGCCGATCGCAGAGGTCGCGTTCGTCCATGCGGAGCGGAAGCGGCCGGGCTGCCCGACCGTATCGCCGGCCCGGATTCCCCGGAGAAGCTGCCGATCGTGGAGGAGGCGACCAAGCGGGGTCAGGAGCCAAGCGACGTCGGGAGCCAAGCGACGTCGGGAGATCTTCGCCTCCTGCGCGCTGCTGATGGACCGGCAACCGCCGTTGGCGCGAGATCGGTCTCAACGCCGTGCGCTGCGTGCACCGGCGCCGCGGCATCGGCGCCCGAAAGCACGGGCGCGCGCTCGAGCGATGCGCGCCGCCGGCATGTGCCTGGCCGCCGTCGGCACCGGCGGCGACCGGGGCCACGCCCCCGCCCGCCGGGCCTGCACCGGGGCCGGCGTCGCCGCGTCGCTGCCGGGCGTGCATCTGCATCGAGCCTGGTAGCGCGGCCGGCCGGAGCGCACCGGCAAGCCGGTCCCGGCACATGCGGCCGCCCCTCGCTCCGACGGAAGGATTCGGAAGGATCGCCGGGCCCGCGCGCGGCGCCGGCGTGTCAACGGACGCTCGCCTGTGCCGATCCGGCACCATCAATCCTCTCGACCGGATGACGGCGACCGGATGACGGCGGCAGGCGCACGACGTCGATCCTGCCGCCGCCGGCTCGACGTCGCGCCGAAATACTTCGACATCAAGCGTGTGCATGTGCATTGGTTTCAAATAAAGACTAATTGGTCGGTCAAATTGACTTCTGTTCACCAGTGCTCACGGCTCGCGGCCGCCGATGTTGAAAAATCTCGTCCTGTTCGGCACAATACAGCTCTCGAAGCCTTTCCAAGACGGCAGGCCTGAGGGCACTGTCGACTGTCTGCTCAAGACAACGGTATCTTGATAAGCTGGATCCCAATGAGTGTTCATTTCCCTCAATACTTCGTTCGCAAATGATCGGATAGACTAATTTGCTTATGTCTCGAAGCTTCGGCTGGCGCCCGAGCCCGCACCGGACCAGCGCGAGGAGCGCCCATGACGACCGTTGTGGCCGAAAGCCAGGACGCGATGCCCTGCTTTGGGCGGCCGTCGCCGCGGCTTTGGGCGGCCGTCGCCGCGGTCCCGACACGCTGCCACCGACGGAGGGATGCCGCGCCGGCTTGGCCGGATGCGCCCGTGATGCTTGAAAGGAATGTCGGATGTTGATGGATGCGGCCACGTTGCCGGACGGCACGGTGATCGATACCGATGTCGCGATCATCGGCTCCGGCGCCGCCGGGATTCCGGTGGCGCTGGCGCTGGAGGGCCGGCGGGAGCGGGTGTGCGTGCTCGAGGCGGGTCCCGCCGAGGCATCCACGGACAGCCAGGCGCTGTACCGCGGCGAGAATGCCGGCCTTCCGTACTTCCCCCTCGACCAGTGCCGCAGCCGCCAGCTCGGCGGCTCGACCAATTGCTGGGGCGGCTTCTGCCGGATCTTCGATCCCTTCGACTTTGAGAGGCGCGAGGCGATCCCGCACAGCGGCTGGCCTCTGCGCCTCGACGAGATCGCGGATCATTACGCGAAGGCGCACGATCTCTGCCGGCTAAGGTCGCTCGACTACAGCCACGACGGGTGGGCCTCGACGGCCGGCGGCACGCTGGCCAACCCGTTCGACAAAGGCGAGCACATTTCCCTTGAGCTCATCCAAAAGACGTCGTTCAAATCATCCGACCATATTCAAGCCATTGAAGCCTCCGGGAACATAACCCTCTGCACGAACGCCGCCGTCCTGGAGATCGTGACCGACCAGCACGGCCGCAGCGTCACCCATCTGAGCGTGGCCGCTCCGGGCGGCCGGCGCGTCTCCGTCAAGGCGCGCTATGTCGTGCTGGCGGCCGGCGGCATCGAGAATGCCCGGCTTCTGCTGCTGTCGAGACGGGCTCATCCGCAGGGGCTCGGCAATGCCCACGACCGGGTCGGGCGGTTCTTCATGGATCATCTGAGCTACAGCGCTGCCAGCTTCACGCCGCGCGAGCCCGGGTTCCGGGAAAAGTATTTCGCCGTCTGGGTGCCGGTCGGCGAGCACACGGTGCGCAACAGCGTTCTCGTCGCGGCCTCGGTGCGTGAGCGCGAGCGGCTCCTGCGCTGCTTCTTCGAGTTCGCGCGCAAGCGGCCCCAGGGCACCCATGGCTACAAGTCGACCAAGCATCTCCTGGGCGCGCTCCGCCGCGGCCGGCGTCCGGAGCGTCTAGGCTATCACCTGTCGAACATCCTCGACGACCGCGGCGTCCTGGTCCGTTTCGCCGCGCGCAAGCTTTTCGGAGGCGGCGAGGAGCGGCCGACGCCGGCCGGCCGGCCGTTCACTCTCAGGGTCTCGGCCGAGCCCTCGCCCAACCCGGACAGCCGCATCACCCTGTCGTCCCGATGCGACCGGCTGGGCCAGCCCATGGCGCGGATGGACTGGCGCGTCGCCGCGCTGGACCGCGAGCATGTCCGCCGGTCGCTCGAGATCCTGGCCGCCGAGACGGAGCGCCTCGGGCTCGGGAGCGTGCGGATCCGGCCCGAGGCGGACTGGGGGCTGCGCGGCCATTACCACCACATCGGCACCACCCGGATGAGCGAGGACGAGCGCCGCGGCGTGGTCGACCCGCAGTGCCGCGTGCACGGCGTGGACAATCTCTACATCGCCGGCAGTTCGGTGTTTCCGACCGCCGGGGCCGGGACCACGACCCTGCTGCTCATGGCTCTGGCCCTGCGGCTCGGCGACCATCTGAAGGATCGCCTCGCCGCGGATCGCACGGCCGGCGTCGGCTCGGGCCCCATGCGCGGCGCCGGCGTCGCCGCCGGACCGTCGACGACGCTGTCGGCCGGCTGACGCCGGGCGCGCTGAGGCCGGGCGCGCTGGGGCCGGGCGCGCTGGGGCCGGGCGCGCTCGGGCCGGAGCGAACGGCCGGCGGCGGCCGGCACGCGCTCGAGCCGGCGCCGCGCCTCCGGCCTACCGCCCCTCGAAGCGGGGCGAGCGCTTCTCCAGGAAGGCGCGGAAGCCCTCCCGGTAGTCGGCCGTGTCAAAGCTGGCGTAGCCGTTGCGCACCTCCTCCGGCCCGAGCGGCGCGCCGGCGGCCAGCCGCCGAGCGAACTCCTTGTGCCAGCGGTTGACCAGCGGCGCGCCGGCGGCGATGCGTCGGGCGCTCTCGCCCACCGCCCGCTCCAGCTCGGCGTCCGGCACGACCCGGTTGACCAGGCCCTTGCGCTCCGCCTCGGCGGCGTCGAACACCCGCGCCTCGAGCACGATCTCGAGCGCCCGCGCGTAGCCGACGGCGCCGTAGAGGATGGCGAACTCGGGCAGCGGCATGGCGAGGCCGAGGCGGCTCACCGGCACGCCGAAGCGGGCATCGGCGGCGGCGATGCGCAGGTCGGCGAGCAGCGCCAGCACCAGGCCGACGCCGGTGCAGGGCCCCCGGATCGCCGCCACCATGGGATGCGGGCAGGCGCGGAAGGCCGCGTAGGTCTCCTCCATGACATCGCCATAGGCGGCGGCCCGCTCGGCGTCGGCGCGCTCGGTCTCGAACTCCGAGACGTCGGCGCCGGGGCTGAACGCCTTGCCCGCGCCGCGCAGCACGATGCAGCGCACCGCCGCGTCGCCGGCCAGCCCGGTGACGGCG
The DNA here is from genome assembly GCA_964613585.1 of uncultured Mycobacteriaceae bacterium. Taxonomy (GTDB): domain Bacteria; phylum Pseudomonadota; class Alphaproteobacteria; order DSM-16000; family Inquilinaceae; genus CAZTHL01. The sequence goes on along the minus strand of CAZTHL010000012.1, from coordinate 20,895 downwards.
CGGGTCAGGCCGAGCCACATGGGCTTCATCAGCGCGTTCAGCCGGTCCGGCCGGTTCAGCGTCACCGTCGCCACCGCCTCGGCCCGCTCCACCAGGATGCCGTCGTCCATCGCGCCCTCCCGCCCGCTCAGACCGATCCCGGCAGCGCCCGCGGATCGAGCGCGTCCTGCAGACCGTCGCCCAGAAAATTGAACGCGATCACCGTAACGAAGATCAGAAGGCCGGGCCAGACGGCGAGCCATGGCGCGCTCCAGATCAGCTCCTGGGCGTTGGTCAGCATGTTGCCCCAGCTCGGCGTCGGCGGCGCGATGCCGAGGCCGAGGAAGCTGAGCACCGACTCGAGCAGGATGATGTTGCCCACCGACAGCGTGGTGGCGACCACGATCGGCGAGGCGACGTTGGGCAGGATGTGCACGGCCATGATCCGGCCGCCGCCGGCGCCGAGCGCCACGGCGGCGCGCACGAACTCGCGCTGGCGCACGGCGAGCGCCGCGGCGCGCACCAGCCGCGCCACGGTGAACCAGCCGATCAGCGCGATGATGGCGACGATGCGGACCAGATCGGCCGAGCCCGCGGTGACCCAGGGGTCCGGCAGCGGCAGCTTGCCGAGGTCGATGGCGGCCAGGATGATCAGCAGCGGCAGCAGCGGCAAGGCGATCACCGCATCGGTCAGGCGCATCAGCAGGGCGTCGACGGGGCCGCCATGGTAGCCGGCGACGAGGCCGATGACGGTGCCGATCACCGCCGCCGCCAGGGCCGCGGCCAGCGCCACCGAGAGCGACACCCGCGCGCCGTGCAGCAGGCGCAGCAGCAGGTCGCGGCCGAGCTCGTCGGTGCCGAGCGGGTGGGTGGCCGAGGGCGGGGCGAAGCGGTTGAGCAGGTTCACCGCCTCGGCGTCGACGCCCATCAGCCGCTCGATGCCCGGCGCCGCCAGGGCCAGCGCGCCCAGCAGCAGCAGGACGACGGCGCTGGCGACGGCGGCGCGGTGCCGGCGGAAGCGGCGCCAGCGCAAGCGGCCCGGGGTCTCTCCGGCGATCGCGGGGGCCCGCTCGGCCGAGCGGAGCGGCGGGTCCGGGACGGTCATTGGTCCAGGACGGTCATTGGTCCGGGACGGTCACTGGCCGGCGCCGGCGCGGGCGAAGCTGATGCGCGGGTCGAGCCCGGCATAGGCGATGTCGGCGAGGACGTTGCCGGCGAGCGTGGTCAGGGTGGCGAACAAGAGACCGACCAGGGCCAGGTTGAAGTCGTTGCCGAGGATCGAGTCGTAGATCAGCTTGCCCATGCCGAGATAGCCGAACATGGTCTCGGTGATCAGCGCGCCGGAGAACAGGGTGCCGAGCTCCAGCGCCACCACCGTCACCACCGGCAGCAGGCCGTTGCGCAGGACGTGCCGACGCACCACGGCGGTCAGGGCCACCCCCTTGGCCCTTGCGGTGCGCACATAGTCCTGGCGCAGCTGCTCGAGCATGGCGGCGCGCACATACCGCGTGAAGCCGCCGACGCTGAGCAGGGTCAGGGTCAGCACCGGCAGGACCATGTGCTCGAGCCGGTCGAGCGCGCCGCCGCCGGGGCTGGCCATGCCGCCGGCCGGCAGCCAGCCGAGGCCGACCGAGAACAGCAGGATCAGCAGCAGCGCCAGCCAAAACGGCGGCATCGAGATACCGGCGAAGCAGAGCAGGTTGATGGCGGTGTCGAGCGGGGTGTAGGGCCTGAGCGCGGCGTAGACGCCGACCGGGATGGCGATGGCGAGCGCCAGGACCAGGGCGGCGCCGAGCAGAGCCAGGGTGTTGCCGAGCCGGGGCAGCAGCACCTCCAGCACCGGCGCGGCGTGCACCCGGCTGTAGCCGAGGTCGCCCTCGAGCGCGCTCGCCAGCCAGCGGCCGTAGCGCGCCGGCAGCGGCTCGTCGAGGCCGTAGACCTCGCGCAGGCGCTCGATGTCGGCCGGGGTCACCTCCGGGTTGCCGGACAGCATGATGTCAAGCGGGTCACCGGGCATGAGCCCGATCAGCCCGTAGACGACCGCGCTCATGACCAGGAGCACGGCCAAGGCCTGCAAGAGCCGGCTGACCAGGAAGCGGGTCACGCGGTCATCGCCGGGCAGCGGCGGCGGCCGGCGGCCTCACCCGTCGGCCCGGCGCCAGTGCTCGACATGGAACGAGGTGCCGTGCTGATGGCCGGTCGGCACCACACCCTCGAGCCAGGGCGGCAGGATGAAGGCGTTGGCGCGGAAGTAGAGCGGCAGCGCCGGCAGGTCCTCGGCATAGATCGCCTGGATGCGGTGCCACAGCGCAACCCGCTGCTCGGGATCGAGTTCGGTCTCGGTCCGCTCGATCAGCCGGTCCATCTCGGGATTGACATAGCCCAGATAGTTCTGGCCGGCCCAGTTGTTCTCGGGCGTGGGGATGCTGCTCGAGTGCAGGATGGTGCGCGGCACGTTCTCCGGGCTCGACACCCAGGCGAACATGGCCATGGCGTCGAACTCCCGACGCGACAGGGTGCCGCCGAACAGCACGCGGGCCGGCTCGTTGTCGATGACGATGTCGACCCCGGCCTCCCGCCATTGCGCCTGCAGGACCTGCTGCACCAGCTCGCGGGTGCGGTTGCCGGCCGTGGTCATGAGCGAGAGGCGCAGCGGCGTGCCGTCGGCGTGGTGGCGGATGCCGCCCACGATCCGGTCGAAGCCGGCCGCCTCGAACAGCGCCGCCGCCCGCTCCGGATCGTGCGCGTAGGTCGGCACGTCGGGATCGTAGACCCAGTCGAGCGCCGAGACGCTGGTGTGGGCGACCGGCTGCCGCCCCTGGAACAGCTGCTCGACCAGGAGTCCGCGGTCGAGGGCGTGCAGCAGCCCCTGGCGGATGCGCCGGTCGGCAAGCAGCGGGTTGTCGTGGTTGAGATCGATGTGCTCGTAGATCAGGCCCTCCTGGAACAGCACCTGGTAGTCGTCGCCGTGGCGCGCCTCGAAGGCCAGCGCCTGGTCGAGGGTGACCCCGTTCTCGCCGGCGATCATGTCGATGGCGCCGGACAGCAGATTGGCCTCGAGCGCCGCGGTGTTCTCGATGGTGCGCACGACGATCCGGTCGAAGGAGGGCGCCGTTCCGTGCCAGGTCGGGTTGAGCTCCAGCACGACCCGGGCGCCGGACACCACCTCGGTCACCCGGTACGGCCCGAAATAGAGGCCCGGATGGGTCGGGTCGGTGTTGTAGAGGGTGCGGTTGCGGTACTCGGCCGGATCGGCCTCGAACACCGGCCGCTCCAGATGCGCCGGCAGCACGCGCAGATCGTTGATCAGGTTGTAGTCGAAGACGACCCGGTCGTGGTGCAGGGTGAAGGTCTTGTCGTCGATCCGGTCGATGGTGTGGATCTGCCGGTACAGCTCGATGCTGGCGAAGGGCGAGGCCGGGTGCCGGCCGATCTCCCAGGCCAGGATCACGTCGTCGACGGTGACCGGCGTGCCGTCGCCCCAGGCGGCCTGCGGCTGGAGGGTGTAGGTGACGGCGATGCCGTCGAAGCCGTCGGGTGCCGTCTCGCGCACGGCGCCGCCGTTCTCCAGCGTCGGCAGCGTGGTGCACAGCATGCAGGCCGGACGCCAGTCGGGATCGTGCACGGTGATCGGCCGGTGCGCCATGCCCATGACAACGCTTTTGGCGGTTGAAGGCTCGATGCCGGGATGCAGGGTGGCGGCGAACTGCCCGATGCCGATGGTCAGCGTGCCGTCCCCGCCCGCTGCCTGCGCCCGCGGCGCACCGAGGTCCGGCAGCAGGGCGAGCAGGGCCAGGACGGCCAGGAGGAGGCTCGGGCGGGGCATCGGAACGCGCATCAGCAAGTCTCCCGATCAAGCCGGCATGGCCGACCGGTCCAGGCTGCCCGCAATCGCCGCGCTGTCAATGGAACTCTGCCGCGCAAGCGGCAGCAAGGGAACTCTGCCGCGCAAGCGGCAGCAAGACGCCCCGCGGTCCCATCGGCCGGGAGCGCGAGGCCCGAGGGCAGGACGATCCCGCGCAGGCAGGCGGGATGCTCGGCGCTGCGCGGTTGGGCCAGGGGGCTGCCGGTGCGGGGATCTTAGAGTGCCTCGATCCGTTCCCGCACCGCCGCGTCGAACAGCGCTCGGATCTCGTCATCCCAGCCGTCCGCCGCCTTGCGCGCGGGATGCTTGGGCGACAGCGTTCCCGTGCTTGGATCGAACAGCGGCAGATGGAACGGGTCCCAGGTGCGCCCGGCAAACGCCGTCAGCCAAGCCCCGCCTCGGTCGACCAGAACGTCCCGCAGGCGCTGCGCCGCCGTGCCGTCCCGGCCGGCCGGGGTCGGCGCCGGCTCGCCGAACAGCTCCCGGCCATCCTGGGCACGGTGCAGCTCTACTTCTTTGGAGAAGAAGATGTCGTGTTTCCAGACGCCGGCGGCCGCGCGGCCGGCCTCGGTGCCGAGCGCGTCCCAGTCCCAGGGCTCGGCCCACCACTCGAGGACCCAGTCCCGGGGCCAGACATAGCGCGCCTTGTCCTCAACTTTGTCGATGTCCCAGGTGAAGCCCCCCTCCGCCGCCATGCCCGGTTCCGTGGTTGTATCGCACGTCACGGCAGGTTAACCGGTCGCGCATCCGTCGCAAGGATCGGCACGGTTGGACACGCGTCGCCTGCACCATAGGCGATACAGTCGGAAAAGTAGTATCTCCTCTGCGCCGCGCGCGGTTGAGGGGCAAAACTCTTAGATTCGTGTCATTGTTGCTACTCTTGGGAACCTCGGTTCGGGTCCCGGGCGCGGCTGCGGGGCGGATCGGGCAACGCCCGCACCCTGATCCTCGCATCACACCCCGCCGCGGCCCTTCGACCAGCCCTCCGGGTCGGCAAGGAAGCGGCGGACCTCGGCCAGGGCGTCGGCGGTGAAGTAGCCGTGCGCCTCGGCCGCGGCGACGGCGTCGTGCCAGGTGGCGAGCGCGTGCAGCTCCACTCCTTCGGCGGCGAGATCGGCCTCGGCCTGGGGAAAGATGCCGTAGCTGAACATCACGAAGACGTGGGCCACCTGGGCGCCGGCGTGGCGCAGGGCCTGGATGAAGCGCCGCTTGGAGCCGCCGTCGGTCGCCAGGTCCTCGACCAGCAGCACGCGCGGGCCGCCCGGCCGGTCGATGGCGTCGAGCGCGCCCTCGATCTGCGCGTCGCGGCCGAAGCCCTTGGCCTCCTTGCGCACGTACAGCATGGGCAGGGCGAGGCGCTCGGCCAGCCACGCCGCGTACGGGATGCCGGCGGTCTCGCCTCCGGCCACGGCGTCGAAGGCCTCGACCCCGGCGGCCTCGGCGAGCCGCGCCTCGGCCAACGCCATCAGCGTCCGGCGGGCGCGCGGGAACGAGATCAGCCGGCGGCAGTCGACATAGACCGGGCTGTGCCGGCCGGAGGTGAAGACGAACGGATCCTCCGGCCGGAACAGCACCGAGCGGGTGTCGAGCAGGATCCGCGCGGCGAGCCGGGCCGCGGCCGCGTTGGTCGGGGTCGCCATCGCCTCGGCCACCATCCCGCCCCCTATTCCGGCACGAACAGGCGGCCGCGAACCAGCGCGGCCAGGGTGCGGCCCGAGACGAGCGCAATGATCCCGGTCGCCAGCGCCAGAGCCGCCACGGCGATCGCCCCGGTGCCGAGGCCGGGCACCAGCGCGTGGTAGAGCAGCGCGGCGATCGCCATGGCCGCCGAGGGGAAAGTGTACGCCCACCAACTGACGAAGAAGGGCACGGCGAGGAACCGTCGCGCCATGGTCAGCAGCAGGAGCGCGATGAACAGCGCGGTCGAGAACAGCAGGTGGCACAGCGTGTCGAGCGCGCCGCCGTTCAGCTGCAGATGCGCGACCAAGCCGATCGCCGGCGGCGCCATCAGGATGAACAGGGTCGGCAGCACCTTCCCCGGCAGCGGATCGTGGAAGATGATCCGGTACAGCACGATGGTGAACAGCACGAGCCAGAACACCAGCCCGATCGAGAAGAAGAACCAGGAGATCGCCGCATGGCCGAGCGGCACCCCGGCGACCGGGACCAGGATGTTGCCGACCACGGGGATGAACCAGGCCGGGCTCGAATGCTGGATCTCGACATGGCGGGTGATCCAGCGGTTGACGATGGCGAGAGCCAGTGCGAGATGCAGCGCCGCCCCGCTCCACCACAGCAGGTCGGCCAGGCCGTGGCCATAGGGCAGCGCGGCGATCGCCAGGATCAGCAGGCTGACCGACACCGTGGGGAAGAAGCTGACCCGGATCGGGTGGCGGAACTCGGCCGCCACCTCGGCCCCGTGGCGCGCGGCCTTGGTCAGGTAGAGCCCGGCGATGGCCAGGAACAGCAGGGCCGCCAGCGCCAGGATCGCCTCGCCGATCGCCGCCGGCGCGCCCAGGTCCTCATGCGCCCGGCGCCAGGCGAGGCCGAGACCGCCGAGGCCCATGACCACCGCGAACAGCGGCACCGGCACATGGGTGAGCCAGGAGCCGGCCGGGGCCGGCGCTGCAGAGGCCGTGGCGGTGGCGGTGGAGGCGGCGGTGGCGGTGGAGGCGGCGGTGGCGGTGGAGGCGGCGGTGGCGGTGTCGACGGCCGAGGCGTTCATCGGGGCCCTCCCGTCTCATCGGACGCGGCGCGGCGACGGGCGGTGCGCCCGGGGCCGCCGCCCTTGCTGATTAGCACTCCCTAATGTCGAGGCCAATCCGGGAATCGCCCGAGACCGGACGGGCGGTCGCCGCGTCCGGTTGCCGGCGCCAAAACGACAGCCGGCGCCGCGGGCGTCCTTTCCGGCCCTACTCCGCGCCCAGGCACCAGAGCAGGATGCCCTTCTGGGCGTGCAGGCGGTTCTCGGCCTCGTCCCAGACGACCGAGCGCGGGCCGTCGATCACCGCGGCGCTGACCTCCTCGCCGCGGTGCGCCGGCAGGCAGTGCATGAAGATCGCCTCGGGGTCGGCCAGGCGCATGAGCCGCTCGCTCACCTGATAGGGCCGCAGCAGGTTGTGCCGCGACGGCGCGTCCTTGTCGCCCATGGACACCCAGGTGTCGGTGACCACGCAGTCGGCGCCGCGCACCACGCTGTCGACATCCTCGGTCACGCTGATCCGGCCGCCCCGGCTGTTGGCCCAGCCGAGCAGCGAGGCCGGCGGTCCGAGCGGCTCCGGGCAGGCCATGCGCAGCTCGAACTCGAAGCAGGCCGAGGCGCGGATCCACGAGCGCGCCACGTTGTTGCCGTCGCCGCACCACGCCACCTTGCGCCCGGCGATGGGCCCGCGCTTCTCCTCGAAGGTCATCACATCGGCCATCAGCTGGCAGGGATGGCTCGAGTCGGTCAGCCCGTTGATCACCGGCACCGTCGCCGCCTCGGCCATCTCCTCCAGCCGGTCCTCGGAATAGGTGCGGATCATGATCGCGTCCACATAGCGCGACAGCACGCGCGCCGTGTCGGCCACGGTCTCGCCGCGGCCGAGCTGCAACTCGTCGCTCTTCAGCACGACGACGTCGCCGCCGAGCTGGCGCATGCCGACCTCGAAGGACACCCGGGTGCGCGTCGACGGCTTCTCGAAGATCAGCGCCAGGGTGCGGCCGGCCAGCGCCCGGTCATGCCCGTCGGCGCGGCCCCGGCGCTTGCAGGCATGGGCGAGGTCGAGCATCGCCCGCAGGTCGCGCCGGCCGATCCGATCGAGGTCGAGATCGAGAAAGTGACGGGGCCCCGACACCGGCGCTAGCCCGCCTCGGCGGCGGCCCGGGCCGAGCAGACCCGCTCGAGAATGTCGAGCGCCTGGTCGATCTCGGCCGTGCCGACGATCAGCGGCGGCAGCAGGCGGATCACGTTGTCCGAGGCCGGCACCGCCAGCAGCCCCTCGTCGCGCAGCGCGGCGATGAGCCCGGTGCTCGGCAGCACCGTCTTGAGGCCGAGCATCAGGCCCAGGCCGCGCACCTCGGCGATCACCGAGGGATGGCGGGCGGCCAGCGCGTCGAGCCCCGTGCGCAGCGCGCGGCCGGCCGCCTCGACATGCTCGAGGAAGCCCGGCGCCAGGATCACGTCGAGCACGGCGTTGCCGACGGCCATGGCCAGCGGATTGCCGCCATAGGTGGTGCCGTGGGTGCCGGCGGTCATGCCGGCGGCGGCATGCCCGGTCGCCAGGCAGGCGCCCAGGGGAAAGCCGCTGCCGATGCCCTTGGCCACGCACATGACGTCGGGCACGACCCCGGCCCGTTCATGGGCGAACAGGCGGCCGGTGCGGCCGTAGCCGCACTGGATCTCGTCAAGGAACAGCAGCAGGCCGGCATCGTCGGCGATCCGCCGCAGCGCGCGCAGATAGTCCACCGGCGCCGCGCGGATGCCGCCCTCGCCCTGGACCGGCTCGACGCAGATGGCCGCGGTCTCCGGCGTCACCGCCGCGCGCAGCGCGTCCAGGCTGCCCCAGGGGACCTGGTCGAAGCCGTCGACCAGCGGGCCGAAGCCGCGGGTCAGCTTCTCCGAGCGTCCCGCGGCGATGGCGGTCAGGGTGCGGCCGTGGAAGGCGCCGCCGACGGTGATGACGCGCCAGCGCCCGGGCCGGCCGGCGTGGTCGTGGAACCGGCGGCACAGCTTGACGCCGCATTCCCAGGCCTCGACCCCGGAATTGGTGAAGAACACGGTGTCGGCGAAGCTGTGCGCCACCAGCCGCTCGGCCAGCCGCTCCTGCCCGGGCACGCGGAACAGGTTGGAGCAGTGCCACAGCTTGTCGGCCTGCTCCCGCAGCGCCGCCACCAGGTGCGGGTGCCGGTGGCCGAGCCCGGTCACCGCGATGCCGCAGGCGAAGTCGAGATAGCGGCGGCCGTCGACGCCGTGGAGATACGCGCCCTCGCCGCGCTCGAAGGCGAGGTCGGCACGGTTGTAGGTGGGCATGACGGCCGGGATCATGGAGCGGGCGGAGGTCCGGTGACGGGCAGGAGCCGGCGGCGGCCGCGGCGGCTGCGGCGGTGCAGCATGGCGAGTCGGCATTACCGCAAAGCGGGGGCGGACTTGTCAACGGATCCGGGGCGGCGCCCCACGCCGGGCGCGGCCCGTCAATCCGATCTTAACCAGTCAAGCCGATTTTAACCTTATGAGGACACACGGAAAGCCGTTGCCGGCCACAATGCCGGCACAATTCAGTTAGTTCGCAAACTAAACTTATCGGCACGGCGCGGCGTCCGGGGTCCGGGCCGCCACCACCGTGGACGACCATCCACCGGAGACCCTGATGACTCCCCAGTTCCGCTTCCTGGCCGCCACCCTGGCGGCCGCCACCGCCGCGATCGCCGGGACCATGAGCCGCGCCCCCGCCGGCGAGCCCGGTCCCTACACCATCGACACCGCGGCCATCGGGGTCGCCGGCATCTCCTCGGGCGGCTACATGACCGTGCAGTTCCAGGTCGCCCATGCCGACCTGGTCAGCGGCGCCGGCGTGGTCGCCGGCGGGCCCTTCGGCTGCGCGGCGGTCAGCGGGCCGAATCCCTTCTACATCCCGATCAGCGGCTACGTCACCAACGCCCTCAGCCACTGCGTCGACGACCTCGGCCTCGGCAATCCCTACTATGGCGGCCCGCCGGCGCTGCAGCCGCTGCTCGACGAGACCCGCCGGCAGGCCGGCTTCGGCAAGATCGACCCGGTCGAGGCGCTGTGCGACGACCGGGTGTACCTGTTCTCCGGCACCGGGGACACGACGGTGCCGCAGCCGGTCATGGACCGTCTCGAGGAGTACTATCGCGGCCTGTGCGCCGACATGGCGATCACCTACGACAAGACGCTCGACGCCGCGCACACCTGGCCCACCGAGGATTTCGGCAACGCCTGCGACGTGGCCGAGGAGCCGTACATCAGCGACTGCGACCTCGAGGTCGCCGGCCGCATCCTCGAGACCATCTACGGCCCGCTGGCGCCGCCGACCGGCGTGGTCGAGGCGAACCTGCTCGAGTTCGACCAGCATCCGGCCGCGGCCGGCACGCCGCATTCCATCGGCCTCGACGACAACGGCTATCTGTACGTGCCGACGGCGTGCCAGTCGGGCGACACCGTCTGCAAGCTCATGGTGGTGTTCCACGGCTGCGAGCAGTCGGCCCGGCAGATCGGCACCACCTTCATCGACCATGCCGGCTTCAACCCGTACGCCGAGAGCAACGACATCATCGTGCTGTATCCGCAGACCCGCCCGTCCGAGTTCTTCCCCTACAACCCAAAGGGCTGCTGGGATCTATGGGGCTACACCACGGCGGACTACTATCTCCAGTCCGGCGAGCAGGTGGAGGCCGTCCACCACATGGTCGCCCGGCTCATCGGCCTGGAGAGCTGACCTCGGCCCGCTCGATGACCCGGGACGCGGCGGCCGGCCCGCCACCGGCGCCGCCGTCCGCCCAGGGCTCGACCTTGCAGGCCTCGTAACGCGCCTGCAGCCGGCGGGTGACGGGCCCCACCGCGAAGCGCCGGCCGTCGACCCGTCGGACCGGCTGAACCTCATAGGCGGTGCCGGTAAGGAAGACCTCGTCGGCACCGGCCAGCCGCTCGGGCGCCAGCGGCTGCTCGACCACCTCAATCCCGTCGGCGCGCGCGAGCGTGATGATCGTCTGCCGCGTGATGCCGTCAAGCACCTCCGTCGGCTCCGGGGTCAGCAGCCGGCCCTGCTCGACGATGAACAGGTTGGCCCCGCTTGCCTCGGCCAGATGGCCGTCGCCGGTCAGCATAAGCGCGTCGTCGAAGCCCGCGGCGGCGGCCTGCTGCCGGGCCAGGACGCCGAGAAGATAGAGGCCGGTCGCCTTGGCCTGCGCCGGGGCGAAGGCGGCGGACGGTCGTCGCCAGGCGGCGGTGGCAAGAGCGATGCCGTCGGCTCGTGCCTCGGCGCCGAACACCGCCGGCCACGACCAGACGGCCATGGCGATTTGGGTGCGGGTCTCCGGCGCGAGCAGGCCGAGGGCCTCGCTGCCGCGCCAGGCGATCGGCCGGATATAGCCGTCGGCGACCTCGTTGACCTCGAGGCAGGCCCGGGCGGCCTCGGTCAGGCGCGCAACGGTCCAACCCAGGTCGAGGCCGATCAGCTCCGCCGAGCGGACAAGGCGGGCCATATGGTCCTCGAGCCGAAAGGCACGACCGCCATAGGCGCGAATGCCCTCGAATACCGCCGTGCCATAGTGCAGGCCGTGGCTCAGGACATGGATCCGCGCCGCGCGCCAGGGAACCAGCTCGCCATCCTGCCAGATCCAGCCGTCGCGATCGTCAAGTGGCCTCATGACGCCTCGATCGCCCGGCCGCCCGAGGTCGCGAGGTCGCCTGCCGGCGTCGGCTCGGCATCGGGGCCGGGCCGGACGGCCACCGCGCGCGATGCCAGCAGCAGGGCCACGCTCAGGATCCCGATGATCCCCAAGGTCACGGGGGTGCCGACCCGATCGGAGAGGCCGGCGACCAGCGCGCCGCTGACCGGAAAGGCCAGGGCGTTGAACAGCATCATCGGCGCGATCACCCGGCCGAACAGGGCGGCCGGGACGGCCCGGGCCCGCTCGACCCTGAGGTGCACGGAAAAGGCGCTGTCGAGGCCGACGATCGCCGCCGCCAGCAGGATGTAGACGACCAGCGAGGCCGGCAGCACCGCGACGGCGATGCCGGCGGCGGCGCCGGCCGCCACCGTGAGCGGCCCGAGCCGGGCGCCCAGGCGCCCCAGAAGCCAGGGGCTCGCCGCGACGCAGAGGATGCCGACGACCCCGAAGACCAGGTTGGAGGCCGCGAGGACGCTGTCCGATCGGCCGAAGACGCCCGTGACCATGGCCGGGTTCACCACCATGACCGCGCCGAGCACCAGATTGATCGCGTTGGTCTCGAGGATCAGCCGAATTAGCCGCGGGCGCTGCCGGATCACCCGGAAGCCGTTCAGCACGACGCCCGGCGTCCGCGCCACGGGCATCGGCTCGCCCGGTTGCAGGCGCTGCAGCACGATGAATCCCAGGCTGACCGAATAGCAGCCGGCCGCCACGAGGATGATCGTCTCGGCCGGAGCCACGGCCACCAGGATGGCCGCCAGGACCGGCGCGCCGACCAGCGCCGTCTGGTCGATCGCCTGGATCACCGCCTGCAGATGCGGCAGGTCGGCCGGCCGGGCGCGGCGCTGGGCGATTGTCTCGACCGCGATGAACGAGGTGTCGAACAGGAACCCGTTGACCATCGCCAGCAGGATCAGCGCCGCGACCGACCCGGTGGCCGTCAGCATGCCGACGGCGGCGACGCAGGCGAGTGCCCGGATCGCATCGCCGGCCAGCATCGGCCGCCACACGCCGATCCGCTGAACCACGTAGCCGGCGACCAGCAGCGAGGTCAGCCGGGCCGCCCATTCGATCACGTACGCCCGACCGGACCAGCCGACATCCTGCGTGATCTTGAAGACCAGCAGGGGGATCGCGAACAGCAGGAAGTGGTTCGCGAAGGCGCCGAGGCAGCGGCTCGCCAGGAGTGGCCGCAGCTCCCGGATCGAGGGATTACGGAACGAAGCGGACATGGGCATGCGCTCCGGCAATCCCCGCCCGGACGGTCTCGTAGTCGGCGGCCCGGAACATCACGCTGCCGACGCGCGCGCGGTAGTCGTCCACATGGCCCGGCCGCCGTGCCGGATCGCAGGCGAGGCTGTCCGCCCGGCACCCGGGGAGCGCGCGCACCTCGCCGAGCCCCTCGACCCGGGCCCAGCCGTCGGCCCGCGGCGGCAGGAAGAAGGCGATCCCGGCGCGGCCCGGGCACGGCCGCGGCGCCACCTGCAGCGTCTCGCCCAGATGCGCGCGAATGCTGAGCTCCGGCATGGAGAGGCCGCCCGCCGCGACGATCAGGTCGGTGATGCGGTCGCCCGGCAGCCGCGCGCCGATCTCCACCAGCACGGGCCGGCCGGCTCCGTCAAAGCGCACCTCGGCGTGAAACACGCCCAAACGGATGTCGAGCGCCGCCACCACCTCGGCAATGTACGCCTCGATGTGGGTGCGCATTTGCGCATCCACCGGCGCCTCGACGATGTGGCCGACCTCGACGAAGGCCGGCGCCGGGCCCAGGAGCTTCTCGGTGATCGACAGAACCACCGGACCGTCCGCCGCCACGACGCCCTCGACGCTGTACTCCGGCGGCTCGAGATAGCCTTCGACCAGCATGGCGGCGCCGATCTCATGGTCCAGCTCGCGGTGCGTCTCGGCCTGGGCCCGGGCATAGGCGGCGATCAGCCCGGCCGGCTCGGCCACGCGTGTGACATGGAAGCTGCCGGCCGCGGCGCGCGGCTTGAGCACCACGGGATAGCGGAGCGTCGGCGAAAGCGCGGTCACCTCGTCCATCGAGGCCGGACACGCGAACTCGGGCACCCGGACGCCGGCCGCGCGCAGCCGGGCCCGCATGGCATGCTTGTCCCGCACGGCCTGGACCCGCTCCGGGTCCAGGCCCGGCAGCCCGAGCCCGGCGGCCAGCCGCGCGACCAACGGCACATAGTACTCGTTTCCGGCGACGACCGCGGCGATCGGCTCGGCCTGGCCGAGCGCGGCCACGGCGGCATGGACGGCCGCCTCGTCGTTGCTGTCCACCCGGACGAGGCGGTCCGCGCGGTCGCTCACCGAGGCGGGGAGCCGACGGTCGCCATGGTCGAGCCCGAGAGCGGTCACCCGATGCCCGAGCATTCTGCAGGCATCCACGAGCGGCGCGCCGGAGCCGATCGGCTCGACGAGCAGGACGTGACGCGCCTCACGGGGCGAGGCGGCATCCACCTGGGGCTTCTCCCGGGACATCGTGCAGGCCCGCCTGGTGCGCTCAGTACGTCATGGAGCGGCAATCGAGCGCGTCGGCGGACGGCGTCAATCCGACCTCGGCCGCGAACCGGTCCGGCAGCGAGAACCGATCGCCCGGCCTCCCCTCGGGCAGGAAGCGGCGCACGAACGCCTTGGCCGCGGCCTTGTAGGACGCGTCATCCGGATCCCGCTCGAAGCCTTCGATGGTCTCGACCAGAGCATCCAGCCCGGCCGTCACCCCCTCCGGATCCAGCCGGAGGGTGCCGTCGCCATGGGGGACCAGGGCCTCCCGGTCGCGCAGCCACTCGTACAGCAGCACCCCGGTGGCCGCGTCGAAGTTGACGCAGGCGTCGCCCTGCTGGGGATAGCGCAGCAGCCGCTCGAGCAGGGCGAACTCCAGCACCTCCTGGCGGTAGGGAATGGCGCCGTCGCTCTGGCACAGCCGGATGGTCTGGGCGTCGACCTTGATCTCCTCCAGGACGCCGCAGAACCAGGTGAGCTTGATCCGCATGTTCTCGTGGAACGGCCGCGGGCCGACATGGTGGAAATAATCGTGCAGGTAGCCCCAGACGCAGCGCGCGTCGTAGCACTGCCTGGTGCTGAGCCGGCCCGCCTGCCACGCCGCGGCGCCCGTGAACGCGTCGCTCGCGCCGAGCAGGCGAGCCGCCGCGGGCAGCGTAAGGTGCGCAAAGATGCGCTCGAACTTGTTGAAGAAGAACACCGCGTAGCTCTGGCGGCGGACCGGCTCGGCGGTGGCGACGTTCTCGGGGAAGAAGACGATGCAGTTGCCGGTGGCGAGGCCGTCGGAGGCGGCCAGCAGCCGGGTCGATTGACACGTGCTCCCCGGGTGCGGGTAGCGCCGGGCGAGCTTCTGGACGGCGGACGGCTCCTGCCGGTAGGCCCAGAAGCACTCCAGGAACCAGCCCCGCGGCGCTGGTCCGTTGGCCGTCGTCATCGGACCGCAGAAGAAGCTGTGGCCGTCCCCGTCGGGCACCTGGTAGGCGGCGGCGGTGCGGTCGAACCGGGGTGGCGTCCGCAGCCCGACGGCCAGCCAATCCTCCGTGTCCGCGGCGAAGGCCGGCCCCAGCTCGGGCGTGCCGAGCAGGCCGGCAAGCTCGGTCACGTCCGCGGCAATGCCGCGCAGCCGGGCCGCCGGGTCGCGTGCCGCGCCGTCGCCCCAGGCCGCGGCGGCGCGGGTCGGGCCGCCGCCGGCGGGGATCCGGCCGTCGGTGTCCTGGAGACGCCGGAACGCCGCGACCTGCGGCAGCAGGCTCCGCGACATCAGCCGCGCGGCCGGGTGCCGGTCACGCAGCGCGTGGATGCCGGTCGCAGCCCCGGCGGATCGGGCATCGGGTGGCCTGGACAACGGCATGGGGGCGGCCGGGCTCGGCATCAGGCTCGCGGCAGATGCAGGGTGAACGCCATGGGCACCGGGCCAAAGCTGTGGATCACCACGAGGCCCCGGGCGCGGGCGGCGACCAGCGTGGTGACGCACGCCTCCGCACCGCCCTCAGCGCAGATCGCGGCGGCGTGGGCATTGCTGTCCGCGCTGATCAGGACCGTGGCGGCCGGCGCCAGACCGGCGGGCGCCGGGTGGCTGGCGACGCTGCCGGGCACGCCCGGTCGCCGCGCCGCGAGCACCATGGGATGGGTCGGCATGATGAAGCAGTCGGCCAGGACCATCCGATCCAGGTGATCGAACACCAGCCGGTGCAGATCCGGATACACGGCGCAGCCGAGCAGCGCGTGCCCGCGCACGAGCGGCATGGAGGCCTGCCCGTCCTCGAGGGTTGGATGGAGCACCACACCCCCGACCCGGCCACGCCGGGCGAGCCAGTGCCGAGCCGCGGCCTCGCAGTTGGTGCCGTTCGGCCCCAACGTGTGGATCGTGGTGACCGCCTCCAGGTCGGCAGCGTGGCGGCTCGGGTCCTTCAGCATGCGTGCCGCGCCGTCGAGGGCGGGCGGCGGAAGGGATATGTCCAGGTCGAGCGGGGGCATGACCCGCCCAGGTGTATCAGCCGCGAGCTAATGATCCTTTATTCCCGCGCGCTTTGGCGATCGGGCCCGGGCCCGCGGTCGGCGGCGCCGCTACCGGGTCAGCTGATAGGCGGTGCGCAGCATGTCGGTGAGATCGAGCAGGCGCGCCACGTAATGGTCGCGCACCACGTAGCGGCTGTCCTCGGCGGCGCCGCTCAACTCGCGCTCCAGGCTGTCGAGCAGGCGGCGCAGCCGACGCTCATGGAGGCCGAGATGCTTCTGCACCGGATCGGCGACCACGCCGGAGAAGGCCGACAGGGTCGCCGCCAGCAGGACGAGCCCGCCGGTCACGCCGACCACCAGCCCGGTCGAGGCGCGCACCGGCGCCATGCCGTACCAGACGCCGCCGACCCCGCTGCCCAGCGGAAAGGTGGCGACGGCGACCTTCTGCGCGATCGCGCCCGCCACGGCCGTGCCGAGCGAGACCATGCCGGGGGTCAACTGCTTGAAGGCGAGCGCGCCGGTGCCGGTGCTGAGCAGCGCCGTCGCCAGGTCGCCGGCGGCCACGCGGGTCGAGGCATACGCGTCCAGGCTCTCGGTCAGCCAGCCGCGGAACCGGGCGTCCTCGGCGCGCCGCGCCACGGCCGCCGCCACGTCCTCGATCACCCGGTCGAGCCGCGGATCGGCGAGGATCTCCTCAGCCAGGGCGTCGCGGGCGACGGCGCGGCCGTCCTGCGTGTAGGGCAGCCACAAGAGCTCGTCGAACAGCCGCCGCTCGACCTCGCGGGCGACGTCGGAGGTCAGGAACAGCCGGCGCGACTCGAGCCAGTCGGCGGTGCGGGAGCGGCCGGCCAGACGGCTCGCCGCCGCCGCGCCCTTGAGCCCGACAAAGGGCGCCGCCAGCATCAGGTTGGCCGGCGCCCGCAGCAGATCCCAGCCCGCCGCCCGGCAGTTCACCTCCCAGGCGCCGCGCCAGCCGAAGGTGCGCGCTACGAAGCCGGGCAGCCGCTCGCGGCAGCCGGCGATGTAGCGGCCGACCGCCGAGGCCACGATCTCCTCGAGGGCGGCGCGGTCGAGCCGCTCGAGCGCGGCGGAGGTTGTTGCCATGGC
Source organism: uncultured Mycobacteriaceae bacterium (assembly GCA_964613585.1). Lineage (GTDB taxonomy): Bacteria > Pseudomonadota > Alphaproteobacteria > DSM-16000 > Inquilinaceae > CAZTHL01. The sequence continues at coordinate 4,085 of CAZTHL010000012.1, read as the reverse complement.
GGATAGCTAGGCAATCCGCCCGACCGCGGCAATGGCGCCCCAGTGGCGGACCTCGGTCGGTCGGGGAACGCGAGGACAACGGCGTGGCGCCGTGCGTGCCGGCCGACCGATGGCACAGCCTGCCATGAAAAGTTCATTCCCTACGGCCGGGCCGTCGGATCAACAATGCGGTGGCGCTTTGGGCGACGTCATCGCGCTACCAAGGTTGATCGTCGCCATGGCAACGCTCCCTTCACCTTATTGGCCGACCAAGGGTTCGCGCTTACAACGTTAGGCGTCCCTCCACCGACGGGCCCGAGCGACGATGCCGCCACCACAGACCCAGACCGCCACGCCGCTCGACAAGGCCATGCGCGAGGCCCGCCCGGGCTTCGTGCTGAACGGCGTGTTCAGCTTCTTCCTCAACCTGCTCATGCTGGTCACCCCGATCTACATGATGCAGGTTTTCGACCGGGTGCTGTCGAGCGGCCGCACCGAGACGCTGCTCTACCTCACCGTCATCGCCGGCTTTGCGCTCCTGGTGCTGGGCGCGCTCGAGGCGACGCGCACGGTGGTGCTGAACCGGATCAGCGCCTGGTCCGACCGCCGGCTGAGCGGCCCGCTGATCGCCGCCTCGGTGGCCGCCAAGCTGGGCGGCTCGCACACCGGCTCGCAGCCGCTGCGCGACCTCGGCCAGATGCGGAGCTTCCTGAGCGGCCAGGGGATCAACCCGCTGTTCGACGCGCCCTGGGTGCCGATCTTCGTTGCCTTCATCTGGTTCCTGCACCCCTGGCTCGGCATGCTCGCCCTCGGCGGCGCGGTCATCCTGTTCATCCTGGCGCTGCTCAACGATCGGCTGACGCGCGGTCCGCTGCGCGCCTCGAGCCAGGTGTCGGTCGGCGCCTACAGCAAGGCCGACGCCGCCATCCGCAACGCCGACATCGTCCAGGCCATGGGCCTGCTGCCCGGGCTGATGCGGCGCTGGCAGGACGACAACGAGAAGGCGCTCGAGGGTCAGAGCATCGCCGGCGAGCGCGGCGGCCTGATCATGGGCACCTCCAAGTTCTTCCGCCTGTTCGTCCAGGTCGGCATCCTCGGCCTGGGCGCGCTCCTGGTGCTGCGCGGCGAGTTGACCTCGGGCGGCATGATCGCCGGCTCGATCCTGCTCGGACGCGCGCTCGCCCCGGTCGAGCAGGCGATCGGCGCCTGGCGCAACCTGATCAACGCGCGCGCCGCCATGGAGCGCCTGCAGAAGCTGCTGCACGCGGTGCCGGAGCGCCCCGCCGGCATGAGCCTGCCGGCACCGTCCGGCCACCTGCTGGCCGAGCGGGTCAGCTTCATCCCGCCGGGCTCGCAGAAGCCGGTGATCAAGCAGGTCTCCTTCGAACTCGAGGCGGGCGAGACCATGGGCCTGATCGGCCCGTCGGCCGCGGGCAAGAGCACCCTGTGCCGGCTGCTGGTCGGCACGTGGCCGCCGACCGCCGGCCATGTCCGGCTGGACGGCGCCGACGTGCACAGCTGGGACCGGGTCGACTTCGGCCGCTACGTCGGCTACCTGCCGCAGGACGTCGAGCTGTTCAGCGGCACCGTGCGCGAGAACATCGCCCGCATGAACCAGGACGCCGACGACGAGGACATCATCAAGGCGGCGCGCGAGGCCGGCGTGCACGAGATGATCCTGCAGCTGCCAGAGGGCTACGACACCGACATCGGCGACGCCGGCACCATCCTGTCGGGCGGGCAGCGCCAGCGCATCGGGCTCGCCCGGGCGCTGTTCGGCGAGCCGAAGCTGCTGGTGCTGGACGAGCCCAACGCCAATCTCGACCATGAGGGCGAGGCGGCCCTGGTGCGCGCGGTGACCCGCGCCAAGGAGCGCAAGACGACGGTGATCATGGTGTCCCATCGGCCGTCGCTGGTGAACCAGGTCGACAAGCTGCTGATGCTGCGCGACGGCGCGGTCGAGATGTTCGGCGAGCGCGAGCAGATCATGGGCCGGCTCACCGCCCAGCGGCAGCAGCAGACCGCGCTCCGGCCGATCACGGCGAGCGGCTGACCCGGCGCGCCCCATGCTGTACAATGGCCTCGTCCTGATGGTTGCAGAGCGATAGACCGACCGGCACGGCGCCCCCGAGCCGTCATTTGATTTGAAGAGGTTGATCATGGCGCCCGTCCCCTCCATCCGCCGCGAGCCGACCGCCGCCACCGCCGGTCCGCCGCCGCTGCTGCGCACCATGCGCGTGCCGGTGATGCTCGGCCTCACCGTGATCTTCGTGTTCTTCTTCGGCTTCGGCGCCTGGGCGTCGCTGGCGCCCCTGGCGAGCGCTGCCATCGCCCCCGGCGTGGTCAGCCCGGACGGCAGCCGCAAGGTGATCCAGCACCTGGAGGGCGGCATCATCCGCGAGATCCTGGTGCGCGCGGGCGATCGGGTCGAGGCCGGCGAGCCGCTCATGGTGCTGGAGGACACCCAGGCGCGCGCCCAGTTCGATATGGTCCGCTCACAGTACATGATGCTGACGGCGACCGAGGCCCGACTGCTCAGCGAGCAGGCCGAGCGCAGCGCCGTCGACTTCCCGTCCTGGCTGACCCGGGAGGGGCACGACGCGGCCGGCGTGCGCGCCATCCTGGACAGCCAGGTCGACCTGTTCGAGACCCGGCGCAACGCGCTGGAGAGCAGCCGGGCGATCCTGTCCCAGCGGATCGCCCAGCTCGACGAGGAGATCGTCGGCCTCGAGGCGCAAATCGCCAGCCAGACCACCCAGCTCGCGCTGATCGAGGAGGAGATCGTCGACGTCAGCGAGCTTCTGCGCAAGGGGCTGGAGCGGCGGCCGCGCCTGCTGGCCCTGCAGCGCACCCAGGCGGAGATCGAGGGCCAGCGCGCCGCGAACCGCGCGCGCATCGCCCGGGCGCGGCAGACCATCGGCGAGACCGAGCTGCAGATCATCAACCTGGACGTCGAGCGGCTCGACGAGATCGGCAACCAGATGGCCGAGGTGCGCGGCCAGATGTCGGAGCTCGAAGAGCGGGTGCGCTCGAGCGAGGACGTGCTCTTCCGCACTACCATCACCGCGCCGGTCGCCGGCACCATCGTCGAGATCAATTTCAAGACCCCGGGCGGCGTGGTCGGGCCCGGCGAGCCGATCATGGACCTGGTGCCGGAGGGCGACGACCTGCTCATCGACGCCCGGGTGGCGCCGACCGACATCGACGTGGTCCACCGCGGGCTCGAGGCCCAGGTGCACATGCTGGCCTACGCCCAGCGCAACCTGCCGCGGATCCGCGGTACGGTGGAGCACGTCTCGGCCGACAGCCTGCTCGACGAGCAGACCGGCGAGAGCTACTTCCTGGCGCGAGTCAAGGTGGACCGGGACGAGCTGCAGGAACTGGCGCCGGACATCGAGCTGGCGCCCGGCATGCCGGCCGAGGTTCTGATCATGATCGGCGAGCGCACGGTGCTTCAGTACCTTATGGAACCGTTCACCGACACCCTGCGCCGCAGCTTCAAGGAGACGTGAGGCTGCGGCCTTGCCTGCCAAGGGCCAGACCTCGCCTTTTCGGAGAAGGCCGATCCTGAGGGAGCCGGGCACGCTTGCCGTGCCCGGCATGCGTGTCGCCTGATGGAACCAACCTTCCCCCGCTGAGAGCTTCAAGCCGACGACCTCGGCCGGCACCAGGTCAGAGCACGGTGACCACCGAGAGCAGCACGCCGAGAATGGTCAAGAAAGGGCCAACCAGCGTGATCACCATGTTCAAGCAAATCTTTCTGCGTATCCATTCCGGGATCCCCAAATAATACCAGAGCAGCAAGCCCATTGATGCTGATCTCGAATTTCCCAGGCTTGGTAGCACCAAGAGGTGTCGCCGAGACGTCGCCGAGACGTCGCCGCGTCGTCGCTGAAGGCCTCTCGACTATAAGCATTGCTGAAATTAATTACCTCGCCCCACGCCACATCGCGTACTTGTATCGAAGGTCTCCGATTGGTTATCGCTCGTCCGAATTCATTTTTAAGGTCCGCTTGACCTCACCCTTTCAGCAAGATCTTTCGGGCAAGGCGCTAGAGCATGACCCGAGCTGATTGAATCGAATTGGGATTCACGAACGTGCTCGG
>CAZTHL010000011.1:0-58502 GCA_964613585.1 uncultured Mycobacteriaceae bacterium | reverse complement strand
GGGGCGACGTGGGGCGGCGCGGGGCGGCGCGACGGGTGTCAGCGGATCCGCGCGGCGGCGTCCGGGCCGGGCCGGTCGGCCAGCCCGTCGAACGGGCCCGGCCCCGCGACCGCCGGCGCCGGCTGCTCGAGCGCCGCCGGGGCCTGGGGCGGCACGGCGGCCTCGACCATCTGGGACGGCACCGCCCAGGCCAGGGCGCCGGCCGCCATCAGGCTGCTCAACTGGCGGACGATGTCCAACGGTGGCATGATCATGGCTGCTGATCCCTTGCAGAAGCTGCGGCGATTGCTGCGCAGCACAATACGGTTCAGCGCGGCCACGTTAAGCTAAATCGCTTCACATCGGCGCGATGCCGGCGCGAAGACTTGTGAGGGCGAAGAATTGGCCCATGAACACTCAAGAATGTCCTGATACTGTTTCAGAAACATTTCATTAGGAAATAGTATTGCGAAGACGGCCCGCGCGTCTGGTTTAGCCGTGGTTTAGCCGTGGTTTAGGCGGCGAGGCTGTCGCGGACCATGGCCGGCACCGTACCGAAGCGGCGCAGCGCGTGGCGCAGTTCGTCGCGGGTGCCGCGGTCGAGCGCCTTCACGTCGACCCAGCTGCCGGCCGGGCGGCCGGCCTCGAGGTCGGCGATCTGCTGGCCGAGGATCAGGCGCAGCACCAGCTCGTGCCCGGCCGTCAGCTGATCGCGGTCGGCGGCGACCAGGCGCCCCGCCTGGGCCAGCGACTCGAGCCGGCTCGGGGTCGAGGTCTCGCCGATGCGGTGGCGCAGCGCCATCACCCGGGCCCCGGCGACCACCGGGAACAGCCCGCTCAGCTTGAGCTCGATCCGGCCGAGGCCGACCTCGACCGAGCCGGACGGCCGATGGAAGCCGCCGAAGGGCCCGAGCGGCGGGCTGTAGCTCTCCAGCTCGAGCGACAGCATCTTGAGGAACGGCAGGGCCACCGCGCAGCGCTCGAGCGCGGCGGCGCGCAGGCAGCGCCCGAGCCAGCGCTCGCCGTGCACCGGCTGGAAGTCGAAGAACACGTCGACGCTCAGCAGATGCTCCGGCCGGGCCGAGCCGACCCAGCGGCCGACCTGCTCGCGCCAGCCGGTGACGTTGTGCCGCCACAGCGATTCGCTGCTCATCACCCCGCCCTTGCAGAACGGCACCCCGGCCTCGGCCAGGATCCGGCTGAGCCGATCGCCCAGCCGCTGGAACCAGCGATCGTGCTCGGCCCCGCCGGCGTGGATCAGCGCATGGTCCTGGTCGGGCGCCAGCAGGGTCTCGCCGCGGCCGGCCGAGCCCAGCACCAGGACGCTGTAGGAGGCCGGCGGCGGGCCCAGGCCCTCCTCGGCCAGGGCGCGCTCGGCCAGCTCGGCGGCGCGGCCGGTGGTGGCGCGCAGCACGTCGCTCAGCACGCCGGCGATGGTGAAGGCGTCGAGCCCCTCGCCCAGCAGATCGCGGGCCAGCCGCGGCAGGGTGTCGCGCAGGGCGCGCAGCGCGGCGGCGTCCGGCGCCACGGCAATGCCGTCGCCCAGCGCCAGCGCCTTGGTGACCCGCTGCTCCAGCAGGCCGCGCACGGTCACGATGCCGGCGATCTGGCCGTGCTCGTCGACCGCCGCGATATGCCGGAGGCGCAGCCGCTCCATGCGCCCGATCACCTGGTAGACCATGGCGTCCTCGGGCAGGGTCTCGACCGGGCTGGACATGAAGTCCCGAATCGGCCGATCCAAAGCGCCGGCGCCGTGGCGGGCGATGGCGGAGAGCACATCGCGCTCGGTGATGATGCCGAGCGGGCGGTCGTCGTCGGAGCCCGCGATCAGCAGGGCGCTGCTGCGGGCCTCCTCCATCTTCTGGGTCGCCCAGGTCAGCGACAGATCCGCCGGCACGACGATGGCCGGACGGGTCATCACGTCCCGCAGGCGATGGCGGTAGGGAAAGCTGTCCAGTCTCTGCAGCGGGTCGCTCGCCATGGCCCGGTCCCCGCGCGGCGCCCGGGCGGCATGGCTGCCGCCGCGTCCGGCGGCGACGCGCGGCGACCGTGCTTAGAGCATTGTCGGCTCGAGGGGAACCGGGCCGCTGTCGCGGGCGCGCTCCTCCAGGCCGTCGGCGCAGCGCCGCAGCTGCCGCGCGGTCACCGGCTCGGCGGCCTCGGCGCGCTGGCGCAGGTCGTCGGCCGCCTCGAGCAGGCGGCGCTGCAGATAGCCCGGCGGCAGATAGGCCTGGCGCCGCCCACGCTGGCGCTCGGCGCTCGGATCGTCGGCGGAAGACGACGGGATGGGATCGGGCAAGGCTGCCTCCCTTGGCGTCGCACGCAAAGCGGGAAGGATACTCAGCGGAGCCTCTGGCTGCCGCCGCCGGCGCCGTGCGAGACACGACCGGCTCAATGAACAGCCTTAATAGAACGCAAGAGGCCTTAACGAAGTCTTGCCCGGGCCGCGGGAAATCGCACCGCCACGGCGATGGCGCCGGCGGCGCGCCGGGCGCCCGCCGGTCCGCGGTCGGCCTACCATCCGGCGTCCTTCTGCTGGGCGATCAGGTCGCGCGCCATGGCCGCCAGGTCGAGCGCGCCGCCGAAGGTGTGAATGCCGCGGTCCTTAAGAAGCGCCAGGATCTTGACGTAGACCTCGGCCGCCAGCAGGGCGTCGCCGAGCGCGGTGTGCCGCCCGCGGAAGACCAGGCCGAAGCGTGCCGCCACCGACTCGAGATTGAGATCCTTCAACTTGAGGTCGAGCGCGGAGATCAGGTGGCCGGTGTCCAGCCGGTGCGGCTCCTCCCAGGGCAGGCCGAAGCGGGCGCACTCGCTGCGCAGCATGGCGAGGTCGAAGCCGATGTTGTGGCCGACCACCACGGCCCCGCGCATCAGCTCCTCAAGCTCGCCGAACACCTCGGGGAAGGCCCGCGCCTCGGCGACCATGGTGTTGGTGATGCCGTGGATCGCCGTCGACCGCGGCGGGATCGGCTGGCCCGGGTTGACCAGCCGGTCGAGCACGATCTGGCGGAAGATGCGCATGCCGTGGGCCCGCACGGCGCCCACCTGGATGACCCGGTCGCGGGTGATCTCGAGCCCGGTGGTCTCGGTGTCGAGGATGACCACGGGCAGCTCGTCGATCGGCGTGCCCTGGTGCACCGACACGATGGCCGGCGGCCGGTCGTGCAGGGCGAGGTCGTGGTGCAGTTCGGCCGTGGCCTCGGCGCCGGCCGTGGCGGCGGGCGGAAAGTGCAGCACCGCGGCGCCGTGCGCCTCGAGGATCGCCACCCGGGCGCCGACCTGGGTGCCGTCGACCAGGGTCAGCGCCGCCGACACCGTGCTGCCGCCGGCGCGCGCCCAGCGCAGCGCCTCGGTCAGCGAGTCCTGGCGCAGCGCCTGGAAGATGCTGGCGCCGACGCGGGCCCGGTCGCGGCCGAGCAGGCTGAGCGCCGGCGCGTTGATCAGGCTGATCAGCCCGGCGTCGGTGATCGCCGCCAGCCCGGCCTCGCTGGTCGCCAGCATGGCCGACAGGCGCTGGTCGGGCAGGGTCGCCTGGCGCTGCTGGTGCTCGAGCAGGTCGGCGAGCGCCAGGGCGACCAACCAGGCCTCGTCGAGCCCGGCTTCGCGCTCCTTCCAGCGGGCCGGCGGCGCCGGATCGTTGGGGTCGATGGTGATGATGTCGGCGCGCAGCCGCTCCAGCTCGTCGAAATGGCCGTCCATCACGGTGATCGCGGCCCACAGCGCGCCGACCCCGATCATGGTGAACAGGACCAGCGCCAGCATGCGCCCGGTCATGCCCTGGGCCAGGTCGACGCCGCCGAGCACGGCCAGCATGATCAGGCCGAGCATGGCCAGCGCGGCCAGGATCAGGCAGGTGGTCAGGCCCTTGCGGACGCCGCCGCTCACCGTCCGGCCCCGGCTCAGGCGGGCCGCGCCGCGGCCGGCCGGCGACGGCCGAGATCGGCGAGCAGCGCCGGCAGCTCGGCGCGGCGGTCCAGCTGCTCGGCGGCACCGCACAGGTTGATGCGCAGGTTGTTGGTGACCAGCTCGGCGTCGGGCGCGCGCAGCCGGGGATGGATCGGCAGCGCCCCAAACACCCGCGGTGCCGAGCCGAGCGCGATGCGGTGGGCCGGCAGGGGCGGCTCGCGGCGCGCCCGCTCGAGCCGGTCGGCCAGGATGCCGGCCTCGCCGGCCCAGCCGTCGGGCCGGTGCCGCGGCGGCGGATGGGCGCCGAGCCGGGCCATGGCCAGGGCGACCAGCGAGCCGGGCAGCCAGGGCGCGGCCCCGGCCCCGCTCCCGGCGAGCCGGCGCAGCCGGCCCTCGACCAGCAGGACCAAGTCGCCGAGCACCGCGGCGAAGGCCTCCCAGCGGCCGACCTCGAGCGCGTCAAGGAAGGCCCGCTCCTCGAACAACGGCCTGGACAGCAGGCCGGCGCGCGCCCGACAATATTCCACGACGCACTTCTGCGCGATGAACGCGGCCTGGCTGTCAAGAAAGTCGCCCAGCTGGGCGGTGTCGGCCAGCCGCGGCCGGCCCGGCGGCCGCGCGCCGGGACGCCCGTTCCTGAACAGCCACAAGACGGTGCTCCTCCCACAAGACCGGCGCCGCGCGGCGCGCGCCCTTCTTCGGGGGGCTGGACCGCGCGGAACATGACAATTGCGAAGCATAGCGTAATCGTCCACGACACAACACTGTGGCGGTGCCGCGCCGCCGCGCCGGTCGGCGGCGGCGTCCCCATTGACCGGGGTCAAGGCCGGGCGGCGCGGCGCCGGGGATACATGGTGGAAAAGCAAGCAATATCGGGGAATCGCCGGCCATGCACATGGACCAGGATCAGGACACCGAGATGCCGCGGGCGCTGGCCGAGCGGCACTGGGCGCGCTCGCGCCGGCTGATGCACGTGACGCTCGCCGTGTGGCTGGTGTTCAGCTTCGCCATCCACGCCTTCGTCGGGACGCTGAACGAGATCGTCATCCTCGGCTTCCCGCTCGGCTTCTACATGGCCGCGCAGGGCTCGCTGATCGTCTTCGTCGCCCTGATCTTCTGGTTCGCCCACCGGCAGAACCGGATCGACGAGGACTGCCACATGGCGGAAGACGACTGACCCGGCCGACCCGGCCGACCCACGCGGCATCCGCCGCTCCAGACGGACCCGACGGGCCATGCGCGGCACCCTGACCAGCAATCTCGGGCGCATCTACGGCGTCTACACCGGCGGCTTCGCCGCCTTCGTCCTGCTGCTCGCCCTGCTCGAGCAGATCGGCGTTCCCGACCGTGTGATCGGCTACCTGTTCGTGATCTTCACGATCCTGGTCTATGCCGGCATCGGCATCCTGTCCCGCACCATGCAGGTGTCGGAGTACTACGTCGCCGGGCGCCGAGTGCCGGCCTTCTACAACGGCATGGCGACGGCGGCCGACTGGATGTCGGCGGCCTCGTTCATCGGCATGGCCGGCACGCTCTACCTGCTCGGCTATGACGGCCTCGCCTTCGTGCTCGGCTGGACCGGCGGCTACGTCCTGGTGGCGGTGCTGATCGCGCCGTACCTGCGCAAATTCGGGGCGTACACGGTGCCGGACTTCCTGGGCTCGCGCTACGGCGGCAACCTGGCCCGCACCATCGGCATCCTGGTGCTGTTCTCGTGCTCGTTCACCTACATCGTGGCGCAGGTCACCGGCACCGGCTTCATCACCTCGCGCTTCCTCGACATCCCGTTCGAGGCGGCGGTGTTCGTCGGCCTGGTCGGCATCCTGGTGTGCTCGATGATGGGCGGCATGCGCGCCGTCACCTGGACCCAGGTGGCGCAGTACATCGTGCTGATCGTCGCCTACCTGCTGCCGGTCGTGATCCTGTCGACCCAGATCACCGGGATCCCGGTGCCGCAGATCGCCTATGGCGAGATCCTTCAGCGGATCACGGAGCTCGAGCAGACCCGGGACTACCTGGCCGGCGCCGCCGCCCATCTCGAGCCCTTCAACAACTACAGCCCGCTCAACTTCTTCCTGCTGACCGCCTGCCTGATGATCGGCACCGCCTCGCTGCCGCACGTGCTGATGCGCTTCTTCACCACGCCCAGCGTGAAGGACGCGCGCCGCTCGGTCGGCTGGGCGCTGCTGTTCATCTTCGTCCTGTACTTCACGGCGCCAGCCTACGCGGCGTTCGCCAAGCTCGAGATCTACCAGAACGTGCTGGGCTCGGACATCTCGACCCTGTCGGCGGTGGCCCGGCTGCCGGACTGGCTGTTCATCTACGGCCATCTCGGCCTGGTCGAGGTGTGCGGCATCCAGCCGGCCATGGCCGAGACGCTGTACCGGGCCTGCCTGGAGGCGCAGGAGGCGGCGGCCGCGCAGGGCCTGCTGCCGCCCGACCTGGTCGGCGTGCTGACCCGCACGGACTTCAGCATCGACCAGGACGTGGTGGTCATCGCCATGCCGGAGATCGCCGGCCTGCCCTATGTGGTCGCCGGGCTGGTCGCGGCGGGCGGCCTCGCGGCGGCGCTGTCGACCGCCGACGGGCTGCTGCTGGCGATCGCCAACGCGCTCAGCCACGACATCTACTATCGCATGATCGACCCGAAGGCGAGCACCCAGCGCCGCCTGGTGGTGGCGCGCATGCTGCTCATCATCGTCGCCGTGTTCGCCGCGCTGGTCGCCGGCACCCGGCCCGAGCACATCCTGGCCATGGTCGCCTGGGCCTTCTCCCTGGCCGCCGCCGGCCTGTTCCCGGCGCTGGTCATGGGCGTGTGGTGGAAGCGCACCACCCAGCAGGGGGCGGTCGCCGGCATGGTGGCCGGTTTCGGCATCACGCTGGCCTACCTGGTGGGCACCGAGTTCCTCGGCATGCCGCAATGGCTCGGCGTGGAGAACATCGCGGCCGGCGCCTTCGGCATCCCGCTCGGCTTTCTGGTCACCTTCGTGGTCAGCCTGCTGACCCCGGCGCCGTCACGCGACATGCAGGAGTTCATCGACGCGCTGCGGGTGCCGCGCGGCCAGGCGCTGATGCCCGACCAGTACAGCACCGGCCGGTTCTAGCGGGCCGGGCGCGGACGACGGCGACGAGGGCCGGCGGCGATGGCGGGGAGCGCGTGGGGGTCGTGGCTGTTCCAGGGGCCGAACTACCTGCTGGCGGCGTTGATGTACACGATGCTGGCGCGCTTCCTGGTCGGCCTGACCGGCCTTGACCCCGCCTCGGTGCCGCTGGGGCGGGCGCTCCACGCGATCTCCCGGCCGGTGCTGGCGGCCACGGCGCTGTTGACGCCGCGCTACGCCCACGGGCCTTTCCTGCCGCTGCTCGCCGCGTTCTGGCTGGCGCTGCTGCGGCTCGCGTGGTTCGTGGCGGCGAGCCGGCTCGGCCTTGTGGCGGCGCCGGCGCCGGCCGGCTGAGCCCGGGCCGCCGCCGATCCCGAGGATGCCTGCCATGACCCTGAACGAGGTTCCCGACGCCAGCCCGCCGGACGCCGGCACGACCGAGCGGATCCGGCGGTGCGCCCTGCTGTCGGTCGGCCGCGGCGTCGGCTTCGCCGGCCTCGCCATCGGCACCACCATGGTCGGGCTCAGCTACGCGCCGGCCCTGGCGCTCAAGACCGGGGCGGTGCTGCTCGCCCTGGTCGCCGCCGTGCTTTGGCTGAAGGCGGTGAACGCGCCGCGGCGCCGGCTCAACCGCACCGAGCTGTGGCTGCTGCTCGACGGCGAGACCGGCCTGCCGGCTGAGTCGGCCCAGCGCGTCGTCGGCGGCATCCTGCGCGAGACTCATGTGCGCTTCGCCCGCTGGGCCGGCCTGGCGGCCGCGGTGAGCGGCGGCCTCGGCCTCGCCCTGGACGGGCTCGAGTGAGGCCGGCGGGAGCGTGTCCGGATTCCGCGCCCGGCGGAAACGCTCGGGCCGACCGGAGGATCCGCTCGGCCGGGCGCACGCCCGCCAGCCCACCAGCCCGCCAGCCCGCCAGCTGTGCCGGCGCGGCCCGACCCGCCTCAGCGCGCCGCCGGCATCGGCCGGCGCTGCAGGCGGAACACGTAGGAGATGATCTCGGCCACCGCCTTGTAGTGCTCGACCGGGATCTCCTGGTCGAGCTCGACGGTCTGGAACAGCGCCTGGGCGAGCGGCCGGTTCTCGACGACAGGCACGTCGTGCTCCCGGGCCACCGCGCGGATCCGCTGGGCCAGGCTGTCCGCACCCTTGGCGAGGCAGCGCGGCGCGTTCATGGTGTCGGGGTCGTACCGCAGCGCCACGGCGAAGTGGGTCGGGTTGGTGATGACCACGTCGGCCTCGGGCACCGCCGCCATCATGCGCCGGCGTGCGCGCTCGGTGCGGATCTGGCGCAGGCGGGCGCGCACCAGCGGATCGCCCTCGGTCTGCTTGAACTCGTCCTTGACCTCCTGCTTGCTCATGCGCTGCTGCTTGTGGAACTCGAAGCGCTGGTAGAGGAAGTCGAGCCCGGCGATCAGGGTCATCACCGCCAGGACGACGATGATCACCTTCACCGACAGCAGCCAGGTCCGCTCCATCATCAGCGCCGGTGACAGCCGGGTGATCTGCTCGAGGCCGTGGAACTCGGGCATCATGATCAGGGTGACGACAAGGCCGACCACCGCCAGCTTGAGGATGCCCTTGACGAACTCGGCGATCGCCTTCAGCGAGAACTGGCGCTTCAGCCCCTTGAGCAGGCTTATCTTGCTGAGCTGCGGCTTCAGCGACTCGGCCGAGGCGACCCAGCCGTGCTGGACGATGCCCGCGGCGACGGCCATGAACACCAGGACCAGCATCGGCAGCAGCAGCAGCCAGCCGATCTCGAGAAACAGGTCGCGCACGACCGGGCCGATCGCGCCGCTGCCCACATGGACATCATGGGCATGTGACAGGAAGGTGCCGAAGCCGTGTGTCATGGAGCCGGCGCTGTACGGCAGGAACAGCAGGAAGATCAGCAGGATGCCGAGCAGCATGAACCAGTGCTTGACCTCCTGCGAGGTCGCCACCTGACCCTTGCGGTGGGCCTCGTCCAGCTTCCGCTGGGTCGGCTCCTCGGTTTTTTGCGCCTCGTCCTGATCGTCGGCCATCCGTCGCCTCCGTCAGGGCGCCAGGAACGGGGCGAAGCCGTTCTGAAAGCGGTCGAGCCAGAACAGCAGCATGGCCGACAGGGTCAGGGACAGGACCGTGACGCCAAGCATGATCTGCGCCGGGATGGCGATGAAGAACACCTGCACCGCCGGCATCAGCCGCGACAGGAGGCCCAAGCCGAGCTTGAAGATCAGGCCGACCACCAGGACCGGCGCCGCGATCTGCAGGCCGATGAGGAAGCTCTCGGCGAGCAGCCTGGCCATATGGTCGGCCATGTCGCCAAACGGCGGCAGGCTGCCGGGCGGCCACAGCGTGTAGCTGTCAACCATCGCCATCAGCACAAGATGGTGCATGTTGGTGACGAACATCAGCATGAGCGCGGTGATCGTCAGGAAGGCGCCGATCATCGAGCCCTGGCTGGCCATCGACGGGTTGAAGACGAAGGCGTTGGCAAGGCTGAGCTCGAACGAGATGATGTGCCCGGCCAGATCGAGGGCGGCGACGAGCAGCCGGGCGATGAAGCCGAAGAACAGGCCGACAGCGGCCTCGCCAACCAGGAGGGCGAGCAGCGCGATGGGGCTGTCGGGCTCCGGCGGCAGCCCGTCGGCCACGGTCGGATGGACCACGGCGGCCACCGCCAGCGCCAGCAGCAGGCGGACCCGCGGCAGCACGAAGGCATCGCCGATCCCCGGCATGGCCATCAGCGTGGCGCCGACCCGGGTGAACACCAGGAGGAAGCCGAACAGATACTCGGCGAGCAGGCTTTCCAGCATCGCGGCTCCTTCGGCCAGGCGCGAGCCTTAGAGGCCGAGCCCGACGATCGTGTCGAACAGCCGTTCGGTGAAGGAGGTCAGCGTGGTCAGCATGAACGGCAGCAGCAGCATCATCGCCACGAACATGACGATGATCTTCGGCACGAAGCTGAGGGTCATCTCCTGGATCTGCGTCAGGGCCTGGACCAGCGAGATGGCCAAGCCGACGATGAGGGCGGCGACCATGATCGGGCCGCCGACCATCATCACCATCCAGATGGCGCTGCGGCCGATGTCGATAGCCTGAGCCGGCGTCATGGGCCTCGTGCTGCCTGTCGACGGGGAAGGCGGTCGCGGGACGGTCCTCGGTGGTGCCGCACGCCCTAGATCGGCATGCGCACAACCTCCTGATAGGCCTCGATCACCCGATCACGGATGCTGACCACGGTCTGCAGCGTCATCTCGGCGTTGCTCACCGCCATCACCACGTCGGTGACGTCGGCCCGGCCGACCAGCGCCTGGCCGGACAGCACCTCGCTGCGGCGACCGGCCTCGGCGGCATCGACGACGGCGTTCTGCACCATGTCGGCGAAGCTGCGGTCGGCAGGCTGCTCCCGCGCCTCGAGACCGGGCTGCCGGCTCTGGCTCGCCGCGTTCGAGTAGGCGGCGATGGCATCGGACACTCGCGCAACCATGTCAGGGACTCCATCCTGGATCCGGTGGCCGGGCTCACGGCCGCAGCATGTCGATGGTCTTCTTCAGCATCGACCGGGACATCTCGACGACGTTGAGATTGGCCTCGTAGGTGCGCTGGGCCTCGCGCAGGTCCATCATCTCGACCAGCGAGTTGACATTCGGATAGAGCACATAGCCCTCGGCGTCGGCGCTCGGGTGGCCCGGCTGGTAGCGCCGCTGGAACTGGCCGGGATCCCGGCCGATCTCATCGACCCGCACGGTCTCGACCCCGATCTCCCGGTCGAAGACGGAGCGAAAGCTGATGACCTGGCGGCGGTAGGGCAGGTCGCCCGGCGTCTCGGCGGTGGAGCCGGCGTTGGCGATGTTCTCCGAGACGACCCGGATACGCATGCCCTGGGCGCGCATGCCGGCGGCGGCCACCTCAAGGGACTTCTGCAGATCCATCGTTCAGTCCTTCGCCGTGTCGGGCCGCTCAGCGGCCGCCCCCGCGCCCGAGAGCGGCCTTGATCATGCTGAGATGCCGTTGGTACAGGTTGGTCGCCATGTCGTACTGCGCGGCGGTCTCGTTGAGGCGGAGCAGCTGCTGCTCGAGCACGACCTCGTTGCCGGAGGGGGCCGCCTCGTAGACGTCGCGCAGCCGCTCGCTGCGCGCCTCGCCGCCGGCGCCGTCCCCCAGGCCGAAATGCGCCGGATGCGTGGCCGCGGGCGGCAGACGCTGGCGGCCGGCATGGGCGAGGTGCTCCTCGAAGGGCCGCAGGTCCCGGGGCTGATAGCGCGGCGTGTCGGCGTTCGCGACATTCTGGGCCAGCACGTTCTGACGCTGGGTCAGATAGCCCATCCGCTGCGAGATCAGATCGAACAAACCAAGTTTCGTCAAATCCATGGGGCTACCTGCTCCGCCAGGATGCGCCCGGGGGCCGATCCTTCAGCGCCAATTCCGAGCGCCTCCAGAGTTGCACCGACTTGTTAACAAACCCTAAAAGTGCTTCACTGCGCCGGGTGATCGAGGCACCCGGTGCGGCTCCGATTGAGCGCCGGGGATCAGGCAGACTCCAGGCCGAAGGCAGGCGCCACCGTGCTCTATCTTACGCGAAAGATCGGCGAGGCCATCGTCATCAACGACAATGTCCGGGTGACGGTGGTGGAGATCCGGGGCAAGTCGATCAAGCTCGGGTTCACGTTCCCACCGTCCGTCTCGGTCTTGCGCGAGGAGCTGTACGAGCGCATCCAGGCCGAGAATCGCGCCGCCGCGGAATCGAGCGGCGACCTGCTCGGCCCGGTCATGCCGGGTGAGCCGGACACCCCGGAGCGCCCCGATCCCAAGCGCGAGGGCTGAGCCCGCGCCCGGGCGGACACGGCCGCCGGCCGATCCGCCCCCGCCGTGGCCATCCGCGGCCATGCGGATCACGTAAACCTCGCCTTAAGCGTGGCGGCTGAAGACTGGCGCGCGTCGGTGCCCTGCCGACGCCGCGCCGAAGGATCTCGCCGTTGCGTTCTCCGGATCGACCGGACCAGGACGTTGAGCCGGACACGCCGGTCGCCGTCGCCCTCGCGGGCGGCGACGCGGCGCCGCGGGTGACGGCGAGCGGGCGCGGCCTCGTCGCCGAGCAGATCCTGGCGCTGGCCTTCGAGCACGGCGTCCGCGTGCGCGAGGATGCCGATCTGGCCCAGCTGCTGAGCCTGGTCGAGGTCGGCGACGAGATCCCGGCCGAGGCCTTCGTCGCCGTCGCCGAGGTCCTCAGCTACGTCTACCGAGCCAACGGCCAGACCGCAGGGAGCGGCGTCGGTCCGCTCCCCTCGAGGGAGCTTCCGCCATGACCGTTTCCCGGACCGAGCCGCCGCCGACGGTGGACGGCGCCCGCGACGGCCTGATCGAGGTGGCCAACGCCATCCAGCTGGCGCGCAAGACGGTGTCGCAGGGCGACTTCGTCGACCTCGCCGGGCTGGAGCGCCGGGTCGACGAGGTATGCGCGGCGATCCGCCAGCTGGAGCCGTCGGCAGCGCGCACCGTCGAGCCGCAGCTGCTCGGCATCGTCGACGATCTCGACCGGCTGCAGGGCGAGCTCGCCGCCCAGCGTGACCGGGTGCGAAGCGAGCTTGGCAATCTCGCCGAGCACGGCCGCGCCGCCTCGGCCTACGGCCGCCCGCCGCGCTGATCCGACCGGCCCCATGGATCTCGACAGCTACCTCCGCTTCGTGCTGGCGCTGGTCTTCGTGCTGGCGCTCATCGGGGGCATCGCCTGGGCGCTCCGGCGCTTCGGCCTCGGCGGCCTGGTGGCGACCCCGCGCGGCGCCCAGCGTCGGCTGCGCCTGGTCGAGGCGTTGGCGGTCGATGCCAAGCGCCGCCTGATCCTGCTGCAGCGCGACGATGTCGAGCACCTGGTGCTGCTGGGCCCCGAGGGCGACCTGCTGATCGAGCGCGGCGCACCCGGCGGCCCCGTCCCGAGACCGGCCGCCGTGCGGGAGGATCGGCCATGAGCCGCGGCGCGGCCCGCTGCCTCGCCCTCGCCGCGCTCGCCGCGCTGGCCGCCGCCGGCTGGCCCGCAACGGCCTGGGCGCAGAGCCTCAGCCTCGATCTCGGCGACGGCAGCGGCTCGACCACCAGCCTGATCATCCAGCTGATCGCGCTGATCACGGTGCTGTCGCTGGCGCCGTCGATCCTGGTGATGGTGACCTCCTTCACCCGCCTGGTGGTCGTGCTGTCGTTCCTGCGCAGCGCCCTGGGCGTTCAGCAGACCCCGCCCAACACGGTGCTGATCAGCCTCGCCTTGTTCCTGACCGCCTTCATCATGGCGCCGGTGTTCGAGGAGGCCTGGGACAATGGCATCGCGCCGCTGCTGGACGAGCGGATCGACGAATCCGAGGCGTTCCAGGAGACGGTCGGCCCGTTCCGGGAGTTCATGCTGACCCATGTGCGCGAGCAGGACCTGCGCCTGTTCATGGACATGGGCGAGGTCGAGGTGACCGGCCCGGAGGAGCTGCCTTTGCAGACCCTGGTGCCGGCGTTCATGATCAGCGAGCTGCGCCGCGCCTTCGAGATCGGCTTCCTCCTGTTCCTGCCGTTCCTCATCATCGACATGGTGGTGGCCTCGGTGCTCATGTCCATGGGCATGATGATGCTGCCGCCGGTGATGATCTCCCTGCCCTTCAAGCTGATCTTCTTCGTCCTGGTCGACGGCTGGTACCTGGTCGCCGGCAGCCTGGTCCAAAGCTACGGCGGCGGCTGAGGGAGCCGGGCCGCCGGAATCCATGGCTCGATCGGCGCCGCCGGTGGCCGCGCGGCTCACGGGGCGTCGTCCGCCGGCTGGGAGGTCTCGGTCTCCTCCGGCGGCGGCGCCTCCGTCACCAGCGCGGCGGGATTGATGAAGTAGACGATCACGAAGAAGGCGGCCGCGCCGGTCGCCTTCACCCTACGGTTCTCGACCCCGAGCTGGCCCGACAGCAGCAAGTCGAAGCCGCCCGCCGCCAAGGCCAAGACGACCTGGAAGACCCTGAGCTGGAAGTGGGTCGGGTCTGGCACAACGAGGGCGATGCCGAGCAGCAGCAGAAGGAAAACGATCGCCGAGGCGAAGGCGGCCGGCCGTTCCCACTTGGCCACATCGTGAGGCGGCCGGGTCGGTCCAACGTCGACCGGCCCCGTCTCGTCCGGGCCGTCGCGCCGTGCCGGCTCGGCCTCCCCCTCCCGCGGTGGCCGACTTTCGTCCCGGCGCTGCTCGGGCGCCGTCACGCCGTCGAGCAGCCGACGGATATCGACCCGGCGCACCGTGCCGTCGGACAGGCGGACGGGATGCTCGGTCAGGCCGTCGCGCTCGAAGGCGAGCAGATCGCCGTGGTCGAGCCGCACCGTCGGATCGTCCGGCAGCGGCACCTTCTCCGCCACTTCGAGCGCCGCGATCGAGCCGTGGATGGCCGCGAACGTGCCGCGGATCATCGCCAGCGCGCCGCGCCGCGTCGGCTCCGGCCCGGTCACCGAGACATCGATCCGACCGGCCTGCAGGTCGGCGCGGACCAGCGCCTTGTTGCCGTCCAGGTCCAGGACCACGCCGGTCCTCCAATAGGTCCGCCGGGAGATCGACCGGTGCATGCGGGTGATGAAGCGGCTGATCAGCCCGTCCGGCAGCACCGGGTAGTGGTATTCGAAGCGCAGGTCGCCCCCGTCCGGCCCGCTCGGGTCCGGCCAGTTCAGGTCCGGCTCGTTCGGGCTGAGCTGCTCCGGGATCAGCAGCTTGTCGGGCTGTGAAGGTTGAGGCGCTGCAGCGCGGTGAGCCGGCCGATCGCCTCGGGCAGCGTGGTCAGCCCAAGATTGCTTAAGTCAAGCTCAGTCGCGCCGGTGCGGGCGGCGTTCTCGATCCGTTGCTCGGCAATCGGTGCGGGGGTCAATGGCAGCGCGTCCCAACGGCCTTGGTCGAATGGCCGCGATCCTACCGGACATCAGGGCCGGTGTCCTGCGCGGACGGCGCCGGCGCCGCGGCCCGACAGGACCGACGGTTGGGGACGCGCCGGCCGACGAGCGGCCCCTTTGGCCCCGCCGACCCGCGCCAGGCCATGTCCGATTGTCGAAGGGTCCGGCCGGGGCCCGCCCGATCGACCGCGATCGTCGGGTTCCGCCCACGCGCCGATCGCGCGACGATGTCGCCGTGAACGAACCGAAAAGCAGGCTGGGTGGAGCGAAGCGCAACCCAACAAGCGGCGTCGGCGGCGCCTCCGGGCGTCGGGTTCCGCTGGCGCTCCGCCCGTCCGACTCCTCCAGCCAGCCGACCGCTCCGCCGCTTCGCGGAGGATCAACCCGCCGTCAGCGGGCGGCGCCCGACCGGTAGCCGGCCAGGAAATCCTCGAACAGCGCCACCTCGGCCATGTCCC
The DNA here is from genome assembly GCA_964613585.1 of uncultured Mycobacteriaceae bacterium. Taxonomy (GTDB): domain Bacteria; phylum Pseudomonadota; class Alphaproteobacteria; order DSM-16000; family Inquilinaceae; genus CAZTHL01. Next base: position 43,185 of record CAZTHL010000011.1, on the reverse strand, counting down.
GGCGCACCGCAGCGAGGTCGGCCACGGCCGCCGGGCCGCCGGCGCGGCGCGTCAGCAGCCGAAAGGTGTCGGCCTCGGCCGAGTCCTCCATGGCCGGGCCGAAGGCGACCGCCAGCCGGTCCAGGGCCTGCCGGTCCTCGGTCATGGCCAGGGCCAGGGCGAGGTCGACCACGGCCTTGCTCTGCTCCGCCGGGATCGGCTGGCCGAGCGGCGGCGGATCGCCGACGCTGGCGCGCAGCGATTCCGCCGCCCGCTCGAAGTCGCCGGCGCGCCAGGCGATGTCCAGCCGTGCCGCCTCGGCCAGGGGCGATCGATCGTCCTCGAGCTGAGCGAAGGCCGCCTCGGGCCGGTCCAGCTCGGACAGGGCCCGGGCCCTGAGCAGCCGCCGCTCCGCCGCCAGCGCCGCGTCGTGCGCCAGGCCGGTCGTGGCATCGAGCGCGGCGATGGCCTCCCGCGGTCGGCCGTCGAGCAGCCGGATGCCGGCCAGCCGCGTCGCCACCCTCGCCTTCTCGGACCCCTCCAGGCGCTCGTCGACCAGCTGCTCGAGGAATTGCGCGGCACGGTCGAGCAGATCGATCTCGACGAGCCGTTCCGCCAGCCCCTCGAGGATCCGGTCGCCCCCGGCGCCCTCCGGCATCAGCTCCTTGAAGTCCTCGTAGAGCGACACCGCCTCGAGCGGGCTCAGCGACCGCGCGAGATCGGTGGTGAACAGCTCGGCGAAGCGCGCCGCGCTGCGCTCGCGCAAGGCCTCGGCGTCGGGCAGGTCCGGAAAGCCGGACACCGCACGCTGCCATGTCTCCAGGGCCTGGCGATGGCTGCCGCCCGTCCAGTGGACGTCACCCAGGCGCTCCAGCAGCCGAAACTCGAGATCGTCGCCGCGCCACGCGTAGCGCAAGGCCTCCAGCCGCTCGGCCGCCTTTCCGGGCGACAGCTCGCCGAGCGCCACCTGCATGTCGGTGAGTGCCATCTTCGATAGGGTGGCGTGCAGCCGGTCGTCGCTGTCGATGGCCCGCTCCCATGCGACGGTCGCCACCTCGTCGTTGCCGGCGGCCCAGGCGATCTCCCCCCGCAGGTAGGCGACACCGGGCGTCCGCTCAGAGGCCCCGTCGGTCTCGGCCGCGAGCCAGGACAGCCGATCCTGGGCCGCATGCAGATCGCCGAGCCGGAGCGCGGCCTCGGCCATCCATTGGGCGAAACGTTCCTGGAACGGCGATATCTGGTAATGCTCGGGCAGATCCCCCGCTGCCTCGAAGTCTCGGGCCGCGGCCGCCCAGTCGCCCCGCTCGGCGGCCACGGCACCGCGCCACAGGGCCGCCTCCGGCGCGGCGGCCAGCCCGACCGCCTCGAGATCGGCGGCCGCGCCCTCCAGATTGCCCGCCAGGCCGCGCGCGGCCCCGCGCAGCAGACGGAAGTCCGGATGCCCCTCGATCGCAGGGTCGTGCCCGGCCATCAGATCAAGCTGCCCAAGCGCCTCCTCGGCATAGCCGTGACCCAGGTAGAACCGGGCGAGGGCGAGCCGCGCCCGATCGAGATCCTCCGCCGGCCCGCTGACCAGGGCCTGCTGCAGCGCGCGCCGCTCCTCGACGAAGCCTTTCGGAGCGCGCCGCCATTCGGCGAGCAGCAGCCGCGGCTGCGGACCGTCGGTCCGACCGGCGGCAGCGGCGACATCCGACGGAGATGACAGGCTCAGCCCCTCCTCGGGCGCGGTGATCTCGACACCGGCCTCGGTCGGCCGGATCACGACCCCCTCGCCGGCAAGGCCGACAAGTCCCTGGCCCGTGGGCAGCAGCGCCACGCGGACGAACTGGCGTCCGGCCGGCAAGCCGCGTCCGGATTCCGGCAACGGCACCACGACCAGGCTGTCACCGACCCCGGGATCGACCACATGGATGCGGTAGCGCGCGCCGTCGGCGGGCACCAGCAGGCGCGGACCGAACGGGGACTCCGGCTGCGATTCGACCATCAGAGGCGTGCCTGCTTCGGCGGTCGCCTCGTCCGCCTCGGCCAAATCGGGCGCCGTCACCACCCAGGCGGTGCCGTCGCGGCGCACCTGCGGCTGCGCCGAGGTGCCGACCGAGTACCGCAGCGCAGCCACGCCGGCCTCCGTCGGCACCACCTCGGCCAGGCCGAACACATCGGCGCCGGCGACGGCGAGCGGCGCCGCATCGAGCGGCGCATCGGCCGCCAGCACCACCCACAGCCCACCGGCCCGGTTGAAGATCGCGGCCGCCGCCGGGACGCCGGGATCGAACACCGCCGCCGGCGTCGGGCCCTCAGGCGCGGCCGGATCGGCGGCGCGTGCGGCGCCGTCGGCCGATCCGTCGGGTGCCGGCTGCGTCCGCTCTCTGCGATCTCGCGCAGCCGCCGCATCGGGCGCCGTCATCTGCGCCGCGGTCGGCGGCGCCGAAGGCCGTGACGGCGCCGGATTGCGGCCGAGCGGCCGCGGACCAAGGCCTTCGCCGCCGGCGGCGGCGGCGTCGAGCAGATCGATCACGACCTTGGTGCCGCTATAGAAATGCCGGACCCGGGTCTCCGCCGGCACGATGACCGCCACCGCCAGCGCGTCATCGCCGAACTGGCTGATCTCCTCGACGTAGCGCAGGCCGGCGCGGCGAGCCGGCGCCAGATCGGCGCGGGCCGCGGCCTCGAAGCGGACCGTCACGGTATTGCCGGCATAGTCCAGGCTGTAGGGAACCGTTTCCGGCCAGTCGAACACGATCCGGCTGTAGGTGTCATGCTCGCCGCCGCGCACCCGGATGGGCGCCGCCGCCTTGGCGGCGGCCGGGCGGGCCACCGAGGGGCCGATCGACGCCGGCCGGGGCGGCGGCGCCGCCACCGAGGCGAGCGGGGCGGCGGGCGTATCGGAGCGGAGCTCAAGCACGACGACGCCGTGCTGTCCGCGATCCTCCACGGCGACCGTCTCCCGCGTCTCGATGACGACCCGACGACGGTTGGGGCTGAGGGACACCGAGCGCAGGTAGCGGCCCAGACGCTGGGTCGCGGCCGCAAGGTCGGCGTCGACCCGCCGCTCGAAGCCGATCTCCAGCCGGCGGCCGTCGCGGGTCAGCGCGTAGTGGACCGGCTCGCCCCAGTCGAACACGAGACGGCCGTGGTCGCCATGATCCCAGGCCCGCACCTCCGCCGCGGCGGCTGACGCGACGGTGCCGACGGTCAGGCCGACAAGGCAGGAGGTCGCGAGAAGCGTTCGGCGCAGGCGGGGGCGGTTCATGACGTCACGGTCTCCTCATCTTGGGCAGCCGGGAGCCCAGGGCCGATCGCCGCGCCGCCGCCCGAGCGGTGGCCTTCGATCGCCTCGGGGATGAGCATCAGCCGACCGGCCGCCTGTCCCGTCAGGCCTTGGGAGACCGGTCAGTCGAAGCTGGCAAGGAGCTTGTCGATCTCGTCCTGGCCGATGCCGCTGCCGGGCAGCTGCGGGCCGTTGAGCAGGTCCTCGTCGGACGCCGGCTCGGCGGGTCCGGTGGGCTCCTCCGGCTCGACCACGGCGGCCTCGCGCCGCCGCTCGACGCTCTCGCCGACGATGCCCAGCAGGGCGGCGATCTTGTCCTCGATGTGATGGAGCGCACTCACCACCTTGGTGATTCGCTGACCGGTAATGTCCTGGAAGTTGCAGGCCTCGAAGATGCGCATGACCGGCTCGGTCAGGCCGGACTGCAGCGGATCGTCCTGCTCCATGGCCAGGGTCATGATCTTCTCGGCGCTGTCCAGGATGACGCCGGTGGCCTCCTCGGTCGCGCCGACCACGGCGTCGAGCTCGTCGGTGGCGGTCGGTATGAAGTCCTCGCGGATCTCATCCGGGCGAATCGCCGCGATCTCGTTGCGGGCGGCCTGGATGAACTGGGACAGGGCCTCGAGCTCGCGGCAGATCCGCAGGTCGACCGCGGAGATGTCGCCCTCCATGCTGAGGACGACCTCGGTCAGGATGGCGCCGATCTCTTCCCGCGTCAGCGGCTGCTCGCCCTCCAAGCGGGCATGCTCCAGCTCCGCCAGGATGGCCTCGTCGCTCGATCCCGGGTTCATGGGCCGTCCCCTTGCACCTCGGCAGCGATCAGAACTGGCCGAGCACGGCCTCGAGCTTGGCCTTGAGGGTGGCCGCGTTGAACGGCTTGACGATGTAGTTGTTGACGCCGGCCTCCTTGGCGGCGACCACGTTCTCCTTCTTCGACTCCGCCGTGATCATGATGAACGGCGTGTCGGCGAGCTGGCTGTCCGCGCGCACCTCGCGCAGCAGCTGCAGGCCCGTCATCGGCTCCATGTTCCAATCGGAGATGACGAGGCCGAAGCCCTTCTCCCGCATCTTCTGCAGGGCGGAGGAGCCGTCGGTCGCCTCGTCGACGTTCTCGAAGCCGATCTGCTTGAGCAGATTCCGGATGATCCGCAACATGGTCTTGTAATCGTCCACGATCAGGACCGGCATGGACAGGTCGACGGCCATTTCCTTCTCCGTTGTCGCTTCGAACGGCCGAGCTGGATCACGCAGCCATCAACACCGACGGCAAACCCGGCCTCGAACTCTAGCGAGCGACCGTTAAATTGGTGTAAAGCCTCGAGCGTTGCCTTGGATTTACCCCACGGCCTATTGCGGTTATTGCCCCTTCGGCACGGCTTATTGGCTGATTGTCTCGGCGGTCCGACGAAGCGCCAGCTCGGCCGTGACCGCCCGCGCGCGATCGGGCTCCATCCCGGCCAGGATCGGACCGGACTTCTGCTTGCGCATGCGCTCGAGGACACTGACCAGGACGTCGATGTCGAGGCCGTTGAAGATCGCTGCCGCATCGGCCGGCCGCATGGCCTCGTAGATGCCGACCAGGTTCTCGAACTGCTGCGCCCGCTGCTCGTCGACATCGACGAGCAGGTCCTCGATCCGGTCCTGCGTCGAGCGCAGCTCGGTCAGCTTCTCTTCAAGACGTCGCTCGGCGACGGAGAGCAGCGCTTCGCGCTCGGCGAGGCTCCGTTCCCGCGCGTCGAGAGCCTCGCGCCGTGCCGCCAGATCCTGCAGCAGGGCGAGCTCGGCGCGGGTCATCGACTGGGGATCGATGACATCGTCGGCCGGCGATGCGCCGGCCGCCGTGGCGTCGCCGGCGTCCGCCCCGGGTGCGCCGACCGCCTCGGCCTCCGCGGCCGAGGGGGGCTCGCCCGAGGGCAGCACGGCCGGAGCGGCCGGCTCCTCCGCCAGGCTCACCGAGCCCGACACGGACAGGGCCTGAACGTCGTACCAGAGCGCGCCGGAGCGCACGCCGATGAGCATGACCCCGACAAAGATCAACGCCGGCAGCAGGCGCGGCCGCGGCATCCGCCAATGTCGCGGCGACCAGCGGGCGGCGGCCGCGCCCAGGCGGTCGAGCACCGCCGACACCGAGCCGCGTGCCAGATCGCGTAGCAGCCGATCCGGCCGGATCACGGCCGGCAAGGCCCGCACGGGCTCCGTCGCCGCCGAGGCGTCGGGACGCTCGACCTCCTCGCTGCCGGTTGCCGCCGCCGTGGTGTCGGGGGCGGGCGTCTCGGGCGCAGCCGGGGTGGCGCTGGGGGCCGGCTCACGGCGCAAGGGGGCGAAGGCCGCCGCGGCGGCGGCCGCCGCCGCATCCGGCGCGGTCCGAGGTACCGGACCGGATGCCGCCTTCGCGGCCCCGTTGGGTTCGGAGGAGGTCATGGCTTACCGCATGGTCTCGATGGCTTTCAGGAGATCGGCATCGGCCCCGTTGCGGCCGTCGCGCGCCATGCGCGCCGCCTCGGCGGCCCCATGAGCCTTGCCGTTGCTCGGCGCCTCCGCGGCCGCCCGGCCGTTGGCCCCCGCGGAGGTCCGGGACTGGCCGCTGGCCGCGCCTTCCAGACGCGCCGCCACGGCCTCTCCGGCCTCCACCAGGAAGGCGAGCTCGTCGCGCAGCGTCTCCGCGCTCGACAGCCGGTCCTGGAGGGCCGCCGCGGTGTCGTCGGCGGTGCGCTTCAGCCCCTTGATGCTGGTGTCCGCCTTGATCGCGGCCTCGGAGAAGTGCCGCGTCGCCCGCTCCAGCTCGCCGCGGTTGTCCCGAAGCGCCGCAAGCCGCCGGTTCAGGATGGCCGCATAGACGACCGTGGCCGCCAGCAGGACCAGGATCAGGCTGTCGAGGATCAGACCGTAATGTGAGGTCACGACTGGGCTCCTTCTTCGCGCGGCACCTCTCGGTCGATCTGCACGGCGATATGCCCCTTGCGGCGCCCCATGCGCCCCTGGAACATGCGGATGTCGCCGCAGCGCAGCTCGACCAGGCCGTCGGGCCGGGTTCCGAGCAGGATCTGCGAGCCGGCCTGCCAGTTGAGCACCTCGCGCAGCGGGATGCTGACCTCGTCGAGGACGGCGCTCAGGTTGACGTCGGTCAGGGTCAGCTGGCTGGCGAGGTGGACCTCCCAGATCGAGTCGCGGCCGAACTTCTCGCCCATGAACATCTGCAGCAGCAGCTCGCGCACGGGCTCGAGGGTGGCGTAGGGGATCAGCAGTTCCAGCCGGCCGCCCCGATCCTCCATGTCGATGCGCAGCTTCACCAGGACGGCGGCGTTGCCGGGCCGGACGATGGTGGCGAAGCGGGGATTGGTCTCGAGCCGGTCGAAGCGGAAGGTCACCGGCGACAGCGGATCGAAGGCGGCGCTCAGGTCGGACAGGACCACATGAACCATGCGCTCGACGAGGTTGCGCTCGATGGTGGTGTAGGGACGCCCCTCGATGCGCATGGCGGCGGTACCGCGGCGGCCACCCAGGAGCACGTCGACGATCGAGTAGATCATCGCGCTGTCGACCACCATGAGACCATAGTTGTCCCACTCCTCCGCCTTGAAGACCGACAGCATGGCCGGCAGCGGGATCGAGTTCAGGTAGTCGCCGAAGCGGATGGAGGTGATCTGGTCGAGGCTGACCTCGACGTTGTCCGAGGTGAAGTTGCGCAGCGAGGTCGACATCATCCGGACCAGCCGGTCGAACACGACCTCCAGCATGGGCAGCCGCTCGTAGTTCACCATGGCGCTGTTGATGAGCGCCATCATGCCCGAGCGGTCGCCGGCGTTGGCGTCATCGTCGTCGAAGCCGAGCAGGCTGTCGATCTCGTCCTGGTTGAGGACGCGGTTGGCACTGCCTTCGCTCGCCGCGTCGTCGTCCATCATCGCGGCCCACTCGTCGGCCGCGGCGTCGGAGCCCGAGTCGCCCTCGCCGCCGAGGGCCGACTCCCAGTCGTCGTCGGCGTCGATGCTCGTGGTGTCGGACATGTCGGTCGCCTTTTCTTACCTGAGAAAGGGGCGGATGAGCCGGAGCCGCCACCTATTGGACGAGCATCTCCCGGAACAGGACGTCGCGGACATCGGCCGGATGCGCGGCATTGCCGACCCGGCGCAGCAACTCCTCGCGCAGCCGGTACAGGCCGGCCGAGCCGCGCAGATCGTCGAGTTGGAGTTCGCGGAGATAGACCTGGAAGTTGTCGATGATGCGCGGCAGCACCTTCTCGACATGGGCGATGTCGGCCTCGCTGCCGAGCTCCAGGCTGACGCTGATGCTGAGGAAGCTCTGGCGGCGGCCGTCGGTGTTGAGGTTCACCAGGATGTCCGGCAGGTCGTAGAAGTAGCCGCCCGGGCCCGCGATCGGCTCCGCCGGCTCGGCCGGCTGCTCGTCGCTCGACGTCAGCGAGTCGAGCGCGCCGCTGGTGAGCAGGGCGCCTCCGACGCCGCACAGCACGAGAAGCGGCAGAAGGATCAGCAGCACCAGCTTCTTGCCGCTCAGCTTGCGGCGCAGCGGCTTGTCGGCGATCTGATCGGCGGCGTCGTTGAGCGCGTCCGCGGACATCGGCATTCCCAGTGCGGTTTGCTTGACAGCGCGGTGACCATATTCGTCCGGCCTTTAACAATCGGTTGCGCGAAAACCGGCCGCAGGCGGCAGCCCCCGCCGGGAGCGGGGCAGTTTCTGCCGGGCAACCGGTGCTGTGGACCCGGTTCGGGCGACGCCCGTCCGGGCCGCGAGCCGCCAAAAATCGAGGGAAAATCCGGCGGTCGGCGCGGACGCCGGCGCTGGCACGGACGCTGCTAGAGGACGAGGCAACGCAGTAGCGGATCCGAGCGCACGGCAAGAACGCCATGGAAAACGCCATCTATATCGGCCTGTCCCGGCAGATGAGCCTTCGCCGTCAGCTGGAGGCCACCGCAAACAACATCGCCAACGTGAACACGCCGGGCTTCAAGGCGCAGCACATGCTGTTCCAGGAGTACCTGGCCAAGCCGGCGACGCCCGGAGCGCACCGTGGCCAGCAGATCGCCATGGTGATCGACCAGGCCCTGGTGCGCGATCCGCGTCCCGGCGACCTGGAGCACACCGGCAGCCAGCTCAACGTGGCGCTGGACGGCCCGGGCTATCTGATGGTCGAGACGCCGGGCGGCCCGCGCTACACGCGCAACGGCAGCCTGCGCATCGACGCCGAGGGCACGCTGACCGACGTGAACGGCCTGCCGGTGCTCGACCCGGACGGTGCCCGCATCGAGATCCCGGGCAACACGGGCCAACTGGAGATCCTCGGCGACGGCTCGGTGGTCGCCGACGGCGTCGATGCCGGGCGGATCGGTGTGGTCGGCTTCGAGAACGAGCTTGCCATGGCGCCGCTCGGCAGCGGCCTGCTCGTGACCAACGAGACGCCCGCTCCCGCCGAGGGGACCCGGCTCGTGCAGGGCATGCTCGAGCAGTCGAACGTCGAGCCGATCCTCGAGATGACCGAGATGATCGGCCTCTCCCGCCGCTACCAGTCGGCCCAGTCGATGATGGAAAGCGAGCATGAACGCCAGCGCACGGCGATCCGCCGGCTCGGGCGCCTGACAGCGTAAAGGAGATCCACGATGCGATCACTGGCCATTGGCGCCACGGGCATGCTGGCGCAGCAGCTCAATGTCGAGGTCATCTCGAACAACATCGCCAACATGACCACGACCGGCTTCAAGCGGCAGCGGGCCGAGTTCCAGGACCTGCTGTATCAGAACTTCCGGCAGGTCGGCTCGGCCTCGTCGGACGCCGGGACGCTGGTCCCCTCGGGGATCCAGATCGGCGCCGGCGTGCAGCCCGCCGCGGTCTACCGGATCCACGAGCAGGGGAACATGCAGGTCACGGACAATCCTCTCGACGTGGGCATCAACGGCAAGGGCTTCTTCCAGATCGAACTGCCGAGCGGCGAGACGGCCTACACGCGGTCGGGCTCGTTCCAGCTCAATCCGCAAGGCGAGGTGGTCACCGCCGACGGCTATCTGGTCATCGGCCCCGGCGTGATCCCGGACGAGGCGGTGCAGATCGCGATCAACGACAGCGGCGAGATCTTCGTCCAGCTGGACGGCGAGATCGAGCCGCAGGCTGCCGGCCAGATCGAGCTGGCCAGCTTCGTCAACGAGGCCGGGCTCGAGGCCATGGGCGACAACCTGTTCGTCGAATCGGCCGCCTCCGGCGACGTGATCGTCGGCACTCCCGGCGACGAGGGCTTCGGCACCATCAAGCAGGGCCTGCTCGAGACCTCGAACGTCAACATCGTCAATGAGATCACCCAGCTCATCTCGGCCCAGCGGGCCTACGAGATGAACTCCAAAGTGCTCACCACGACGGACGAGATGATGCGCTCCGTCACCAACATGCGGTGAGGAGGCTCCGGATCATGAAGCAGATCATGGTGATGCTGGGCGCGGCCCTGCTGTTCGTCGCCGCCGTCGGCGCGGCATCGGCGGCCGGGCTGCGCTCCGAGGTCGTCGTCGCCGGCGACCGGATCCGCCTCGGCGACCTGTTCGAGGGGCTGCCCGCCGAGCAGGCGCTGGTCGAGGTGGCCCGCGCTCCGGCGACCGGTCGCACGGTCACGCTGGAGACCGACTGGATCGTCCGGGTCGCCCTCGCCTACGGCGTCGACTGGACGCCCGGTCGACGCCAGGGCCGGATCGAGATCCGTCGCGCCGGCGCCGAGGAGCTGGCCAGCCTGGCGGCCGGCATCCACGACGACCTGTCCGACTTCATCGACCGGGCGCATCGGCCCGATCGGGCCGTCGGGCGGGGACCTTCGGCGCATGGCTCGGCCTCCGGGGCGGCGGCCGACGCGGCGGAACACGAGTCGGTGGACGAGGCGCCGACCATCCGGCTGCCGGTGCTGGTCCGCCGGGCGCGGCATCCGCACGTGATCACCGCCGCGGACATCGGCTGGATCGAGATCGAGGCCGACCGGCGCACCCTCGAGCTCGTCGTCGATCCCGAGGAGATGATCGGCATGAGCCCGCGTCGGACCATCCCGGCGCACGAGCCCGTGCGGCTGCACGACCTCGAGGAGCCGATCATCGTCTCCCGTGGGGACACCGTGACCATGGTGCTGCGCCAGGGCCGCATGCTGCTGACCGCCCGCGGCCGGGCCCTCGACGACGGCGCCCGCGGCGACGCCGTCCGGGTCCTCAACAACGACAGCAACCTGACCATCGACGCCGTGGTGTCCGGGCCGGAGACGGTCACCGTGCGCCTTGCCACCCAGCTGGCCAGCCTGCGCTGAGCCGGAAGAACCGACGGAGGAGAGACGATGAGCACGCGTCGCGCACGGCTGGAGCGGCTTGCCGTCCTCGGCCTCGGCACCCTGGCGCTCGGCGCCTGCGGCGCCGCCGACCGCATCGCCAACATCGGCCAGGCCCCGGCCCTGACCCCGATCGAGAGCCCGACGACCCAGCCCGGCTACACCCCGGTGCGCCTGCCCATGCCGGCGCCCGAGGTGGCCGAGCGGCAGGCGAACTCGCTGTGGCAGAGCGGCTCGCGCGCCTTCTTTCGGGACCAGCGCGCCAAGGCCATCGGCGACATCCTGACGGTGCTGATCGAGATCGATGACGAGGCCACGCTGAACAACGACAGCCGGCGGAGCCGATCGAGCGGCGAGGATGCCGGCCTTGGAGCATTCCTCGGCTTCGAGGGCCAGCTCGACAACGTTCTGCCCGACGAGATCAACCCGGATGAACTGATCGACTTCGGCGCCGACGGCTCCTACGCCGGCACCGGGCAGATCAGCCGCGACGAGCAGATCGAGCTCAAGGTCGCCGCGATCATCACCCAGGTCCTGCCCAACGGCAACTTCGCGATCTACGGTCGTCAGGAGGTCCGGGTCAACTTCGAGGCCCGCGATCTGGAGATCGCCGGCGTCATCCGGCCGGAGGACATCACCTCCCGCAACACCATCGGCTACGAGAAGATCGCCGAGGCGCGCATCTCCTATGGCGGCCGCGGCCAGATGACCGACGTGCAGCAGCCGCGCTACGGCCAGCAGCTCTACGACATCATCTTCCCCTTCTGATCGGGATCTTCCCCTTCTGACCGGGGCCGCAGCGCCCACGGCTGGTCGGCCGGAACGGACCCTCCGTTCCGGCCGCTCGGCTGTCCGGCCCGCGGTCGGCCCCCGGCGCGGCCCCCCGGGCGCGGCACTCTGGCACCCGTTCACGAAGGTTTCGCAGAAATGAAACGCTGGAGGAATTAACGGCGCTTTGCCGCACCGCAATATCCGCATGCGCTGATGCTGCAGGACAGCAATCAAGGCCTTTTTTCGCGGAAATTCGATTTGAACGAACGCTGATTCAGCCTTAGCTAATGGAAATCGTCGGAGCACGGTGATATACTGATCGTTACCTAAGGTCGAGAGGCGTGCGTTGCCCGACGCGGCAAGATCACTACGGGGGAGGCGATGGCAACGTTGACAGACTTCGATGCGGAGAACTGGCTGACCAATGCCCGGCTTCGCGGCATGAAGGTCAAGTCGGTCGAAGGCGCCCTCTATGTCGGTGTCCGGAAGCGCCGCGGCCACGCCGAGACCCAGCTGCTGAAGCAGCTCTGGGGCAATGAAAGCGAGGTCGTTCACCTGCTTGAGCAGGCCGAGGCCGTGAGCTGAAGCCTGAAGCCCCGCCCGGCTCGGCCAAAGGCCGCGGCCGGGCCTGCGGCTGGCCCCGGCTGTCGAAAGCGACGCGGCGCGGCCCGGGCCACGGGCAGGCAGGCACGACACGGACGCCCCCAGACGCGGACGCCTCCAGCGGGAACAGCCGGAGCGCGGTGAGATCCAGGCGCGCCGGCCAGTGTCGGCGTTTTCGGGTGTGACGAGACGGGTGTGACGAGACGGCATCGCCCGCCTTGTGCACGGCACCGCAATACCGGCATTTGCACCGGCCCCGCATGCCCCGTTGCCCGCATGCCCCGTCGAGACCCTCTCGGGACAGCCGGCAAGGCGGTTCGGGCCGATGCAGGCCACCATATCGATGGGACCGTGGTCAAGGACCTTCCGGGCGCATGGCCATCGCCGGGTAACCGCGAAGGGCGAGCCAGACGCGAGAGGTTCGGTGCGGACGCGGCTGAACGAGCGTCTCACTCCTCGCGCGGGGTGCCCTCGCGCTGGGTGCGCTCCAGGCGCTCGTGCCGCTCCTGCGCCTCGACGCTCAGCGTGGCGATCGGCCGGGCCTCGAGCCGGCTGATGGCGATCGGCTCGCCCGTCTCCTCGCAATACCCGTAGGAGTTCTCCTCGATCCGTTGCAGCGCGGCGTCGATCTTCGAGATCAGCTTCCGCTCACGATCGCGGGTGCGCAGCTCGAGCGCCCGATCGGCCTCCAGCGTGGCCCGATCGGTCAGATCGGGCGCGGTGCTGCTGTCCTCCTGCAATCCCTGCAGCGTGTCCGTCGACTCCTGAAGCAGCTCGGCCCGCCAGCGCAGCAGGCGGAGTCGGAAATGTTCCCGCATGATCGGGTTCATGAACTCTTCCGCTTCCGACGGACGATAGTCCGGGGGGAGAAGCGTGCTCGACATCGCGCTTGCCTATCTCGTCGCGCCCCGGTCCAGGTCGTTCCCGGCCGGACAGGGCGGAATATAGGCATAGCCATCGTCGGGGACAACTCGCGGCTCGCGAGCCGTTCTTCGTGAAGTTATTGGAAAAGCTCGTGGCTTCGACGGCGTCGGAGCCGCTGCTATTATGGCGTGGCAGCGAACTTCGCGAGCTCCACCTGAACCCGCAGGTCGATCTCGTCCAGCACCTCGTCTAGGCCGGGGTCGGTTCCCGCCTCGCGCCGCTCGCCGATGGCCCGCGCCAGGTCCGAGAGCTCACGCTCCGGCAGCACGCCGAGCAGGAGGGCGTGGCGCAGATCGTCCAGGCTGTCGAGCAGCCCGGCCGCCCGGGCACAGGCACGCTTGCGACGGCCGGCGGCGCTGTCGTGCTCCTGGATCGTGAACAGCGCGTCGACCGCGCCGATGGCGGTCGTCGGCCTGCCGCCCATGGGCGCGGACGGCGCCGGCTCGGCTGGTAGCGCGTCGACGAACGGCGAGCCGCCCGCCGCCGCGGACGATCGGCGCCGCGGCGCCGTGGCGCGCAACGGAAAGGGCCCCTCGACCTTCATCGTCCCTCCGCCGGTCAATATGCCGTTGATCATGTCCCGGCACGAGCCTGCGACGGTCACCCTTAAGCCGGCGTAAATCGCCACCGGCCGGGAAAGACTTGCCGGCCGGGGCTGGCAAGGCTTGCCGGCCGCCCCGCGCGGCCCCGGCAAGACGCGAAAAATGCCGGACAAATCGGGCCTTTGCGCGCCGTCACCCGTGGCACAGGCTTCGCATGACCGGGGCAACCCTTCCGGAGACGCCCCATGCTCGCTCACGCCTGCATCCCGAGCCCGCCGACGCGACCGCTGGCGCGACGCCGGCCGTCGCCCCGGTGCCTGATCACCGTCGTGGTGGTGACCGCCCTGGCGACGCTGCTCGGGGTCGGCCCGGCGCTCGCCCAATCGCGAATCAAGGACATTGTCGAGTTCGAGGGGGTTCGCGACAACCTTCTGGTCGGCTACGGGCTCGTGGTCGGCCTCAACGGCTCCGGCGACGATCTGGGCGACACCCCGTTCACCGAGCAGAGCCTGTTCGGCATGCTCGAGCGCCTCGGGGTCAACATCCGCGACGAGGATCTCGACACCGAGAACGTGGCCGCGGTCATGGTCACCGCCGCGCTGCCGCCCTTCTCACGGCAGGGCAGCACGATCGACGTGACCGTCTCGTCGCTCGGCAACGCCGAGAGCCTGCTCGGCGGCACCCTGCTGGTGACGCCGCTGCTGGGCGCCGACGGCGAGGTCTACGTGGTCGCGCAGGGGCCGGTATCGGTCGGCGGCTTCAGCATCCAGGGCGCCGCGGAGACCGTGGTCCAGGGGGTGCCGACGACCGGGCGCATCGCCGGCGGCGGCATCGTCGAGCGCGAGATCCCGTTCGCGTTGTCCGAGCTCGGCCGCCTGCGCCTGTCCCTGCGCAATCCCGACTTCACCACCGCGCGTCGCATCATGGACGCGATCAACGCCTTCGAGGGCGAGACGATCGCGCTCGCGACCGACCCCGGCACCGTGGAGATGACCCTGCCGGCCGAACGCGGCGGCGACGTGGTCGGGCTGATCACGGACATCGAGCAGCTGCTCGTCGAGCCCGACCAGATCGCCCGCATCGTCATCGACGAGCGCACCGGCGTCGTGGTCATGGGCGAGAACGTGCGCATCAGCACGGTGGCGGTGGCCCAGGGCAACCTCACCGTGCGCATCACCGAGACGCCCCAGGTGTCCCAGCCCAATCCGTTCGGCGATGGCGCCACGGCGGTGGTGCCGCGCACCGACATCGACGTCGACCAGGGCGAGGAGAACCGCCTCGGCATCGTCGCGGAGAGCGTGACGCTGCAGGACTTGGTGCAGGGCCTGAACGCCCTCGGCGTCGGCCCCCGCGACATGATCTCCATCCTGCAATCGATCAAGGCCGCCGGCGCGCTGCAGGCGGAAATCGAGGTGATGTGATGAGCGGGCTTGGTCTTTCCTCCCCGGCCGCCGAGCTGGCGCTGTCGCCGCAGAGCCTGCTTCCGGGCCTCGGCGCCGAGCCGCGGGCGCACGATCCCGAGGCCGCCCGGCAGGCGGCCGAGGATTTCGAGGCGGTCTTCCTGGCGCAGATGCTGAGCCACATGTTCGCCGGCATCCGCACGGACGGCCCCTTCGGCGGCGGCAAGACCGAGGAGATGTTTCGCTCGGTCATGCTCGACCAGTACGGACGGATGATCGCCCGCTCGGGCGGCCTCGGCATCGCCGACAGCGTCGCGGCCGAGATCCTCAAGCTGCAGGAGGCACCGTGATGGACACCCAGGCCCAGCCCGCGCAGGCCGAGGCGATCCCCGCCCTCGCCCTCGCCCTCGATCCGGAGGCCGTGGCCGATCGGGCGGATCCCGACGGCACGATCCCCGACACGCCCGAGAACCGGCGAGCCCGGCAGATGCTGGAGACCGTCGAGCGGCTTGCCGATCTGCTCGAGGAGGAGATGGCCGTGCTGCGCCGGATGGAGGTGCGCGGGGTCGTCGATCTGCAGGCGCCCAAGCAGATGGCCATCGACGCCTACGAGCGGCATCTGCGCGAGATCAAGCTGGGCTCGGCCTACCTGGCCGCGGTGGCGCCGGCGCTGCGCCAGGCGCTGACCCGCGCCGCCGAGCGCCTCAACCTCGTGCTGATCCGCAACAAGGCGGCGCTGCGCGGCGCCGCGGCAGCCAACGAGCGGCTGCTCTCCAGCATCGTCGAGGCCGTGCAGCAGCAGTGCTCGCTCGGCTACACGCCAGACGGCATCCGTCCGCAGCGCCAGCGTTCGGCCGTCTCGGTGAAGCTCAACCAGATCCTCTAGCGGCAGCGACGCCGGCAGAGGCAGAAGCCAACGGAAGTGCCGACCATGTCCATCGCCTTGACCATGCGCAACGCCCTGACCGGCCTCCAGGTCAATCAGTCGGCGCTCGCGGTGACCTCGAGCAACCTGGCGAACCTCAACACCGAGGGCTACTCGCGCAAGGTGGTCGACCAGCAGTCCGTGATCGTGGGCGGCCAGGGCCAGGGCGTCGAGATCGCCGCCATCGAGCGCCAGGTCAACGAATTCCTGGTCCGCGACCTGCGGCGCGAGAGCTCGGCGCTCGGCTACGCCCAGGTGTCGGCCGAATACTTCGACCGGACCCAGGAGCTGTTCGGCTCGCTCCGCGACGACAGCTCGATCGGCGCCGAGATCACCCGGCTGTCGACCGCCATGGAGGCGCTCGGCACGACGCCGGAGCTGTCCTCGAACCGGTTCGCCGCGGTCAACGCCGCCCAGGCCGTGGCGCGCCGGCTGAACGACATGGCCGGCCAAGTCCAGGCCCTGCGCGGCCAGGCCGACAGCGAGATCGCCTCGTCGGTGCAGCAGATCAACGCGACGCTCGGCGTGATCGCCGAGGTGAACGCCAGGATCGCCAGCAACCGCAGCCTCGGCCTGTCGACCGCCGATCTCGAGGATGAGCGCGACCAGGCGATCAACGCGGTCGCGCGGGAGATGGGCATCCAGTACTTCGAGCGCTCCGACGGCCAGGTCACCGTGCTGACCAAGTCCGGCCGGACGCTGGTCAACGGCAACCAGGCGGCGACGCTCGACTACGCCGCCGCCACGGCGATGGCCGCCAGCCAGTCCTATCCGGCGACCATCCCGGGCATCCTGGTCAACGGCGACCCGAACACGGACATCACCACCGAGCTGGACAGCGGCCGGCTCAAGGGGCTGGTCGACATGCGCGACGCGACCCTGCCGGCGCTGACCATGCAGCTCGACAACCTCTCGGTGGCGCTGCGCGACGAGCTGAACCGGGTGCACAACCGCGGCTCGAACACGCCCATGGGCCTCGGCCTTGGGGCCGGGCCGACCGTCACCGGCAGCCGCCAGTTCGCCGATCCCGCGGCACAGCAGATCACGATCGGCGCCGGCGAGAGCGTCGAGGTCGTCGTGCTTGACGCCAACGGCGACTCGGTGGCGACCACCACCCTGGCCGCCGGCACCTATTCGATCAACGCCGTGGCCACGACGATCGACGGCGGCCTCGGCGCGTTCGGTAACGCCGCGGTCACCCCGGACGGCCAGCTCGGCCTGGAGATCGACAGCGGCTACCGGGTCGCCTTCGTCGACAGCGGCGCGGCGGCGAATCAGGGCGATGTCGCGGTCGCCTTCAACGACGCCGGCGACACCAGCCTGAGCGTGTCCGGCACCTATCTCGGCTTCTCCAGCTTCTTCGGCCTCAACGACCTGATGGAGACGCCGGAGCCGGCGCTGTCCGGCTTTGCCGCCGGCGCCAACCTGGCCGGCCAGGGCGATCCGCAGGCGCTCGGCGTCTCCGACACGATCCGGGTGCGCCAGCAGCTGGTCGACGATCCGGCCTATCTGTCGCGCGGCGTGGCCCGGCCGACCGGCGGCACGCCGGCCTACCGGCTGGGCGAGGGCGACAACGAGATCGCCCAGCAGCTGGCCGGCCTGTTCGACCGGAACCTGACCTTCCCGACCGTGCCCAACGGTACGCCGGCGGCCGCCACGACGCTGGCCGGCTACGGCGAGACCATGCTGTCGTTCAACGCCAACGCGGCGGCGGCGGCCGACGAGCAGCTCACCTTCCAGAGCTTCCTGCACGAGAACCTGAAGGGCAAGGCGCTCGAGGTCTCCGGGGTCAACCAGGACGAGGAGCTGGCCAACATGGTCCAGTACCAGAACGCCTATGCCGCCTCGGCGCGCCTCGTGCAGGCAGCCAGCGAGATGCTCGACATCCTCATCGCGCTCGGCCGCTGACGCCAGCCGCCGGTCGCCAAGGAGACATCGCCATGACCCTGACCCGGGTGCCGACCCACAACCACTTCCAGCAGAACCTGTCGCACATCCGGCGGACGGAGACCGCGGTCGCCGAGACCCACATCGCGATCGCCAGCGGCAAGAAGGCGGTGCGCTACTCCGGCATCAGCGACCGCGCCTCCGAGGCGGTCAGCCTCGAGCGCTCGATCGAGCGCGGCCAGCGCTTCGTCGCCAACATCGACACCGGTCTCAGCCGCACGCTGAGCATGGAGACGGCGCTCAATACGCTGGTGCAGCGCGCCCAGGACCTGCTGAGCCAGCTGAGCAGCGCCATGACCGGGACCAACATGGACCATGTCGGGCTCGCCACCTGGGCGGACACCTATGAGCCCGAGATCCTGGCGGCGATCAACGCGACCGACCCCTCGACCGGGCGGTACCTGTTCGCCGGCACACGGACCGATTCGCCGCCGGCGGACGCCTCGGCGTTCCAGACGGAGGATTCGTCCGTCGTCTTCACCGTGCCCGCGGGCGGGGCCCGGAATCTCGTCCTCACCATCGACGGCGTGAACGGCGGCGCGCCCGTCGAACTCGCCGGACCCTTCGCGAACGCCGCCGCCCTGGAGGCGGCCATCGTCGGTGCCGCCATCCCGGGCGTGACGGTGGCCTCGGCCGGCACCCAGGTGACGGTCACCAGCGCGGCCGGCCAGGACATCGTGCGGACCTCGCTGATCGACGACACGACCGGCGAGCCGCTCGCCGTCGACGCCACCGACCTGCGCTACTATCAGGGCGATCAGGAGATCTTGTCGGTCCGCGCCGACGAGACCTACGAGATCGAGTACGGTATCACCGGCGACTACCCGGCCTTCGACGAGTTCCTGCGGGTCATGAAGGCCATTCGATACGCGGGCGATCAGACCAATCCGACCGGCGAACGCACCGAGGTGCTCGACGCCGCCTTCAACCTGACCCGCAGCATCGTCGACCGGCTGAGCGACCAGCGCGGACAGATCGGCGCCATCACCAGCTCCTTCGAGCAAACGCGCGATCGCCATCTGGAGTTCGACGTCTATGCCAAGAACCTGCTCTCCGACATCGAAGACGTCGACGTGGCCGAGGCGAGCACCAAGCTGGCCTTCGATACCGCACAACTTGAAGGGTCTTTCGCCGCCCTGGCGCGGGTCAGCGCCCTGAGCCTGCTCGATTACCTTCGGTAAACGATTTCCTGGCTAGGGTGGGGTTCCGTTTCGCGCCGGGCCGCACCCGACAGGAGACCTGAACGAAATGATCGCCGCTATGATCTCCGCACGCCACGAGGTCCTCCCGGCGGAGACCGCCGACAGCGCGCAATTGATCCCACCGGAGGACCATTCGCTCACGGTCGAGACGCGCTTCGGCCGCATGCAGTTCGACCGCCGCCGCTGCCTCAGCTTCCCGCAGGGTCTGCCCGGCTTTCCCGACAGCCATCTGTTCGGCCTGACCCGGGCGCCGAACCCGGCCCTGTCCGAGGTGCTGCTGCTGCAGTCGATCGACACGCCCCAGCTCGCCTTCGCGGTCGTCCCGGTGGAGCCCAGCTCAGACCTGCTGGCCTGGTCCGACGTGGAGGAGGCGGGCCGCAATCTCGGCGTGGTGCCCGGCGACGTGGCGGCGCTGCTGATCGCCACCCTGCACCGCGGCGAGGATGGACTGTCGATCTCGGTCAACACGCGCGCGCCGGTCATCGTCGACAGCGCCCGGAACCTCGCCTGGCAATACGTCCTGTCAAACGACCAGTACGAGATCCGCCAGATGATGTAGGGGCGGGGCGCGGCGGCGCCCGAGCGCGCGGTCCGTCAAGACGTCTGTGCGCCCAAGGATGATCCGCAGCTCCTCCGCCAGCCGTTCAGCGGTGGAGGGGCGCACATCGTGCATCCTCGCTGTACCGTGCGATACACCATCCAGACCGGCGAGCCGCTGAGATCGGCGACCGACGGGCCGCGCCGCATCCTGCGTTCCCGGCATCGCAGCCGAGGCAGGTCGCGATCCTCAGGGAAGCAAAGACCGATTGGTCCGTGGACAAGACGGCTCAGCCGAGTCGAGGAGACCTTTCGTACAGGAGAGCGTTTCCGCCTGGCGTGGACTCGGCACCGAGCCACCTGACCGGGAAACGCCCTGCGGGTATCGGAGGAGCCTCGCCTTCCGCACACCGGGTCATGTCCCCGGAGGTGGTGTAGCTGTGGTTAACCGGCTTGCCGGAGCGACCGCCTGGAGTCTGGCGTAGGCGAGCCGGTTATCCACAGCGGGCGGCCGCCCTGGGCTCGCGGGTATCCTTCGGGCTGAAGGCCAAAGGCAAGGGGGCCAAAGGCAAGGGGGCCAAAGGCCGGGGGACAGCGGTCGGGAGCGGAGCCCGAGGTGTCAGCTCAAGGGGCTCGCCAGGATCGGGCCGCCGGCCGGCCGGGCGACGTTGCCGCCCGGCCGGCACCCGGTCAGGCGCTGAGCGCGGCGGCCGGCACCGGCTCGGCCTCGGCCTCGGCCCGGGCCAGGCCGGCGCGGCGCAGGATCGGGCCGCCGGGCCGGGCCCGGGCCTCGTGCAGCTGCTCCTTGAAATAGGCGACCGTGCGCAGCAGGCCGGCCTCGAGCGGGATCTCCGGCCGCCACCCGAGCTGCTCGATCGCCAGCCCGATATCGGGCTTGCGCCGCTTCGGGTCGTCGGCCGGCAGCGGCTTGTCGATCAGACGCGACCCGGAGCCGGTCAGCGCCACGATCCGTTCGGCCAGCTCGCGCACCGGCACCTCGTTGGGATTGCCGAGATTGACCGGCCCGTGGAACGAGGCCGGCGCCAGCGCCAGCCGCACCAGCCCCTCGATCAGATCGCTCACGTAGCAGAACGAGCGGGTCTGCCGGCCGTCGCCGTAGATCGTGATGTCCTCACCACGCAGCGCCTGAACGATGAAGTTGCTGATGACCCGGCCGTCGTCCGGGTGCATGCGCGGGCCGTAGGTGTTGAAGATTCGCGCCACCTTGACGTCGACCTCGTGCTGGCGCTGGTAGTCGAAGCACAGGGTCTCGGCGCAGCGCTTGCCCTCGTCGTAGCAGGCGCGCGGGCCGATCGGGTTGACGTGGCCGACATAGCCCTCGGTCTGTGGGTGGATCTCCGGATCGCCGTAGATCTCGCTGGTCGACGCCTGGACCAGCACCGCGCCGCAGCGCTTGGCTAGGCCGAGCATGTTGATGGCGCCGACGACGTTGGTCTTCACCGTGTAGACCGGGTCGGTCTGGTAGTGAATCGGCGAGGCCGGGCACGCCAGGTTGAAGATCAGGTCGACCTCGACATAGAGCGGCAGGGCAACGTCGTGGCGGAGCAGCTCGAAGTTGGGGTTGTCGAGAAGATGCGCCACGTTGCCCTTGGAACCGGTGTGGAAGTTGTCGACGCAGAGCACGTCGAACTCTTCGGCGAGCAGCCGCTCGCACAGGTGCGATCCGAGGAAGCCGGCGCCGCCGGTGACCAGCACACGGCGTCCCCAGGTGTTGCGAAGGGCCTTCATGGCGCGGAACTCCTGCCTGGTAGGTCTAGGCGGTTGCTGTTCGGTGATGATCGGGGTTGATCGCCGGAAAGCCGCGGCCCGTGTCGAGACCGCCGGCGAGGCCGGCGGGCGTCCGGGGGCTATCCCACCGACCGTCGGGGGCCTCGGGACGTGTCGCGGTCATGGCCAGCGCGCCTTCGAGCTTTGTTAAGCGTTGCCAGGGATGCTGCGGCCGCTCGGGCGACGGCAGGTCGCGGCTCGGCGATTACACGACGAAAGCGCATAGGTTCGATTAATGACGGCTCCGCCTTTGCCGGAATCCCGCGTTACCGACCCCGAAGACCTGGCCTATGGGTCGCCACTGACCGAGCACCTCGGTGCCATCGACGATCGCAGCGTTGCCCCGGCGAATGGCGACACGCACCATCAAGCGCTTCAGTCCTTCATCGAGGACCTCCGAGGGCGGGCCGGCGACCCGGCGCTGGCCGGCTTCCTCGAGGCGCTCGCTGCGAGGCCGGAGGATGACTCGGCGCTTCTGGGCCTGTCGACCGAGCTGGCAAGGCTCGGTCTCTGGTCGCATGCCGCTGTCGCGGCGGCCCACTGCGTGGCGCGAGATCCTCGCTGTGCCGAAGGCTATCACGTCGTCAGCCATGCCTATCGGGCGCTCGGCAAGCTGACCCTGTCGATCGCGGCCGGCCGCAGATCGGTGGCGCTCGATCCGGCCAACGCATTGTACCGGGCCAATCTGGCTGCCAGCCTCGCGCAGGCGAACGAGACCGACGAGGCGATCCGCTGCTACGAGGCGGCCTACAGGATCGATGGCGATTGCGGCCACCTGGTGCGCGCGATGACCCTGATGCCGGTCGTCTACCGGTCGGTCGAGCATATCGAGCAGTGCCGAAGCTTGCTCGCCGAGGCGCTGCGGCTGCTCCTGGGCAGCGGCTTCCGCCTGCCGTCGCCGGTCGATCCCGCGTTCAGCATGTTCTACTTGGCCTATCATGGCTTGAATGACCGCGAGATCATGGAGTCGATGGCGGCCTTCGTGCGTCGGGCGGTACCTGCGAGCGCCTTCGTCGCCAGCGGGCTCAGGCGCCCCGGAGGTGGAGGCATCCGCCGCGGTCGCCGCAAGCGGCGTCTTGGCCTCGTGTCGACCCGCTTCAAGCAGCATACGATCGGTCGCCTGTTTCTGGGAATGGTTCGCCATTTCCCGCGTGACGACGTCGAGGTCGTGGTCTTTTCACCGCCGCACGCCGAGGACCCGCTGGTCAGGGGCTTCCGGGAGGGCGCCGACCGGTACATCGTCCTGCCGCAGATGATCGACGAGATCCGCCGGATTATCGCCGACCACGCGCTCGACATCCTGTTTTACCCGGATGTCGGCATGGATCCGCTGACCTACGGCCTCGCCCACGCGCGCCTCGCCCCGGCGCAGGTCCTGAGCTGGGGGCATCCGGTTACCTCCGGGGTTCCCACCCTCGACTTCTTCCTCTCGTCAGAGGACCTGGAGACCGAAGGGTCCGAGGACCATTACTCGGAGCGTCTCCTCCGGGCGAGCCGCGTCACCGCCTGCTACGAGCGGCCCGACCTCGCCATTCCGGCGGCGAGCCGGCGCGACCTGGGCCTGCCGGCGGACGGCAGCCTGTATCTGTGCCCGCAGACGCCGATGAAGCTGCACCCCGAGTTCGACGAGATCATCGCGGGTATCCTGCGCCGCGATCCCTGCGGGATCGTCGCCCTTCAAAGGCCCTGGCACGACACGGCCGGCGACCTCGTGCGCCAACGGCTGGGCGCTCGTCTTGGCGAGGACACCGAGCGCGTGATCTTCGTCCCGCCGCGCCGGCACGAGCTGTTCCTGGCCATGATGAAGGCGGCGGACGTCATGCTCGATCCGCTCCATTTCGGCGGCGGCAACACGAATTACGAGGCATGCCACGTCGGGCTGCCGGTGGTCAGCCTGCCTTCCCGGTTCATGCGGGGCCGCTTCTGCCACGCGCTTTATCGACAGATGGGGATCGACGACACCATCGCCCGGGACAAGGCCGACTATGTCGACAAGGCCGTGGGCATCGCCAGGGACCGATCCCGCCGCGATCGCTTGAGCGCGATGATCCTCGAGCGGGCGGACCGCGTCTTCGATGACCGCGCGATCCTCGAGGAGGTCGCCGCCATGTTCATTCAAATCGTGGACGAGCGCCAACCCGCCGCCCGGCCGGCCCGCCATCGCCCCGGCAGACGGGCGGCGGGCTAGAGCGTTTCCACCTGACGGGCAGTCGCGCCTGAGCGGCCGAAGAGACTGCGCCAGACCCGTGGGCGGTCGCTCCGGCCAGCCGGTCATTCCCAGCTCCTCGGCGACACCACGGCACGGGACGTCACCTGCGCACGCGGGCGTGACGACGTCCTCGGAACGGCTGCCCGGCGGCGCAGTGCCGCTGTCAGGCCGCGGCCTCCTGCCGGGCTTGCGCCGTCCGGACGGCATGACCCCGGGTCCTGGCCGGCCGGCGATACGGATGCTCGTCCGTCAGGAAGTCGACGAGGCGGCCGTCATGCTCGATCAGGATCCGGTCGACGGACAGGCCGCAGCGTCGGATCTCGTCGCACACGTCCCATGCCCGCCACGCCATGGGGACGATCAGGATGTCGACCCGCCGGCCCGCAAGAGCATCGCGGAACTGGATCGGCTGGCCGGTGCCCGGCACGAACGAGCCGGCCTTCTCGGGGTCGCTGTCGACCACCAGCGGGAAGCGCTCGGCGTCGCAGCCGTAGTAGTTGATGAAGGCCGCCGCCTTGCCGGTGCCGCCCCAGATCACCAGGCACTCCGCGCCCTGACGCAGCGTCTCGAGCTGCTCCGCCACGGTGCGTCGGCTGAGCCGGCTGCGGCGAAGGAACGCCTCGGTATTCCTGGCCTTGACCGTGTCCTCGACGCGCGCCCTCAGGCGGGCAAGGCCGCAGACGACCTCGCCGTCGTAGGCCGTCTCGACGAAGTCGACCCGCTCGGCGGCCGGCTCCAGCAGCGCGGCAAGCGAACGGCTCGAGAAATGCGAGGCGTGCTCGTAGAAGAAGTCGGCCAGCCGGCCGGTGCCGAGGACCCGATCGATGCACGGCACCTCGGCGTAGAACGCGATCGGCCGCCCCATCAGCCCGGCGCCGTACGCCAGACGCTGCACGAACGCGCGGGGGTCGACCAGATGCTCCAGGACATGGCGCATGACGATGAGGTCGGGGCGCAGCTCGGATATGTGGCGCTCCGGCGTGAACAGCTCCTGGCGGAACGCGATCAAGCCGTTGCCGCTGTCGACCGCGCCGTTGGGATCGAAGCCGACATAGCGCCCCGCCGGGCGCTGCTCGGCAAGGCCGCGCAGCAGGTGACCCTCGCCGCAGCCGATCTCGACCACCGTGGGCTCGTCGGGCAGGCGGGCAAGCAGCTGCGCCCGGAGCTCGTCCAGGAACCGGGTCCAGCCACTGCCGCGGTTGAACATCCGGTTCGGGTTTTGGCCGTACGGCACCGCGGCGTATTCGAAGCGCGTGTTCCAGACGTGACCGCACGCAAGGCACCGCACGAAGTCGAGCGGCAGCCGCGTCATGGACCGGGCCGCGGCCGCGCTGTCCGGCCAGCCGAGGGTGACCAGCGGCTGCGGCTCGGGGGCGAAGAAGGTGGCCGCCAGCGGATGCCCGCACGCCACGCAGGTCGCCTCACGCACCGTCTCGGCCGACTGCCGGCCGGGCTCATCCGGAAGGTGATGAGGAGATGTCTCCGTCGTCTTGGTCCCAGTCATCGGCGACGCGCTTTCGAGCTTTCTTAAGCAATGTGGAAGGATCCTGCGGCGGCCCGAGAGCGGGATCGCCCGGCCCCTCCATTAGACGTCGAAAGCGCATAGGTCCGGTTAATGACAGCACAGCCTTCGGCTCAAAACCCGGATGCTCTCGCCGACGGGTCCGACGAGCCTTCCGGAGAGACGGAGAAGAACAAGCCGCCGCTGGCACAGGCGATCAACGAGCTGCTGAGACGGACCTCCGATGAGGTCCTGCTGCAGCAGGCGCGCCGGCTGACCGAGGCGCCGGACGACCCGGCCGCCTACTTCGCGCTCGCCACGCTCCTCCTGCGCCAGAACCGCCCCAAGGAAGCGGCCATTGCCGCGGCCCACTGCATAGCCCACACGCATGACTACGCCGAGGCCTACGACCTTCTCGCCAAGGCAAACCGTGCCATGGGCCGGCTGCCTCGAGCCATCGCCGCGGCCACCCGGGCCACGCAACTTCAGCCCGGCAACGCCGCCTTCCAGGCCGAGCTCGCGGTCAGTCTCGAGCAGTCGAACGAGACGCAGGCGGCCATCGAGGCCTTCGAGCGGGCGTTCCAACTCGACGGCGATCCGCGCCACCTCGTGCGAGCGCTGACCTGCCTGCCGCTGATCTACCGGTCGGTCGACCACATAATCAGCTCGCGGCGACTGCTGCAGGAGTCGATGGAGCATCTGCCCCGGCTGGGCCTCCGCCTGCCGTCCGTGAACGACGTGGCGTTCAGCCTGTTCCTGCTGGCCTATCACGGCTGCAACGACCGGCCCCTTATGGAGGCCATGGCGGCCTTCGTGCGGCAGGCCGTGCCGGAGGCGCGCGAGGCGGCACGGGCCGCCGATCCGGCTCGAAAGCCGTTCCGCCGGGGCAAGCGCAAGCTTCGCCTCGGGCTGATCTCGCAGAAGTTCAAGCAGCACACGATCGGCCGCCTGTTCTCCGGCCTGGTCAATCACTTTCCGCGGGACGACTTCGAGATCATCGTCTTCAGTCCATCGCTTCCGGACGACCCGATCGTGCGCCGGTTCCGGGAGGGGGCCGACAAATACCTCGTCCTGCCCCGCTTCTTCCACGAGTTGAAGGAGATCGTGGCGCGGCAGAAGCTCGATATCCTCTTCTACACCGATATCGGCATGGACCCCTGGCTCTATGGGCTCAGCTTCTTCCGCCTGGCGCCGGTCCAGCTGGTGAGCTGGGGCCACCCGGTGACGACCGGCGTGCCCACGATCGACTATTTCCTGTCGTCGGAAGCGCTCGAGATCGAAGGGGCCGAGGACCACTACTCCGAGGCCTTGCTGAAGGCATCCCGAGTCACCGCCTGCTACGAGCGCCCCGAGACCGAGATCCCGGAGCTGAGCCGGGAGGATCTCGGCCTGCCCGCCAACGGCACGCTGTATCTGTGCCCCCAGACGCCGATGAAGCTGCATCCCGAGTTTGACGAGATCCTCGAAGGCATCCTCCGTCGGGACCCGACCGCCACGATCGCCATCCAGCAGCCCTGGAGCAAGACCGCGGCCGACTTCGTCCGCGAGCGCCTGAAGGCGCGCCTTGATGGCGATGTCGACCGGATCGTCTATCTGCCGTTCCGGTCGCACGACCAGTTCCTGGCGACCATCCGAGCCAGCGCGGTGATGCTCGACCCGATGCACTTCGGGGGCGGCAACACGAACTACGAGGCCTGCCATGTCGGCACGCCGGTGGTGACCTTGCCGTCCCGGTTCATGCGGGGCCGGTTCTGCTACGCGCTCTACCGGCAGATGGGCATCGAGGACACGATCGCCGGCGACAAGGACGACTATGTGGACAAGGCGATCGCCATCGCCACCGACCCGGCGCGCCGGCAGGCGCTGAGCGCCCGGATCCTCGAGCGATCCGATCGCGTGTTCGACGACCGGGCGATCCTCGACGAGGTGGCGGAGATGCTGATCGGTGTCGTCGAGGAGCGCCAGCGCCGCCACGGCGCGGGCACGCCGCGGGATCCGGCCGGGCGGCGCCGGCAGCGCCCTCACACCGGCATGCGACGCGCCCGTTCCTGACCCAGCCCGGCTCAGCCGGCCGATCCTTGGCAGACCGACCTCGGAGGCTTTCCGGATGACCGAGACCTCGGCCTCGCATGCCGCGCACGACGTCGCCGTCTCCCTGCGCAGCCTGTCGGAGTCGTCGACCGCGCGGCACCAGGCGACCCTTGGGCTCCTTGGCGAGCTGCGCCGACTCGGCCTCGGCGAGCGCCTCGGCGATCTGGTCGACCGGATCGAGCGAGCCCCCGACGACCTGACGGCGCTGCTGACCCTGTCCGCCCTTCTCCTGCAGGAGGGGCGCTGGTCGATCGCCGCCACGGCCGCGATCCATTGCCTGGCGCGCGACGACCGGCGCGCCGAGGCCTATTCCATCCTGGCCGCCTGCTACCGCGCCCTGCGCGACCTCACCCTGGCCGTCGCCGCCGCCGAGCGGGCCGTCACCCTCCGACCGTCCGATGCCAATGTCCGGGCGGACCTCGCCTTCACGCTGGCCCAGGCCAACCAGACGGAAGCGGCCATACAGTGCTATGAGGCAGCCTACCGTCTCGACGGCAATCCCCGTCATCTCGTCCTGGCGATGACCTGCGTTCCCGTGGTGTACCGCTCGCTCGAGCACATGCTCGAGTGCCGCGCGCTGCTGGGCGAGGCTCTGCGGATCCTGCCGTCGGTCGTGCCGCGTCTGGCCTCGCCCGTCGATTCGGCCTTCAATCTTTTCTTCCTCGCCTATCAGGGCCTCGATGACCGGCCGTTCATGGAGGCGAAGGCAGCCTTCGTAACGCAGGCGGTGCCCTCGGCCGGCCATGTCCGCGCCGACCTCGCGCACGGCGGGCACCCGGCCTTCGTCCGCGGCCGGCGTAGAATTCGCCTCGGCCTCGTGTCGACGCGTTTCAAGGAGCACACGATCGGCCGGCTCTTTTACGGCATGGTCCGACATTTTCCCCGGGACGATTTCGAGCTGACGGTGTTCAGCCCGCCGGTCGGCGAGGACCCCCTGGTCCGGGGCTATCGCGAGGCGGCCGATCACCATGTAACGGTGCCGGCGGAGCTCGACGCGTTCCGGCGCGAAATCGGCAGCCGGCGCCTCGACCTGTTGTTCTACACCGATATCGGCATGGACCCGCTTGTCTCGGCGCTGGCCTTCTCGCGGCTGGCGCCGGCCCAGATCGTGAGCTGGGGTCACCCGGTGACGAGCGGCGTGCCGACGGTGGACTATTTCCTGTCGTCGGATGATCTCGAGACCGAAGGATCGGAGCAGCACTACTCGGAGACGCTGCTCAAGGCCTCCCGCGTGACGGCCTGCTATCAGCGTCCCGACGTCAAGATCCCGGATGTTGGCCGGGCCGAGCTCGGGCTGCCGCCGACCGGCACCCTCTACCTGTGCCCGCAGGCGCCGATGAAGCTGCATCCCGAGCTTGACGCGCTGCTCGCCGGCATCCTCCGGGCCGATCCCGACGGCGTGGTGCTGCTCCAGCAACCCTGGCACGACGCGGTCGGCGCCGTGGTGAGCCAGCGGCTGCACGGCCATCTGGGGCCTGATCTCGAGCGGGTGCTGTTCCTGCCGTTCCTTCCGCGGGAGGAGTACCTGGCCGTGATGCGGGCCGCGGACGTGATGCTCGACCCGATCCATTTCGGGGGCGGCAACACCAACTATGAGGCCTGCCATGTCGGCCTGCCGGTGGTCACCTGGCCGTCCCGGCACATGCGCGGCCGATTCGCCTATGCGCTCTACCGCCAGATGGAGATCGACGACACCATCGCATGTGACGGCGCCGACTATGTCCGGAAGGCGGTGGCCATCGGCACCGATCGTCGCCGCCGGCAGGAGCTGAGCGATCGGATCCTGGCCCGGGCCGACCGCGTCTTCGATGACCGCGGGGTGCTTGAGGAGGTCGCCCGGATGTTCATCCGCATCGCGGAGCAGCCGCGGGGCGTCCCGACCCGGCGCGCCTCCGACTGAGTCGGCATCGCCGGCCCGTGCGCGAGCAGGGACCGGGGCCGCTGCCGAGGCCGGGCCCGGCATGCGGGAGGCTCAGGCGAGCGCCGGCGCCGGACCGCGAGCGAGCGAGCGTCCGCGGCCGGGGCGCCGGCGGCCCGGCGTGATCCTCAGACGCACACCTTGAGAGGCTCCGGAGCGGCCGCCGGGGATGCCGGCTCATGGCCCGCCTCGGGGCCGGCGCCCGCGGCCAGGATGCCCCAGCTCGCCCGCACCCGCTTCAGCGCGACGAGCACGTCATCGCAGACCGCCGTCGAGTTCTTGGCGTTGATGGCCTGCAACTGACGGAAGACGGTGCTGTAGAAGCGATCGAGCATCGGCGCCACCTCGCCGCCCTGATCGAAGTTGAGGGCCGCCTGAAGCCCGAGGATGATCTTGCAGGCCTTCTGGGTCTGATGATAGCGGTCCTCGATGCGGCCATCCTCGATCGCCTGCCGGGCGCGTGAGACGGCTTGGATGGCGCCGTCGTACACCATGACGACGGCGCCGATCGGAGTGACGATTTGCGAGGTTGCAGCATAGGCGGACGCCGCCTGCTGACCATAGCTCATGGGTAACTCCGCTTCTGCCGATCAATTGTCTGAATAGAGCGACTTCAGGAACGCATCCATCTGCTGGCGCATCGCCTCAGCCTGGGCGATCGCCTGCTCCATTCGCTGATACTTCTCGATCAGGGTCTGCCGATAGGTGTCCAGCCGGCCGTCGATGGCAGCAATCTCTTCCGAATAGTCGGTGTTCTGCTGCTGGAGCGAGCTGATCTCATCGGTCAGGATGCCGCCCGAGCCGATGTACGACTCGATCCGCTGATACAGCCGCTCGCCGATGCCGAGCGACGTGTCGATGTCGATGCTGGTCGCGGCGCCGCCGATATAGGTCAGCGACAGGCCCTCGTAAGGGGTGCCGACCCGGCCGACGAGGGTCTTCCCGCTGTAATCGAAGACCTCGACGCCGCCGACGGTCGCGTTGGTGATATCGCCGTTGCCGTCCACGGCGTTGATGTCCAAGGTGAAGCTGCCGACATCCACGGGTTGGCTGCGCGCGGTGATGCGGATCTCGGCGCTGTTCGCGGCAAAGCCGAACTCGAACACCGAGCGGACCTGCTCGAGATCCTCGATGATCGCGCTGTCGAACTTGTTCTGGTCCTTGATGGTCAGCAGGCTCGCCGCGTCGCCGCCGACGCTGTTCGGGTCCGGAAAGCCGATGCCGATGTCGGCCAGCGTGCTGAACGCGTCGGCCGGCAGGTTGCCGACCAGCGTCGCGATGTCGTTGGCCACGTCGCGATCGAGCAGGCGCAACGTGTTGTTCGAGAACAGCACCGCGTCCTCGCTCGCGCCGCCCTCACCGGTCGACTGCTGCGCCAGCGTGAACTGCTTGAGCGCGTTGTAGGCATCCACGAACTGCAAGATCTGGTCGCGCACCTGGCCGGCGTCGCCCTGCACCTCGAGCCGGACGCTCTCGCCAGGCTGGGTGGTCTGGCTCAGGTCGAGGGTGATGCCGGGGACGAGATCGTTGATGCCGAGATTCTCGTCACGCTCAACGATGGTCGGAATGCCGTCGATCCGCAGCTGCGCCGGCTGGAACGCCTGAAGCTCGCTCGAAAATGTGGCGCCGTTGTCGCTCGACACCCCGAGCGCCGCCAGCGTGGCCGGATCGCCGCCACTCAACTGCAGGGCACGATTGCTGTCCTGCGCCGTCAGCACCAGCCGGGAATCGGTGGGTGAGAGCTGCACCACGGAGGCCCGGACGCCGGAGGCGCCGCTCTGCGCCTCGATCGCCGCGGCGATGTCGTTGAGGCTCATGGTGGCCGTGATGCCGATGCTCACCGGAGCCCGGCCGTCGACCGCGACGCTCACCGTGTCGGTGATGCCGAGCGCCGCCGTGGCATCCGCGATGGTGCCGCCGCTGACCTTGTGGGCGGTGGCGAGCTGCAGGATCTCGAGATCGAAGCTGCCGGTGGGCGCGTTACTGTCCGCGGCGGCGACCACGATGTCGGTGCCCGGCGTCGAGCCCGTCGACGTGATCGTGACCTGGTTCTGGTCGAACACGTTGAAGGCGCCGAAGCCCGGCGGATTGCGCAGCCCGTCGACCGACGCCTGGAAGTCGGACAGCAGGCCCGAGAGCTCCTGCAGCGCGGCGATCCGCGTCTCGTTGCCGGAGATCTTCGCCTCCAGCCGGTCGGCCGGGATGCGGCGCGCCTGGACCGCGGCGTCGACCAGGGCCGCCGTGTTGAAGCCGGAGAAGGAGCCGGAGATGTACGGCGTGTTGCCGTCGAACGCCAAGGATCCGTTCAAGCCGTTGATCATGATGTCTCTCCCGAACTCACTTTTTATTTTGGCACGGCAAAGGCTTCGGCCCGGTAAATGCCGGGCGTTCCGTCCGCTGCAAGCGCCTCCGGCATGGCCTCGTGACTACGCCCGCCTTCAACGTGGAGGGCTGGTCAGGAGGCTTGTCGTTGGGTCTCGGTCGGGAATTGGGCCAGCACCCGGCCGGTGGCGCTCTCCACGATCCGAATGATCAGCCGGCGCGCATGCTCGTCGCGCTCAGTGGTGATCTCGGTGGCCGGCCGCGGTCCGTCATCGACGACGGCGGACGCCGACGGCCTGGGGCTCGCGTTCGGAGCCGCCTGGTGCGCCGTTCGAGGAGGCCGGCCCTCCTGGCTTTCGTCCCGGACGCTGAACGCCTGCCGGGGGGCGATCGACGGCAGATCCATGGCGGCCTCGGCGGCGGCGGATCCGTGCGGCGGCGCGTCGCCGGGAGCGGGGTCCGAGCCCCGTCCCGGCGACACCCCTCACGCGCTTACTGCAGCACCCGCAGCAGGGACTGCGGCAGCTGGTTCGCCTGCGACAGGGCCGAGACGGCCGACTGCACCAGAACCTGGTTGGCGACCATCTTGCTCTGCTCGGCGGCGATATCGACGTCCATGATCGCCGAGACCGCGGCCTCGGTGTTCTCGATCGAGGTGGCGATCTGCTGGCCGCGCACCTCGAAGCGGGAGATCAGGGCACCGACGTCCGCACGGCTGTCGGCGATCTCGCCGATCGCCACCTCGACCGCGGCGAGCTCGGTCGCGGCGTTGGCGGCGTTGGCGACGTTGCCGAAGCCGCCGCCGGCGTTCAGGCCGGCGTTCAGGAAGTTGGCAACCGGCGCCGAGCCGAGGATGTCGATGTTGATGACGTCAGCCGCCCGGGTGCCGACGAAGAAGTCGACGCTGGCGTTCCACTGGGCGCTGGTGCCGTCGAGCAGCGACTCACCGTTGAAGCGGGTGGTCTGAGCGATGCCGTCGATCTCGGACTCGAGGGCCTGATACTCGGCATCAATGAACACGCGCTCGGCGTCGGTCGGAACACCGGACAGCGAGGCCGCCGCCAGGGTCTTCATGCGGTCGAGCACGTCGCCGATGCGGGCCAGGCCGCCGTCGGCCACCTGCAGCACGGACACGGCCTGCGACGCGTTGGTCGAGGCCTGCTGCATGACGCCCACGTCGGTCTGCAGCCGATAGCCGATGGCGAGACCGGCGGCGTCGTCCGACGCCTTGGTGATGCGCGAGCCGCTGGCCAGCTTGCTGACCGACGACTGGGTCTGCATGTTGTTGTAGTTGAGGTAACGAACGGCGGAGTTGGCAGCCGTATTGGTGGCGATGACAGGCATTGCCCATGTCCTTCTACATGAAGTGTCGAGCCCGCCCCCTCATGGGACGGGGTTCGGACCGATCCATCCTGATCGGCCTGCGCGGCTGAGCCGCCTTCCTGGCGACGACCGCGCTCACAAGGATTGCACGCGCCGTGCCAGCCGTGTCGGTCGGATGCCCGTCGAGGAAATCTGCGCCTTTCGGCCGGCGCCCCGGGGCCGCGGACGGCTGGTGGCGGCAGCTTTTGCCGGGCGCGGGCGGCAGAATGTGCCCCCGGCGCGTCGCCGGCCGGCAGGAATTGCCGGCCAGGCGAGGCGTCCCGGAGGACGGGCCAGGGAACCCGTCCTGCCGAACCGAGGGGCGCGCCTTACTGCAGCAGGCGAAGCAGGGTCTGCGGCAGCTGGTTGGCCTGGGACAGGGCCGAGACCGAGGCCTGCACCAGCACCTGGCTCGACACCAGGTTGCTCTGCTCGGCGGCGATGTCGACGTCCATGATCACCGACTGGGCCGCGTCGACATTCTCCACCGAGGTGGCGATCTGCTCGGCGCGGAACTCGAAGCGCGAGATGAGCGCGCCGACGCTGGCGCGGGCATCGGAGATCAGATCGATGACGTTGTCGACCACGGCCAGCGAGTTGGCCGCGTTGGCGACGTTGTCGACCGCCGTCGTCGACAGCACCGTGTTGGTGCCACCGAGATCGCCGCTCAGCGAGGTCGCCTGGAAGTCGGCAGCGGTAGCGAGGTTGTAGGTCGTGCCGCCGACCAGGTTGTTCATGTCGACGGTCACCACGTCGCCCGCGGCCGAGCCGACGAAGAAGTCGACCGGCGCGTTCCACTGCGGGCTGGTGCCGTCCATCAGCGGCTCGCCGTTGAACCGCGTGGTCTGGGCGATGCCGTTGATCTCGCCGATCAGCTCCTGGTACTCGGAGTTGATGAACTGACGCTCGTTGTCGGTCGGCACGCCGGACAGCGAGGCGGCCGACAGCGTCTTCATCCGCATCAGCACATCGTGGATCCGGGCAAAGCCGCCGTCGGCGACCTGCAGCACCGAGATGCCCTGCGACGCGTTGCGCGCCGCCTGCTCAAGCACCATGACGTCCGACACCAGACGGGTGCCGATGGCCAGGCCGGCGGCGTCGTCCGAGGCGCGGACGATGCGCGAGCCGCTGGCGATCTTGGAGATTGAGCTCTGCGACTGCTCATTGTTCTGATTGAGGTAACGAAGGGCCGAGTTGGCCGCGGTGTTCGTGGTTACGGTAGGCATTGCAGGTTCTCTCCCACGGGTTAGGGCCGGACTCTGCCCCGGCAAGGCCGACGCCTGGGCTGGGCTTGGCGGCTTCGTCGTGTGCCGGGCCCAACGTTCCGGGCTGCCTCAACGCACGCCCTGTGCCATTTGCCCAACCCATTGTTTTCATTCGTTTTAACGACGACGCACCGGAGCCGGGCGGAGGTGCTCGGCAGAAAATCTCGCCGCTTTCGAGGCAATTCCGACCCGCCTTCAGGGCAAAGGCTGCCGTTTGTCCCGGCCAAGCGCGGATGGCCGTCCACCTTGTCCGCGCCCTGGGTCCGCGCCCCGGGTCCGCGCCCTGGGTCCGCGCCCCGGGTCCGCGCCCCGGGTCCGCGCCCTGGGGTCGAATCCCTTTGCGCCCGGCCGTCGCGGCGAGCCGGCAGAGCCTGCGCGCCCGGCCGGCAGAATCGGCCCGACCCGGCATCTCCTGCCGAGGCCGCGCCGTTGACTCGACCGCGGCCGACTCGGGGACCGCCATGGAAAATCAGTAGCTTGCGACCCTGCCACGGCGCTGGCCTCCGGCTTGCTGAGGAGCCCCCGCAATCAGTATCAGCGGGGCTGAGATGGCTATCGGGCCGATCGATGTCCTGGTCTCCACGGGGACCAAGGGCAGCGAACCCCGCCGCGACAGGACGGACGGCGAATTTTCCCAGGTGCTTTCGGCCACGCATGATGCATCGGCCCGGCACGAGACGGCGGACACCCGCGGCGACGAGCGGCCGGCCGGGCCGCGCGAGCGGGCGCGTGACGCCGACAGGACCCGGGCACGGGACAAGGCCAGCGATCAGGCCTCCCATCGGGATGCGGACCCGGCGGCTGCCCGGACCGACGAGTCCGGCCGGACGGCTGCAGGCAGCCAGGCCGGTGAGGCGGAGCCGGACGCCGCCGATCGAGCGGACACCGCCGGCAACGGCGCGGAGGCGTTGGCCAACGACGCCGTCCCGTCGACCTCGGCCCGCTCCGCCGACACGAGCGCCTCCGATCGGACCGCGGGCTCAACGGTAACGGGCGCCGGCACGACCGCGGCCACCGCCGTCATCGCCGGGGCCACGGGCAGCCAAGGCCGGGGCCAGGATGCGGCCAGCACCTCGGCCGGCTCGGGCGGCGGCGCGCCGACCGGCATTGTGTCAGCGGACCCGGCGGCGCCGGAGACGACCGCGACCGCCGCCGGGACGGGCAGCCTTCGGCAGCCGGCCGCCGCCGAGGCCGACCCGAGACTCAAGCCGGACGCGATGGCCGCGGCGGACGCGGGCCGGACCGGCCGCGGTGCGCCGGCACCCTCGCGCGCCGACGGGCCGCCCATCCCCTGGGGGACGACCGGGCCCGCCGACAGCCCGGCCGGCACCGGTGTCAGCAGCCCTGCCACGGGCGCCGGCGGCGGCGTCGCCAGGCCCGTCGAGCCGGCCGCGGCCCTGCTCGGCCGGATCACCGGCACCGGCGGAGCCGAGCGGTCGATCGAGGTGGACGGCAGCGGCGTCCGCGCCGACCGCGGGCTCCTGGCCCAGCTGCAGAGCCACGCGCCCCTCTCCGCCGCGTCGCCGACCGCGACGGCGGCCGCGCAGGCCGCGGAGGCGGCGGCCGCGGGCGGCAAGGCCGGCGCGGCTCCGACGCCGCCGGCGCTCGACCAGATCGCCATGCGCGTGCACAAGGCGGTCGGCGACGGCGCCGGCAAGATCGAGATGCAGCTGAAGCCGGCCCATCTGGGCCGCGTCGAGGTGCACATGCAGGTCGCCGCCGACGGCCATGTCCAGGCGACCATCGCCGCCGACCGGCCGGAAACGCTCTACCTGCTGCAGCGGGACGCCCGGGCGCTCGCCCAAGCGCTGCAGGAGGCCGGCCTCGAGACCGACGCCGGCAGCCTCGAGTTCAACCTCACCGGCCGGGGCGACGACACCCCCGAGCGCGGCGACCTGCCCGGCGTCCCGGCATCCGGCGGGATCGAGCCGGACGGGCCGGACCCCGCCGACCCGGCGCCCGCCGCCTGGCAGCATACCGCCGGCTCGGGCCGGCTCGACATCCGCGTCTAGGAGGACGACCCCATGGACACATCCGCCCTCACCCCGGGCTCCCTCACCGGCCAGCTCGGCGCTGGCGCCGGTGCCGGCGGCAGCCAGTCGATCGGCGATACCTTCGACAACTTCCTGACGCTGCTGACCACCCAGCTGAAGAACCAGGACCCGATCTCGCCGATGGACACCAGCGAGTTCACCAATCAGCTGGTGCAGTTCACCGAGGTCGAGCAGTCGATCAACACCAACGACAAGCTGGACTCGCTGATCGGCCTGCAGTCGACGCACCAACTGGCCTTCGCCGCCTCGCTGACCGGCAAGCAGGTCGAGTTCGCGGGCGACGCCCTGCGCCTGGGCGCGGACGGCGCACTCAGCTTCGGGTACTTCCTGCCCTCGGGCGCCGAGACGGTCGAGATCGAGATCGTCGATGCCGTCGGCAACGTGGTCCACACGGTCGCCGGCGAGACCGCCGCCGGGGCCCATGTCCTCGCCTGGGACGGCACGAACCGGCACGGCGAGCGGCAGCCCCAGGGCACCTATCGCATTGACGTGACCGGCACCGACGCCGAGGGCGCGCCGATCGAGGCGACGAGCTCGGTGCACAAGACCGTCGTCGGCGTCGAGCTCGACGGCAGCGACATCACCCTCGACGTCGGCGACCACAAGGTGCCGCTCTCGAACGTGCTCGCGATCCGCGACAGCGCCGCCAGCTAGGCCGGACCATCGCCAGGGATGGCATGAAACATGCTTTGCCCCCGCCCCGGCGGGAGGCCATAAGGAGTAAAGGGTTATGAGTATCTACGGCGCGATGTTCTCCGGTGTATCCGGTCTCAGGGCGCAGAGCCAGGCGATGGGCATCATCTCCGACAACATCTCGAACGTGAACACGGTCGGCTACAAGGGCAGCCGTGCCTCGTTCAGCACCCTGGTGACCCAGAGCGCGACCCAGTCGCAGTACACGCCCGGCGGCGTGCGCGCCCGCCCGCTCGCCGAGTTCGACCGGCAGGGGCTGATCCAGGGCTCGTCCAACCCGACCCACTCGGCGGTCATCGGCGACGGCTTCTTCGTCGTGCGCGAGCAGGCGGCCGACGTGTCCGACAACACCTTCATGTACACCCGCGCCGGCCAATTCGAGGCCGACGCCGACGGCAACCTGCGCAACGCCGCCGGCTTCTACCTGCAGGGCTGGCGCCTGAACCCGGACGGCACCCTCGCCCAGGGCGTCAACCAGAACGTCCTGTCGGGGCTGGACACGGTGAACATCGCCGACCTGACCGGCAGCGTGCGGGCGACCAGCGAGATCGACATCACCGCCAACCTGCCACCCAATGCCCAGCCCTTTGCGCCGGCGGTGAGCACCGGTCTGGCTCTCACCGGCGACCTGGGCACAGCCGCGCCGTTCACCAGCACCGTGACGGTCTATGACGCCGATGGGGCCATGCATTCCGTTGATCTGCAATTCGCGGGCGGCACGGGTCCCGGCTCGTCGTGGAACGTGACCGTCACCGACGTCCGTGACTCCACCGGCACCTCGGTCGGCGGTCCGCTCGCTCCGGTGACTCTGAACATCGATGGCGCCGGCAATCCCGACGGCACGGGGACCTTGGAGACCGCCGGGATCGACCTGACCGGCATCGGCACCCTTGGCCCGCTCGCCGTGGACGTGACCGGCCTGACCAACGATGGCCTCGCCGCGCAGTCCCTGGCGTCGGTGCAGACCGGCGGCATGGGCGTCGGCGACAGCTACCCGATGACCGTCACCATCTACGACAGCCTGGGCACGGCGTACAATCTGGAGCTGCGCTTTGCGAAGGATGCGGTGACGACCGGCCAGTGGGATGTCTACGTCGCCGACCTCGTCCGGCTGTCCGACCTGGCGCGCTACGACACCGCGACCTCGAGCTGGACCACCGGCACGCCGACCGCGCCGATCGCCGATCCCGCGGTGCCGGCCACGTGGGACCAGTTCGGCAGCGTTCAGTTCGACGGCAACGGCCTGCTCACCGGCGGCAATCTCGGCGATCCGGTCAACCTCAGCCTGGACCTGCAGACGCTCGGCTTCGATCCCGACAACGGCGCGAACTGGGATGCCAACGGCCCGATCGCCATCAATCTCGGCACCTTTGGTGGCCAGGACGGGCTGGCCCAGGTCGGTGACGAGTTCCTGACCCGGCGGATCGACCAGGACGGCCTGCAGTACGGCTCGTTCGTCGGCGTGACCATCGACGAGATGGGTATCGTCACGGCGCAGTTCGACAATGGCCAGAGCCTGGACATCTATCAGGTGCCGCTGGCGACCTTCGCCAACACCAACGGTCTGTCCGAGGTGACCGGGAATGCCTTCCTCGAGACCCGTGAGTCGGGCGCGTACTTCCTGCGCGAGGCCAACACCGGCGGCGCCGGCACGATCAATTCGGGCGCTCTGGAAAGCTCCACGGTCGATCTGGGCACCGAGTTCACCAACATGATCATCACCCAGCGGGCCTACAGCGCCTCGGCCAAGATCATCACCACGTCGGACGAAATGCTCGACGAGCTGATCCGCATCAAGCGCTGAGCCTGACTTTCGTCAGCTCTGAATAAAACTGCGGACGAGTTTCGGTCAATGCCGAGGCATTGACCGTTCTCGCCGCGCCATCTCTTGGCCGAAACCGGACAAGCCAAATTAGGGCTTTGTTAAAGCAAGATCCGTATCTTGCTTCCTCAGCAGGTACGCGCAGTTTCACAAAGGAACGGTACGATGAGCCCTCCCAGGCAGGGACGGCACGCCGGCGTCATCGGCCCCTCGGGCCGCCCCCTGACGATCGACGATTTGCCACCGCCGGACACCAAGCGCTGGGTCTCCCGGCGCAAGGCGGAAGTGGTCAGCGCGGTGCGCGCCGGCCTCCTCACCCTCGAGGAAGCCTGCAGCCGCTACAATCTCTCGGTCGAGGAATTCCTGTCCTGGCAGCGGCTGGTGGAGAGCCACGGCGTTGCCGGGCTGCGCGCCACGCGGCTGCAGGACTACCGGCCGAGCGAGCGCAGCGACTATGCCGGTCAAAGCTGACGATTTGATAATCAAAGTTCAGGCAATAATACTTAATCGACATTGATCCTGTCGAAGGCGTTCCGCTATTGTTTTCCTGAGCGGTTCGCCTGACCCTCTCCCCGCTCTTTGGCGAGTTTGCCGGCTGATTACTAGGCAAATTCTGCCGTTCGATTAACCCTATCTTCACAGCGGCACATTAGCGTCAAGCACGGTTTCGCTCGCCGGTAACCTTGCTCCGCCGGAAACCCAGCTTGCCATCCGACCGGTCCGCCGGCGGAAGGCCCGCCCGGGAACCTGGAGCCGGGGCGCCGCACGGGCGCCGCCACCGTCCGAGCTCGCACAACCCAAGCCGCGAAAGGGCCGATCCGGTGAGCGCGTTTGTCCAAACCCTGCGCAACCTGGGGCCGATGCGCCTGGCCGCCATGGCCGGCGTCGCCGTCCTGCTGGTCGGCTTCTTCATCTTCCTGACGGCGCGCCTGTCCTCCACGGACATGACGCTGCTCTACCGGGATCTGGATCTGGCCGACAGCGGC
The DNA here is from genome assembly GCA_964613585.1 of uncultured Mycobacteriaceae bacterium. GTDB lineage: Bacteria > Pseudomonadota > Alphaproteobacteria > DSM-16000 > Inquilinaceae > CAZTHL01. The sequence goes on along the minus strand of CAZTHL010000011.1, from coordinate 3,776 downwards.
GCCATCGCCACCCGGCTGGAGGAGGCCGGCGTGCCGTTCGAGGTGCACGGCGACGGGGCTGCGATCCACGTGCCGACCGACCAGGTCGACCGGCTGCGCCTGATGATGGCACAGGAGGGCCTGCCCAAGGGCGGCTCCCTCGGCTACGAGATCTTTGACCGGGGCGACGGCTTCGGGACCACCAACTTTGTGCAGAACATCAACCGGCTGCGCGCGCTCGAGGGTGAGCTGGCGCGCACCATCGGCACCATCGACGGGGTGCGTCAAGCCCGGGTGCACCTGGTCCTGCCCGAGCGTGAGCTGTTCAGCCGCGACCAGCAGGAGCCGAGCGCCTCGGTGTTCCTGAGGCTCGAGACGGGCGGGCTTGCCAGCGAGCAGGTGCTGGCGGTGCAGCATCTGGTGGCCGCGGCGGTGCCGCAGCTCGAGCCGGACAACATCTCGGTCGTCGATCACAACGGCAGCCTGCTGGCCCGCGGCCCCGCCGGCGAGGGCGAGGAGATGCGCATCGAGGACAGCGAGGAGATGCGGCTGGCCGCCGAGCGACGCCTGACCGACCGGGTCGAGGAACTGCTGTCGCGCACCATCGGCTACGGCAAGGTGCGCGCCAAGGTGGCGGTCGACATGGATTTCGACCGGGTCACCACGACCAACGAGATGTATGACCCCGACGTCCAGGTGCCGCGCTCGAGCCAGCTGGTCGAGGAGGAGAGCGAGTCGCGCGAAGGCGACGGCCTCGACCCGGTGACGGTGGCCAACAACCTGCCCGAGGAAGACGCCGACGCGGCGTTCGGCGGGCCCACCGCCTCCAGCCGGACCAGCCGGCTCGAGGAGACGGTGAACTACGAGATCAACCGCCAGGTGGTCAGCACGGTGCGCGACACCGGCACCATCCGCCGGCTGTCGGTGGCGGTGCTGGTCGACGGCACCTACGCCCCCAATGCCGACGGCGTCCCGGAGTACGCGCCGCGCGGCGCCGAGGAGATGGCGCAGATCGAGGCGCTGGTCCGCTCGGCCGTCGGCTTCAACGCCGCCCGCGGCGACACCATCGAGGTCGTCAACATGCCCTTCGTCAGCGAGGACGCGCGCTTCGCCGAGGCCAGCGCGGGCCCGCTCGGGCTGACCCGGGACGACATGTTCCGGCTGGCCGAGATGGCCGTGCTGGCGGTGGTCGCGGTCCTGGTCATGCTGCTGGTGGTGCGGCCGCTGCTGACGCGGATGCTCGAGGGCGACGGCGCCGGGCAGCCGGCCGGCGACGAGTTCGATCTGCTGAGCGATCCCGGTGGCCTGCAGCCGGCGCTGGCGGGTCCCGGCGGCTACGGCGGCCTGCCCGAGCTGGCGCCACCGCCGGCGGACGGCGAGGACGAACTCGACCAGTTGATCGATCTTAACCAGGTGGAAGGCCGCGTCCGCGCGTCCTCCCTCAAGAAGGTCGGCGAGATCGTCGAGAAGCACCCCGAGGAAGCCGTCGCGATCATCCGCGGCTGGATGCACCAGGAAACCTGATCCCCCGCTGCCGGCCGCGAACGCGAGGAAACCCCATGGCATCGCCCATTCGAATCCGCGAGGACTATCGCGGGCTGACCGGCCCGGAGAAGGCCGCCGTGCTGATGCTGGCCCTGGGTGAGGAGCACGCCGCCCGCCTCTTCGTCTACATGGACGAGGAGGAGATCAAGGAACTCTCCCAGACCATGGCCAATCTCGGCACGATCAGCGCCAACCTGGTCGAGCGGCTGTGCGTCGAGTTCGCCGAGCAGATCTCCACCACCGGCTCGCTGGTCGGCACCTTCGAGAGCACCGAGCGCCTGCTGCTCAAGGTGATGGGCAAGGACAAGGTCGATCAGATCATGGAGGAGATCCGTGGTCCGGCCGGCCGGACCATGTGGGAGAAGCTGGCCAACGTGAACGAGGTGGTGCTCGCCAACTACCTCAAGAACGAATACCCGCAGACCGTCGCCGTGGTGCTGTCGAAGATCCGGCCCGAGCACGCCGCCCGCGTTCTCGGCCTGCTGCCGGAGAGCATCGCCATGGAGGTCATCATGCTCATGCTGCGCATGGAGGCGGTGCAGAAGGAGATCCTGGACGACGTCGAGCGCACCTTGCGCACCGAGTTCATGTCGAACCTGGCGCGCACCAATCGCCGCGACGCCCACGAGCTGATGGCCGAGATCTTCAACAATCTCGACCGAAACACCGAGAACAAGTTCCTGGCCGCCCTCGAGGAGCGCAACCGCGACAGCGCCGAGCGGATCAAGGCGCTGATGTTCACCTTCGAGGATCTGCAGCGGCTCGACCCGACCGGGGTGCAGGTGCTGCTGCGCCAGGTCGACAAGAACAAGCTGTCGACCGCGCTCAAGGGCGCCTCGGAGACCACGCGCGACCTGTTCCTGTCGAACATGTCCGAGCGCGCCGCCAAGCTGCTGCGCGAGGAAATGGCGTCCATGGGCCCGGTGCGCCTGAAGGAGGTCGACGAGGCTCAAATGTACATGGTCCAGCTCGCCAAGGATCTCGCTGCCCGCGAGGAGATCGTGATCTCCGAGGGCAAGAGCGACGACGAGCTGGTCTACTGAGCGCGGTCCGGCCGAGATGACGGAGACAGCACGCTTCCTGTTCGAGCGGTCCTTCGACCCGGAGGACATGGCGCGCCGCGCCCGCCAGCGCGCCGAGGCCAAGGCCCGGGCCGAGGCCGAGGCCGAGCGCCGTCGGCAGCAGGCGGCGGAGGCGGCCGCGGCCGCGGCCCGTCCGCCGGAACCGTCGGCCCCCAGCTATGGCGAGGCCGAGCTCGCCGCCGCTCGCGAGCAGGCGTTCGCCGAGGGCGAGGCCAGCGGCCGAGAGGCCGCCACGGCGAAGGCCGAGGCGCGCCTCGCCGAGGCGCTCGACGGGCTGGTCGGCCGGCTGGATGGCCTGGTCGCAGCCCAGCGCGACTCCGACCGCGAGCTGCAGCACGAGGCGGTGCGCCTGGCGCTCTCCGTCGTGGCCCGAATCATGCCGGCGATGACCGCCCGGCACGGTCTCGAGGAGGCCGAGGCGGTGGTCCGCGCGTGCTTCCACGACATGGTCAAGGAGCCGCGCATCATCGTTCGGGTGCCCGATTCGCTGCTCGACCCGCTGCAGCAGCGGCTTGATCGCCTGACCTCCGAGACCCGCTACGAAGGGGTCCTGGCGCTGCTGGCCGACCCCGCCCTTGGTCCCTCGGACTGCCGTGTGGACTGGGCGGAAGGCGGCGCCGAGCGGATCGTCGAGCAGGTCTGGCAGGGTATCGAGCAGCACGCGACCCGGCTGACCGACGGCGCCGTCACGGCGGTGCCGCGGCCGGCTTCGTCCGCCGCGGCGGAGCCGCCCTGGCCACCCCTGGCGGACGACGAGCCGACGACGGACGGGACGGGCGCCGGGAGCTCGCCCGAAGTCGGGTGGGAGAGCACGAGGGTTGACGACGACCCGGCCGACGACACCAATGCCCGGCCGGACGTATCTCCGCTTGCCCCGTTGGGCCTCGCCAGCGAGGCCGGATCCATTGGCCGCCCGGAAGCGAGCACGGCCGCCGTGCCGGCGCTCGCCGAGGACCCGAACCGGGGCGATCCGCCAGCCTGGAACGAGGCGATCGCTGAGGCCGGGACGGCCGACGCCGAGCCGCCGACCGACCAGGCCGGTGCGGCCGCGATCCTCGAGCTCGACGACGACGCCGGGACGGCCGACGCCGAGCCGCCGACCGGCCAGGCCGGTGCGGCCGCGATCCTCGAGCTCGACGACGACGCCGGGACGGCCGGCGCCGCGCCGCC
>CAZTHL010000010.1:0-62797 GCA_964613585.1 uncultured Mycobacteriaceae bacterium | reverse complement strand
GCTGCGGCGGCCGACTTACCCACAGCTCCTACACCACTCGGCGGGACACGACCCGTCACTCGGAAACGCTCCAGGTCGCGGCCGGCGGATCGTCACGCCGGGCCCATGTCCCGGGACACGACCTCGGGGCCTCGGGGCGCGGGGCCTCGGGGCGCAATCCATCCGGGACGGCTTTCCGAACGTCCGAAGGCATGCTACCTAACGACGGCGCGGGGCAGGTGGGTGAGTGGCTTAAACCAGTGGATTGCTAATCCGCCGAGCCCTTTCCGGGGCTCCGAGGGTTCGAATCCCTCCCTGCCCGCCATACTCCAAAGCCCCCCGATGTTACTTGGAGCTTTCCGTAACGGCAATTTCCCGCTGCTTCCGGTCACTCGAGCACCGGAGACACTGTGCAAACATGTGGGTACGACTGTCGACCGAAAGTGATCTTGAAGACATCGCCCGCATTGATGCCGCTGCTGGTGCTCATGCGGATAGGCGCGCACTCGTTTTGCAGGCAATTGCACAGGACGAATGCTGGGTGGCAGGGCGCGGAAATTTCCCAGAAGGGTACTTGGTCTTGTCGCGCCGCCACTTTTTCGGCAGAGACTTTGTATCTCTTGTGGTGGTGAAAGGCAGCGCGCGGCGTCGAGGTCTAGCCAGCACACTGTTTAATATGGCGGAGACCAGGGTAACGACCCGCCAGCTCTTCACGTCCACTAATCAGTCCAATCGCCCCATGCAGGCGCTGCTGGAAACGCGCGGCTACCAGAAAGCAGGCGTAATCCATCATTTGGACCCGGACGACCCTGAAATCGTGTTTATGAGGTATCTTGGCTGACTGTCCACTTCGGGCCAGTCACGGTCTTGGCGCCGCCGCGTAATTTGGCACGCAGCCGGGTGATCCATCGCGTGCCAGCTCCATCCGAATGGTCGCGTCATGTCTGGATAACACTGCCGTCCAAGACCTTCTCAATCCATCTCGTGAAGCATTCGTGCCGCTCTTCATCCCTGACCTTGCGTGGTCCACGAATGAGCGCACCGAGTGTTTGGGATGCGAGAAAAAACTCTGCGAGCGATTGCCGTTCAAGCCACTCATGCACGCCCGGCTCGGGCTTCGCCTTAAGCGTTTCGCGCAGAATGTTGGTATCAAGAAGGAAAGACTGGTCACAGGAAAGAAAGGCATCCTCAGCCGCCTGAGCGCATGGCGCCCGCCATAGCCTTGACCAGGCTGGCGTCCCGGTTGGGGACCTTCACTCCGACCGACTAGGAACCTTCGGCCGAGACCCAAGGCGCTTCTTCGCCGATCCTTGTCCTTGCTGATCGTCTCGTTCGGCCCTCCGACCCCGGGCCGCCGCCAGCGACCGTCGCGCAGGACGCACGGGCGTGCCCGGGCCCGGACGGCGCCGAACTGCCCGGGCCTGCAAAATAGATTTTCGTGCGGTCGCGGCCCGCCAGTAATAAAGATTTTGTCAACCAAGAAAATTTTTGCCAAAGGCCAGATACTATTTAACCGTTTTACCAAGCTTCGCTCGCATCCTGCCGCATGGTTCGGTGCACGAGACTTCAGGGAACGATTTCCGGGCAACCCGCGCCATCGTTCTCTGTTGCCTGAACGCCTGCACGATCGACGTGTCCGTTCGGCCGGCCGGGCCGATGCCGGACCCGGCCGATCCGATCTCATGCGCTGGAGGACAAGGGGTTGGCCGAGAAGGAAGAGCGGGGACCATGCGTCTCGGGTCCAGAGTAGGGATGGCGGCGCTGCGGCGCGTCTTTCGCGACCGGCACCTGCTGGTGCGGTCCGAGCACGGGGTCGGCCATGTCTTCGTCAAGAGCCATCACCAGTGGCTGGCGGCCTGCGCCACCGGCCTCGTCCTGGTCTGGAGCCTGACCGCCACCGTCGGCGTCGGGCTTGCCGGCCAAAAGATCGCCAGCCTGTCGCGGCAGATCCAGGATTTCGAGATCGGCTACGCGGACCTGATCACGCATCTCGCGCAACGTGGCGGCGACGTGGCCCAGCTCGCCGAGCGCTTCGCCGACAGCGAGACCGTGGCCGAGCGTGTCATCCAGCGCAACGTCGACCTTGAGGCCACGATCCGTGACCTCGAGGGCGAACTCGCGCGCCGGCAGGCCGAGCAGGCGCGCCTCGGCCGGACCAGCGCCGGCCTGCTCGAGCAGGTCCGCACCCTTGAGGAGCAGGTGGCGGCGTCCGGAAAACGGGCCGCCCGGCAGGCCCGCGTGATCGGGTCGATGGAAGGGCGGATCGCCCAGCTCCAGGTCGAGCGGCAGCGCCTTGTCGAGCACAGGAGCGCGCTGCGCGACGAGATCCTCTCCCTGGAGACGGATCTCGCGGACTCGCGGATCTGGAGCCAGGAGCTCGAGCGGAAGATCGTCGACCTGAACGACGCGGCCGAGGACGCCTACCGCCTCGCCGACCGCCGGCAGCTCGAGCGGGACACTCTGCGCGAGACGCTGGCCGGGCTCGATCGCCAGCTGGCCGAGGCGCGCGATCACAGGGCGGCTCTCGAGGCGCGTCTCGAGCAGGAGCAGGTCATCGCCGGCCGCTACGCCACGGAGCGGGACCGTCTGGCCGAGCGCATCGGCGAGCTGACAGACAGGATCGATGGTCTTCACGGGGACCTGGCGCGGCTGCGCGGGTCTCAGGCCGGTTTCCTCGCCGACCTGCGCGAACGATCCGCCAGCCACGTCAGCCATGTCGAGGACGCCCTGGCCTTCACCGGGCTGGATATCGATTCGCTGATCGTCCGCCTGGCCAAGGATTATCCGGTGGCGCTTGGCGGCCCGATCTCGCCCGATGTCCCGGACGCCGTGGCCAACGAGGACGCCTGGTCGGAAGCGGACAATCTGGTCACCGCGGTCAGCCGGGCGGCCGATCTGCGTGCCCTCGCCAACCGCCTGCCCATCGGCATGCCTCTGCTGGACGGCTTCAACTTCTCCAGCGGCTTCGGCAGCCGGCGGGACCCCTTCACCGGACGGCGTTCCCGTCACTACGGGCTCGACATGGCCGCCCCGACGCGGACCATTGTGCATGCCACGGCGCCGGGCTCCGTCACCTTCGCCGGATGGCTGGGCGCCTACGGTAACCTTGTTGAAATCGAGCACGGCCTAGGGTTGGTCACCCGGTACGCTCATCTGCATTCCAGCCTGGTGGAGGTCGGCGACCGCGTCGAGCACGGCGATCGGATCGGCCTGGTCGGCAGCACCGGGCGGAGCACCGGTCCGCACCTGCATTACGAGGTCAGGGTCAATGGCGAGCCCCGGGATCCCGCCAACTTCTTGAGAGCAGGAGAGCATGTTTTCGAAATCGCAAGCCAGTAAGCCGCTCCCCAAGGCGGGATCGCTTCGCCCGCGGGACGATGGCACGCCGGCCGCGCCATCGATCATCAGCGTCGACATGCGCATCTCCGGCGATCTTCAGACCAACGGCGATGTCCAGGTCGACGGCGTGGTCGACGGCGACATCCAGAGCGGCAGCCTGACCATCGGCAAGACGGCCGAGATCAACGGCGAGATCGTCGCCGACTCCGTACGCGTGTGGGGCCGGGTGAACGGCCGGATCCGCGGCAAGGAGGTCATCCTGTGCGAGACCGCCGACATCAACGGCGACATTCTGCACGACTCGCTCGAGATCGCCCGCGGGGCCAATGTCGAGGGCATGGTGAAGCGGCATGCCCCGGCCGAGGACGAGCGGCCGAGCAAGGTCAACCTCGTCGTCTCGGACAAGGAGACCGCGCCCGCGGCCGCGGTCAGCGCTGCCTCCTGATGCCCGCGAGCCGACGATGAGGACCCGTCGGCCCGGCTGGAGGCATGAGCGCCAACCCCGCGCCGCCCGGGCGCGCCGTGGCTTCCCGATCGCGGACGCCATGGACTCGTCGGCGCGAGGTCAGCCCTCCACCGTCGTCAGCGCCCGCCCGAACAGCTCGGCATCGACGTTGCCCCCGGACAGAACCACCACGACCGTGCGGCCGTCGACGTCAAGGCCGCCGGCGAGGAGGGCGCCGAGGGCGACGGCGCCGCCCGGCTCGACCACGAGCCTGAGCACGTCGAAGGCCACCCGCATGGCGTCCAGGACATGCCGGTCGCCGACCGCGAGGCCCCGGCCCAGGTGCCGGCGGTTGACGGCGAAGGTGATCTCGCCGGGCGTCGGCGCCTGCAGCGCGTCGCACAGCGCCGGGGGGGCCGGCGCGTTCGCCACCCGTCGGCCCGCGGCCAGGGAGCGCGCCGTGTCCTCGTATCCGACCGGCTCCACCGGGTGGATCGATCGTTCCGGCAGCTGATCGGCCAGGGCGAGCGCGATCCCCGCGGCCAGTCCGCCGCCGCCGCACGGGACCAGGAGCGCATCCGGGGTGGCCGGCAGCTGCTCGAGCAGCTCGAGCCCGACCGTGCCCTGGCCGGCGATGACGTGGCGGTCGTCGTAGGGCTTGACCAGGGTGGCGCCCGACTCGGCCGCGAGCCGCGCGGCGATCCGCTCACGCTCCTCCCGATAGCGGTCGTACAGCCGCACCCGGGCGCCGTGGCTGATGGTGCCTGAGCGCTTCGCCATGGGGGCGTCCGCCGGCATGACGATGGTCGCCGGCAGGCCGAGGAGGCTGGCCGCGGCGGCGACACCCTGCGCGTGGTTGCCGCTGGAAAAGGCGATGACGCCGCGACCGCGCTGCTCGGGCGGGATCTGCAGGATCGCGTTCAAGGCGCCCCGGATCTTGAAGGAGCCGGTGCGCTGCAGGCACTCGGCCTTGAGCAGCACCCGGCCGCCAAGCCGCCGATTGAGCCGCGGGTCCTCCAGCAGCGGTGTCCGGCGCACCTGGCGCCCCAGCCGCCGGGCGGCCGCCACCACGTCCTGACGCGTCGGCAACAGCGGCTCAGCGACGGCCATCGTCGCTTGCGGACAGCAGCGCGTCGAGGGCCGCGCAGGCGGCCGGCTCTCCCAGGTACGGCGCGTGGCCGACCCCCTCGATGGTCGCCGCGATCATGTCCGGTCGGGAACGCCGCATCCGGTCGAAGCTCTCCGAGGACAGAACGTCCGAGACCTCACCCCGGATGCAGGCGAGCGGGAAGCGGCGAAGCGCCGCGAAGAGGCGCCAGAGGTCGGGCAGCCGATCCGGTGTCTCGAGGGTCCGGACCAGCCGCGGGTCGAAGTCGAGATGCAGCAGGCCGTCCTCGCCGCGACGCCAGGTGTTCTCGGCCAGCCGGCGCCACCCTTCCTCCGCGGGCTCCGGCGCCGACATGTTGGGAAACAGGGTCTTGATGTCGTGGATGGCCTCGTCCCAGTCGCGGTGCGGGCGGTCCTTGCCGACATAGTCGCGGATCCGGTCGAGCCCGTTTCCGTCGAGCTCCGGGCCGACATCGTTCAGCGCGACCGCGCTCAGGGCGGTCGGGCGGGCAACGGCCAGGGCCATGGCGAGCAGCCCGCCGAACGAGGTGCCGATGACGACGACGGGTCCCAGGTCGAGCGCCGTCAGGAGATCCCCCACGTCGCCGAGCACCGATCGGGGCCCGTAATGCCGCCAGTCCGGGTCACGGTCCGAGCGGCCCCGCCCTCGATAGTCGGGACAGACGACCCGACGGTCGCGGCAGAGCCGCGCGGCGGCGAGATGAAAGTCGGCCGAGTTGCGGGTCAGCCCGGGCAGGCACACCACCGTTGTCCGGTCGCTGAGCCGCGGACCGTAGTCGCGGAAATACAGGCGAGCGCCATCCCGGGCGCTGATGCCCCCTTCCCGAAAGCTCATCAGAGGCCAAGCACGGCGGGCAGCGACCCCAGATCCGGGATCGTCGCCGCCGGCGCGGCTGGAAGCCGCTCGCGCGGCCGGCCCGACCGGTTCAGCCAGACCGTGCGGAAGCCGAAGCACGCCGCGCCCGCCACGTCCCAGCCGTTGGCCGAGACGAAGCAGATCGCCTGGGCCGGTCGGTCCAGCCTGTCGACGGCGAGCCGGTACGCCGCCGGGCTCGGCTTGTACATCCCGGCCGCCTCGATCGACAGGACGTCCTCGAAAGGGATCGACAGATTCGCGCGCTCGGTCGCCTGCCTCAGCATGTCGGGCGACCCGTTGGACAGGATGGCGAGCCGGAGGCCGGCGTCACCCAGCTGGCGCAGCGTGGCCGGCACCTCGGGATAGGCTCGGATCCGCCGATAGCTGTCCAGCAGGCCCTGGCGGAGGGCGGCGTCGCGGATGCTCGTGGCGTCCAGCGCGAAGTCGAGAGCATCGACGGTCACCTGCCAGAAATCGGCATGGCGTCCCATCAGGCTGCGCAACCAGGCATACTCGAGCTGCTTGAGCCGCCAGATCTCCGAAAGGGCGGCGCCACGGTCGCCCAGCTCGGCCTGCCAGGCCTGCAGCGGGGACTGCAGGTCGAGCAGCGTCCCGTACGCATCGAACACGCACGCCGTGATCTCCCCTGTGCGAGTCACGGCGCCAGATCCTTCTCCAGGGCGCGCACCCGGGCCGCATCGCCCAGCCGCAGCCGATACACCTGCAGTGACTCGAGCACCCGCTGCACGTAGTTCCGGGTCTCGTAGACCGGCAGGCTCTCGATCCAGTCGATCACGTCGATCTCGGGGTCCCGCGGATCGCCGAGCTCGTCGACCCAGCCGAGGACCCGGGTCGGGCCGGCATTGTAGGCCGCGATGGCCAGCACATAGGAGCCGGCGAAGCGCTCCACGCCGTCGGCGATGTAGGTCGAGCCGAGCCGGACATTGTGAAGGGCGTCGGAGGTCAGCAGGGACACGTCGTGCGCGATGCCGAGGCCGCTCGACACGGCCCGCGCCGTGGCCGGCATCAGCTGCATCAGTCCGCGCGCGCCGGCCCGGCTCACGGCGTCCAGGCGGAACTCGCTCTCCTGCCGGATCAGGGCGAGCACGAGCGCCGGCTCGACCCGTTGATCGGCCGTGGGCAGCGGGACGATCGGATAGGTCGCCTCGATCAGCTCTACGCCCTCGCGCACGGCCGCCTTGCCGACCCGGATCGCCAGGTAGACGCTGTCAATGCTTCGGGCAAGCTCGGCGACCAGGTGGAAATCCGTCGCCGACCCGGCGTTCAGGGCCAGGTGGCGGACGAACCGCTCGGCAAGCCGAGCCTCGCCGATCTGATGGAGCGCCAGCGCGCTGCGCGCCAACGGGCTGGCCTCGAACGCGGACCGGTCGGCCGCCGTCACCGCCGGGGCGACCGGCAGGGAGGCCACGGACGGCTGATCGAGGCGCCCCGCCGCCAGCTGGCCATAGAAGGCGGTCCTGAATCGGGCCGCCTCGCCGTACCAGGCCTGCGCGTCGCTGATCCGCCCCATGGCCTCGAGTGCCCGTCCGCTCCAGTACGCCCCCCGGCTCAGGCTGATCGGCGTGCTCACACTCCGATGCAGCCGCTGAAAATGCCGGAAGGCGACCTCCGGCTGATCCAGGAAGCGAAGCGCCAGCCAGCCCGACATCCATTCCGCCTGGGCCAGGGCGAGGCCGGCGGACTGCCGATGCGCGCTGACCAGGTCGTAGGCGGCCCGGTACCGCCGTTCCTCGAACCGCCGCCGGGCCAGGATGTTCCGTTCGGTCCACCAGACCCGCGGATGCGAGAGGACATCGGGCTGGGCGGCGAGCAGATCGATGGCGCCGTCGGTCAGGTCGGCACGCCGGCGCCAGCGCACGCGCTCGTAGACGAGGCCGGGATGGTCGCGCAGCTGCGGCGGGACCCGGGCGACGGCCGCGTCGACTCCGGGCAGTCGCGACGCCAGCCGCATCCGGGCCTCGCCGAGCGCCCTGTGGCCGGGGGACACCAGCGGCAGAAGCTGACGGCTCTCGGTCTGCCGATCCTGCCAGAGGAGAGTGTCGAGGCGCCGCTCGTGATCCTCCTGCGTGAGGACATCGCCGAACGCGGCCAGGATGGTGTCCTGCTCGGTCGCGCCGAGCGGGATATCGGGCCAGCGCGCCCGGATCAGCCGGTCCGCCTCGGCGCCGCGCCCGGTGGCGCGCAGGGCCACGGCATCGAGGTAGGTGCCGCCGGCGCTGAGCGGCGGAAACCGGTCGAACCAGGCCAGGATCTCCGAGGCCGGCAGGGACAGGGGCATCGCCAGCTCGGCATGCCGCCTCAGAAGCTCGATGCCGGGCCAGTCCGGATGGGCGCGCACGAAGCGCGCGATCTCCTCGAAGGGAGCGTCGTCCTGTCGATCGCGCAGCTCGAGCCAGCGCAGCACGTCCCGGAGCACGGGATCGGTCGCCCGGGCGGCCGTCTGGTGGGCCGCCGACCAGGCATCCGCCTCGGCGTGCCGAAAGGCCGCCCGGTAGATCTGCTGATCCTGCTGACTGAGGACCCGCGCCGACGCCGCGGAGGAGAAGGCCATGCCGAGACAGGCCAGCATTCCCAATACGTATACGACGTAGCATCGGGCCGGCTTGCTGAGCCGCGACGATGACGCTAAGGTCGATTGAGTTCCGCGTCCAACCATCGGGTCCCCATCATGTTCAAGGGGTCGATCTGCGCATTAGTTACACCGTTTCGCGATGGCGACCTTGACGATGAGGCGTTCCAGGCCCTTGTCGACTGGCAGGTGAGCGAGGGCAGCCACGGTGTGGTGCCTTGCGGAACCACCGGCGAGTCGCCAACCCTCAGCCATGCCGAGCATCAGCGGGTGATCGAGCTGTGCGTCGACAGCGTGCAGGGTCGCGTGCCCGTCATCGCCGGCACCGGCTCGAACAGCACCGCCGAGGCCGTTTCCCTCACCCGGTTCGCCCAGCGCGCGGGGGCCGACGCGGCGCTTGTCGTCGCCCCGTACTACAACAAGCCCACCCAGGAGGGACTGTATCAGCATTTCCGCGCCATCCACGATGCTGCGGACATACCCGTCATTGTTTACAACATTCCTAGCCGGTCGGCAGTCGATATATCCGTCGACACCATGGCCCGGCTCGCCGAGCTGCCGCGCATCGTCGGCGTGAAGGACGCCACCGCGGATCTGGCCCGGCCCCTGGCCCTGCGCCAGGCGGTCGGCGCCGACTTCTGCCAGCTGTCGGGCGAGGACGCCACGGCCACGGCCCTGCTGGCTCAGGGAGGCCATGGCTGCATCTCGGTGACCGCGAACGCCGCGCCCCGGCTGTGCGCCCGCCTGCAGGAGTGCTGGCAGGCCGGCGACATCGCGGGCATGGCGGCCATCCGGGACCGGCTGGCGCCCCTGCATCGCGCCCTCTTCCTCGAGCCGAGCCCGGCCCCGGTGAAGTTCGCCGTCAGCGTCCTGGGGCGTGGCTCCGCCGAGGTCCGCCTGCCGCTGATCGAGGTCGCGGAGACGACGAGGCAGGCCGTGCGCGCGGCCCTGGCGCATGCCGGCCTGATAAGCATATAGCCGACCACCACCCCATCCATCGACGAGCGGACCATGGGCGCAGCAACGGCGCCGGGCCGGCGCCTTGTGGCCCAGAACCGGCGCGCGCGGTACGACTACTTCATCGACGAGACCCTGGAGGCCGGGATCGTGCTCCAGGGCACCGAGGTGAAGTCGCTGCGCAGCGGCCGGGCCAGCCTGCAGGACAGCTTCGCCGGCGAGAGCAGCGGCGAGCTTTGGCTGTTCAACGCGTACATCCCGGAGTACGGGCCGGCCAATCGCTTCAACCATGACACGCGGCGCCCGAGGAAGCTGCTGCTGCACCGGCGCGAGCGGGATCGCCTGCTCGGCTCGATCCGTCGCGAAGGTGTCACCCTGGTGCCGGTCTCGCTCTACTTCAACGGACGCGGCCTGGCGAAGATCGAGCTTGGACTGGCGCGCGGCAAGCGGAAATACGACAAGCGCGAGACCGAGAGGCAGCGCGACTGGCAGCGGCAGAAGCAGCGCCTCCTGCGCGAGCACAATTGATCCGGCCGGCGGCGGCGTCCCTACCGGCCGTGGGCCAGGGCCGAGCACGCCGATTCGAGAACCGCCTCGAACATGGGGCGGGTCAGGCGCCCGGTGCTCGTGTTCTGGCGGGAGCAATGATAGCTGTCGACCAGGGTCAGCCCGTGGGCCACGCGGTGCAGGCGGCCGTGCTCGAACGGCCATGCCGACGCCCGCTGGCCGAGCGCCTTGAGCACCGCCCGATGGGCGACCGTGCCGAGCGCGACCACGACGCCCGGGCGGGGCACGGCGGACAGCTCGCTCGCCAGGAACCGGTTGCACGCATCGATCTCCCCGCCCGTCACCTTGTTCTCGGGCGGCACGCAGCGCACCGCATTGGTGATGCGGCAGCCGACAAGTGTGAGCCCGTCATCGGCCGCCGCCCCGTAGGTGCCGCGGGCCAGCCCCACCTTCAAGAGCGAGGAGTACAGGAGCTCGCCCGCGAAGTCGCCGGTGAAGGGCCGCGCGGTCCGGTTGGCCCCGCGCAGGCCCGGCGCCAGCCCGACAACGAGCAGACGCGGCGCCAGCGGCCCGAAGGAGGCCACCGGAGCGTTCCAGAAATCCGGGAAGCGCGTCCGGTTCTCCTCGCGGAAGCGGACCAGCCGGGGACAGAGCGGGCACTCTCGGGCGGGTTGCTCAGGCTCCGCGCGCGGGCTCACCATCGGGGACCTGACGCGGGGCCTGAGCGGGCCGCGCAGCCCGGATCATGCCTGCTGCCGATAGTAGGTGGTCTCGGCATGGTCGTTTCCGGCGTAGCTCTCCTGAGGCTCCCGGTTCGGGCTCGACCGCTGGATATGCTGCACCAGATCGTTGAGCTCGATGAAGTTGTCCGCCTGACGGCGCAATTCGTCGGCCACCATGGGCGGTGAGGCCTTGATGGTGCTGATGACGGTGACGCGCACGCCCCGCCGTTGCAGGGCGTCGACCAGCCGGCGAAAGTCACCATCGCCGGAGAACAGCAGGATATGGTCGACCTTGTCCGACATCTCGAGGGCGTCGATGGCAAGATCGATGTCGACGCTGCCCTTGGCCTTGCGCCGGCCCTGTGAATCGGTGAACTCCTTGATGGGCTTGGTGACCATCGTGTAGCCGTTATAGTCAAGCCAATCTATTAGTGGCCTTATTGGCGAGTATTCCTGGTCCTCGATCAAGGTCGTATAATAGAATGCGCGGATAAGGCGACCTTTCTTTGCGAAAAGTTCCAGAAGTCGCTTGTAGTCGACATCGAAGCCTAGCGAGCGCGCGGCGGCGTAGAGATTGGCGCCATCGATGAAGAGCGCCAGTCGTTCTTCCTTGTAGAATATCATCCCGTATCCTTAGCTGAGCGTAAGTGCACTCGTCGCAACGGATTATACCAATCCGCACGGGTGGGGGGTTCGAATCCCGCCGGCTCGCGCAAAGCTATTGCACGAAACAAGTATCGCGGGAGAAGGCGCAAGGCGGCAGGGCCGGGTCGCCGCTAGCTTGCGTCATAAACCCTGGGAGCATATATTCGCTGTTCGGTCAAATTAATCAATGGATCTGTCACGCCCATGGCCCGCGTCACCGTCGAGGATTGCGTCGAGCGAGTGCCGAACCGGTTCGAGCTGGTAATGATGGCCGGTCAGAGGGCTCGAGACATCGCCTCGGGCACCCCTCTCACGGTCGATCGCGACAACGACAAGAACCCCGTCATCGCGCTTCGCGAGATCGCCGACGGCACGGTCTCGCTCGACGCGCTGCGCGATGCGCTGATCCGCGGCCATCAGAAGCATGTCGAGGTCGAGGAGCCCGAGGAGGAGATCATCGAGCTCATGGCCGGTGAGGAGGAGGACTGGATGGGCCAGGGGGTGGCGCCCGACATGGCCGCCGAGGACGAAGAGGACGCCGCCGACGAGGTCAGCGAGCCCAGCTTTGTCGACAGCGCGGAGGAGGAGGGTGGTCCGCTGGGTGATGAGGATCCCTTCGCGTCCTGATTCGGCCGGCGCCGAGGCGTCGCCCGCCCCGATCCTGCCCGACGTGCCGGATCTCGCCGCCCCTCGGACGCGGCGGCGGGGCCGCGCACCATGATCCGGCAGTACGAGCTCGTCGAGCGGGTCAAGGCCTACGACCCCTCGGTCGACGAGGATCTCATCAATCGCGCCTACGTCTTCTCCATGAAGGCGCACGGCAGCCAGCGCCGGGCGTCCGGTGACCCCTACTTCCTGCATCCCCTGGAGGTGGCCGGCATCCTCGCCGGCATGAAGCTGGACGGCGGATCCATCGCCACCGCCTTGCTCCATGACACGGTCGAGGACACCCTGGCGACCCGGGCGGACATCGAGCACCATTTCGGCGTTGAGATCGCCGAGCTGGTCGACGGCGTCACCAAGCTGTCCAAGCTGGAGCTGCAAAGCGACCAGTCGAAGCAGGCGGAGAACTTCCGCAAGCTGGTCCTGGCCATGTCCCGGGACATCCGGGTGCTGCTGATCAAGCTGGCCGACCGTCTGCACAATATGCGCACCCTCGACGCCCTGCCGACGGCGGAGAAGCGGCGGCAGATCGCCCGGGAGACGCTCGAGATCTATGCGCCGCTCGCCGAGCGGATCGGCATGCACGAGATGAAGGACGAGCTCGAGGATCTCGCCTTCGGCCATATCAACCGGGACGCCCGCGAGAGCCTGGTTCGCCGTCTGGCCCTGCTGCGGCGGCAGGAGCGCGACTTCAGCGCCGAGATCATGGACGAACTGCGCCAGGTGTTCGCCGACAGCGGCCTCGCGGTCGAGGTGACGGGACGCGAGAAGCGGCCCTACTCGATCTGGCGCAAGATGCAGCGCAAGAACATCGCCTTCGAGCAGATCACCGACATCATGGCGTTCCGGGTTCTCGTCGGCACGGTCGGGGAATGCTACCAGGCCCTGGGCCTGATCCACGGCCGCTACGCGTCGCTGCCCGGGCGCTTCAAGGACTACATCTCGACCCCGAAGCCGAACGGCTACCGATCCCTGCACACCGCGGTGATCGGTCCCCTGGGGCAGCGCGTCGAGGTGCAGATCCGCACCCATGACATGCACGAGGTGGCGGAGCTCGGTGTCGCCGCGCACTGGAGCTACAAGCAGGGCGCCGCCGCCGAGCCGTCCACCCGGCCGCATTATCGCTGGCTCCGGCAGCTGCTGGAGATCCTGGAGAACGCGCAGAGGCCCGAGGAGTTTCTCGAGCATACCAAGATGGAGCTGTTCCAGGACCAGGTGTTCTGCTTCACGCCCAAGGGGATGCTGATCGCCCTGCCGGCCGGCGCCACGCCGGTCGACTTCGCCTATGCCGTGCACAGCCAGATCGGCGACACCTGCGTCGGGGCCAAGGTCAACGGACGCATCACCCCGCTGCGTCAGGCCCTGGCCAACGGCGACCAGGTCGAGGTCATCACCTCGAGGACCTCCGCGCCGTCGCCCGAGTGGGAGCGCTTCGTCGTCACCGGCAAGGCGCGCTCGCGGATCCGCCGGTTCGTGCGCCTCAAGCAGCGGACGGAATATGCCGAGCTTGGGCGGGCGATGCTGCAGAAGCTGTTCCGCCAGGAAGGCTATGAGTTCACCGAGCGGGCCCTGGAAGGGGTCCTCAAGGCCTTCAAGCAGGGCCACGTCGAGGATCTCCACGTGGCGGTCGGGTCGGGCACGACCCCGGCCCGCGACGTGTTCGCGGCC
The DNA here is from genome assembly GCA_964613585.1 of uncultured Mycobacteriaceae bacterium. GTDB lineage: Bacteria > Pseudomonadota > Alphaproteobacteria > DSM-16000 > Inquilinaceae > CAZTHL01. Next base: position 49,298 of record CAZTHL010000010.1, on the reverse strand, counting down.
ATCTTCCCCGGCCATCGGGCCGCCGACCGCGCCAAGGCCGGCAACGTGGTGCCGCTCGGCCGGGCCCGGGCCCGCCAGGGCAAGAGCCGCGGCGGCTCGATTCCGATCCGGGGGCTGATCCCCGGCATGGCGGTGCATTACGCCCGGTGCTGCCATCCGATACCGGGCGACCGGATCGTCGGGATCGTGACGACGGGAAAGGGCGTGACCATCCACACCATCGATTGCGAAACGCTGGAGAGCTTCTACGATACCCCGGAGCGCTGGCTCGACGTCGGCTGGGATGCCGACGCGGACTCGGCGGAGGATCATGTCGGCCGCATTCACACGATCCTGGCCAACGAGCCCGGCAGCCTGGGCACCCTGTCCACGGTGATCGGCAAGAACGGCGGCAACATCACCAATCTCAAGATCACCAACCGGAATGCCGACTTCTTCGAGATGCTGATCGATATCGACGTGCAGGACCGCAAGCACCTGTCCAACATCATCGCGGCCCTGCGCGCCACGCCGGTCATCAACGCGGTCGACCGGGCACGCAGCGGCTGAACGGCACCGCGGGATCCAGATGATCATCGGCATCGGCAACGACATCGTCCGGATCGACCGGATCGAGCGGACCCTGGAGCGCTTCGGCGATCGCTTCGTCGGCCGCATCTTCACCGATCTGGAGCGCGCCCGCTGCGACCGGCGGCTCGAGCGGGCGGCCAGCTACGCCCGGCGCTTCGCGGCGAAGGAGGCGTGCGCCAAGGCGCTCGGCACCGGCTTTCGCCGCGGGGTGTACTGGAAGGACCTGGGGGTCGCGAACCTGCCGAGCGGACAGCCGACGCTGCAGCTGACCGGCGGCGCCTTGTCGCGCCTGAACGCGCTGACCCCGCCCGGCCTGCGCCCGGCGATCCATTTGACGATCACGGACGAGCCGCCGCTGGCGGAAGCCTTCGTGGTGATCCAGGCGCTTGCGCCCGGCGCCCCCGACCCGGGGCTCCCCTGACCCGGCGTCCCTTGACTAGGCAATCGTGAATCCGGGCCAATCTTGATAGGGTGAGGGCCGGCCGAGAGGTCCCGCGCCGCCGCGGGCTCCGGGCCGGGGCCGAGGCAGCCCCCGACAATGCCGACAAGTCGAAACAGGATAGAATTCCCGTCCATGAGAGACAAGAAATCGGGCGGACTCGGCGAAACCCTGAGAACGGTGCTCTACGCGGTTCTTATTGCCTTTGCCGTCCGGACCTTTGCATATGAGCCATTCAATATTCCGTCGGGCTCGATGATACCGACCCTCCTCGAGGGCGATTATTTGTTCGTGTCGAAATTTTCCTATGGCTACAGCTGGCATACTCTGCCGCTCTCGTTCGTCTCCCCTCTCTTCCAGGGGCGCGTCTTCGGGTCCATGCCCGAGCGGGGCGATGTGGTGGTGTTCAAGCTGCCCACGGATCCGTCGACCGACTACATCAAGCGCATCGTCGGCTTGCCGGGCGACCGGCTGCAGGTGAGGAACGGCATCCTCCATATCAATGGCGAGCCGGTGCAGCGACGCCGGCTGGAGGATTTCGTGACGGCCGACCGGTTCGGCCGGGTCGCCCGGGTGCCGCGCTATGAGGAGACCCTGCCGGGCGGGGCCACGCATGAGATCCTCGAGTTCGAGGACAATGGCGGCCTCGACAACACCCGTGTCTACGACGTGCCGGAGGGGCACTACTTCGTCATGGGCGACAATCGGGATCGCAGCCAGGACAGCCGGGTTCTGAGCGCCGTCGGCTATGTTCCCCTGGAGAATCTCGCCGGCCGCGCCGAGTTCCTCTGGTTCAGCCTGGATGACGCCCACTTCCTCCAGCTCTGGCGCTGGCCGAGCGCGCTGCGGTTTGACCGGCTGTTCACGGGCATCGACTGATGGCCGAGCCGCCGTCCCGCGAGGTGGACACGGTCCAGCTGTCGCATCGTCTCGGGCACCGGTTCCGGCGGCCCGAGCTGCTGCTGGAGGCGGTGACCCATTCGAGCGTGGCCGTCCAGGAGCGGGGCGCCGCGCGATTCGGCTATGAGCGCCTGGAGTTCCTGGGCGACCGTGTGCTCTCGCTGGTCATTGCCGACTGGCTGTTCGACCGCTTCCCGGGCGAGTCGGAGGGCATGCTGGCGCGGCGCCACGCCGCCCTGGTCCGGCGCGAGACCGTCACCGAGGTGGCCGGGCAGATCGGCCTCGGGCGCTATCTGATCCTGTCGCCGGGTGAGGCCGAGGGCGGCGGTCGGGACAACGCGGCCATCCTCGCCGATGCCTGCGAGGCGGTCATCGCGGCGCTGTACCTGGACGGTGGCCTGAAGTCGGCCAGCCGCTTCATCCGCGCGGCCTGGGCGGACTGGGTCGAGCGGGACGCCCGACCGCCCGTGGATCCGAAGACGGCGCTTCAGGAATGGGCCCAGGGTCGGGGCCTGCCCCTGCCCTGCTACGAGACCGTGGCACGGCGCGGTCCCGATCACGAGCCGGAGTTCGAGATCAGCGTGTCCGTCAAGGGCTCGGGCAGCGCCAGCGCGAGCGGCACCTCGAAGCGGAACGCGGAGAAGGAGGCCGCGTCCCGCCTGCTGGCCGCGCTCCATCAGTCCGATGACGGGAGCGCCGGCGGGTCGTGACGGAGACGGGCGGGACGGAGACGGGCGGGACGGAGACGGGCGAATCCGGGGCCGGCCCGGAAGGCGTGCGCTGCGGCTTCATCGCGATCATCGGGGCGCCGAACGCCGGCAAGTCGACGCTGGTCAACCGCCTCGTCGGCACCAAGGTGTCCATCGTCAGCCCGCGGGTGCAGACGACCCGCTGTCGCGTGCTCGGCATCCTCATCGAGGGGACCGCGCAGCTCGTCCTGATCGATACCCCCGGCATCTTCCGGCCGCGGCGGCGGCTCGACCGGGCCATGGTCGGCGCCGCGTGGCAGGGCGCCGAGGATGCCGACGAGGTGGTCCTGCTCGTCGACGCGGCGCAACGAACCCTCGACCCGGATTCCGAGGCGATCGCCCATCGGCTGAACGAGTCGGGCCGCGGCGCCATCCTGGCCTTGAACAAGGTCGACGCGGCGGCCCGCGGCACCCTGCTGGACCTCGCCGCCCGGCTCAACCGGCTGGCCGGTTTCACCAGGACCTTCATGATCTCGGCCCGCACCGGGGACGGCGTCGACGACCTCCGCCGGGAGCTCGCCCGTCGTGCCCCGGAGGGGCCCTGGATGTATCCGGAGGACGAGATCACCGACATGCCCGAGCGGCTTCTCGCCGCCGAGATCACGCGCGAGAAGCTGTTCTGGCATCTGCAGCAGGAGCTGCCCTACGCGATCACCGTGGAGACCGAGGACTGGCAGAGCTTCGAGGACGGCAGCGCGCGCATCTGCCTGGTGATCTATGTGCAGCGCGACAGCCAGAAGGGCATCGTGCTCGGACGGGGCGGCCGGATGATCAAGACGATCGGCACCGCGGCGCGGGTCGAGCTGGAGCGTCTGCTGGACCGCCCGATCCATCTCAGCCTCTTCGTCAAGGTCCGCGAGGACTGGATCGACGATCCGGCCCGCTACCGCGACTGGGGCCTCGAGTTCAACGCCTGATGCAGGCGAGCCAGGCGCCTTGGAGCGTTCCCGGCTCAAGTGACATCGCTGGCCGGCTCCCCCGCCCGGCGTCCCAATGACAGACTGCTCAGGCCGGCCGTGCGGGGCAGCGCGCCCGTGCCGATGGCGCGTCCGGCGGAAACGCTCGAGGATCGACCGCCCGGCGGACGGACGCCGCCGCGCCGTGGCGAGCGCCGCCCTATCCGGTGGCGCCCAGCCCGGCCGCGATCGCGTTCACGGTGAGCAGCAGCTGCGGCATCAGCGCCTCCGCCTCGGCCGCCCGGTCCTCGTCCCGGCGGCAGGCCCGCCAGTGGCGCAGGATCTCGATCTGCCGCTGGTGCAAGGGGTTGAGGCCCGGCTCGCGCAGGGCGATGACGCGCTGCGCGCGCGGCCGCGTCTCGGCCAGCGGGCCGCCGTACACCGTCTCCAGCATGGTCCGGGTCCGCTCGTACTCGTCCAGGATGCGGACCAGGATCGGCTCCCGCACCGCCGCCTCCCCGACCAGCCCGGCATAGGCCTGCATCCATTTCGGATCGGCGGTCGCCAGCGAGGTCGCGGCGTTGCTCAGGATATAGTGCAGGGGAGGCCAGCGCTCCTCCCGCTTGCCCAGGGCCAGCGCCTGGAGCATCTCCGGGTCGTCGTTGAGCAGCTGCTCCAGCGCCGTCCCCAGGCCATACCAGCCCGACAGGTAGAAGCGCGCCTGGCTCCAACTGAACACCCAGGGGATGGCGCGCAGGTCCGCCAGGCTGCGCTGCCCGGTGCGCCGCGCCGGCCGTGAGCCGTGTCGGCTGGCCTCGATCGCGTCGATCGGCGTGGCTTGGCCATAGAAGGTCAGGAAGCCGTCGCTCTCGAGCAGCGATCGGTAGGCGGCTCGGCTGTCCGCGGCCAGACGATCCATCGCCGGCTCGAGCCGATGGCGCGGCGCCGGCGATCGACGGTCCGCCAGGGTGGCGCCCACGGAGGCGGCCAGCAGCAGCTCCAGGTTGTGGGCGGCAGTGACGCGGTTGGCGTATTTCTGCGCGATCGTCTCGCCCTGCTCGGTCAGGCGCAGGTCGCCGTTGAGCGAGCCGGCGGGCAGGGCGCGGACGAACCGATGGGTCGGGCCGGCGCCGCGGCTGATCGTGCCGCCCCGGCCGTGGAAGAAGCGGATGCGCACGCCGTGCCGCGCGCCGACCTCGATCAGGGCAGCCTGCGCCCGATAGAGCCCCCACAGGCTGGCGACGATGCCGCCGTCCTTGTTGCTGTCGCTGTAGCCGATCATGACCTGCTGGACCGGCGCGCTCTGCCCGGTCTGCCGTCGCCGCGCCTCCAGGCTGGCGCGGGTCACCGGATGCCCGAGAAAGGCGTCGAGGATCGCCGGGCTCCGCTCCAGGTCGTCGATGGTCTCGAACAGCGGCACGACCGGCAGCGGGCACACCGGGCCGTCCGCCGAGAAGGAGAGCAGGCCGCTTTCCCGGGCCAGAACGTAGACGGCCAGAAGGTCCGAGACGTTGCGGGTCATGCTGACGATGAGCGAGCCGAGGCCGTCCGTCCCGAAGCTGTCGATATACTCCACCAGCACGCGGTAGCAGGACAGCACGGCGCCGGCCTCCGCGCCGGGCTCGGCGCCGGGCGGCAGGAACGGCCGCGGCGAGGCCAACTCGCGGTTCAGCAGATCGAGCCGCCGGGCCTCGTCCCATTGCGCGAACGCGCCGCCGCCGAGGCCGGCGCAGTCGATCCGGGCCATGGCCAGGAGCTGGGCGACGGCGCGGTCGTGAAACGCGCTGTTCTGCCGGATGTCCAGGGAGGCGCCGTGGAAGCCGAAGATGTTCAGCATGGTCTGGATCGGCGCGACATCCGCGTCGGCCAGACGGCGTGCGCCGAACTCGATCAAGGCCTTGCGCAGCAGCGCCAGGTCGGAGGCCAGCTGCGAGGCGCGCTGGTAGCAGCCCTCCGGGATCGGGCCGCCCACCGGCGGCAGCGCGGTCACCAGAAGATTGACGAACTGGCGCCACGGCTCATGAGGGTTGCGATCCATGGCCGCCCGGCCCGGCTCGCCCAGGGCGGGGCCGAGCGCGGCGATGCGATCACGGATGATCAGGGGCACGTCGCGTCGCTGGTCCGACAGGCTCAGGCTCTGCGCCAGCCGGGACAGCCGGTCGCGCATCAGCTCGATCGCCACGCCCCGCAAGGTCGCGAGCGACTGGCGGGTGACCTCGGCGGTCACCAGCGGATGGCCGTCCCGGTCGCCCCCGACCCAGTCGCCGAAGCGCAGCCGCGGCCGGCGCTGCGGATCGGCCAGCAGCTGAAGGTCGAAGCCGGCATCCTCCCAGGCCGTGCGCAGACGCCGCTCGACCCAGGGCAGCACCTCGGGAAAAACCTCGCGAAGATAGTGCACGATGTTGCGCAGCTCGTCCGCGACGGCCGGCTTCTCAAGGTAGATCTCGCCGGTCCGCCAGAGCCGCTCGAGGCACGCCTTGACCGAGGCATGCAGCACCTCGCGCTCCGAAGGCGTCCACATCTGGTTCTCGAGCTCGACCAGAAGACGGTAGAGCGCCCGATGGTGGTGCAGCACCGAGGCGCGCTTGGCCTCGGTCGGGTGCGCGGTCAGCACCGGCTCGACCTGGATCTCGGGCAGCGCGCGCGCGATCTCCTCGGGCGTCCATCCGAGCCCGGTGAGACGCTGGAGGGTGCGATCCCACGAGCCCGACTCCTCCACGAGCCGCTTCTCGGTCTCGAGCGAGCGCCGCTGCTGCGCGATCGCGTTCTCCTCGACCTGCTGCAGCAGGCAGAAGCCGATCGAGCAGGCCTGTGTCAGCTTCTCGTGGAGCGCCTCGGGCCACCCTTCGGCCGACACCGTCTCGAGGCTCTCCTCCTGCCAGGGCAGGCGATCCGCGACCTGGGATTCGCCGATCTCGTGCAGCATCTCCCGAAAGGCGCCCAGGAGACGGGCGAAGTCGTTGTGGGTCTTGTCGAAGATGGTCGACATCGGCCCTCCCGATGAAGAGCGGCGCGAGCGCGCGAGCGGCGTCACGGATGGACACCAGGGATGCTCCGCGGAGGTGGGGCGTCCGCCCCGCCGGATCAAGCACAGGAGCGAGGATGGCCGATCCCGGAACGACCGACGCCGCGCGGACCCGGAGCCTCGCCGCCGTGCTGGCGAGCGCCTTCTCGGTCGGCCTGACGATCGGCATGGCGACGCCCCTGGTGACCCTGACGCTGCAGGGCCGCGGCTACGACAGCGTGACCATCGGGCTCGTCGCCGGATCCTACGCCGCCGCGATCCTCGGGGCCGGCCCGTTCGTCCCCCGTCTGGCGGCGCGGCTGGGCACGGTGCCGACCCTGGTCATCGGCTCGCTCCTGGCCGCCGCGAGCCTTGCCTTGTTCCCGTTCATCGATACGCTTGCTCTGGTGATCCTGCTGCGGGTGGCCATGGGGATGGGCAACGCCTGCGACTGGATCGTCAGCGAGACATGGATCAACAGCCTGGCAAGGCCGGCGGATCGCGGCCGCATTGTCGCCCTTTACGCCACCATCTGGGGGCTCGGGGTCGGCATCGGGCCGCTGCTTCTGGCGGCGACCGGAACGGCCGGGCCGCTGCCCTATCTGGTGGCGGCCGGCCTGCTTACCGCCGCGATCCCGCCGGTTCTGCTTGCCCGGCGCATCGCCCCGCCGCTCGGCCACCGGGTCCTTCCCGGAGGCGTGCGCGCCGTGCTCCGCCGGGCACCCCTGGCGCTCGGCGCCGGCGTGCTGTCCGGCTTGAGCGAGGCGGCGTTCTTCGCCCTGTTTCCGGTGCACGCCCTCGGCCTCGGCCGCGCGGAGGCCACGGTCGTCCTGTTCGCCTCGACCTTCGCTGTGGGCAGCATAGCCTTGCAGCCGCCGGTCGGCTGGCTGGCGGACCGGACCGACCGGCGGCGCCTGCTGGCCGGCTCGGTGGCCCTGGCGCTCCTGTGCGTGGCCGGCGTCGCGGCGTTCATGGACGGCGGCTGGGTGATCTGGCCGATCGTCTTCGTGTGGGGCGGCGCCGTCGCGGGCTTCTACACGCTGGGCCTGATCCTGCTCGGCGAGACCTTCTCGAGCGGGGACCTGCCCAGCGCCAACGCCGCCTTCGTCATGGCCTACACCGCCGGCATGGCCGTCGGTCCGATCGTGGCCGGCGCCGCGCTGGCGGCCTTTCCCCGGCACGGGTTGCTCGCGGTCATGGCGGCCGCGTGCCTGGCCTTCCTGGTGGCGATGGCGATCCGCCCGGCGGTGACCGCCGATCGCCGTCCCGGCGCTTGACCGCTTGAGCCAAGGCGCCGATGTTCCTGTTTCGGTCCCGGCTGTGGGCTCGACCCTTGGAAGGCAGGCGACGCGCGCATGGAATGGACGGACGAGGCGATCATCCTGTCGGCACGGCGGCACGGCGAGACGGGATCGATCGTGCTGCTGCTGGCGCGCGAGCATGGCCGGCATGCGGGCCTGGCCCGGGGTCACGGCATGCGCCGCTGGCTGCAGCCAGGCACGCGGGTCAACGCCCGATGGCGGGCCCGTCTCGCCGACCATCTCGGCTCCTTCACCCTGGAGTCCGTGCAGCAGCCGGCCTCCCGGCTGATGGACGACCCGCTGCGCCTGGGCGCGCTCGTCTCGGCCTGCGCGCTGGTCGAGGCGGCCCTGCCGGAGCGCGAGTCGCACACCGGCATCTTCGAAGGGCTTTGGGCGCTCCTGGAAGCCCTGCCGCGCCCGCACTGGGATGCCGCCTACGTGCAGTGGGAGCTGGGCCTGCTCCGCGCCCTCGGCTTCGGCCTTGAGCTCGACCACTGCGCGGCCACCGGCGGCAACGACCAGCTTGCCTATGTCAGCCCGCGCAGCGGCCGCGCGGTGTCCCTTTCCGCGGGCGAGCCGTACAAGGATCGCCTGCTGCCGCTGCCGGGGTTCCTGATCCACCGCGGACCCGCCGATCCGCGATCGGTCCTGGAAGGCCTCAAGCTCGCCGGGTATTTCGTCGAGCGCCTGCTGTTCGGGCAGGCCCACAAGCCCGTGCCCCCGGCCCGGGCCCGGTATGTCGAGCGGTATCGCGCGCACGCCGGGCCGGCCGGGGCCCGGCTGGCAGCGGAAGCAGGCCGATGACCGATCCGGAGGCGTCCTCCCCGCGCGAGCGCATCGCACCTGTGCCGCTGGTCGAGGCGCTCAGCGAGCGCTACCTGAGCTATGCGCTGTCGACCATCACGGCCCGCTCCCTGCCGGACGTCCGGGACGGGCTGAAGCCGGTGCATCGGCGGCTGCTCTTCGCCATGCGCGAGCTGCGGCTCAACCCCGACTCGGCGCCCCGCAAGTCGGCCCGGGTCGTGGGCGACGTGATCGGCAAGTTTCATCCGCACGGCGAGGCGGCCGTCTACGACACCCTGGTGCGGCTGGCCCAGGACTTCGGCGCCCGCTACCCCTTGATCGACGGCCAGGGGAACTTCGGCAACATCGACGGCGACAGCGCCGCGGCCATGCGCTACACCGAGGCGCGCCTGACCGCGGTCGCCCAGGCGCTGCTCGACGGCATCGACGAGGACGCCGTCGACTTCCGCCCGACCTACGACGGCGACGGCGAGGAACCGGTCGTGCTGCCGGCCGGCCTGCCGCATCTGCTGGCCAACGGCGCCCAGGGCATCGCCGTCGGCATGGCGACCTCGATCCCGCCGCACAATATCGGCGAGCTGTGCGAGGCTCTGCTGCGCCTGATCGATCGGCCGGAGACGGCCGCGGCCGATCTCGCCCGGCTCGTTCCCGGACCGGACTTCCCGACCGGCGGGGTGCTGGTGGAGCCGCCGGCCGCGGTGGCCGAGGCCTACCAGCAGGGCCGCGGCAGCTTCCGTTTGCGCGCGTCCTGGCAGGTGGAGACGCTCGGCCAGGGCCAGTACCAGATCGTCGTCACCGAAATCCCGTTCCAGGTCTCCAAGGGCCGGCTGGTCGAGAAGCTGGCGGAGCTGATCCAGCAGCGCCGTCTGCCGCAGCTCGACGACGTGCGGGACGAGTCGGCCGAGGATGTGCGTCTCGTCCTGGTTCCGAAGAGCCGGAACGTCGAGGCGGCAGGCCTGATGGAGCAGCTGTTCCGCCTGAGCGACCTGGAGATCCGCGTCGGGCTCAACCTCAACGTTCTCGACGCCCAGGGCGTGCCGCGCGTGATGTCGCTCAAGGAGGCGCTGCAGGCGTTCCTCGCGCATCGGCACGAGGTGCTGGTCCGGCGCACCCGGCACCGGCTTGACAAGATCGACCGGCGGCTGGAGGTGCTGGACGGCCATCTCGTCGCCTTTCTGAACCTGGATGAGGTGATCCGGATCATCCGGGAGGAGGACGAGCCCAAGCCGGCGCTGATGGAACGCTTCGGCATCAGCGAGGCCCAGGCCGAGGCGATCCTGAACATGCGGCTGCGCCATCTGCGCCGGCTCGAGGAGATGGAGATCCGGCGCGAGCGCGACGCGCTGCTTGCCGAGCGCGCCGATCTCGCCACCGTGCTCGACAGCGGGGCCGAAGCCTGGCGCCGCGTCGCGGTGGAGATCCGCGAGATCCAAGGCCGTTTCGGGGCGGACACGCCGCTCGGGCGGCGGCGCACCCGCCTGGGCGAGGCGCCCACGGCGGATGTGGTGCCGATCGCCGCGGCGGCCGAGCGCGAGCCCGTCACGGTGGTCCTGTCGCGCCGGGGCTGGATCCGGGCGCTGGCCGGGCACGAGGTCGACCCGGCCGAGATCCGCTACAAGGAGGGCGATGACGAGCGCTTCGTGATCCGGGCGGACACCGCCGACAAGCTGCTGCTCGTGGCCACCGACGGGCGCGTCTTCACCCTGTCGGCCGACAAGCTGCCGCGGGGCCGCACCCTGGGCGAGCCGGTCCGGCTCATGGTCGACCTGCGCAACGAGGCCGATGCCCTGGCGCTGGTCCGCCAGGAGCCGGACGGTCGGCTGCTGCTGGCCGCGGCGGACGGGCGCGGCCTGATCGTCCGGCACGGCGAGGCGGCGGCGCAGACCCGGGCGGGCCGTCAGGTGCTCAATCTGCCGGCGGAGGTCCCGGCGGCGGTGTGTCGTCCGGTCACGGGCGACATGGTGGCCATGATCGGCACCAACCGGAAGCTGCTGGTTCTCCCGGTCGACCAGGTGCCCGAGCTGTCCCGGGGCCGCGGCGCGGTGCTCCAGAAATACCGGGACGCCCGGCTGGCCGACCTCACGATCTTCTCCGCCGCCGAGGGGCTGTCCTGGCGGCTCGGCGACCGGGTGCGCCGCGAGGACAACTGGAGGCTGTGGCAGGGCCCGCGCGGCACGGCCGGACGCATGCCGCCGAAGGGCTTCCCCAAAGGAAACCGGTTCGAGTGATACCAGCGAGCCAATGGCTTCCGTCATTGGCTCGCGACGGCGCGCCCGGGCGGCACGGACGTGGCGGGCGCGCCCCCAGCCGAGCCGACGAGGCATCTCCTCGGCTCGGCGGTATGCTACCAGCGAGCATCACGGTTGACCCGCCCCCGCATGACGTGCCGTGCCGTCTTGGGCGCCTCGCCCAGCAGATGTCGCTGCCAGCAGATGTCGCTGCCAGCAGATGTCGCTGAACGAGGGGAGTCAAGCGGACCCGTGACGTGCATTCGGACGAGCGACACTTCACTGACCTTTACTCCAATATGAAGCCGTCATTGCCAGAGCGGCAAAGAAATCCAGTTTTCGATTTGCTGCGGCAAGAAACCAACCTCGAATGCATCGCTTCGCTCGCAATGACGTTTTGGTTTTCTTCCTCCGCAATGATGATTTGGGTGGTTGCTTTGGACGTGGCGGCGTGGCTTGCTTTGCCGGTGACAATGCTGTGCTCTTCGTCTCGTAACAGCCCAGGCTTGCCTTGACTGCAATGTCAATCGGGACGGAGGCAGCGCAGCTCATCAATGGCTGATGTCAGCGGCTCGGCGGTATGAGGCCGCGGCGCCGGACCGGAGCCCGGCACTCTCCCCGGAGCGTTTCCGCCTGACGCGGACTCGGCGATGCCCCTTGAGGTCGAAACCCCCTACAGCCGGCGTCGGAACGTCGCGGCCAGGGTTGCCCGCTTGTCGGGCCCCTCGACCTCCCAGATCTGCGTCCAGGCGTCCGCCCCGAGCACCCGGAAGGTGCCGGTGTAGAGATCCGCGCCACAGGGGTGCCGGCAGAACCAAACCCCACGGCTGAGGTCCAGGTCGTGGAAGCGGCGCCCGTCGGCGAAGCGAACCTCCGCACGGGCCCGGGATGCCAGCCGGTAGAGGTGGCGCTGCACGGCCTCTACGGCATGCCGGCCGTAGGCGAGCGTGCCGGCCTCGCGATACTCCAGACCGTCCGTGTGCGGGGCGTAGGTGCCGATGCCGCTGAAGCGGCCGGCAAGGCCCCGACGGTGGTCGTCGATGTGCCGCTCGATGTCCCACCGGCCCCGGAGAAAGGCGGCCAGGTCGGGCACCGTCGCGGAGGCTGTGCCGGGGCAGGTCATTCTCTTACCGTATCATTCATGCGGCGGCACGTTCCGGCGACGATCCGCGGCCGATTTCGATTCAGGCGGGTGCGCCGTCGCCGGTATACCGGCGCGCGGGCATCCGGGACCGGAGCATCGCGACCGGAGCATCCGGGATCAGCGACGGAAAGACGGGATGTTCACTCCGATCACTCCACCTTGATCTCCGGGGCGTGGCCGGTTTTCGCCGGCTACCAATCGGGCGCGGGACCAGGGACCGCGCGGCGCCGGGGCCGGGACGGGGGCCGCGCGCCGTGTCGTCCGCCCCGGCCCGGCGTGCCGCGCTGCGCGCGGACTTGTCCGGCGAGCGGCAACCACGGCGCCGGTTGCCGATATCGCTACCGGAACAGCTGATCCGGCAGCCAGGTCGCGACGGCGGGGAAGCGCGCCACGATGGCCAGCGCGAGCAACTGGATCAGCACGAAGGGCGCGACGCCGCGGTAGATGTCGAGCGTCGTCATGGTCGCCGGCGCGACGCCACGCAGGTAGAAGAGCGCGAAGCCGAAGGGCGGCGTCAGGAACGAGGTCTGCAGGTTGAGGGCGATCAGCACGCCGAGCCAGACCGGATCGACCCCCATCGCCAGCAGCACCGGCGCGACGATCGGCACGATCACCAGGGTGATCTCCAGGAAGTCGAGGAAGAAGCCGAGCAGGAACATGGCCGCCAGGACCGCGATCAGCGCTCCGGCGGTGCCGCCCGGCACGTCGAGCAGCAGGGCCTGCACCATCTCGTCGCCGCCCAGGCCGCGGAACACCAGGCTGAACAGGGCGGCGCCGATGACGATCATGAAGACCATGGCGGTCACCCGCGCGGTGGCGATCGCCACCTCGGCCAGGACCCCGCTGCGCAGCACCTTGTAGGCGACGGCGACGGTGGCGCCAACGAAGCCGGCGGTGAGCGCGATGGCGAGCGCAAGGCCGAGCCGGTCCGCCGTCGACAGGACCTCCCGCTGCGGTCGAAGGTCGAAGGCGGCGGTCAGGCCGAGGAGCGCGAGCAGGCTGCCGGCCGCCGCCGGCGCGGCCCAGCGCCAGGCCGTGGCGCCGTCGGCCGTCAGCCGCCGGCCGGCCAGCAGCAAGGCGCCCGTCGCACCGACCGCGGCCGCCTCCGTGGGGGTCGCGATGCCGGCCAGGATCGAGCCGAGCACCGCGGCGATCAGCAGCAGGGGCGGCAGCAGCGCGCCGATCAGAGCGGCTGCCTCCGGGCCGGTGTCGGTCGCCGGCTCGGACGCGGCGAGGGCCGGCGCGTGCTCCGGCCTCCAGACCGCGACAAGTGCCTGGTAGGCGATGTAGAGCCCCACCAGGAGCAGGCCCGGCAGCAGGGCTCCCGCGAACAGGTCGCCGACCGAGACGGTCTCGGGCACGAAGATTCCCTGGCTCAGCTGAGCGGCCTGGAAGGCGTTGCCGATGACCTCGCCCAGCAGGATCAGCATGATCGACGGCGGGATGATCTGCCCGAGCGTCCCGGCCGCGCAGATCGAGCCGGCGGCGAGGCGCCGGTCGTAGCCGTGCCGCAGCATGGTCGGGAGCGACAGCAGGCCCATGGTCACCACCGTCGCCGCCACGATGCCGGTGGAGGCCGCGATCAGCGCGCCGACCAGGGTCACCGAGATGCACAGGCCGCCGCGCAGGGTGCCGACCAGCCGGCCCATCGTCTCCAGCAGGTCGGCGGCGACGCGCGACCGCTCCAGCATGACGCCCATGAAGATGAACAGGGGGACCGCGACCAGGGCCTCGTTGGTCATGATCCCGTAGACGCGGTTGGGCAGGGAGGCGACGAAGGCGAGGTTGAAGACGCCCAGGCTCCAACCCAGCAGCGCGAACAGCAGGGCGACGCCGGCCAGCGAGAAGGCCACCGGGAAACCCGCCATCAGCACCGCGCAGGTGGCCACGAACATGGCGACGTCGAGAAGGTCGGGAAGCGACACGGCGGGCGGATCCGGGCTGCCGGGACACCGGGGCTCAGAGGCGCAGCCGCTGCAGGGACCGGAGTCCGAGCGAGACCGCCTGGAGCGCCATCTGTGCCACGAACACCAGGATCACCGATTTCAGAAGGTACACGGCAGGAATGCCGGCGGCCTCCCGGGACCCCTCGCGCACGGCCCAGGACGCGGACACGTAAGGCAGGGCGACGACCCCGAGCGTCACGATCACCGGCAGCAGCAGCAGGACGGTCCCCGCCAGGTCGATGGACGCCCGCTGCCGCGGTGTGGCCCGGGCGTAGAGGACGTCGACGCGGACGTGATCATCGCTGCGCAGCGTCTCGGCCGCGACCAGCAGGAACATGGCGCCATGGGCGTAGAGCACCGCCTCCTGCAGCTGGATCGGGGCCACGCCGTACACGTAGCGCAGCAGCACGAGGGTGGCCTGCAGCGCCACCATGGCGACGACAAGCCATGACGCCGCCCGGCCGATGGCGCGGTTGAGGTGGTCGATGGCCACGGCCAGCCGCTCGCCATGCCGGGTGGTGCCCGCGCCGATCAGGCACAGGGCCGCCAGATAGGCGAGAGCCCCGAGGACAGCCGGCTCGGGATCTGGCAGAAGGTGGGTCACGAGCCTCGGCCGGTCGGATGATCAAGGAGTCTGGGCACGGGCATCGGTCCCGAATGCCGCCGGCGCTTCCGGGGGAGGCCGGACACCGGGCCCCGGTCGAAACGGGCTTGTAGTCTCTAACCCGTTGACCGAACAATGGGCAATGCTGTTGCGTGCCCTGGTCGCCTTCATCCGTGCCGTGGATGCGCTGAACGAGGCCGTGGGGCGTGCTGTGGCCTGGCTGACGCTCGTCATGGTGCTGACCACGCTGACGGTCGTGGTGCTGCGCTACGCCTTCGGCGTGGGCTTCGTCTGGCTCCAGGAAAGCTATGTCTGGATGCACGGCGTGGTGTTCATGCTCGGCGCCGGCTATACCCTCCTCACCGACGGCCATGTCCGCGTCGACGTGCTGTATCGTCCGGCGTCGCGACGCTGGCGGGCCTTGGTCGATCTCCTCGGCACCCTTGTCCTGCTGCTGCCGACGCTCGGGCTCGTGGCCTGGACGTCCTGGCCGTATGTGCTGGATTCCTGGCAGCGTCTGGAGGTCTCGCGGGAAGCCGGCGGCCTCCCCGGCCTGTTCCTGCTCAAGTCGGTGCTGCTCGCCTTCTGCCTGCTGCTCGGGCTGCAGGGCCTGTCCCTGGCGGGCCGCTCCGTGCTCACGCTGTCGGGCCGCGAGCCGCCC
This sequence comes from uncultured Mycobacteriaceae bacterium, assembly GCA_964613585.1. Lineage (GTDB taxonomy): Bacteria > Pseudomonadota > Alphaproteobacteria > DSM-16000 > Inquilinaceae > CAZTHL01. Next base: position 34,052 of record CAZTHL010000010.1, on the reverse strand, counting down.
ACCGCCGGGCGCGCGGACCGGGACGGGGATTTCGAATGAGCGCGACGCTGGCCGGCGAGATCCTCAGCCTCGTAATGTTCGCCACGGTCTGCGGCGTCCTGCTGCTGGGCTATCCGGTGGCGTTCACGCTGGCCGGGACAGCCCTGGTGTTCGCCGGCATCGGCTGGGTCTTCGACCTGTTCACCTTCAGCCTGTTCGGCGCGCTGCCGTCCCGCTACTTCGGCGTGATGGTCAACGAGGTGCTGGTCGCCGTGCCCCTGTTCATCTTCATGGGGGTGATGCTCGAGCGGTCCCGGGTGGCCGAGAACCTGCTCGAGACCATGGGGCAGCTGTTCGGTCCGCTGCGCGGCGGGCTCGGCCTCTCGGTCGTCTTCGTCGGCATGCTGCTCGCGGCCTCGACCGGCATCGTCGGCGCCACCGTGGTCACCATGGGGCTGCTCAGCCTGCCGACCATGCTGAAGGCGCGGTACGACCCCCGGCTGGCGACCGGGGCCATCTGCGCCTCCGGCACGCTGGGGCAGATCATCCCGCCGTCGATCGTGCTCATCCTGCTCGGCGACATCCTGCAGGGAGCCTACACCCAGGCCCAGTTGGCGCTCGGCAACTTCGCGCCCCGGCCGGTCTCCGTGGTCGACCTGTTCGCCGGGGCCTTCCTGCCGGGCCTGATGCTGGTGCTGCTCTACATGGGCTGGATCGTGCTGGTGGCGATCCTGCGCCCGTCCGCGACGCCGGTCGTCGAGGTGCCGGCCGACGAGCAGCGCAGCCTGCTGCGGCGTGTGCTCCTGGTCATGCTGCCGCCCACCCTGCTGATTTTGGCGGTGCTCGGCTCGATCCTCGCCGGCATCGCCACCCCGACGGAGTCAGCGGCGGTCGGCGCCACAGGCGCCATGCTGCTGGCGGCCAGCCAGGGCCGGCTCACCCTCGAGGTGCTGAGGGAGGTCATGCGCGCCACCGTGCGCATCAGCTGCATGGTCTTCGTCATCCTTCTCGGCGCCTCGGTGTTCTCGCTGGTGTTCCGCGGCCTGGGTGGCGAGGCGCTGGTCCACGACGTGCTGAGCGCGATGCCGGGCGGCGTCTTCGGGGCCATGGTCGTGGTCATGGCCCTCATGTTCGTGATGGGCTTCTTCCTCGACTTCATCGAGATCATCTTCGTGGTGGTGCCGATCGTCGGCCCGGTCCTGCTGATGATGGACCTGCACCCGGTCTGGCTGGGCGTGATGATCGCCATCAATCTGCAGACCAGCTTTCTGACCCCGCCGTTCGGCTTCGCCTTGTTCTACCTGCGCGGCGTCGCGCCCGAGTCCGTATCGACAACCGATATCTACCGCGGCGTGCTGCCCTTCGTGGTCATCCAGCTGGCGATGCTCGGCATCCTCGCCGCCTTTCCCGGGCTCGCGACCTGGCTGCCGGGGGTGCTCCACTGATCGAGCCGGAGCGTTACCGGCTCGAACGGCATCGCCGGCCGCTCCCCCCGGCCGGCCAACCGGCGACAGCTTGCTTCACCCGGCCGGGCGGGAACTCGTGCCGGCGCCGATTCCGCGTCAGGCGGAAACGCCTCAGCCGGTCGCGCTCACGGCTCGGGGGCGGCTCGGGCGGCGGGTCGGCACAGGGCCCGGAACCCTTCAAAGTCGGCGCGCAGGTCCCGGCTGCCCGCGGCCGCGGCCAGGCAGCGCATGGGGTCGCCGCGCACGGTCAGGGTCTCCGGGTCGAGCCGCTCGCGCAGGCAGGCGAAGCACGCGTCGACGCGGGCGCCGTAGGACAAGGCCCGAAAGCTGCCGTTGTAGTTGATGAAGGCCTGCCGGTAATTGGTCCGGGTCTCGTTGAGGCCGCTCACCGTCAGCACCTTCGCCATCAGCTCGAGCTGGTGGCTGACGCTGCGGCCGATGCCGTCATAGAGCTCGGCGAGGCGGGTCCCGGCCACCGTCGGGCCATAGCCGACCACCTCGCTTCGAAAGCCCAGATCGGCGACCAGCAGCTCGAAGGTCGGGCGGATGATCTGCGGCAGCCCGCGGTCGGAGGTGCGCATGGAGCAGGCGAGCTCGCTCAGGCTCAAAGGCTCGAGAAAGCGGGTCTCGATGGCGGCGATGCAGGGGAACACCCTGAGGTCGAGCGCGTAGGCCTCGGCAAAGGGGTCGGCCAGGGTGAGCAGGCGGACGAGCCGCTCCTGCAGGTCGAGATCGCGCCACGGCGAGTGCGCGCAGGCATGGGCGCGCAGGGCCTTGACACAGCCTCCGTCGCCCCGTTGCTCCTCGGCGATCCGGGTCAGTTCGGCGAAGTCGCAGCCGGGCCGGTCGCACCGGTCGTCCGTCGGGTCGAGCAGGTCCGGGTCCTCGGTGAGCGGCCGCTCCCGCAGCTCCGGCCGGGCGGCCAGGACGGCCTCGGACAGGTCGCTGTCGTCGATGGTGACATGGGGCGCAGGCACTCGACCGTCCTTGAACCGGGGCGCCATCGCGCTCGGCAGCCGCGGGTTCTGCCGGCAGCGCACCTCGCCGCCGGCGACCCGGCAGCAATTGATCCCGCGGACGGAATAGCCCGACGGGCAGGACAGGGCACCGGCCGGCTCGACCCGCAGGACCGGCACCATCAGGAGCAGCAGCACGCCGATCACGAACGTCCGCAAGGCTGCCCTCCTCGTGTGCCGGCTCGGGCCGACGGGCGTCGGGTGGTCACGGAACCGGCGGCGCGTGGGGGCCGAGGAGGCGAGGGGCGGCACGAGGTCCCCCCCTGCCGATCCGATCGAAGCCAAGGAGGCCCGGCGTCATCGGCCGGGCCCGACCAGGCTCGAGCGTTTCCGCCTGAGGCTGAACCGGTACCGGCCCGCTCCCCCGCCCGGCCAGCCTGAGCATGCTGTCGTTGGGTCGCCGGGCGAGGGGAGCGGGCCGGCGATGCCACCTGAGCCGGACACGCCCTAGATCGCCGCCCACTCGTAGGGCAGGGAGCGGGCCGAGGCGAAGGCCTGGGTCGAGACATCGGCCCAGGCGATCGCCGTGCCGCGGAAGCGCGCCAAGCTCTCCATCACCTCCCGGCTGAGCGGGCTGGCGCCCGACAGATCCATCAGGACCTGGCCCGACAGGCTGCCGAGCTCGGTCAGCAGAGCGTCATCGAACCGGCGCAGTTCGACCCCGTGCTCGTCGATCAGGGTGCGCAGCGACTGGTTGTTCCGCGCGACGAGCTCGCTCAGCACCCGCTGGTTGACGGCTCCGTTGGCGGCGGCCACGATCGCCTGCAGGTCGCCCGGCAGGCTGTTCCACGCATCCAGGTTGATGAAGTTCTCCAGTACCGTGCCCGGCTCGTGCCATCCCGGATAGTAGTAGTACTGGGCCACTTGGTAGAGCCCGAACGCCAGATCGTTGTAAGGGCCGACCCATTCGGTCGCGTCGATCGCGCCCGACTGCAGCGCGGCCAGGATCTCGCCGCCCGGCAGGTTGACGACCGTGGCGCCGGCCGCCTTGAGCACCTCGCCGCCCAGGCCCGGGATGCGCATCTTCAGCCCGTCGAAGTCGTCGACGGTCGAGATCTCCCGGTTGAACCAGCCGCCCATCTGCGTGCCGGTGTTGCCGCTCGGGAAGAACTTGCAGTTCATCTCGGCGTAGACGCGATCCGCCAGCTCCTGGCCGCCGCCGTATTGGAACCACGCGTTCTGCTCCTCGGCGTTCAGGCCGAACGGCGTGGACGCGAGGTATTGGGCGGCGTCGACCTTGCCCTTCCAGTAGTAGGGCGCCCCGTGACCCATCTCGACCGAGCCGCTGGACACCGCGTCCATCGCCTCGAACGCCGGGACGATCTCGCCCGCGCCGTAGACCGTCACGCTCAGCCGCCCGTCCGACATGCTGGTGATCAGCTCGCCCAGAAGGTTGGCCCCGGTGCCCAGGCCCGGAAAGTTCTTGGGCCAGGTCGTGACAAGCCGCCATTCGCGGCGCTGCTGCGCGATCGCCGGCTTCGGAAAGCTCGACGCGCCGGTGGTGGCCCCGGCCAGCGCGGCCCCGGCGAGAAACTGGCGGCGTTGCACGGACATGCTCGATCTCCCTGTCCTGCTTTTCTGTCGTTGCGCACGGTCGGGACCGCCGGCGGCTTGGCCGTGACGGCAACCCGCGCCTCCGGACCGGAAGCTACGCAACTTCCGCAGGAACGCCAACCGTCGTGGCGAGAGCGTTTACGGGTCCAGGGGGCTGGCGGGTCAGGCGGCTGGTGTCGGCTCCGCGGGGAGCGGAAGCGCGTCCAGGGCTAATCCGTTGTTGCCGCCGCGCAGGAGGCGTCCCACCGCGGATCGGCATGGAGGTCGCGCCAGGTGCCCTCGCTCAGCGCCTCCAGGTAATGGAAGCGCGCCTTGTAGTCCATCTTGGCGCTGCCCGGGATCCAGTAGCCGAGATAGACATGCGAGAGGCCGAGGGCCGCCGCCCGGCGGACGAGGTCGAGCACCAGGAAGGTGCCGAGGCTGCGGCGCCGGGCCTCCGGCTCGAAGAAGCTGTAGACGGCGGAGTAGCCGTCGGACAGCCGGTCCGCCAGCATCACCCCCATGAGGACGCGGTCGGACCGGCGAAACTCGAACAAGCCGGTCTCGAAGCTGCCCTCCTCGATCATGGCGGCATACTCGTCCTGGCTCATGCGCGCCATGTCGCTGTCGCCGTGCCGGGACCGCTGATAGCGCCGGAACAGCCGGAAATGCTCCGCCGTGGCCACCGGACGTAGCTCCTCGCCGATAAGGTCGGCATTGAGGTTCGACACGCGGCGCATGGACCGGCTCAGATGGAAGCGCTGGACCGGGATCCGCACCGGGACGCAGGCCGCGCAGTCGCCGCAGACCGGGCGATACACGATGTCGTGGCTGCGCCGGAAGCCGGCCCGGGATAGGGCCGAGTTCAGCTCGGCGGCATCGCTGCCGGACAGCCGGGTGAACAGCTTCCGCTCCAGCTTGCCGGCCAAGTACGGGCACGGCATCGGCACGGATCGGTAGAAGTGGTGAAGCTTGCGCGCCCCCGGAACAAAAGCCGACATGGGGCTCCCCGCTAGTGCTCTGGGCCGCCGGGCGCGGCGGCACCGACGTGGCCGAAATACGCTCGGCCGAGATCGGTCGACAGGCCGGCGAATTGCCGCTGCAGCCAGTCGAGCAGGTCGTGCAGACCTCGCTCCAGCAGCCTGTCGATATTGTAAGACCCTAACGCGGCCCGGATCTCGTCCAGCCGCTCCATCGCTGCGCTTCCATGACGAAGCATGTAGCGGGACTTCAGGTTGGTCAACAAGTTATTGATGTTCCTAACGCAAATTGCGATAGATCGGGGGAACTCCTGATTATAGATGAGGAATGCGGCAACCGGCCGCGGCGCCAGCCCGCGGGGGTGAACCCTTCGGAAGGCGTGGTAGGCGGCCACCGAGCGCAGCAGCGCGTTCCATTGGCTGATGTCCATGGGCGAGCCGGGCGCCTCGGACGAGGCCAGCAGGCCGTGATACTTGATGTCCAGCAGGCGGGTTATCTGATCGGCTCGCTCCAGCCACCTTCCGATACCGTAGAAATACCAACCTTCATCGCGAAAGAAGGTTCCTTCCACGATGCCGGTGTGGGTCTGGCAGCCTTCCTTGATCTCGTTGCAGACCCGCACAAGGTTCGGCAAGGCCAGCTCGGCGGGCTCAATGCTCAGCATGCGGTTGTGCAGCATGTTGAGCTGCGACCACACCTCCGTGCTGATCAGCGGCCTGAGGGTGCGCGCGTTCTCGCGGGCCATGCGAATGGCCGAGCGGATCGAGGTCGGGTTGCCGGCGTCGGCGATGTAGAAATGCAGGACGTTCTGGTCCGTCGCCTCGCTGTAGCCGCGGAAGAAGCGCTCCTCGTCGGCGTTGAGCTGCACGATCGGCAGCCAGCTCCGGCCGCCGCGGTCGTCGCGGGCGAAGGTCTCATTGACGTCGATGATGCGCGCCAGGTTCTCGGCGCGCTCCACGTAGCGCGCCATCCAGAACGCGGATTCGGCCGCGCGGGCAAGCAGCTGCGTCACCTCGGACCTCCCAGCACCCATGTGTCCTTGGAGCCGCCGCCTTGAGAGGAATTGACGATCAGGGTTCCCTTGCGCAGGGCCACCCGAGTCAGGCCGCCCGGCAGGACCCAGGTCGTCTCCCCGGTGACCGCGAACGGCCTCAGATCGACGTGGCGCGGCTCGATGCCGTCCGCGGTCAGCGTCGGGCACACGGACAGCGGCACCATCGGCTGACTTATATAGTCCGATGGGTTGGCCAGCAGGCGCTGCCGGCACCGGTCCAGCTCGCCCCGGCTGGCGTGCGGACCGATGGTGATGCCGTAGCCGCCCGCCTCCCCGACCGGCTTCACCACGAGTTGGTCGAGGTGGGCCAGGGTGTAGGCCAGCCCCTCCTCCTCCCGGCAGATGTGCGTCGGCACGTTGTCGAGAAGCGGATCCTCGCCCAAGTAGTATTGGACGATGCGCGGCAGGTAGGCGTAGACGGCCTTGTCGTCGGCGACGCCGGTGCCGACGGCATTGGCCAGGGTCACCCGGCCTCGGCGATAGGCCTGCATGAGGCCGGGCACCCCCAGCAGGCTGTCCGGGCGGAAGCAGAGCGGGTCGAGGAAGTCGTCGCCGATCCGGCGGTAGATGGTGTCGACGCGCGCCCGGCCATCAATGGTCTTCATGTAGACGAAGTCATTCTCGACGACGAGATCGCGCCCCTCGACCAGCGGCACACCCATCTCCCGGGCCAGGAACACGTGCTCGAAATAGGCGGAATTGTAGGTGCCGGGGGACAGCAGGACGATGCGCGGCTCGCTCAGCCCCGGGGGCGCGACCTCGCACAGCGCGTCGAACAGCCGGGGCCCGTAGTCGTCGACGGAGCGCACGCCGATGTTGGCCATGAGATCCGGGAAGGTGCGCTGCATCAGCTTCCGGTTCTCGATGACGTAGGAGACGCCGGACGGGCATCGCCCATTGTCCTCGAGCACGAGGAACCGGCCGCTGGTGTCGCGCACGAGGTCGATGCCGACGATGTGGACGTAGGTGTCCCGGGGCACGTCGAACCCGTCCATCGCCGCGGCACGGTGCGGATGCTTGAGAATCAGCTCGGCCGGCACCACCCCGTCCTTGAGGATCCGGCCCTCGTGGTAGATGTCCTTGAGGAAGAGATTGAGAGCGGTGACCCGCTGCACGATCCCGGCCTCGAGATGGCGCCACTCGGAACCGGTGACGACCCTCGGAATGACGTCGAACGGCAGGATGCGGTCGAGGGCATCCTGATCGGACAGGATCAGGAAGGTAATGCCGAGACTGTACAGCTCGCGTTCCGCGTCGCGGGCCCGGCGCTCAAGGTCGGCCAGCTCGAAACGGGACAGGCGGTCGCGAACCGGGGCGGCCTCGGCAGCATGCTCGTCATCGGCGCCGAGCAGCTCACAGTAGAAGTCTCCCTGGCGATACTCGGCCAGGAGATTGCGCGGACAGTCCGCATGGGCGGTCACGGGGGAGATGTTCCGCTAACGAGGGGACGAGACGGGCCGGCTAGGGGGGAGGCCGCCTCTGGACCTCCAATTAAACCCCATAGCCGGCATAGGTATCAACCGGTCAAAAGCGCGTCGCGCCCCGATCCCAGCGGAAGGCGGGCCGCCGATCCCGATGGCGGGTGGGCCGCCGGCTTCAGTTCAGGCTCGCCGCGTCGACCGGCGACGGGGCCGCGGGCCTCGCCGAGGACACCGTCTCGCCCGTCTCCATGTCCGCCTCGCGCAAGAGGACGATCGAGATGCGCCGGTTGCGAGGATTGCGCGGCTCGTCCGGGAACAGGTGCTCGGTGTCGGCCTTGCCGACGACGCGCGAGATCCGCTCGGCCGGGAAGCCGGCCTGGAGAAGGGCGCGACGGCTGGCGTTGGCCCGGTCGCTCGATAGCTCCCAGTTGTCGTAGCTGGGGCTGTTGACGAACGGCGTGGCGTCGGTGTGGCCGCTGATCGCGATCGGCTGGGGCAGCTTGCCGATCACCTGGGCGACGAGGCCCATGAGCTGCTCGGTCCGCTCGAACATGCGGGCGCTGCCCATCGGGAACATGGACAGGCCTTCCTGGTCCACGATCTGGATTCGCAGGCCTTCCGGCGTCTGGTCGATGATCAGGTTCTCGGCCAGCTGCTGGATGTCCGGCACCTGCTGGATGGCCTGGCGGAGCTCGGCCGTCGCCTGCTCGAACATCGCCTGCTCCCGCTCGGCGAGCAGGCGCTCGATTTCATCCTCCGACAGGTCCTCCGGATCCACCCCGTCGGCGAGGGCGCGCCGACGGATCCGCTCGAAGGCGTCGCTCGGCGGATCGACGTCGCCGTCGTCGAGATTGTCCCGGTCGTCGACCGGCTCGGGCCGGCCGGGGAGGCTGACCTCGAGGCTGAACCGGGAGGTGGGCGAGGACAGCTGGCCCGGCTCGGACACCGCCCGGCCGCCGAGAACCCCGGACGAGCCGCTGGTGGCCCGGGCGATGTTGGCCGGGTCGAAATAGTCGGCGATGCCCTGGCGCTGGTCGTCGGTCGTCACATTGAGCAGCCACAGCAGCAGGAAGAACGCCATCATCGCCGTGACGAAGTCGGCGTAGGCCACCTTCCAGGCGCCGCCGTGGTGGGCGTGATGCCCGTGCTTGGCCTTCTTCTTGATGACGATGACCTGGACGTCCTGCCGCGCCATGGCCGTTCTCCCTCTCGTTCGAGGCGCCGGGATCAGGCCTGCGGCAGCGCGGCGGTGGCTTCCTCGACCTCATAGAAGTCGGGTCGCACCTCCGGAAACAGCGCCTTCCGCGCGAACTCGACCGAGACGGCCGGCGCGTAGCCGTGCAGATGGGCGAGCAGGCCGGCCTTGATGCACTGATAGTACTTGGTCTCCGCGTCGTACATCGACTTGAGCGCCGCCGCCAGCGGGCCGATGAAGCCGTAGGCCAGCCAGACGCCCAGGAAGGTGCCGACCAGGGCGCCGCCGATCAGCTTGCCCAGCACCTCCGGAGGCTCGGTGATCGAGCCCATGGTCTTGATCACGCCGAGAACCGCCGCGACGATGCCGAGCGCCGGCATGCCGTCGGCCACGGTCTGCACCGCATTGGCCACCTGCGAGGTTTCCTGGTGGTGCGACTCGATCTCCTCATCCATCAGGGTTTCCATGGTATGAGGATCCTCGGCGTTCAGCGACATGAGCCGGAGGTAGTCGCACAGGAACGCCATCGCCCGCGGGTTGTTGTAGATCCCGGGGAACTGCTGGAACAGCGGGCTGCTGTCCGGCTTCTCGACGTGCTGCTCCAGGGCCAGCATGCCCTTGGTCTTGGCGATCTTCATCACCTGATAGAGCAGGCTGAGCAGCTCCAGGTAGTCGTCCTTGCCGTAACGGCGTCCCTTGACCACGCTGCCGATGGCGCCGCCGGTGCGCAGCAGCACGCCCTTCGGATTGGCGATGATATAGCCGCCGAGGGCGGCGCCGCAGATGATGACGACCTCGAAGGGTTGCCATAAGACGTGCAGATGCCCACCCAGCGCGGCATAGCCACCCAAGGTACAGACGATCACAATAATCGCGCCGACGAAGACGAGCATAGCTGCGATCCGCGTGAGGATTTTTCGAGGCAAGGTGTCGTGCCTGAGCTTGTCGAGTTTGTCTTAAAAAGCATTTAAGTCGGACGGACCGGCGGCCTGGGCACGCTTTTCCAGGCGAGGCCGGCGAGGCACGGGTCACGAGGATGGCGGGTCGGTGGTCCCGCCCGGGAGGCTGAGGTGCGCGGAGGCGACACGGTGGAAGAGGGCAGGCGCGTCGAGGATCGGCTCTTTCGCGACGTCATGGGACGGTTTGCCACCGGGGTCACCGTGGTCACGACCCGGGACGGGGAGCGCCGGCCGGTCGGGGCGACCGTCAGCTCGTTCACCTCGCTGTCCCTGGATCCGCCGCTCGTCCTGATCTGCCTGGAGAATCGGTCGCGCACCCTGGGGCATATTCGCCGCGCCGGGATCTTCGCGGTGAACGTGCTCGCCGTCGGCCAGCAGGAGCTGTCTCGCCGCTTTGCCGGCCCATGTCCGGAGTGGGACGGGCTGAAGACGGTGGCGAGCTCAACGGGAGCGCCGCTCCTGGCCGGTGCCGTGGCCACCGTCGAATGCCGATTTGAGACCCACTACCCCGGCGGCGACCACCATATCCTGATCGGCCGGGTGGTGGATCTGAGGGCGGACGGCGAGGCGGCGCCTCTGGTCTATTACAAAGGCGCCTATGGCGGCTTCTCCCCGCTCCGCTAGGGTTTCTCCGCGTGACGCGGGCCGGCACTGCCGCCCGGGCCGGAGTCGCTCGAAGGACGGGACTGGTCGCGTGCGCCACCGCCGTGCGCGTGGGTCACTCCGCCGGCCGCAGCGACAGCGTGCCGAGCCCCGTTTGCGCCAACTCCTCGGGCGAGCCGGACAGGCGGACATGGCGCCCGTCACGCCAGGGAAGGACCTGATCGCCGAAGTGGCGCGACAACGGATGACCCGACTGGCCGGTCGCAATGATGAAGCGGCTGTCGGCGAGATCCGCCAGATCGTAGACGGCCCGGAAGCCCGCGCCGTGCTGGTGCTCGAAGGGGCGCTCCTCGTCGCGGCCCCAGAACGCGCCGCGATTGACAGTGTAGGGTCCGCCGTCCGTCTCCAGCCCGAGGTCGAGCACGCGCCGCAGGACGGGGATCCGGCTGAAGACCTGATGCCGGAACGGGGCCACGTGCTCGTCCCCCCAGCGCCAGTCGGCGGGGTCCGCTCCATGCCGCCGGCTTAGCCGGTCCAGGGCCTGGTCGAGGGAGACCCGCAGCACATCGGCGCAGTCCTCCTCGATCGCCTCCGTTCGGACATCGTCGCACCAGGCCGTGGCCTTCGTCAGCATGCCGGCCACCACCGTGGGCCGCAGCCCGGCATAGTCCTCGAACAGCGGGCCGAGTTCGTCCGCGTAGAGCGTCCGGTTCAGCTCGCGCAGCCAGGTGAAGAACAGCAGCGGGGCCGGGCTGTCCCGGTCCATCCGAAGGTCCCAGCGTCGCAGCGTGTCCGTTGCCGCCGTCGCCACCGGGCCCTCGGGCACGACCGTCAGCAGGTGCGGCACCAGCCTCTCCGCCGCCAGCGAGACCGTGTCGATCAAGAGGGCTTCCGCGTCCTCGGGACCGTGGCTCGCCGTCTCGCGCAGCACCTGCTCGATCCGGGCGGCGCGGAACGACTCCTCATAGGGATGGCCCAGCCAGTGCGGATACGAGTCGTCGACCACCTGATTGTTGGCGTTGATTAACCAGCCGCTCGCCGGGTTGAGCCCGGACGGCAGCTCGTCGAACGGGATCAGCCCGGCCCAGGAGCGCACCCCGGCGTCGCCTTGAGCCGGCCGGGTGCCGTCGCCCGAGGCGCGCAGCGGAATGTCGCCGGCCAGGACGAAGCCGATGTTGCCGTCGACATCGGCGTAGACGAAGTTCTGCAGCGGCGCCCGCAGCGTCGCCAGCGCTGCGCGGAACGACGGCCAGTCCGTCGCGCGGTTGAGCCGGTAGACCGCCTCGGCGCCGATGTCCGCCTCGGTGTAGCCGGTGTAGGCGAGCGAGACGACGGCATCGTCCGGGATCGGCCCGGCGATGTCCGTGATGACGTCCGAGATCACCGGACCATGGCGGGTCTCCCGGATCTCGAGCGGCTCCGTCCGGCCGCCGCGGCCCACGGCGATCTCTTCGCGCCGCAGCGTGAAGCTCTCCGGGCCGCTTCCGGTCAGGTATCGGGACGGATCCTCGGGATCCACCGTGTTGACGTAGAGATCCTGAACGTCGGCGCCGCTTGTCGTCAGGCCCCAGGCGATTCTGCCGTTGTGCCCCAGGATCAGGAACGGCACGCCCGGGACCGTCGCCCCGGTCAGGGACAGGCCGGGCGTCTCGATGCGGGCCATGTACCACTGGATGGGCGCGGTCAGCGACAGATGGGGATCGTTGCTGAGCACGGGCCTGCCGCTCGGCGTCCGGTCGCCGGCCACGACCCATTGGTTGGAGGCCGAGGAGGGCCCGAGCGGCTCCGGCAGGGCCGCCGCGAGGCGGTCGAGCAGCCCGGCCAGCCTTGGGTCCGGGGCCGGGCCGCGGTCCATGGCGCCGGCCCCGGCCGGGCTGCCGAGGGTGACCGGCGGAGCGCCGATGGCCGGGAACAGGTCGGCCAGCGCCGCCTCGCCGAGCCGGGAGGCGATGCGGGCGCGCAGCAGCTCCTCACGGTAGTTGCCGGACAGCTGCAGCGCGATCAGCCGTCCCCAAACCAGGCTGTCGGCCGGCCGCCAGGGCTCAGGCTTGTAGCGGAGCAGGTAGAACTCCGGCGGCAGGGCGCCGTCATGGTGCTCGAGCCATGCGTTGACCCCGGCGGCATAGCTGTCGAGCGCCGCCTGCACCTCGACCGGCAGCGCCCGGTAGCTGGACTCGGCCTGGCGGTAGGTGCCCAGCACGCGCATGAGCCGGTCGATGCGCAGCCCGCTCTCGCCGATCAACTCGGCCACGCGCCCCTGGCCGATCCGCCGCTGCACGTCCATCTGCCAGAGCCGATCGGAGGCGTGGACATAGCCGAGCGCGAAGTAGGCATCCTCGTCGCTCGAGGCGAAGATGTGGGGCACCGCCAGCCGGTCGCGCAGGATCTGCACCGGCGCGTCCAGTCCCGCGAGATGCCGGCTGCCCTCGTGGTCCGGGAGGCCGCTGCGCAGAAACAGCAGGCTTCCGGCGACGGCGATAGACAGGACGGCGGCGACCGCGAGAAGGACGCGCCAGAACCACTTCATGGGGCAAGCTCCGATCGGGGACGCGAGCCGGCCGGCACGCGGCACCGCGACGTTAGCCCGACGCCGGCCCATCACGAAGCTGCGTCACGGCGTCGCCCGCCGCGAACGGATCGCCGTCGGCCTGTCCAAAAGCGGGTCGGACGGTCGCGTGGTCATGGGGCGCGGCATCGGTTCCGGCGACTTGGGCACGAAATATGACACTTTTTTTGGGGAGCCGCCGGTTGCACGTATTCTCAACGACTTCGGCCCAGCTTATGTGGCGGGTCTTGTTTTCTTCAGGCTCCGGAGGTTCCACCTGGAATGATTGAGCACTTCGCCGATGCCGTGGGCATGATCGCCGAGCTGCAGCCCGACGAACCGGTCTATTGCTTGCGAACGCAGGTGCTGCGGGAGCAGGCGGCCCGGTTCGTGGAGGCGTTTCCCGGCGACGTCCTCTACGCCGTCAAGTGCAATGACGATCCGCGCGTCCTCCAGGCCTTGTTCGACGGGGGAATCCGTCATTTCGACGTGGCGTCCCCGGCGGAGACGGCGCGGATCCGGCGGTACTTCGGCGATGTCGGCTGTCATTACATGCATCCGGTGAAGAACCGGCGCGCCATCGCCGAGGCCTATCACGGGCACGGCGTTCGCACCTTCGCCCTCGACCACGACAACGAACTGACGAAGCTGATGGCCGAGACCGGCCAGGCGCGCGACCTGGAGCTGCTGGTCCGCCTTCAGGCGCCGGCCAACCAAGCGGTCTGCGACCTCAGCGGCAAGTTCGGTGCGACCGTGCCGGAGGCCGCGCGGCTTCTGGCGGCGGCGGCCGCGACCGGCAACCGCGTGGGCCTTACCTTCCACGTCGGCTCGCAGTGCCTGCGGCCGAAGGCCTACCGCGCGGCCATCGGCCTCGCCGGACAGGTCATCGGCCGGGCCGGCGTCGCGATCGACGTGCTTGATGTCGGCGGCGGCTTCCCCAGCCGCTACGTGGACGTCCACGTGCCGAGCCTGCGCGAGTTCATCGATGTCATCGCCGACAGCGCCGCGGAGATCGACCTGCCGCGCGGCTGCCGGCTGCAATGCGAGCCCGGTCGCGCCCTGGTCGCCGAGGGGCTGTCGGTGGTGGCCCGGATCGAGGCCCGGCACGGCCGCGCCCTCTACTTGAACGACGGGCTGTACGGCTCCCTGTCGGAGATGCGCTGCCCCGGGATCGTCCTGCCCATGCGCGCGCTCCGGCCGGACGGCCCGATCGGCGGCCCGATCGGCAGCTTCTCGCTGTTCGGGCCGACCTGCGACTCCATCGACAGCATGCCGGGCCCGTTCTGGCTGCCGGAGGAGGTGGCGGAAGGCGACTGGATTGAGATCGGCCAGCTTGGCGCCTATTCCACTGTCCTGCGCACGCGCTTCAACGGCTTCTATCCGGACCGCTTCGTCGAGGTCGCCGACCGGCCGCTGCTGGCGGCGGCGGAAGGCCGCGGCCCTGGGCTGAGCCTGGAAGCCGCCTGATCGCAGCGCGCCGGCTGATCCGGCCGGCGCAAGCGGCTATAGTGAGGCCATGAGGGAGAAGACGCTTCTTGGCCTCAGCGCCTCCGGATTCCACCGGCTCCGGTACGTCGAGTGGGGCGCGGCCGGAGCCGCCCGCACCGTGGTGTGCGTCCACGGGCTCACCCGCAACAGCCGGGACTTCGACTTCCTGGCCCAGGCCCTGGCCGGGGCGGACCGCCGGGTGGTCTGCCCCGACGTCGCCGGGCGCGGGCAGAGCGGCTGGCTGGCCGATCCCGGGCTTTACGGCTACCCGCAGTATCTGGCGGATGCCGGCGCGCTCATCGCACGCCTCGACGTCGACCGGCTCGACTGGGTCGGCACGTCGATGGGCGGCTTCATGGGCATGCTGCTGGCGGCGCAGCCGCGGTCGCCGATTCGCCGCCTGGTCCTGAACGACATCGGGCCGGCCGTGCCGAAGGCGGCGCTCGAGCGTATCGCCGGCTATGTGGCCGAGGCGCCATCCTTTCCAGATCTGGCCCGGCTCGAGGCCTATCTTCGCGAAATCTTCCGGCCCTTCGGCAGCCTCGACGATCGCGTCTGGCGCCATCTCGCCGAGCACAGCGCGCGGCGCCGGGACGACTGCACCCTGGCGCTGGCCTTCGACCCGGCGATCGGCGAGGCCTTCAAGGGGCAGCCGCTCGAGGATGTCGACATCTGGCCGGTCTGGGCGGCGATCGGCTGCCCGACCCTGGTCCTGCGCGGCGCGGAGTCCGACGTTCTGCCGGCCGAGGTGGCCGCGCGCATGGCCGAGACCGGCCCCCGGGCGGAGGTCGTCGAGGTGGCCGGCTGCGGCCACGCGCCGCCCCTGGCCGACCCGGTCCAGATCGATCCGGTGCGTCGCTTCCTCGATGGCTGAGCGGCCGGAGCACGCCACCGGGCAGGGCTTTCCGTCGTTCCGCGCGCGCTGGCCGTGGCGCGGCGCCGATCTGCAGACCCTCCGGAACACCACCTTGAGGTGGCTCGGGCGGCAGCCGCCCGACCTTTCGGCCTATCCGGCCGAGCGTCGGGAGTTCCCCATGGAGGACGGCACCGGGGACCGGCTCGTCGGCACCCTCAACCGGCCGCTGCGCCGTGCCGGCCGCGGCCTGGTCGTGCTCATCCACGGCATCGGCGGCTCCGAGAACGGGGTCTACATGCGCCAGACGGCCGCGTCCCTGCTGTACCACGGCTATCCGGTGCTGCGCCTGAACCTGCGCGGCGCGGGCCCGTCCCGGCCGCTCTGCCGCGGGCAGTACCACGCCGGCCGGACGGCGGACCTCCGCGCCGTCGTCGCCCAGCTGAGCGCGGCGGCGGAGGAGGGCCCGTCGCTGGTCGGCTTTTCGCTGGGCGGCAACCTGATGCTCAAGTATCTGGGCGAGGACGGCGGGACCGTGCCGGTCCGGGCGGCGGCCGCAGTCTCGGCGCCGATCGATCTGGCCTCCACCTCGCAGCGCATGCTGGCGCCGCGCAACCGCCTCTACCATCGCGCAGTGCTCGGGTGGATGAAGGAGGAGGCGACGGCACCGGCCGCGGCGCTGACCGAGCAGGAGCGTCGCGCCATTGAGCGGGCCAGGACGATCTACGACTTCGATGACGGGTTTGTGGCTCGTCGGCACGGCTACGCCAGCGCCGACGAGTACTACGCCCGCAACAGCGCCCGGCGCTACCTGTCATCGATCCGGGTGCCGACGCTGCTGGTCCATGCCGCGGACGACCCATGGATCCCGGCCGAGCCCTACCGGGAGTTCGACTGGGCCTCAAACCCGTTCCTGCATCTCCTGCTGACGGACACCGGCGGCCATCTCGGCTTCCACGACGCCACCGGCCTGCTGCCCTGGCATGACCAGTGCCTGCTCAGGTTCCTCTCGGATCATGCCGGCGCCGCCTGAGGGCCGGCCCGGCCAGGGGCGCGCGGCTCGGTCACGGCAGGATCTGAAACGACGCCACGGGCGGCTCCTCGCCGTCCTCGCCGAACGTCGCGCCGAAGCGGACCCGCACGACCTGCTCGCGGCCGCAGCCGCCAAGGCGCCATCGCTCGACCCATGGTCCAGCCTTCGTGTCCTCGGGCGCCGCGCCACCTCCGCCGTCCGGGGCCGCGTCGATGACCAAGACCGAAGGGCATTCGGCCAGATCCTCGCGGAGAAAGGATGTCATCGCGCTCGTCACCGCGGCCTGGAGCGCGGCCGGACAGCGAGTCCTTCCGGGCACGCCGATCGCCACGTCGATGCCGTCGCGGTCGGCCGAGAAGAAGAGGGTGATCAGAACGTCCTCGGCGCACCGGCGCACGCTCCAGCGCTCGGCCCAGCGTCCGCGCGACGGATGCGAGGCGCCCGCCTCCATCGCCGGGGGCACCTGGACCTGGTAGCCGATGCGGCGGGCCGGGCCGTCGACCCGGCAGGTCGGCCGCACCGCGAAGGCGGCCTGTCGGGCCAGATCGGCCGCGGCCTGCCGATGGACCGGGGCCTCGACCCAGAGGCCGGAGCGGTCGGCCTGCGCCCGCAGCGCCCCCGGATCGGCCAGGGTCAGGGCCGCTGCCAGCAGCGCCGCCCTCGCCGGCGGCCACCAGCCCATGCCGGCCGCTATCCGGCCCGCAGCAGGCGGGCGGCGTCGAGCGCGCCGTAGGTCAGGACGGCATCGGCCCCGGCGCGCTTGAAGCCGAGCAGGGTCTCGAGCAGGCAGGCCTCGTAGTCGAGCCAGCCCTGCGCGCCCGCGGCGCGCAGCATCGCGTACTCGCCGCTCACGTGGTAAGCCAGGGTCGGCACGCCGAAGGTCTCCTTGACCCGCCTCACGATGTCCAGGTAGGGCTGCCCCGGCTTGACCATGACCATATCCGCGCCCTCCTGAAGGTCGAGCGCGACCTCCCGCAGGGCCTCGTCGCTGTTGGCCGGATCCATCTGATAGGTGCGCTTGTCGCCCCGCAGCGCGGCGCCCGAGCCGACGGCGTCGCGGAACGGTCCGTAGAAGGCGGAGGCGTATTTCGCCGCGTAGGACAGGATGCGCACGGAGCCGTGCCCGGCCTGGTCGAGCGCGCGGCGGATGGCGCCCACCCGCCCGTCCATCATGTCCGACGGCGCGATCACGTCGGCCCCGGCGTCCGCCTGCACGACCGCCTGGCGCGCCAGCACCGCCACGGTCTCGTCGTTCAGGATCCGCCCGTCCTCGAGCAGGCCGTCGTGGCCGTGGCTGGTGTAGGGATCGAGCGCCCCGTCGGTGACCAGGCCGATCCCCGGATGCGCCGCCTTCACCGCGCGCACGGCCCGGCAGACGAGATTGTCGCCGTTCGTGGCCTCTTCGCCGCCCGCGGTCTTCCGCGCCGCCGGCACCAGCGGGAACAGCGCGATGGCCGGGATGCCCAGCGCCTCGGCCTCGCCCACGGCGTCGACCAGCCGGTCGATGCTGAGCCGAAAGACGCCGGGCATGCTCGTCACCGCCTCGCGGACGTCCTGGCCCTCGACCACGAAGGTCGGCCAGATCAGGTCGTCGACATGAAGCCGGTGCTCGGCGACCAGGCGGCGGGTCCAGCGGTCGGTCCGGTTGCGCCGGGGCCGCATGGCCGGAAACGATCCCTGAGGGTGAAAGCCGGTCATGCCGCGGCCTCGCTGACGTCCGAAAGCGTGGGCGGGACCTTAAGGAGGGCGGCCGCCCGGTTCAACGCGCGCCGGGCTGTCGAAAGCGGCGCCGCGCCATCGGCGGCGTGGCCGGATCTCCCTGACGCCGTACCGGCGGCGCCGGCATGTCCCGATCGCGGCTTTTCACGTGCACGTGCTGTGTTTATGTGAGGTCAGGTCGACCCGGCTGCCAAGCACGGCAGCCGGCGCGCCGCGCTGACAACGGGATTGCCATGGACTTCTCGCTGACCGCCGAGCAACGCGCCTTCCAGGACACCGCGCGCGCCTTCGCCCGGGAGCAGATGGCGCCCCAAGCCGCCGCGTGGGATGACCAGGAGATCTTCCCGGCCGACACGCTGCGCGCCGCGGCCGGGCTGGGCCTCGCCGCCATCTACTGCCGGGAGGAGCACGGCGGCAGCGGGCTCGGCCGGCTCGACGCCGCGCTCATCTTCGAGGAGCTGGCGGCCGCCTGCGTGTCGACCGCCGCCTATCTGTCCATCCACAACATGGCGGCCTGGATGATCGATCGCTTCGGCAGCGTGCGGCAGCGCCGCGAACTTCTTTCGTCCCTCGCCGGTATGGACCGATTCGCGGCCTATTGCCTCACCGAGCCGGGCGCCGGCTCCGATGCCGCCGCGCTCCGCACCCGCGCCGACCGGGACGGTGACGGCTACGTGCTGAACGGCGCCAAGGCCTTCACCTCGGGCGGCTCGGTGGCCGACCTTTATCTGGTCATGGCGCGCACCGGGGCGCCGGGGCCACGCGGCATCTCCTGCTTCCTGGTCGAGAACGGCACGCCCGGGCTGTCCTTCGGCAAGAGGGAGCGCAAGCTCGGCTGGCACAGCCAGCCGACCGCGGCGGTGCTGCTCGAGGACTGCCGCGTGCCGGCGTCCAGCCGGCTCGGCGAGGAGGGGCAGGGCTTCCCGATCGCCATGATGGGCCTCGACGGCGGGCGGGTGAACATCGCCGCCTGCTCGCTCGGCGGGGCCCGGGCGTGCCTGGAGGCCGCGCGCGATCATCTGCGGACGCGGCAGCAGTTCGGCCGGCCCCTGGCGGAGAACCAGGCGCTGCGCTTCCGGCTGGCCGACATGGCGACCGACCTCGAGGCAGCCCGGCTGATGACCCACCGGGCGGCCGCCGCGCTGGACGGCGAGGAGCCGGGCCGCCGCGAGGCCTGCGCCATGGCGAAGCGGTTCGCCACGGACGCCGCCTACCGGATCTGCGACGAGGCGCTGCAGCTCCATGGCGGGTACGGCTATAGTCGGGACTATCCGATCGAGCGCTTCCTGCGCGATGTCCGGGTCCACCGAATCCTCGAGGGCACCAACGAGATCATGCGGCTGATCGTGGCGCGCCGCTTGCTCGACGACTGAGCGGGTCCCGGGCCGCCGATGACCCGCGGGCTCGGCCCCGTTCTACCGGGAGCGTCGACGTGACCGTGCTGAACCGATCCCATCTCGACTTCGAGCGCCTCGTGACCCGTGAGCACGATCGCTGCCTCGCCCTGGGCCTGGCGCGCTACGTCTTCACGATCGACGAGCCCGACGGCAACTTCGCCGTGAAGATCGTGCGGCGGCTGTCCGAGGTGCTGACGCGACGCCGCCTGGGACGGCTGGAACGGCTGAGCGCGCCGGAGGAGCTTTGCGGGCCGCTGCGCCATGTCCTTCCCGACCTGCGCGTCGATCGCGCGCCGACCCGCACCGTCGAGGCCCTGGTCGCCTTCAGCCTGCCGGAGGAGCGGGCGGGCGCCCCGGAGGTGCTGCTCGAGCGCCGGGGGCCGCTCGGCGTGATCACCCTCAACCGTCCGAAGGCGCTGAACGCGCTCAGCCTTCCCATGATCCGCGCGATCGAGCCGCAGCTGGAGGCCTGGGCGGACGAGCCCGAGGTGGCGGCCGTGCTGATCACGGGGGCGGGCGAGCGGGCCTTCTGCGCCGGGGGCGACATTCGCGCCGTCTACGACCACGGCCTGGCGCGCCGCCGGGGGGAGGCGGACGAGGCGGACGACCGGGACTTCTTCCGTGCCGAGTACACGCTCAACCATCGCATCCATCGCTACCCCAAGCCCTTCATCGCCCTCGTCGACGGCATCAGCATGGGTGGCGGGGTCGGCCTCTCGGTGCACGGCTCGACCCGCATCGTCACCGAACGCGCGATGTTCGCCATGCCCGAGACCGGGATCGGCCTGTTCCCCGACGTCGGCGGCGGCTGGTTCCTGCCGACCTGCCCGGGCGAGACCGGCACCTATGTCGGGCTGACCGGCGTTCGCTGCCGGGCCGCCGACTGCCTCTACCTCGGCTACGCCACCCATTACGTGCCCAGTGAGAGGCTCGACGCCGTCATCGACGCGCTCCGGCACGCGGCCTGGGTCGGCGCCGGCGGGCCCGGCGAGGCGTCCGACGTGATCGAGCGGGCGCTGGCGCCGCTGCTGGCCGACCCGGGACTGCCGGCCCCGCTGGAGGAGCTGCGGCCCGCCATCGACCGCTGCTTCGGACACGATTCCGTGGAGGAGATCCTGGGGGCGCTGGAGGCCGAGGGCACGGCGTGGGCGGACGGGACCCGCAGCGAGCTGGCCGGCAAGTCGCCCGTCAGCCTGAAGACCACGCTCGAGCAGCTGCGCCGCGGGGCCGCTCTAACCTACGAGCAGGTGGTCACCATGGAGTATCGCATGAGCCAGGCGTGCCTGGAGGATCACGACTTCTACGAAGGAGTGCGGGCGCAGATCGTCGACAAGGACCGTCGCCCGCGATGGAGCCCGCCCACCCTCCGGGAGGTGACCGCCGCCATGGTCGACCGCCACTTCAAGCCGCTGGGCGAGCGCGACCTGGTGCTCGCGGCCGGCCACCCCGGCCCGGAGGGCCGACCCGCTCGCTGAGGCGGAGCCGCGGCCGGCCGGTGGACGCCGGGTCCGGCCTCGGGAGGGCACGTTGCGGCCATCAAGGCCGAGATGCTTAAGACAATCTTTCGGCAGTCGGCACCAGCTTTTCGGCATGTGCCGAGTGCAGCCCGCCGTCACGGGACGAGACGACCAGTTGGTCCTGCAGCCAAAAAGATTGGTCGGCGTGCTGCCTTTGCCAATTTTTAGGATCATTTGGCCGGCCGCAACCGAAATAATGCATTAATGTTTTGGTCCTACCGTTTGGATCGGGCGATGACTATGGCGGTACGCCCCGAATTTTTACGGAGGTGGATGTGCGGCATCCTTACTACCGGACGATCCTGATGATCGAGCGGCTTCATCGTCATTTTCTGGAGCTGCTGAAGGCGGAGCTGGATCGCCAGGGCATCCAGGACATCAACAACGTGCAGAGCCTCATTCTGTACAATATCGGCGACGACGAGCTTACCGTGGGCGAACTCACCGCTCGGGGCTACTATCTGGGCTCGAACGTGTCCTATAATGTGAAGAAGATGGTGGAGAATGCATACCTCATCCAGGAGCGGTCGCAGCACGACCGGCGCTCGGTGCGGGTGCGGCTCTCCGATAAGGGGCTGCGGCTCCGCGACTGCGTCAGCAACATGTTCGCCCGCCACATCGAGACGCTCAAGGACAGCGACCTGACGGAAGAGGCGTTCAACGAGATCAACGCCGGCTTGGTGAAGGTCGAGCAGTTCTGGTCGGGGCGGGTGCACCATCCCGCCGTCCCTTTCGTGGCCGCCGTCGCCTAGACGAGGACAACGCCTGACGGATCGGCCTGGGCTGCGTCGTTGCTGCCGTGACCGGGGCTTCCGGTCCTCAGGCGGGATAATTCGGAGGCACAGCGGTGGCGTCGCGCGAAGTCCTCCTGGAGTTCCAGCGCATCGGGACGGCCGTCAAGGTCACGGCCACCGATCCCGACACGCTGGTGGAGGTCACCATCCAGGGACCGGTGCACGCCGGCCAGGAGAGCCTCGCCCGCGTTGCCGTGGCCAAGCTCGGCTATGTGCTCGAGCGCCGACGAGCGGGCGCCCCTCGGCCTGCCGGCCGGCCGACAGCCTGACCCGTCCCGGGGCGCCCGCGGCGCTCCGGCCGACCCCGCACGAGGGCACCTCAAGGCCGCCGCAGAGCCGGCCGTCACGCTGTCGGCTCGGGCACGGCGTCCGACCTCGATCACCGCCGGTGTGGAGCGGCAACGGCCGCGCGTCAGCGCCGGCCCGCCGCGGCCGCGCGCGCGCCGCGCCCCAGCCCGATGCGCCGCGCGAAGGCCGAGCGCTGCTCGGCGTAGTTGGGCGCCACCATCGGGTAGTCCGGCGGCAGACCCCATTTAGCCCGGTATTCATCCGGGGTCATGTTGTAGGTGGTCCGCAGGTGCCGCTTCAGCATCTTCAGCTTCTTGCCATCTTCCAGGCAGACCAAGTAGTCTGGATGGATGGACTTGCGGATAGATACTGCCGGCTTCTGCGGCGGCTCGGGCTCGGCCGCAGGCTGGCCGTCGACGTTTTTGAGGCACCCGTGCACTGAATTGATCAGGTCGGGCAGCTGATCGGCTGACACCGGGTTTTTACTGACGTAGGACGATACGACCTGGGCCGTCATCCGTAGCAGTTCGGCATCTGAAAGCCCTGCGCTCTGATCCTGCCCTTGAGACATCAGATAGTCCTTGTCTTGGTCATTACGGCTGAGGCTCAGCATGCATCGCGATTTTTCCGTGTCAAGTACATTGCCACGGAATGACAGGTACGTTCCTGCCCTTCGATCAGTAAACCGGTGGCTTTCGCTTCGCTTGGCACGGCAACGATTCGCGGCGGGGGGCGTCGCCGCGCGGCAGTGCTGGTTCATTACGGCAGCGGCCTTGTCCTCGGGAGACCAGCGGCGTGCCGCCGGGGCCGGGCCGTCCGCGCGCCTTGGCCCGGGGGCGCCGCGGGCCGAGGGGAAGCCGGCGCAACGGCGCCGGGCCCGCCATTTTCCGTGAGAAATCAGGTGGCGTTGACGATATATTGTGAGAAACGGACAGGACTGACGCTTCTACTATGATGAATGAGGTGATCGCGCTTGCGGCCGACCACGCCGGCTTCGGGCTGAAGACGCAACTCAAGGGCTGGCTCGAGTCGCGCGGCCACACGGTGCTCGACCTCGGTGTCGAGGATGAGACGTCGGTGGACTATCCCGATTTCGGCTACGCCCTGGCGCTGGCGCTCGAGGCCGGGCGCGCCGGGCGCGGGATCGTCGTCTGCGGCACCGGCATCGGCATCGCCATGGCGGCCAACCGGTTTCCGGCGGTGCGCGCCGCCGTCTGCCACGACGTCACCACCGCGCGGCTGGCCCGGCAGCACAACGATGCCAATGTGTTGGCTCTGGGCGCCCGGATCACCGGCCGCCAGACCGCGGAGGACTGCCTGCAGACCTTCCTGGCCACCGCCTACGAGGGCGGCCGGCACGACCGGCGGGTCGCCAAGCTGGAGGCGCCGCCGGCGGGGCCCGTCCGCGGATCGCACGAGACAGGGTGAGGACACGGATCATATGACCCAAATCATCGGATCGGTTGCCGCGGGCAACGCGTTCGAGCGCTTTTTCGGCGCCGACCTGGCGGACACCGATCCCGAGCTGCACCGCGCCATCCGCGCCGAGCTCGGCCGCCAGCAGGATCAGATCGAGCTCATCGCCAGCGAGAACATCGTTTCCCGTGCCGTCCTGCAGGCGCAGGGGTCGGTGCTGACCAACAAGTATGCCGAGGGCTATCCGCACCGGCGCTACTATGGCGGCTGCGAGTTCGTCGACGTGGCCGAGGAGCTGGCGGTCGAGCGCGCCCGCCGGCTGTATGACTGCGCCTTCGCCAACGTGCAGCCGCATTCGGGCGCTCAGGCCAACCAGGCGGTCATGCTGGCCCTGCTCAAGCCCGGCGACACCGTGCTCGGCATGTCGCTGGCCGCGGGCGGCCATCTGACCCACGGTGCCCCTCCGAACCTGTCCGGCAAATGGTTCAACGCCGTGACCTACGGGGTCCGGCGCGAGGACGCCCGGATCGATTACGACGAGGTCGCCCGCCTGGCCGAGGCGCACCAGCCGCGCCTGATCATCGCCGGCGGGTCGGCGGTGCCCCGGATCATCGACTTCGCCCGCTTCCGTCAGATCGCCGACACGGTGGGCGCGTGGCTGCTCGTCGACATGGCCCACTTCTCCGGCCTGGTCGCCGGCGGCGTGCATCCGAGCCCGCTGCCCCACGCGCACGTGGTCACCACGACCACGCACAAGACCCTGCGCGGCCCGCGCGGCGGCATGATCCTCTCGAACGACCCGGAGCTCGGCAAGAAGGTGAACTCGGCCGTGTTCCCGGGCCTGCAGGGCGGGCCGCTCATGCACGTCATCGCCGCCAAGGCGGTGGCGTTCGGCGAGGCGCTGCAGCCCGAGTTCAAGGCCTATGCCCAGGCCGTGGTCGACAATGCCCGCGTGCTGGCGGCCACCCTGGCCGGGACCGGGCTCGACATCGTCACGGGCGGCACCGACACGCACCTCGCCCTGGTCGACCTGCGGCCGAAGAGGCTGACCGGCAAGGCGGCCGAGGCGGCGCTCGAACGCGCCCATATCACCTGCAACAAGAACGGCGTGCCGTTCGATCCGGAGAAGCCGGCGGTCACCTCGGGCATCCGGCTCGGCACCCCGGCGGCGACCACGCGCGGGTTCGGCCAAGCCGAACTCCGGCACGTCGGCGAGATGATCGGCGAGGTGCTCGACGGGCTGGCCCGGGATCCCGACGACAACGAGGCGGTCGAGACCGCGGTGCGCGAGCGGGTGCGGAGCCTGTGCCGCCGCTTCCCCATCTACCCGGACGCCTGACGGCCGGGTCGCGCCACGCACCCAGGAGCGGCTTGGTCCCATGCGCTGTCCCTTTTGCGGCCACGACGACACCCAGGTGAAGGACTCGCGGCCGACCGAGGACAACTCGGCGATCCGCCGGCGGCGCTTCTGCCCGTCCTGCGGCGCCCGCTTCACCACCTTCGAGCGCATCCAGTTGCGGGAGCTGACGGTGGTGAAGAGCAACGGGACCCGGCAGCCGTTCGACCGGGAGAAGCTGCACCGCTCGATGAAGCTGGCCTTGCGCAAGCGGCCCGTGGACGCCGAGAAGGTCGACAGGGTGGTGAACTCGCTTGTCCGCCGGCTGGAAAGCTCCGGCGAGACCGAGATTCCGTCGAAGTCGATCGGCGAGATGGTCATGACGGCGCTCGACGCGCTCGACAAGGTGGCCTACGTCCGGTACGCCTCGGTCTACAAGGACTTCAAGGAGCCGGACGCCTTCTCGGAGTTCGTCGACCAGCTTCGCGTCGAGCAGGATTAGGGACGGCCCATGGCTGTGGCCGCGCCCGGGACGGCCTCCCCGCCGGGCCCGGAGGACGACCGCTTTCTCGGCCTGGCACTCAGCTTGGCGCGGCGCGGCCTCGGCCGGGTCTGGCCGAACCCGGCGGTCGGCTGCGTGCTGGTCAAGGATGGCCAGGTCATCGGCCGCGGTTGGACGCAGCCGGGCGGTCGTCCGCACGCCGAGACGGAGGCGCTGGCCCGCGCCGGCGCGGCGGCCCGCGGCGCCACCGCCTACGTGTCGCTCGAGCCCTGCGCCCACCACGGCGCCACCGGGCCCTGCGCCGACGCGCTCGTCAGGGCCGGAATCGCCCGCGCCGTCGTGGCCGTCGAGGATCCTTTTCCGGAGGTGGCCGGCCGCGGCATCGCCCGGCTGCGCGAGGCCGGGATTGACGTGGCGGTCGGCGGAAGGGCCGACGAGGCACGCCGGGTCAATGCCGGCTTCTTCTCGCGCGTCGAGCGCGGGCGGCCGCTCGTCACCCTCAAGCTGGCGACCACGCTCGACGGGCGCATCGCCACCCGCAGCGGGGAGAGCCGCTGGATCACCGACACCGAGGCCCGACGCCAGGCCCACGGCCTGCGCGCCCGGCACGACGCGGTCATGGTCGGCAGCGGCACCGGGCTGGCCGACGACCCCCGGCTCACCTGTGAGTTGCCGGGGCTTGAGGCCTGGACACCGGTGCGCGTGGTGATCGATCGGCGCTTGCGGCTGACGCCCGTTGCCGCCACCGCCGTCACGGCGCGCAGGCACCCGACTTGGCTCGTCACCCGTGAGGATGCGCCGGCCGACCGGGTGGCGGCCCTGCGCGATGCCGGCGTCGAGGTGATCGGCCTGCCGTGCGACGCGCCCGGCACGCCGGACATCGGCCGGGTGCTGCGTGCGCTGGCCGACCGGGGCATCGGCCGCCTGATGGTCGAGGGCGGTGCTCGGCTGGCAGGGTCGCTGCTTGCCGCCAGGGTGGTCGATCGGCTCGAATGGTTCCGCGCCGGCAGCCTGATCGGCGATGACGGCCTTGCCGCGGTGACCGGCTTGGCGGTCGAGCGGCTCGCGGAACAACTCGCCTTCGAGCGGATCGCCGCGCGCGGCGTCGGTCCCGATCTGTGGGAGAGCTTGGTCGCGACCGCCACGGGGTGAAGGGCTCCGGTCCCCCACCGGTCCGCCTTGTAGAGCCGTCCCAGCCCTGGGCGGATCGCTCGGGAATGGGTGGCTCCCCGGGGCTGTCGCCTGGCTGAGGGGGCGCGTGGCCGGCGTCGCCCATGCCGGCCACGGCGCCCCGGGCCGGCTGCCCCCGCAAGACTTTCTCAACCAGCATCGGGCATCAGTGGGGCAACCAATGTGGAGCCCATGCTATGCGGCGTGTGTCGTGGCTGTTGCTGATTGTCCTGGTTCTCCAGACCCTCTTGATAGTCGGCATGGCGCGATCGGAGGAGCGGCTGACCGGTCAGGCGCTGATCGATCGCCTCGCGGGCGGAGGCTATGTCCTCTATCTGAGCCACCCGCCGCTCGGCCCGGCCGCCGCGGACGCCTCCGACGCCCGGACCGCGGCGGGCGACGCCGCCGCGCGGGCCGCAGGGGTCGAGCCGGGCGATGGAGCGATGGACGAGTGCTCCACCGGAACGATCCTGTCGAAGGACGAGCGGGATCGGGCCCGGATGATCGGCATCTACATGCGAGCCCACGGCATCCTCGGCGGACCGGTGCTGACCAGTCCCGATTGCCGCGCCGTCGAGGCGGCGGATATCGCCTTCGGCCGGCACGAGACCAGGTCCACCCTGACGGATCTGACGGCGCTCAAGCCGGAGCAGTGGACGGCCGCGACCATCTGGCTGCGCGACATGCTGGCGACACGCCCCCAGCCGGGACTGAACACGGTTCTCATTGCGCCCGAAATCAACCTGATCATGGCGGCCGCGGTGCGGCCCATCAACGAAGGCGACCTTGTGGTGTTCAGAGCCGTGGCGCGAGACCGGTTTGTGCACGTCGGCACCCTGGCCCCTCGACGATCGGCCGCGGCTACTGCCGGAAATCCCGCCGCGTTTCCCGTGTGGACCGCGCTGCCGGGAGGTCGTCGCGACGGAGCCGCGGGTCCGCGCGCCGTCCCCGAGACGCCTGAGCAGGTCCCGGGCCCGACATCGGCCTGCGGCACGGCGGCATGCTCACGGGGCCGGATGTGAGGGAGCGGGCGGCGACGGTCCGCGGCCGTCGGCCCGCTGGCTCGGCACGGTCGGCCGGGCCGGGTCAACCGACCGCGCTGCGGCCGGTGAGGGCATAGAACAGGCGGCCGTCGATCGACACCCGCTGCACATTGTCCCCGCATGCGTGAGTGAGCTTCCAGCCGCTGCGATGAATGTAGGGATCGGCCACGGGGGCATGCTGCAGGCAGGGCGCGGCCGCGGAGATGGTCCGGAAGCCGTTGCCGAAGCAGTAATCCTTCAACTCCTCGGAGAAGTGGCGGCGCATGCCGAACGGGTAGCTGAAATGCGCCACCGGAGCCGCGATAAGGCTCTCGAGGATCTGCCTGCTGCGCAGGATCTCGTCCTCCCATCGCTCGGGCGCCAGCGTCGCCAGATTGAAATGGGAATGGCTGTGGCAGCCTATCGTGTGACCGGCGTCGGCGATGGCGCGGATCTCGTCGCGGCTAAGGCATGTGCGGTCGCCGAAATGGCGAATCCGATCATAATACGACGTGATTGCCGAAGGATCGGCCTCGCCGCGCAGCGGAAGGGTATTGACATAGAAGGTGGCAACGACGCCGACCGCTTCGAGCATCGGCAATGCTTCATACCAGGAACGATAATTATCGTCGAATGATAGGAAAATCCGTTTGCGCCGGTCATCGGCAGCAATATAAGTATCTGGATCGACAAAGTCGTATCCTCTTGATCGAAAAAAATTCACCATCTCACGAAAGGCCGGGTATCGATCTTTCCTTAATGAATGAAAATAGATGCCGATTCGCGGTGGCAGGGACCTGGTGGCGACCAGCCGGTGAAGACGCCTGGAAATCGAGAAGAGGCCGCGCCGTGCCCGGTCGGCGGAAAACAGATCCGGCTTCCTCTGGAGGAGGCCATTGCTCTCCACCTTTACGTCAGTCATTCCTTGACCAGGCATCGCGCTGAACCTTCAGAAGGCAGTGGAACGGGAGAACGAAGCCTACGAAATATGGTGCCGGGCCGGTCTCGACAATTGGCATTTTCCCGCTCGTGCGCTCTTTGCCGGAACGAGGGCGAGACATCGGCTGCCGGAGGGCTGTCCTCCTTCAGCGTCGGTCCTGCATGGCGAGGTCCCGACCAAGTCAGAACTTGCCGGGCGGTCCGTTGTTCCGCGCGCCGAGCCGTCATGGCCGAGGCTGCCGGACGGGCTTGGCGTCCGACCCCGACACCGCCGCCGTGCCCGCCGTTTGCGCCGGCGACCGACCTGCGCGATGCTGCGGCGCAAGGCTGGCGGCGTGGCGCGCCGGCTTGAGCGGAAGGGGGTGCGACCATGTTCTCGGGCATCGTGACGGATGTCGGCCGGGTGGCCCGCGTCGAGCGCTCCGGCGACACACGCTTCACCATCGAGACGGCGTACGACACCGCGGAGATCGGCGTCGGCGCCTCGATCGCGCATTCGGGGGTCTGCCTGACCGTGGTGGACACGGAGCCCGGCCGCTACGCGATCCAGGCCTCGGCGGAGACCCTGTCCCGGACCACGCTCGGCCGCTGGCAGACCGGCACCCGGGTCAACCTGGAGCGCTCGCTCCGGATGGGCGAGGAGATCGGCGGGCATCTCGTGTTCGGGCATGTCGACGGCCTTGCCCGCCTGGTCGATGTGCACCCCGAGGGCGACAGCCACCGCTGGGTGCTCGAGGTCCCGGAGGATCTGGCCCGCGCGATCGCGCCGAAGGGGTCGATCGCGCTCGACGGCGTCTCGCTGACCGTCAACGAGACGATGGGCAGCCGTTTCGGCGTCAACATCATCCCGCACACCAATGAGCGGACCACCTTCGGCGCCATGGCGCCGGGCGACACTCTCAACGTCGAGATCGACATGCTCGCCCGCTACGTCCTGCGGGCGCTGGAGACGATGCGGCAGGCGCCCCGCCCGTGACCCCGCCACCCGGGATCGCGTCGTCGACGGGCATGGCGGGCAGCCGGGCGTCATGGCGGCGCCGGCCGCGCTGCTCGTGGCGCGGGAGGGTTCCATTGCCCTTGACGGGGACACACTTACCGTCAATGACGGGGCGGTGGAGCGCCTCTCGTGTCCACTCAAATGCTCACACGGAAGAATGCACGACGTTCGCGATCCTCGCGCCGGACCGGCGGCTGAGCCGGGAAGTGGACAGGCCGGTCTGCCGCGCGCCGATGCCGACGGCGACGATTGGCTCGATCTGCAGTTCCGCAGCCCGGTCGAGCAGCGCCTGAGCGAGAGCGACCGGCCGTTCCTGGCCTCGATCGAGGAGATCCTCGAGGAGGCGCGCCAGGGCCGCATGTTCATCCTGGTCGACGACGAGGACCGGGAGAACGAGGGCGATCTGGTGATTCCCGCCGGGAAGGCCGGACCCGAGGCGATCAACTTCATGGCCAAGCATGGCCGCGGCCTCGTGTGCCTGGCGCTCGGCCGCGATCGGGTGGAGCGCCTCGGCCTGCCGCTCATGCAGCGGTCGAGTTCCGGCAATCGCCATGAGACGGCCTTCACGGTGTCGATCGAGGCCAGCGAAGGCGTGACCACCGGCATCTCGGCGCACGACCGCGCCCGCACCGTGGCCGCCGCCATCGACCCGGCCCTGGGGCCCGAGGCGATCCGGACGCCGGGCCACCTGTTCCCGTTGATGGCACGCGACGGCGGTGTGCTGGTGCGCGCCGGCCACACCGAGGCGGCGGTCGACATTGCCCGCATGGCCGGCCTCAACCCCTCCGGGCTCATCTGCGAGATCATGAACGACGACGGCAGCATGGCGCGGCTGCCGGATCTCGTCCGTTTCGCCCAGTTTCACGGGCTGAAGATCGGAACCATCGCCGATCTCATCGCCTACCGTCGCCGGCACGAGCGGCTGGTCGAGCAGGAGCTCGAGACCGCCTTCACCAGCCGGTACGGCGGTGAGTGGCGGCTGCACGTGTTCGTCAATGTCGCCAGCTATGCCGAGCACGTGGCGCTCACCAAGGGGGATGTGCGCGACGGCCGGCCGGTGCCGGTGCGCATGCATGCGCTCAACGTGCTCGACGACGTGCTCGGCGACCAGTCCGGGGGGCGCGCCGCCGATCTGCAGAATGCCATGCGCATGATCGGGGCCGAGGGCCGCGGCGTGGTCGTGCTGATTCGCGAGCCGCGTCCGGACAGCCTGACCGGGCGGCTGCGCGCCGCAGAAGTCGGCCGTCCGCTCGGCTCGGGCGGCAAGGAGCTGCGCGACTACGGCGTCGGCGCGCAGATACTGCTGGCGCTGGGCGTGCGCGACATGATCTTGTTGTCGAACACCCGCAAGAGCATCGTAGGGCTTGAGGGCTATGGCCTGAGAGTCGTCGATCAGCGGCCGATTCCGAACGATCTGGCCTGACCGCGGCCAAGCGTCCGAAGCCGGCGCCCGCTCCCGCCGCAAAAGGAAGTCCGATGTCCCCGCGCGGCGCCCACATCCTCATCGTCGAGGCTCGCTTCTACGGCGATATCGCCGACGAGCTGGCGACCGGTGCCGTGCGCGCGCTCGAGGCCGCCGGCTGCAGCCATGACCGCATCGCGGTTCCGGGCGCCTTCGAGATCCCGGCGGTCATCGCCATGGCCGTCCAGGGGCTCGACCGGGCCCCGAGGAAGGCCGGCTATGACGGCTTCCTGGCGCTCGGCTGCGTCATCCGCGGCGAGACGACCCATTACGACTATGTCGCCGGCGAAAGCGCCCGCGGCCTGCAGGATCTGGCAACACGCCACGGCCTCGCCATCGGCTATGGCATCCTCACGGTCGAGACCCGCGAGCAGGCCTGGGCGCGGGCGCGGGTCTCCGGCAAGGACAAGGGGGGCGACGCGGCGCGCGCCTGCCTGGACATGGTGGCCGTGCGGCGCCACTTGCTAGGTACGTCCTGACCCGAAAGCCCGACCCCCCGAAATGCGTGCTCGAAAGCCATCCGCCAAGGCGCGGCGCAGCGCGGCGCGCCTCGCGGCCGTCCAGGCGCTCTATCAGGTCGAGCTGAGCGACGGCGAGGCCGAGGCCGTGATCCGCGAGTTCCTGGTTCATCGGCTCGGGGAGGAGGTCAATGGCGAGCGCTTCGTCGAGCCGGACCGGGAGCTGTTCCTGGCCATCGTCCGCGGGGTGATCGCGCGGCGCGCGGAGTTGGACGCTTTGGTCCACGGCGTGCTCGATGCGCACTGGAACCTGGACCGGCTCGAGCTTCTGCTGCGCTGCATCCTGCGCGCCGGCGGCTGGGAGATCCTGGCCCAGCGGGCGGTGCAGCCGCGGATCATCCTGTCCGAGTACATCGATCTCGCCCATGCCTTCTTCGGCGGCAAGGAGCCGGCCATGGTCAATGCCGTCCTCGACCGTCTGGCCCGGGCGTTGCGGGCCGACGAGCTCGACGGCACGGTCGGCCGACCGGCTCCCGTGCCGGACGCGCCCCTGAAGGATCCGCCATGAGCCGGCGGCTCGGCGAGTTCGAGCGGATCGAGCGGTTCCTGAGGCCGCTGACCCGCGATTTTCCGGACGCCTTCGCACTGACCGACGATGCCGGCCGGGTGCCGGTCTCGCCCGGGCGCGAGCTGCTGGTGACCACCGACGCCATGGTCGAGGGCGTCCACTATCTCCCCGAAGAGCCGCCCGACCGGCTGGCCCGGAAGCTCCTGCGGGTCAATCTGTCCGATCTGGCGGCCATGGGGGCCGTGCCGCTGGCCTACACGCTGACCACGGCGCTGCCGGGCTCGGTCGAGGACAGCTGGCTCGAGCGCTTCGCCGCCGGGCTCGGCGCCGACCAGGAACGCTACGGCATCGAGCTCCTGGGCGGGGACTCGGTGTCGACGCCCGGGCCGCCGCTCGTCTCGGTCACCGCCTTCGGCACCTGCGCCCCCGATCGCTTCCTGCGGCGGTCGGGCGCACGGCCGGGCGATTCCCTCTGGGTGAGCGGCACCGTCGGCGACGGCGCGCTCGGCCTCGAGGCGGCGCGCGGCAACCTGGCCGACCTGGATCCAAGGCATGTCGAGGCGCTGGCCGGCCGGTACCATCTGCCGGAGCCCCGTCTCGGGCTCGGGCAGGCGCTCGTCGGGCTGGCCACGGCCGCGATCGACCTCTCCGACGGGCTGGCGGGCGATATCCGCCATGTGTGCCGGGCCTCCGGCGTGGGCGCACAGATCGACACCGCCGCGCTGCCCTTCTCCGACGCGGCGCGGGCGGCGCTCGCGGCCGATCCCCGGCGCCGGGCGCGAGCGGTGGCGGGCGGTGACGACTACGAGCTGCTGTTCACCGCGCCGGCCGGGCGGGACCCGGCCCTCTCGACCCTGTCGAGCCGGCTCGGCCTGACGCTGAGCCGGATCGGCACCATGACCGGGGATGGGGACATCGTGCTCCTCGATGCCGACGGGCAGGTCATGACCGGCCTGTCCGGCTGGACTCATTTCTGAAGGTCGACCCTTAAACGCCTGTTAAAGGCCTTGCGGCACTGTCTGTCCGGAGGCGTCAGACGCCTCGGGAGTGCCCGCGGCATGAACAAGCTTGTCATCATCGTCCTCCTGATCCTGCTCCTGGGCGGAGGCGGCGCCATCGGCTGGGTAGTCTTCAAGGATCAGCAGGCCACGGCCGGCGAGGAGTCCACGGCCAAGTCCGAGGACATGCCGCCGGTCTACATCGAGTTCAACACCTTCCAGCTGCCGGTGCTCGGCGAGGAGCGGGTCGAGCAGCTGGTGACGTTCGTGCTGGCCCTGGAGGTCGCCGACGAGAAGGCCGGCGACAAGGTGCTCGCCATGGCGCCGCGGCTCAACGACGGTTTCGTCCAGTCGCTGTACGGGTCCTTGCATTCCGGCACGGTCATGCGCGGCAACGGCGTCGTCGACATCGGCGTCCTGAAGGCGCGGATCATGTCGGTGAGCGACCAGGTCCTCGGCGAGGGCGTGGTCCAGGACGCGCTGATCCAGATGGTGTCACAGCGGCCGTTGTGATCCCTCCGGCCGGCACCCGGCCCGGCCAGGCTCTTGCCGGCGCGGCCGTTCCGGCACGCTTCGTCACGCCGTTGCGAGCCGGACAATCGCCTTCGCGGGGCCGCCAGGAGGCCGGCGGAAAGCCGGGTCGACGGGCCGAGTACGGCCGTCGCCGCCGTCCGGCGCACGTTGTTGCTTTGGCGTTAAGCGTCTGGCATTTTCCGCGTCACCTTTTCGACGCCCCAGTGGCGAAGACAAACGAAAAATCAGACGAAGACGTAAGGGGGGCACTGTACCACCATGCCAGTCGTTTTGACGTTCGCTCTGATCAGCGCGCTGGTCGCCGTGGGCTACGGCGTGTGGGCGGCGCGCTCGGTCCTGAGCGCGAGCGCCGGCTCCGACCGCATGCAGGAGATCGCGGCGGCGGTGCAGGAGGGCGCCAGCGCCTACCTCAATCGTCAGTACACGACGATCGCTGGCGTCGGCGTGGTCATCGCGATCCTTATATCGTTGCTCCTGACCTGGCAGGTCGGCGTCGGCTTTCTGATCGGCGCGGTCTGCTCCGGCGCGGCCGGCTACGTCGGCATGCTGATCTCGGTGCGGGCCAACGTGCGCACCGCCGAGGCGGCCCGGAACGGCCTGGCCCAGGGGCTCGGCATCGCGTTCCGCTCGGGCGCCATCACCGGCATGCTCGTGGCGGGCCTGGCGCTCCTGTCGGTTGCCGGATACTACGCCATCCTACTGTCCTGGGGCGCCGAGGGGCGCGGCCTGATCGACCCGCTGGTGGCGCTCGGCTTCGGCGCCTCGCTGATTTCCATCTTCGCCCGTCTGGGCGGCGGCATCTTCACCAA
>CAZTHL010000009.1:0-73963 GCA_964613585.1 uncultured Mycobacteriaceae bacterium | reverse complement strand
TGCATTGTTCCGGACGCACTGTTGAAGTTGGGCCAAGCATCATCACCCGACATCCGTTTGCATGATGGACTGCTCCTCGGCACCCACGGCGTCGGCATAGATGGCGTTGATCGGGAGTTGGGCGTGCCCCAGCCATTTCTGCACGAGGTCGAGCGGCACCCGGACCCCGACCGCCTGCACCTTGAAGCCGTGCCCGGGCCCCTCGGGGCTGGCCTGCGGGCCCACGACCCCCGGCCGTCGCCGGCACGGTCGCAACGTAACGCCAGTCGCTGGTGCGGGAAACCTCCCTCAGCCGCCGGCGGAGACCACCGTTGCGGCCGCTACGGGCCTTTCTCAGGTCGTCCACCCGGTCGAGGGCATCGATCTGATCTCCCTCGGGCAGCACCGGCATCGCCCTGCAGACGCCTCGGCGGCGCTACTCGAGGCTCTCGAAGACAATCGCCCGCGTCTCGAGGACGACGCGCTCGACGGTGAGCGCCAGGGCCTCACCGATCCGGCAGCCGGGCTCAATGCGGACCCGGGTGGCGTTCATCGACAGGGTCCCGACAGCGGGTTGAAACGAAAAAATCCGACATCTGTTTCAGTGCCGCATGCAAGGCCGGACCCGCCCACCCGCACGGTTGCACGCTGTCCGAAGGTTCTATCGGCTTACCAAAAGTTTCCGCCCACTCCTGCTTTTCATCCACTCCTGTAGTGTGTCGTCCATAATTGATATACTGACTACGTCCAAAATTCCGTCGCCTACTTCTACTCTTGCACAAGACTCGTCCGCCAGCGGTGCGCTCGGTCCTGGAGAAAGCATATTCAACTTCATGATTTCTAAGATCGGCATGCCGTCTATTTTGCTGCCGCTCAAATTCCATTTCTCTGATACATGAATGGGCCCACATGTCAAAAACCGACGCCCCTGCAGCAGCGGATCCGCCTGCGGGATCGTCGAGCCGGTGCTCTCCGGCCATTCTTCCTGGAAACCGGAACAGAAAGCTTCTGCTCAGTCCCGCACCGGCGTCGCTGCCGGCGTCGCCGCCGCCAATCCCTGATAGAGGCCGAGAAGCCGCTCACGCCACGCCAGAATCGGGTCATCCGGCGCGACCAGGGACATTGGCGAGGATACGCGGGCCCATTGGAAGGCACCGAATACGATGTAATCGGCAAAGGCCGGCCGATCGCCGCCCAGGAAGGTCATCTCGCTGACCGAGGCGCGGAGCGGGGCCAGCTGCGCGCGTAGCGACTCCAGATTCGCCTCGCGATCCGCCGCCACCTGCTCCAGGGGCCGGCCCAGGCGCCGTTCCCGGCTCTCGCGGAAATAGGCCTTGTCGCGCTCGTGCAGTCGATCGAAAAGATCGACGAGAATCACCTTCAAGATGGCGGGCTGCAACACCCGCTCCGTCCAGTGCTTGACGAAAAGGGTGACGTTGCGGGCGTCGGGGCTGCCGAACAGGCTCGGTCGGTGCGGATAGGTCGCTTCCAGGTAGCGGGCGATCGCCCAGCTGTCGTGCACGACCCGCTCATCGTCGACGATCACCGGCACAGCGCCCTGGCCCGAGCCCGCGATCGCATCCTTCTCGGTGAGTCGCCATGGCACGGTCTCGACATCGAGCCCCTTGTGGGCCAGGGCCATGCGCACGCGCCAGCAGTGCGGGCTGAAACGGTGGTCGTCGTCCGCTCCGGCGAGATCATACAGACGAATCGCCATGCCATGCTGCCCTTAGAGGGTCGCGGGACGGCATCGGGCAATGAGGCACCCGCTTCTGTCAAGCGGCAGCCGCAGGCGTCCACCGTCCAAAAGGGCTCTCGGCTTGCCTGAAGGCCTGCGCCCCGGGCGGAAGCGTCACACCGGGCAGGCGCCGCCCGACAGCGACATCCTAACCCGTTCACACCGCGCTCGTGACCCGGCGACACCCATCGTTCAGACGGCAGGCTCCCGCTGCCCGGTGCTGGCGGCTTCCACGCTGGCGGCAATGTCGCCGACCACGGCGTCGACCAGGGCGGAGTCGTCGCCTTCGCCCATGATCCGGATCACGGGCTCGGTGCCCGACTTCCGGATGAGCAGCCGACCGCCGCGGCCCAGCCGCCTTTCCCCGTCCGCGATGGCCTCGCGCACCGGCCGCCAGTCCAGCGGCGACGGTTGGCCGGGTACCGGGGCATAGCGGATATTGCGCAAGCGCTGGGGCACCGGCTCGAATACCCGGCACACTTCGCTGGCTGGCACGGTCTCCTGCCGGATGACCGCGAGCACCTGCAGAGCCGCGACAATGCCGTCGCCGGTTGTCGCATGATCCGACATGACCAGGTGACCGGACTGTTCGCCCCCGAGATTGAAGCCGTGCTGCCGCATGTGCTCGACGACATACCGATCGCCGACCGCCGTGCGGTGCAGCTCCAGCCCGCGGCCTGCCAGAAAGCGCTCGAGCCCCAGGTTCGACATCACCGTCGCCACCACGCCACCGCCGGCAAGCTTGCCGGCCTGGTGCCAGTCGCGGGCGATGAGCGCCATGACCTGATCGCCGTCGATAGTCCGTCCCTGCTCGTCCGCCAGGATCAGGCGATCCGCGTCGCCGTCGAGCGCAACGCCGAGATCGGCGCCCGTATCGACCACGGCTTGGCGCATCCGCTGAGGATCCGTGGCGCCACAGTCGCGATTGATGTTGAGACCGTCCGGCTCGATGCCGATCTTCACGACCTCCGCGCCGAGTTCCCACAGCACCCATGGCGCGACCCGATAAGCCGCCCCATGGGCACAGTCGACCACGATCTTCAGCCCATCGAGGCGCAGCCCCTTCGGAAAGGTCGACTTAACCGCCTCCATGTAGCGGCCTCGCGCGTCCTCCATCCGAAAGGCCCGACCCAGCCTTGCCGGGGCCGGACGGTTCGCCGAAAGCGTCTCGCCATTCGTCCGGACACGCTCCTCGATCGCCGCCTCCACGGCATCGGACAGCTTGTAGCCGTCGGGCCCGAAGAGCTTGATGCCATTGTCCTCGAACGGATTGTGCGAAGCCGAGATCATCACGCCGAGGTCCGCGCGCAGGCTCCGTGTCAGCATGGCCACGGCCGGGGTCGGCAGCGGTCCCACGAGGATCACGTCCATCCCCATGGCGACGAAGCCGGCCTGCATCGCCGCCTCGATCATGTAGCCCGAAAGCCGAGTGTCCTTGCCAATCACCACCGTGTGCCGATGCTCACCGCGCCGGAATTGCACGGCCGCAGCCATGGCGACCTGAAGCGCGATGTCGGCGGTCATGGGCTCGACATTGGCCGTGCCCCGGATGCCGTCGGTGCCGAATAGCTTGCGTGTCATGCCCATCCTTTGTCCGAGCCCCGATCGATGATTGGCCAATGAAGAAGAAGTGCTGACCAATCCTTTTCGATCCTTTTGATTACCAAAGACCGAACCGCATGCCCGGTTCAAGGGGCGATCACCGCCACCCGGCAGGCCCGCCCGACGCGATGGCCTGCCACACGGCCACCGCCTGCCGGGTCTCCTCGACATCGTGCACCCGCAGGATCTGCACCCCGTTGGCCACCCCGGACAGGGCGGCGGCGATCGAGCCGCCCAGGCGATGCTCGACCGGCTGCTCACGATCCACCCGAGCGATGAAGCTCTTGCGGGAAGCCCCTAGGAGCACGGGACAACCAAGGCCGTGGAGCAGTCCAAGGGCCTCCATAAGCTCAAGGTTGTGCCGGAGCGTCTTGCCAAATCCGATGCCGGGGTCGACGATCACACGGCTTGGAGCCAGTCCGGCGTCCGCGCATGCGCTCACCCGAGCCTCGAGAAGATCGAGCACGTCGAGCGGAGCGTCAACATAGCGGGGCGCCGACTGCATGGAGCCGGGCTCGCCCTGCATGTGCATGAGAATGACCGGCACGTCGCTGTCCCGGGCGACGCGGAGGCTCTCCGAGTCGCCGGTCAAGGCACTGACATCGTTGATCATGCGGGCTCCCGCAGCCAGCGCGTCCGCCATGACCGGCGCATGGCGGGTATCGATGGAAACCAGCGCGCCCTGCTCGGCGAGCGCACGAACGACCGGAACAATCCGTCGGCTCTCCTCGTCAGCGGCAACCGTAACGGCACCCGGCCGCGTGCTCTCGCCGCCGACATCCAGGATGTCCGCTCCTTGATCGACGAGGCGAAGCCCATGATCGACCGCCCTCATCGGGTCGAGGAAGCGCCCGCCGTCCGAGAAGCTGTCCGGCGTGACGTTGATCACGCCCATGAGGCGCGGAGCCTCCCAGGACAAGCCGGCCACGGATTGACGCCGTCGGGTCAGCGCATCGATCCAGCGGGTCATCCCTGTGTCCACCATCGCCGGATCGTCGCGTTCGGGGAGGTCCTCGCAACGGGCGGCAAGGCGGTTGACCGTGTTGTCCCGACGGCATGCCAGCTCGATGCGGCTGAACCGAGCGGGACCGCCGGCCAGCGGCCAGAGCCCCGATCGGCCGATCGCCAGCGGCCTCGCCCGGCAACGCGTTCCGGTCGCTGCCGCCGCAAGCAAAAAGCCCCGGACGTGTCCGGGGCCAGTTGCCGCAGGCGCATCGCTAACGCCCGTCATGGTTTCTCGAAGCACCCCACGCGGTCAGGTCCCTGGCTGGGGCTCCGGTCCGAGACTGCCCTTGGTACCACCGGTCGGGACCGAGGACCGCCTGCCCGCAGGCTTCTTCGGCGGCGGCGGCGTGTCCTCCGGCTCGGCCCGAACGATCGACTCACCCCTGAGCAAGGCCCCGATCTCATCACCCGTCAGCGACTCGTACTCGAGCAATCCGCGCGCCACCGCCTCAAGCTGATCAATGTTCTCGGTCAGGATTGTGCGCGCCTTTTCGTAGGCAGTGTCCACAATCCGCCGGATCTCCTCATCGACGAGCTTGGCGGTCGCGTCGGAGATGTTCTTGTGCTGGGTCACGGAATGTCCCAGGAACACCTCCTGCTCGGGCGCTCCATATTGCAGCATGCCGAGCTTCTCGCTCATGCCCCACTCGGTGACCATCCGGGTGGCAAGATCGGTCGCCATCTTGATGTCACCAGCCGCGCCGGAGGTGATCATGTCGGCACCGAACGTGAGCTCCTCGGCGATTCGCCCACCCATGGCCACCGCCAGATCAGCCTCGGCCTTGTTGCGCCGCAGGCTCAGCCGATCTCCCTCCGGCAATCGCATCACCATGCCGAGGGCGCGGCCCCGGGGAATGATGGTCGCCTTGTGCACCGGATCCGATGCCGGCATGTGCAGCGCCACCACGGCGTGGCCGGCCTCGTGATACGCTGTCAGCTTCTTCTCGTCCTCGGACATGACCATGGAGCGACGCTCCGCGCCCATCATCACCTTGTCCTTGGCATCCTCGAACTCGAGGTGACCGACCACCCGACGGCCCCGGCGTGCCGCCAGCAAGGCCGCCTCGTTCACAAGATTGGCCAGATCGGCGCCGGAGAAGCCTGGCGTGCCTCGCGCGATCACCTTCGGATCGACATCCGGCGCCAACGGCACCTTGCGCATGTGCACCTTCAGGATCCTCTCCCGGCCGACCACGTCAGGGTTGGGCACGACGACCTGACGGTCGAAGCGGCCCGGCCGCAAGAGCGCCGGATCCAGAACGTCCGGCCGGTTGGTTGCGGCGATGAGGATCACCCCCTCATTCGCCTCGAACCCGTCCATCTCGACCAGGAGCTGGTTCAGCGTCTGCTCACGCTCGTCATTGCCGCCGCCGAGGCCCGCTCCGCGATGCCGGCCGACAGCGTCGATCTCGTCAATGAAGATGATGCAGGGAGCGTTCTTCTTCCCCTGCTCGAACATGTCGCGAACACGGCTGGCGCCAACGCCCACAAACATCTCCACGAAGTCCGAGCCGGAGATGGTGAAGAACGGGACATTTGCCTCGCCAGCCACCGCCCGGGCAATCAACGTCTTGCCAGTGCCCGGCGGGCCCACCAGAAGCACACCCTTGGGAATCTTGCCGCCCAGGCGTTGAAACTTCTGTGGGTCCTTCAGGAACTCGACAACCTCCTCGAGCTCCCCCTTTGCCTCGTCGACCCCGGCCACGTCGTCAAACGTCACCCGCCCGGTGCGCTCGGTCAGCAGTCGCGCGCGCGACTTTCCGAAACCCATGGCCTTGCCGCCGCCGGACTGCATCTGACGCATGAAGAAGATCCACACGCCGATCAGCAGCAGCATCGGGAACCAGCTCAGCAATATGCTGAACAGCGATGGAACATTGCTGTCGTCCGGCGTGGCGGTGACGCGAACACCGGTTTCAGTCAATCTAGAGACCAGGTTCGGATCGTTCGGCGCATAGGTGCTGAACGACCGGCCATCCGAAAAGTGACCAGAGATCTGATCACCTTTGATGGTAACATCCGAGATTTGGCCGTTCTCGACCGCAGCAACGAACTCGCTGTACGGGATCGACGCCTCCGGTCCCCGATTACCCGAGCTTTGGAACAAATTGAAGAGCGCGACCAGCAAAAGGCCGATAATGATCCAAAGCGCGAGATTCTTGCCGATATTGTTCACTGGCCGTTTCCTCTACGCCGCAGGGGGCCCGTCCGGCCACCCGTTCACCTTCTCCACACCCGAAACCGTTGATCCTGGTAGATAATGCGCACCGCCCCCTAAACAACACCGAAGCTCGGACCACCGATCGCCCGACCCGGCTCGAAGGCAATCGACATGAGCGGCATGCTATCCGATTCGGCCGCTGAAGGCTCT
Organism: uncultured Mycobacteriaceae bacterium; assembly: GCA_964613585.1. GTDB lineage: Bacteria > Pseudomonadota > Alphaproteobacteria > DSM-16000 > Inquilinaceae > CAZTHL01. Next base: position 67,268 of record CAZTHL010000009.1, on the reverse strand, counting down.
CCGTCATGGGTCGCCAACGCCTGGATCGCATTCCCGTGCCACAACGCCGGCAGCCACGCCTCCGCCGAAAGACCAACGTCACGTCTCAGGTACTTGCCCTGAGAGGTCGATCCCAGAGCTCGAACTTTCAAGTCACCATCCCGACACTGCGGCGTCAGGCGCACGCGAAATTGATTCCTCCACCACATTGTCTGTCCTGGCCGGATCGGCGTGCCGGCGTCCCAGGACGGCACCTCCGGCACAATGCGCAGCCAGGTCCGTCCGCCTCGCCGTCTTGGCATCAATCGGCATCCGGCGAGGGTGCGGCCGCCGGGCATGCCCTGCCTGACCCACGCGATGGTCCGATCGAGCCGTGCCTGCCGAGGCGGATGCAGGCCTCCGCCGACCGTGCGAACGAGGGCGCTCAACGCGCGCGCGGCGACGTCGTCCGGCGCCGTCCGCCACGGAGCCGGATCGAGCTCGGCCGAACCCTCCGGATAGATGCATGCCGCCCGCGCCAGGACCTTCGCCGTCGCCTTGTCGAGGGCCGCCCGACCCTTGCCCAGGCGTCGTGCGGTCTCCGCCAGCCGCTCCGCGCTCAGGCCCTCGGCCGCCAGGGCCGGGCCGACCGCCCGCAGCCGGCTCCGCGCATAACGCCTGTCCCGGTTCGACGGATCCTCAATCCAGTCCTGCTTCAGCCCGCGGCAGATCTCCTCGAGTTCGGCTTTCCGAAAGGTCAGGAGCGGCCGCAGCAGGCGGATCCGGCTCAGCTCCCGCACGGCCGGCATCGCCGCCAGGCCATCGAGCCCGCTGCCCTTCGACAACCGGAGCAGGAACGTTTCCGCTTGATCCTCGAGGCAATGAGCCGTCAGCAGGTGCAGCGCGCGACGCTCGGCGCACGCCTGCTCCAGCAGACGATAGCGCGCGGTCCGCGCCTCGGCTTGGTCAATGGGTCCTTCGGGCCGGTCGCTCCAGCGGACGGTGACGTGGTCGATGTCACGGCTCGCCAGCCACCGGCGGACCAGGGCCGCCTCCTCGGCAGACTCCGGGCGCAGGCCGTGATCGATGGTGATGCCGATCACCCTTCCATCCCGTTCCCGGACCCACTGACGGGCGAGCAGGCACAGCGCCATGGAATCGGCGCCGCCCGACACGCCTACCGCGAGAAGCGGCGCCGGCTCGAACGGGGCGAAGGCGCGCATGGCGAGATCGAACCTGCCTGAGCCCGGCCTGTCCCCGGACGCCTGCCGGAGGACGGGCGACCCGTCTACGGGCACTGCCAGCGATCGCGCTCCTGCTGGGCCCGGCGCTGAATGGCGGCGGGAGCGTTGGGGAATCGCTCGCCGAGCTCGTCGAAGGTCAGGCAGGCATCCTCGGTCTGCCCCATCGCGCCGAGGGACATGGCCAGCTTCAGGAGGCTGTCCGCGGCCTTTGAACCCTCCGGAAAATTCTGATAGCCCCTGGCAAAGGCAACCGCAGCCTCGTTGAACCGGCCTCTGACGTAATAGGTCTCGCCCAGCCAGTACTGGGCGTTGCTGGCCAGCTGATGGTCCGGATGCTCGGCGACGAACGACCTGAGCGCCTGCTCCGCCGCCGCGAAATCGGCCTGCTGAAGCAGGCCGTAAGCGCGATCGTACCGATCGCTGGCCGTGCCGTGCGGCAGGGAGGGAGCCTCAGGCGGCGGCGCTGCCGGCCCCTGTGCCGTATTCCCGGGTGGCACGGGCAGGTTGCCCAGGGAGCCGGTGACCTGATCGCCCGCCGGCTCACCGGGGCCGGGCGTCCCCGCCCCCGTCTCCCCGGGATCACCGGGCGGCGGTCCGCTGACCGTTCCGCTGATCGCCTCGCCGGCGGCCAGCGCCTCAGGGGCCCCCTCCAGGCGCCCCAGCCGGAACTCGATGTCCGCCAGAGCGCGGTCGAGCCGATCCTCGATCAGCCCGACATCATGCTCCAGACGCTCGAGCTGACCGGTCAGGTCGCGCAACCGGTTCTCCATGCGCGACAGCCTGACCTCCACCGATGCCGCGTAGTCCGGCGGCAGCTCCCCGGCCTGGGCCAGCAGGCCGATGCCGCCGCCCGCGGGTGGGAAGCCGCGCGTCGCCCGGACGGACGCCGGATCAGCGGTTCGCGCCCAAAGCTCGATCGGGGCAGGCTGGTCGGCGAGCGCCCGCTCCGGCACCGTTGCCGCATGCGCCTGCAGCGGCCCCGCAAACGGCCCCGCAGCCACCATGAGGCCAAGCATCCCGAGCCACGCCCACATTGCCATCCGTGCTCCGTCGGGCCTACGGATCCGGTCCGGCCGGGACCGTCGCCCGTGAACCCGCCTCCGGCCCGGTATCGCGTCTCCGACGCCCAGGCTCGAGACATCCCGGTCAGGCGCGGTCGTCAATTGACCTGGGTCACCGCCCGGCGGTTCTGCGCCCAGGCCTGCTCGTTGCTGCCGGCAACGGCGGGCCGCTCCTTCCCGTAGCTTATCGTCGAGAGCCGGGACGCGTCGACTCCGCTGGCGATGAGGTAATTGCGCACGGAGTTGGCGCGCCTCTCGCCCAGCGCCAGGTTGTATTCCCGCGTGCCTCGCTCGTCGGCATGCCCCTCGATCATCACGTCCAGGTTCGGATATTGCCGGAGCCAAGCGGCCTGGCGGTCGAGCGTGCTGCGCGACTCCGGGCTCAGATCCGACCGGTCGAAGGGGAAGAACACCCGGTCACCAACGTTGACGGAAAAGTCCTCCTCGGTCCCCGGCGCGATCGGGCTCACCGCCACCTGCTGCTGACCGGCGGCATCGGCACCCTGGCCGGATCCCGCCACGTCGACCGTCTCCTCCCGCGACGAGGTGCACGCCGCAAGAAGCCCGAGACAAGCAAGGAAAGCGAGGACTGGAAGGCGCATCCGAGCAAACCTTTCGAACCGATGGAACCACAAGGAGCCAGGGTGAGGAGACAGAGGAGATCGCAGGCCCGGGGCCCGGCCGTCTGCCGAGCGGAAATATTCCCACAGCGGAACGACGGTGCGGACACTAGAGCCGCATGTCTAGGGATTCAAGGGCGACCACGCTGGATCCGACCCATCCATCGGTGTCGGCACGGCCCAGTGAATGGTGCCCGTCAGGTCGACCGTCTGGAGCCGGGCGATCTTGCCTCGACGGGACGGCGTCTCGGTGAAGTACATGATGATTCGCCCGTTCGGCGCCCAGGTCGGTCCCTCGGCGTGATACGCGTCGGCCAGAAGCCGCTCGCCGCTGCCGTCGGGCCGCATGGCGCCGATGAAGAAGCGGCCCTGGTGGATCTTGGTGAAGGCGATGAGGTCGCCGCGGGGCGACCAGACAGGACTGCCGTAGCGGCCGTCCCCGAAGCTGATTCGCTGCACGCCACTGCCGTCGGCGTTCATCACGTAGAGCTGCTGCGATCCGCCGCGGTCCGACTCGAACACGATGCGCTGCCCGTCGGGCGAGAAGGACGGCGAGGTATCGATGCCCGGCGTGCTCGTCAGCTGCTGTACGTTCCGGGTCCGCAGGTCCATGACGAAGATGTTGCTGGCGCCACCCTGCGCTTGGCTCATGATCACCTGATTGCCGTCGGGTGAGAAGCGCGGAGCAAAGGTCATCCCGGGGAAGTCGCCGAGCACCTCCTGGCGACCGCTGTTGATGTTGAACAAGTAAACCCGCGGACGATTGCTGAGGTAGGCGAGATAGGTGATCTCCTGGCTGGTCGGCGAGAAGCGGGGCGTCAGGACCAGATGCTCTCCGTCGGTGAGGAAGCGGTGATTGGCGCCGTCCTGATCCATGATCGCCAGCCGCTTGACCCGGGCCGTCGCCGGTCCGCTTTCCGCGACATAGACGATCCGGGTGTCGAAGAAGCCGGGCTCCCCGGTCAGCCGCTGGTAGATCCGGTCGGCGATGATGTGCGCCACCCGCCGCCAGTTGTCCGGCTCGGTGTAGTAGGCAAGCCCGGCCATCTGCTGCTCGGCCAGGACGTCCCAGAGCCGGAACTCGACCTTGAGCCGTCCGTCGTCCTGCCGCTCCAGCATGCCTGAGGTCAGGACCTGAGCGTTGATGACCCGCCAGTCGCCGAAGCGAGGGCCGGCCTGCAACGACTCCGGTGACTGGATCAACGCGTTGGGATCGACCGGATCAAACAGGCCCGAACGCTCGAGATCGGCCGCGACAACGGAGGCGATCGCCTGGCCGGTCCGCCGCTCGTCCTCCGCCTCGGCGAAGAAGCGGGAGATGGCGATGGGCAGGGGCTGGAACACGCCCTCCGTGATGTCGATGCGCACCTCGGCCCGCGCGGCTCCGGCCATCAGGCACGCGAGCAGCCCAAGGGCTGCCGCCAAGGCAGGGCGCCGCCGCGGGGCCAGGCTCAACGGAACGCAATTCATGCTGGGCAACACGCTCCCTCACGGCTCTCAGAACATCTCACGAGGATCGAAGACGAAAACGATGCTGCGCCACTCTTCGTAGCTGTCCGTCGGCAGCGGAAACGGCTGGCAGCGGGGGTTGATCACGGCCCGCAGGGCGCGATCGGCAGCCGACCGGAAAGCCGCATCGCTGCGGTAGCGGACCTGGTCCACAACCGACGCCTGCTCGACCGTGCCGTTCTGCCGCATCTGCACACGCACCTCCACTACCGTCTCCCGCAACTCCAGGGCATTGGGATCGACGTTCCAGCAGCTGCGGATCCTCTCCCGAACGGCCTGCTCGCTGGCTCCCGACAGGCGGCCCGGGGCCGCGGCCAACGACGCCGTCTGTTGCGGCGACGCGGCCGGCCGGCCCGGCTCGGCCGACGCCGCAGCAGGCTTCGGTGGGGGGGTCGGCCTGCGTTCCGGGATGGCCGTCGGCAGAGCCGCCACCTGCGCAGGCGGTTCCGGCTCGGCCTCGGTCGGTGGCGGACCGGGCGGGGGCGGACCGGGCGCCGCGTCCGCCACCTCGGGCGGCGGATCGGCGATCTCGGGCGGCGGATCGGCGATCTCGGGCGGCGGATCGGCGACCTCGGGCGGCGGAGTCGGCGGCAGGGGCGGCTCGGGGGCCGGCTCCGCCCGTGGCATCGGCTCCGGCTCCTGCGCCGGTGGCAGCGGCGCGCTCAGCGTCGGTGGCTCGGGCGGCAGCGGCATATCCTCGCGCGGAGCCGGGGCCGCCGTCTCGAACGGATCGGGTGGCGCCACCGCCGTCGCCGGCTCCGATGGCGGTGCCGGCTCGGGCTCAGGTTCGGGCTCGGACGCCGCCGCCGGCGCGGGCGCCGCATCGGGCCGCGGGCTTTCAGCCTCATCCGGCCCTCCACCGCCGGTGATCCGCGCAAACTCGCTGGCGCTCACCAGGGTCGCGGGGGCCGCGGACACGATGGTCGGCTGGTCGCGCCGGAAGAAGGGCACGCCGACAATGAGCACGGCGACCAGGACCAGATGCAGCAAGACCGAAAGAGCAAGACCGGTGGGCATGATCAGCTGCTCAGCGATCCTCGTTCGCCAGGGCCGGCCGTGCCGCCGTCGTCTCGGTGACCAGCGCGACGCGGGAGAATCCGGCGCCATTCAAGGCGCCCATGATCTCCATGATCGTGCCGTAGCGGATCGCGCGGTCGCCCCGCACGAAGATGAGCGCCTCCGGATTGGCCTCGCTGACCGCCAGCAGGGTCGGCACCAGGCTCGGCAACTCGACCCGGGTCTCCTGCAGGAACACCTCGCCGTCGGCGGTGACCGTCACCACTAGCGGCTCGTCGGGATCGGCGAGAGTGCGGGCATCGGTTCGTGGCAGCTCCACCGGCACCCCCACCGTGAGCAGCGGAGCGGTCACCATGAACACGATGAGCAGGACGAGCATGACGTCGACGAACGGTGTGACGTTGATCTCGGACATCGGCCGAAACCCGCGCCGGGACCGGCCGCCCAGGCCGTTGGTGGTCGGGTTGAGGGCCATGGCTCAGTCCCGCTCCTCCAGATAGCGGGACAGGATGGCCGAGAATTCGCCGACAAAGCTCTCGAGTCGATCGCCATACTGGCTCAGATCGTTGCTGAACTTGTTGTAGGCGGCCGTGGCCGGGATCGCCGCCAGCAGCCCGAGCGCGGTGGCCAGAAGCGCCTCGGCGATCCCGGGCGCGACGACCGCCAAGCTGGTGTTGGCCGTCGCCGCGATCGACTGGAAGGAGTTCATGATGCCCCAGACGGTGCCGAACAGCCCGATGAAGGGTGCGGTCGAGCCGACCGAGGCGAGGAAGGTCATCCGGCGCCCGACGATGCCCATCTCGCGCGCCATCGAGACCTGCATGACCCGCTCGATGCGCTGCTGCAGCCCGGCCCGCATGGCCCCCGAGGTGCTCACCCCGCGCTCCGCGGCGTGGCGCCATTCCCGCATGCCGGCCGCGAAGATGGCCGCCATGGGATCGTCCGGGCGGCTGTCGATGCGGTCGTAGAGCTCCTCCAGGGACCCGCCGGACCAGAAGTCCTCCTCGAAGCTGGTCGCGCGCCGGTTCAGCCGGCGAATGCGGGCCACCTTCTCGAAGATGATCGCCCAGCACCACACCGAGGCCAGAACGAGCAAGAGCATCACCGCCTTCACAACCAGGTCGGCCTGGGCCACGAGACCCCACAGGCTCAGGTCGGCGGCTCCGGCGCCCAGCAGGGGCGCCACATCGGCAGCAGTCGGCTCCATCGGCAGGCTCGTTCTCAGGACGGATCGGACGAAGGCGTCTCCGACACGCTCGGTAGCGGAGTTCTGGGGGCAAAAATGGGCATAACCGCGGCACGCACCGCCTTCGGCAAGCGTGTTGCACGTCCGACACGATTGAGGCAGGCAAGCTGTAGCGTCATCGCCACAAGCACACTCTCGCCGCGCCAGATCGCCTGCTCCAGGTCGAGGGAGGCGCCGCTCACGCCGGTGACACGCGACGCCACCACCAGGAAATCATCCAGCCGAGCCGGGGCCTGGAAGTCGATCCGGCAGCGCCGGACGGCGATGCCGACCCCGTCCTGGTCGAGCAGGCGCCCCTGCTCGATGCCGACCGACCGCAGCATCTCGGTGCGGGCGCGCTCGGCGAAGCGCAGATAGTTGGCATGATAGACGATGCCCGAGCCGTCGGTGTCCTCCCAGTAGACGCGGATCGGGAACCGGTGCCGGCCGTCGCCGTCGAGAGGCCCGCTGTCAGGCATCGGACGCCGGTCCCGCGCCGCCGAGCAGGTCGAGCTGCGCCGTCTCGCGGCACGGCGGGGCCAGGCCCAGATAGCGGTATCCAGCCTCCGAGAGCATCCGGCCCCGCGGCGTCCGCTGCAGCAGTCCCTGCTGGATGAGGAAGGGCTCGATCACCTCCTCGAGCACGTCGCGCTGATCAGCCAGGGCGGCCGCCAGCGTCTCCACCCCGACCGGCCCGCCACCGTAATGCTCGGCGATGATCGCCAGATACCGACGGTCCATGGCATCGAGGCCGTTGTCGTCCACCTCCAGCCGGGCGAGGGCCGCTCGCGCGATGTCGGCATCGATCACCGCATCGCCGGCAATGGCTGCGAAGTCCCGCACGCGCCGGAGCAGCCGTCCGGCCACGCGCGGCGTGCCACGCGATCGACGGGCGACCGCCGCGGCTCCGTCATCCGTCAGCCGGCACCCGAGCAGGCCCGCGCTGCGGCGGACGATCACCTCCAGCTCCTCGGCCGTGTAGAAGTCGAGGCGCAGCGGGATCCCGAAGCGTTCCCTGAGTGGCGTGGTGATCAGACCGGAGCGGGTGGTCGCCCCGACCAGGGTGAACGGCGGCAGATCGATGCGGATCGAGCGGGCCCCCGGCCCCTCACCGATCATGAGGTCGAGCTGGCAGTCCTCCATCGCCGGATAAAGGATCTCCTCGACCGCCGGGCTGAGGCGATGGATCTCATCGATGAACAGGACGTCACGCGCCTCAAGATTGGTCAGCAGGGCGGCCAGGTCGCCCGCCCGGGCGATTACCGGTCCCGAGGTCGCCTTGAAGCTGACCCCGAGCTCCCGAGCGACGATCTGCGCGAGCGTGGTCTTGCCGAGCCCCGGCGGCCCGAACAGCAGGACATGGTCGAGCGCCTCGCCGCGACCGCGCGCCGCCTCGATGAACACCTTGAGGTTCTCGCATATCCCGCGCTGGCCGACGAACTCGGCCAGCTTCCGCGGCCGAAGCGACGCTTCGCCGGCATCACCGGCCTGAGCGGCCGCGTCGGTCAGCCGCGCCTCCGCCGTCACGGCGCGAGCTCCTTCAGGGCGGCCGGGATGAGCGCCGCGGGGCCGGCCTCCGGACCCAGGCGCCGGATCACGGCGGAGACCGCGTTGACCGCGTCGCCTCGGCCGTAGCCGAGATTGACCAGGGCGGACACGGCATCGGCGGCCGCCGAGCGCTCGCCGACCGTCGTCGCGCCGGTCGCCGCGGGAAGCGGGTGCCCGAGGCCGATGGCGTCGACCTTGTCGCGCAGCTCCTGGACAATCCGGCCGGCAAGCTTGGGTCCGACGCCGTCGGAGCGGGTCAACGCCGCCCGATCCCCGGCGGCGATCGCCAGCGCCAGCCGCTCGGGGTCGAGCGCGCCGAGGATGGCCAGCGCGACGCGGGCGCCGACTCCCTGAACGCTGCTGAGCAGCCGGAACCAATCGCGCTCCGCCGTCTCGAGGAAGCCGTAGAGGTGGATGTGATCCTCCCTGACATGGGTCTCGATCACCAGGACGACCGGGCGGCCCGGGTCCGGCAGCTGCCCCAGCGTGCGCGCCGAGGCGAACACCAGGTAGCCGACCCCCCCGGCATCGAGCACCAGATGATCCGCGGCCACGGAGTCCAGGGTGCCGGACAGCTTGGCGATCACGGCCCGCTCCCGGCCGACGCCAGCCGACGCCGCGCCCGCGCGGTCTCGGTCTGGCGATGATGGGCGTGACAGATGGCGGCGGCCAGGGCATCGGCCGCGTCCGGCCCGGAGGCCGCGGCATTGGGCAACAGCTGGCGCACCATGGCCTGGACCTGCACCTTCCCGGCATGGCCGACGCCGACGATCGCCTTCTTTATGTGATTAGCACCGTACTCGGCAACCACCAGGCCGGCCAGCGCCGGCACGGCAAGAACGACGCCGCGGGCCATGCCGAGCTTCAGTGTCGAGACGGCATTGCGATTGACGAAGGTCTCCTCGACGGCCGCCTCGGCCGGCGCGAGCTCGGTCAGGATGGCGACCAGCCCTTCGTGGAGCTGGGCCAGCCGCTCGGGCAGGGGCCGGCGCTCGTCGGTGGCCACCGCGCCGTCGGCGACGTGGCGGAGCCGGCTGGCCGAGGCCTCCACGACGCCCCAGCCGGTCCGCCTGAGGCCGGGATCGAGGCCAAGGATGCGCAGAACCGGCCCCATCGCCGCGTCGCTTCCGAGCGCGCCCGGGCGGCTCACCGTCCCTGTCTCCGCTAGGCTATCAGCCGCTCGAGGACCTCGTCGGACACCTCGAAGTTCGCCGAGACACGCTGCACGTCGTCATTGTCGTCAAGAGCGTCCAGCAGCTTGAGCAGGGTCGCGGCCTGCTCCTCGTCGACCGGCGAGGTGGACTTCGGCTTCCAGGTCAGGCTGGCACGCTCAGCCGGCCCGAAGCGCTCCTCCAGAGCGTCGCGCGCGGCGGCGAAGTCCTCCACCGCCGTCAGGATCACGTGACCGCCCGCCTGGTCGCTCTCCACATGATCCGCTCCGGCCTCGAGCGCGGCCTCGAACATGCTCTCGGCGTCCGCCGTCTCCGGCAGGTAGGCGATCTCGCCGACCTGGTCTAACATGAAGCTGACCGAGTTTGTCTCTCCCAGAGAGCCGCCATGCTTGTTGAACAGCGACCGGACCTCTGCGGCGGTGCGGTTACGGTTGTCGGTGAGCGCCTCGACGATGACGGCGGCGCCGCCAGGACCGTAGCCCTCGTAGCGCATCTCGACGAAGTCGCTGTCAGCGTCACCGCCGGTCGCCTTTTTGATCGCCCGGTCGATGTTGTCCTTGGGCATGCTCGCCTTGCGGGCGGCCTGAATGGCGGCGCGCAGCCGCGGGTTCTTGTCGGGCTCGGGCAACCCCTGCCGCGCCGCCACGGTGATCTCGCGTTGCAGCTTGGTGAACTGCTTGGCGCGCTTGGCGTCCTGCGCGCCCTTCCGATACATGATGTTCTTGAACTGGGAATGGCCGGCCATCCCGGTCAGGCTCCTTGCCCACTCACCATGACGCCCGGGGAATGCGGGCATGTCGCGCGGGCCGCCGGCTGTGACGAGACCCGTCCGGCAGCCCGCTTGAGGACCCACGATCCGCGGGAGCTTACACCGAACCGCGGAGCTTACACCATTGAGGGTAGAAGCTCGCGGGTACCGGCGCAATATGGCCGAATTACGGCATCGCGCAAGAGCGTCCTTCGGGCGACGGTCTCAGCCCGCCATGTCGGGCGGCGGCTCGGCGCCCGGCCAATGCGCGGCCAGGCGCCCGCCCAGCCTGAGAGGCTCGACGGCGACAGCGAGCCCGGACCGATCGTCGGTCTCGACCAGCAGGCCGCACAGGGTGCCGGGCCCTTCCGCCGGGCTCATCCGGTCGGTCGGCATCTTGCGGACGAAGCGGGCGACCGGGGCATCCTTGACCATGCCGATGACGCTGTCGTAGTCGCCACACATGCCGGCGTCGCTCTGATAGGCGGTGCCGCCCGGCATGATCATCCAGTCGGCCGTCGGCACATGGCTGTGAGTGCCGACCATGAGGCTGACCCGGCCATCGACATGGTGGCCCATGGCCATCTTCTCGCTGGTCGCCTCACCATGGAAGTCGAGCACGACGGCATCGACGTCGCGCGGCATGGCGAGGTCGGCCAGCAGCCGATCGATCCCGGCGAACGGGTCGTCGAGCGGATCCATGAACAGCCGGGCCATGAGGTTGACCACCATGACCCGGCGGTCGTTGCCGGCCGGCAGCACGACCGCGCCCCGCCCGGGGGTGCCGGCCGGGAAGTTGGCCGGCCGGAGCAGGCGCGGCTCCAAGTCAATGTACGGAATGATCTCCCGCTGATCCCAGACATGGTTGCCGGTGGTGATGCAGTCGACGCCGGCGGCGAGCAACTCCTGGCTGATCCGCACGGTGATGCCGAAGCCGTGCGCCGCATTCTCGCCGTTGACGATCACGAAGTCGACGGCGAGCGCCTCGCGCAGGCGTCCGACATGGCGGAGCACGGCATCGCGCCCGCTGCGGCCCACGATGTCTCCAAGAAACAGCAGTCTCACGGCGCCCCCGCCGCGGGCGCGACACGAATGGCCTCGCGTTCGGTGATGATCCAATCGAGCGGCTCGTCGTGCGGCTCGGTCGGCACCTGCGGCCACTCCTGCCCGGCAAAGGCGATCCCGACGGCGACCACGGGCGCGGTGCGGCGCAGGGCGGCAAGGGTGCGGTCGTAGAAGCCGGCGCCGTAGCCCAGCCGGCCGCCAGCACGGTCGAACGCCACGAGAGGCACGCCCACCAGATCGGGACGGAGGACCGGCGACCCGCCATCGGGCTCCGGCACACCGAACAGTCCCGGCGACAACGGCGTGTCCGGAGCCCATTGCCGGAACACCAGGGGGACGCCGCGGCGCTCGGCCACCGGCAGGGCGCAGCCATGACCTCGCGCGTGCAGCCGAGTCAGCAAGGGCCAGACATCGATCTCGTGGAGGAGCGGCACATAGGCGGACACGATGCCGGCCGACGGCGGGCTCACCGCCTCGAGAAACCGCTCGGCCAGGGACGCTCCGGCGTCGACGCCGGCTCGGCGCCAGATCTCCGCCCGGCGCGCCAGCGCCCGGGCCCGGAGATCGGCCTTCCGGCGACGAACGTCGTCGGACGCGGCCGGACCATGATCGTGCGCAAGAGCGGAGCCGCCGTGGCCGTTGATCGTCATTATCTCCTCATGGGCCCTGCACAGCAGGTGGGCGCCATATAACGAGGCCAGGACCCCGTCAGGGACAGCTCCCAAGAGGATGTCTATCGGCCCCCGGGGATAAAGTGACCTGACGCACCCGGCAGCCCCGCCTACGCCGTCCGTATCTATGCCTGCTCGAGCCGGGCGGCAAGGCTCTCCAGGCGGCCGGCGAGCCGCGCGATCGTCTCGGCCGCCGCCACGTCATGGAGCCCCGGCAGCGGCTCGGTGCTCGGGGTGCCGGTGCGCGCATCGAACAGCTCGTCGGCCAGAAGCAGGCTGACCATGACCAGCAGATGCATGTCGCTGACCGACGGCGCGGTCGAGCGCAGCTTGCTCAGCTTGCCCTCGACATACCCGGCCAGCTGGCGCACCCGCTCCTCCTGGCCGTCGTCACAGGTTATGGGCCAGGAGCGCCCGCCCAGGCTGACCTCGACATTGGCCATCGGCTCAGCGCTCCAGCACCGTCTCGAGCCGGTGAATGGCCCGGTCGACGCGGTCGGCCACGTTCGACGCCTCGGCGCGCCATTCGGCCTGCCGCGCGTCGAGCAGGTCGATGCTCCGCTTCTCGTAATCCAGCAGCGCGGCTTCCAGCCGCTCGAGCGCCCGCTCGAGCCGGTCCAGTTCGGTGCCCATGTCGGCCATGATCGCGTCGACCTCTGGCGCCGCGCCACCCTGACCGCGGGCGCGAAGCGTTGGATAAAGACGTCGAGACATCGCCAGATTAGGGATGCCCGGGTGGTATCGTCAACCGATGGTCCGACCGAGGAAGTAGCATGTTCCCGATCTGCACCGGGCTCGGTGAAATTGGGAATTGCTCTTCATCCTTTTGCAAGCCTGTACATATCGTCTGTTGACGGCGCAGGCACCACTCGGCAAGGTTCCCAAGGTGGGCCGGCGCGCATTTTTGTTTCATGATCGCAGAATCCGGCTGCGCCGATCGACACCACCACGCGACGACATCCGACATGGCGCCTGCACCCGACCTGACCGCCGACGTACTGCCGCCGAACGTCAGCCACACCGTCATGGCCAACGCCATCCGCGCCTTGTCCATGGACGCGGTGGAGGCTGCCAAGTCCGGCCATCCCGGGATGCCCATGGGGATGGCCGACGTCGCCACGGTCCTGTTCAGCCGCTTCCTGCGCTTTGATCCGTCCGATCCGGCGTGGCCCGACCGGGACCGCTTCGTGCTGTCCGCCGGCCACGGCTCAATGCTGCTGTACAGCCTGCTGTTCCTGACCGGCCATGGCAGGATCGGGCTCTCGGACCTCCGGCAGTTCCGTCAGCTCGGTGCGGCGACCCCGGGGCATCCGGAGCTCGACCGGACGGTCGGCATCGAGACCACGACCGGTCCGCTCGGCCAAGGCTTCGCCAACGCCGTCGGCATGGCGCTGGCCGAACGGCTGCTGAACGCACGGTTCGGTGACGCGCTGGTCGATCATCACACCTACACGATCGTCAGCGACGGCGATCTGATGGAAGGCATCAGCCACGAGGCCGCCTCACTCGCCGGGCATCTGCGCCTGAGCAAGCTGATCGCTCTCCACGACGACAATCATATCTCGATCGATGGTCCGACCGACCTGACGGTCAGCGACGACACGGCGGAACGCTTCCTCGCCTATGGCTGGCACGTGACCCGGGTCGACGGCCACGATCCGGATGCGGTGGAGAGGGCGTTGGCCAAGGCCATCGACACGGACCGTCCGTCGCTGATCTGCTGCCGCACGACCATTGGCTTCGGCGCGCCGACCAAGGCCAACAGCGAGGCTGCCCACGGCGCGCCGCTCGGCGCCGAGGAGGTGGCCGGCGCCAAGCGGGCGCTCGACTGGCCCTACGGCGCCTTCGAGATCCCCGAGCCCGTGCTGGCCGCCTGGCGAAGTGTCGGCCGGCGCCACGTGACCGACCGTCTCGCCTGGTACGCGCGTGTGGCCGGAGCCGACCCGGCGGTGCGCCGCCGCTTCGAGGCCTGCCTCGCCGGCGACTTGCCCGAGGGGTTCGACGCCGCGGTGGCCGAGCACCGGGAGCAGGTGGCGGCCGAGGCGCCGCGCATCGCCACGCGCGCCGCCTCGGGCCGGGCGATCGACCGACTGATGGCGGTGATGCCCGAGCTCGTCGGCGGCTCGGCCGACCTGACCCAGTCGAACGTCACCAAGCCGAAGACCTTCGACGATGTCGGGCCGGGTCGCTATGCCGGGCGCCACGTCCGGTGGGGCGTGCGGGAGCACGCCATGGGCGCGGCGATGAACGGAATGGCGCTGCACGGCGGGATCGTGCCCTATGGCGGTACGTTCCTCGCGTTCGCCGACTATTGCCGGCCGGCCATCCGCATGAGCGCCATGATGCGTCAACGCGTCGTCTACGTGATGACCCACGACAGCATCGGCGTTGGCGAGGACGGCCCGACGCATCAGCCGGTCGAGCACCTGACTTCGCTGCGCGCCATCCCCAACCTTCTGGTGATGCGCCCGTGCGATGCCGTCGAGACGGCCGAATGCTGGGAGATCGCCCTTCGACACCGGACCGGCCCCTCGGTGCTGGCGCTGACGCGACAGCCGGTGGAGCCGGTGCGGCGCGACAACGGATCCGAGAACCTGAGCCGGCGCGGCGCCTACGTGCTCAGGGAAACGGCGCGGACACCCCAGGTGGTCATCATGGGGACCGGCTCGGAGATGGCGCTGGCGGTGGCGGCCTTCGACATGCTCGACGCGGAGGGCATCGCGGCGCGCGTGGTCTCGGTGCCGAGCATGGAGCTGTTCCGTCAGCAGGACGCGGCCTACAGGATGTCGGTCCTGGGCGAGCGGCTGCCGCGGGTGGCTGTCGAGGCCGGCCTTCGCATGGGCTGGAACGAATGGCTCGGCCGGGACGGCGGCTTCGTCGGCATGACCGGCTTTGGCGTCTCCGCCCCGTATCAGGACGTCTACCGCCACTTCGGCATCACGGCGGAGGCCGTGGCCGCCGCCGCCCGCGAGCGGGTCCTGCGTTAAGCCGCGCCGCCTCACCTCTCCTCGCGCCCTTCGGCCAGGCGCCGCCGAACCGACGCCAGCGGGCGCATTCCGGCTATCGGCCCCGCCGCAAGCAGGTTAGTGTACCGCGGCAACAGGCCGCCCGACGGCTCACCGGAAAACCGGGATCAACAAGGGGGAAGAGATGGCAGTTCGTTGTGCGATCAACGGCTTCGGCCGCATCGGACGCCTGGTGGCGCGCGCCCTATTCGAAAGCGGCCGCGAGGACGTGGAGATCGTGGCGGTCAACGACCTGGCCGACGCGAAGACCAACGCTCACCTTCTGAAGTATGACAGTGTGCACGGTCGGTATCCCGGTACGGTGGAGATCCAGGGCGATGCCATCGTCGTGGACGGTCGGTCGATCAAGTGCTTCCAGATCGCCGACCCGGCGCAGTTGCCGTGGGGCGACCTGGGCATCGACGTGGCGATGGAGTGCTCCGGCAAGTTCACCAAGCGCGATGCCGCGGCCAAGCACTTGGAGGCCGGCGCGAAGAAGGTGCTGATCTCGGCCCCGGGCACGGATGAGGACATTACTGTCGTCTACGGGGTCAACCACGACAAGCTGACGGCCGACCACAAGATCGTCTCCAACGCCTCGTGCACGACCAACTGCCTGGCGCCGGTGGCCTATGTCCTGCACAAGGAGCTGGGCATCGAGCACGGCTTCATGACGACGATCCACAGCTACACGGGCGATCAGCGGATCGTCGACACGATGCACAAGGATCTGCATCGCGCCCGCGCCGCCGCCCTCAACATCATCCCGACCTCGACCGGCGCGGCCAAGGCCGTCGGCAAGGTGCTGCCCGAGCTCAAGGGCAAGCTGGACGGCGTCGCCCTGCGCGTGCCGACCCCGAACGTCTCGCTCGTCGACTTCAAGTTCAAGGCCAAGCGCGAGACCACCCCGGACGAGATCGCCGAGATGATGACCACCGCGTCCCAGAGCAACCAGCTCAAGGGCGTGCTCGGCGTCTATTCGGAGGAGCTGGTCTCGGGCGACTTCAACCACTCGACGGAGTCGTCCGTGTTCGCGCTCAAGGAGAGCAAGGTCATCGACGGCGACTTCGTCCGGGTGATGACCTGGTACGACAACGAATGGGGCTTCTCGTGCCGCATGGCCGACACGGCCGTGGCCATGGCCCGGCTCTAGGCCGCCAGCGCGACAGCGGACACAGTGAGCACGGAGGCGTCCCGATCGGGCGCCTCCCTTGCCTTCGAGGCGCCGGTCGTCATTGCGGGCAGCTGACCCGGTAGGTCCAGCGGGTCGGATGCCGCGGATTGCTGCCAATATAAACCCGGATGTATTCGTTGCCGTCGGGCTCGTAGAAGAACCGATGGCTGTCCCGGCCAGGCACGAAGGTGGTGGTGGTCGCCACGGTACGGTTGTTGTGCCGAGCCTCCATGTAGTCCGGCACCCGGTACATATTGTAGTCGATGGTTACCCAGCCCGGGTTCGGGCCTAGATGGACCGATCTCAGGTCGTCATGCCGCCCGGCGGCGCGAATGCTCTCATTGCATCGCTCCACCGGCTCCGGGCCGGGCGGTGGAGGTGCCGCAGCCGGCTCCGGCTGGGGCTCGGGCCGGGGCTCCGGCGGCGGCTCGGCCGGGGGTGCGGGCTCGGGCGCGGCCGGCGGCGGCTCGGGTCGAGCCTGCGGCCGTGGGATCTCCGGAGGCAAGGCGGCCGTCTCGACCGAGCGCTCATCGGCCGGCGGCTCGGGGACCGGGCAAGCCGCTGCCCGCACCAGATCGAGCCGCGCCTCGGCCAGGGCGTCCTCCAGAGCCCGCTGCCGGTCCCGCTCGGCCAGCAGGGCCGCCAGTCGCGGATCGGGCTCGTCCGCCTCGGGCGCCGGACAAAAGGCGAGGATCGGCGCGCCACCGGGCCAGGACAGGCCGCACGCGCCAAGGGTGAGGACGCCGGCTCCGACCAGCAGCAGCGCCAACCCTGCCCACATCCCCCCGGCCAGCCACCGCCTGTGCTCGTTCGGGGCGGGCGGGACCGCGTAGCGGGACGACGCATCCGGGGTCATGGACATCCGAGGTCAGGGACAGGCCGTCGGCTGTGGCCCTGGGGACGAAACAGCCCGCCGGCCAAGCCTATTCCGGCCCGCGCGCCGGGGCTTCGGCCAGCGACCGCGAGCAGTCGCGGACGCGAACGCGGTCAGCGGCATTGCCAGCGATCGCATCCGAGGCAATTATGCCGACCCAGCGAAACCGATTGCCAACCATTCCTTCGAGGGAGCGCAGCATGACCGACGCCGCCCTGCAGACCAGCGACGCCATCGGGCTTAAGCCGGGCGTGGTCACCGGCGAGGATTACCGAACCCTGGTCGCCGCCTGCAAGGCGGGCGGCTATGCCCTGCCGGCGGTCAACGTGGTGAGCTCGGGCACCATCAACGCCGTGCTCGAGGCCGCTGCCAAGAACCGCTCGGACGTCATCATCCAGCTGTCCAATGGCGGAGCACAGTTCTACGCCGGCCAAGGCCTGCCCGACGGCGATGCCGCCAAGGTGCTGGGCGCCGTCTCGGCGGCGCGCCATGTGCACCTGCTGGCCGAGCAGTACGGTGTCTGTGTGATCCTGCACACCGACCATGCCAACAAGAAGCTGATCCCCTGGGTCGAGCGGCTGCTGGACCACGGCGAGGCCTTCTTCCAGGAGACCGGCAAGCCGCTGTTCAGCACGCACATGCTGGACCTGTCGGAGGAGCCGCTCGACTGGAACCTGGCCGAGTGCGCGCGCCTGCTGAAGCGCATGGCGCCGATGGGCATGTCCATGGAGATCGAGCTCGGCGTCACCGGCGGCGAGGAGGATGGCGTCGGCGCGGACATCGACGAGTCCGCGGACAACGCCCACCTCTATACGCAGCCAGAGGATGTGCTCGAGGCCTATGAGATGCTGTCACCGCTCGGTCACTTCAGCGTGGCGGCCTCGTTCGGCAACGTGCACGGCGTCTACAAGCCCGGCAATGTCAAGCTGCGGCCGGAGATCCTGCGGAAC
Organism: uncultured Mycobacteriaceae bacterium; assembly: GCA_964613585.1. GTDB lineage: Bacteria > Pseudomonadota > Alphaproteobacteria > DSM-16000 > Inquilinaceae > CAZTHL01. Next base: position 49,427 of record CAZTHL010000009.1, on the reverse strand, counting down.
TCGCAGGCGCTGGTGCAGGAGCGGCACGGCACCGGTCCGAACCCGCTCAACCTGGTGTTCCATGGCGGATCCGGCTCGGAGAAGGCCAAGATCACCGAGACCCTCGGGTACGGCGTGTTCAAGATGAACATCGACACCGACACGCAGTTCGCCTTCGCCGCGGCGGTCGGCCGGTACGTCGAGCAGAATCCCAAGGCCTTCAAGTATCAGGTCGATCCGGAGACCGACGCGCCCTACAAGAAGCAGTACGATCCGCGGAAATGGCTCCGCGCCGCCGAGTTGGGCGTCGTCGAGCGGCTGACCGAGGCGTTCATCGACCTGAACTCGCAAGGCAAGTCGATCGCCGTCGTCTAGGCCGGTCCGACGAGATGAGCCCGGCCAAGGGAGGGGGCGGCGGCGCTTCGCGGGCCGTCACCTTCCACGGTCTCGAGCACGCCCGGGCTGCCGCCGAGGCGGCCACGGGCCTGGGCGTGCCGCTCACCCTGGTCACCGCGCCGGGCGCCGCGGCCTATGCTGGCGCGGAGTGGTTCCAGGCGGTTGTCGTGGAGCTCGGCCGGCAATATCCCGATCTCGTCATCGAGGCCTGGCTCGACTGCCGCGACCGTGCCGGAGACGCCATGGGGGCCATGAGGGCCGGCGTCCACCGCATCATCTTCACCGGCGATGCGGAGCTTGCCGGCAAGCTGCGCGGCATGGCCGGCGCGACCGGGATGACCGTCGCGGACCGCCGGCCATTCGCGTTCGATCCCCGCACCAGCTCCGACATGGTGCGCGACTGCCGGCGCTGGTTGTCCGGCGAGCCGGATCCGGCGCCGGGGGCCGACCGTTGATTTACGGCCGCGCCCTGGGCTATCCAGCACGCATGATCCCCCGAAGACCGAGCGACCACGACCGGCAACAACAGGGATGCCGACGATAGGGATGCCGACGATGAAGACGACGCAACGCGTGAAGAAGCTCCTCGGCAACTACGAGAGCGACAATCCGGGGGTGAAGGCAAATCTCGCCCGCATCCTCATGGCCGGCCGGCTCGGCGGCACCGGCAAGATGGTCATCCTGCCCGTGGACCAGGGCTTCGAGCATGGTCCAACGCGCAGCTTCGCCCCGAACCCGCCGGCCTACGACCCGCATTACCTTTACCAGCTGGCCGTTGATGCCGGGCTGAACGCCTACGCCGCGCCGCTGCCCTCGCTCGAGGCGGGGGCTGACAGCTTTGCCGGGCAGATCCCGCTGATCCTCAAGATGAACAGCGCAAACACGCTGTTCCGGGACAAGCAGGGACCGGACCAGGCGGTGACGGCCTCGGTGCGCGATGCGTTGCGGATCGGCGCCAACGCCATCGGGTTCACCGTCTACCCCGGCTCCGACAAGATGTACGATCAGTTCGAGGAAATCCGGGAGCTGCGCCAGGAGGCGCTCGGCTACGGCCTGCCGACCGTGATCTGGTCCTATCCGCGCGGCGGCACCCTGTCCAAGGATGGCGAGACGGCGCTCGACGTCGACGCCTATGCCGCGCATCTCGCCTGCCTTCTTGGCGCGCACATAGTCAAGGTGAAGCTGCCCACCGACTATCTGGAGCAGGACGAGGCGAAGAAGGTGTATGAGAAGCAGGGCATTCCCCGTGCCACCATGGCCGAGCGGGTCGCGCATATTGTGCAGGCCTGCTTCAACGGCCGGCGGCTCGTGGTGTTCTCCGGCGGAGCCCAGAAGGGTGAGGATGCCATCTACGAGGATGCCCGGGCGATCTACGAAGGTGGCGGCAACGGCTCGATCATTGGGCGCAACAGCTTCCAGCGGCCGCGCGACGAGGCGCTTGCCCTGTTCGACCGCCTGGTCCGGATCTTCAAGGGTCAGGAGGAGCTGGTTCCGGCCCAATAGGTCGGAGCCACGGGCCGACGGCTGCCGACCGTGGCCGAATGCCGGCTTTACCTGCCGTCGCCGCCGTCAGTCGCCGAGATCCGCGCCCGGACCTCGGAGCTGGCAACGGCACTGGCGGCGGGTCCAGTCGCCTGCTTGGAGATCGGGCTGGACTGCGACGACGAGCGGGCATGGCGCGAGGCGATCGGGCTGTGGCGTGAGCCGGCCCAGGATCGCGGGGTCGCCGTCCTGCTGCACCGATGGCCGGCTCTGGCAGCGGCCACGTTCTGCGACGGGGTCCGGCTGGATCCGGGCGACGATGTTCCTTCGGCCCGGCGACTTGTGGGCGGCGACCGCAGCCTCGGCGTTCACGCCGGTCACAGTCGGCACGCCGCCATGCTGGCCGGTGAACGGGATGCCGACTTTGTCGGGCTTGATGCTGACGAGGAGCTGGTGCGGTGGTGGGCCGAGCTCATGGAACTGCCTTCCGTCGCCTTCTCGGCCGAGAGCCCGCATCAGGCGGCCCGACTGGCACGGGCCGGCGCGGATTTCGTTGCGGTGACTGAAGCGGTATGGAGCGTGCCGGATCAGGCGTCCTTGCGCATCGCCGAGCACGGTCGGGCCGTTCGGAGCGGCCATCTCGGAACCTAGTTGCCGCTCAGCCGTACTCATGAGCATGGAGCCGTGACAAAAGGCGGTGACCGATGCGGCGTGACTTGTGGCGAATGTGTCCCGGCCTGCTAGTATCCGACGGAATCGGGTGCAGGCCCGATCCCTTCGGCATGCCGGAGCGGATCGAGCCCGAATGGTTGCCGAGTCACCGACAAGAACCTATCATAAGTTTGTAAGAAAAGAGTCGCAGGCAGGCAATAGCGTTAATTACACCGTCGTTTAGCGGTGTTACTTCACACTGAAAGAGGTGACGGCAGCAATAATCAGTCCCGGAGATGCTGGGAGGAGGCGGTACGATGGGAACGATTCCTTTTTTTGCCGGGGCCTGGCCCTCGGAAGGGTCCAGGAGCGAGTCGGGATCGACTTTGCGTGCCCCGCGGCATTCCCGGGCTCGTTGCGTCCTGGCCGGCGTCCTTCTGGCGGGCGGAGCCGCCCTGGCCGGCTGCGGGACCGATGTCAAGGACATGCTCCAGGAGGAAAGCGCCACCTTCTGGGAGGATCAGATGGTGCTTGAGCAAGCGGACGCGCGCGGTCTTGAGCACGACCTCTATCGAATTGAGGCGCGCAAGCACGAAGCCTGCTCGTTCCTGACCGAGGCGATGAGCCAGCGCGTGCGCGCTGGCGGCGACTCAGGCTTCATCGAGTCGGCGTGGCAGGATGTGCGACAGTTGATGGTCGAGGTGTTCCCGGTCGCGCGGGTGGAGCGCTGCGCCGAGGCGCACGACGAATACGACGCCGAGATCGCGCTGCTGGAGCAGCGGCTCGAGCGGCAGGAGGCGAATCAGGCCGCGCCACCCGTCTCCGCCACGCCGATCCGGCTGACCGCGAGCCCGTGAGGCGGACGCGCCGACGATAAGGACGGAGTCATTCGGTGGCCCGGTCAGCGGACCCAGATGGCCGGAGCCTGTCCCTCTTCCCCGGGGCATCCCGGCCGGACGGCTCGGTCGGAGAGGCTTCAGCCCAAGCCGGCCGGAGGATCCACGGGGGCCCAGAGCACCTCCTCGATCCGCTCGGCGCCGGTCACCAGCATGGCCAAGCGATCCAGCCCAAGCGCCATGCCGGCACTCGGAGGGACGAAGGACAGCGCCGCCAGGAAGTCCTCGTCGATGGGGTAGCGCTCACCGTACAAGACCTGCTTCAGTGCCATGTCGGCCTCGAAACGGGACCGTTGGACGGCCGGATCGACGAGCTCGCCGAAGCCGTTGGCCAGCTCGACGCCGCACACGTAAAGCTCGAGCCTTTCGGCCACCCGGGGGTCCTCGGGCTTCAGCCGCGCCAGAGCGGCCATTGACGCCGGGTAGTCCATGAGTACCGTCGGAGCGCCAACGCCGAGTCTCGGCTCGATGCGGTCGAGAAAGATACGGAAATAGAGATCCTCCCAGCGATCGCCGGCCCGCGCCTGGTGTCCGATGGCCCTGGCCTGCGCGTCCAGGCGGCCGAGGTCCGGACTGGACGGGTCGGGCGTGGTGGCGAGGAGGTCGATGCCGGCGTATCGGCTGAACGCCTCAGCGACGGTGAGCACCGTCCAGTCCGCCCTGGGGTCCGCCTGCAGATCGCCCCGTCGCAGCGCGCCCGGATCGCCGACCACGGCCGAGGCGGTCTCGAGCAGCCCGCGGCAATCCTCGATGAGATCCCGGTAGAGGGCCCCGGCCCGATACCATTCCAGCATGGTGAACTCGGGATGGTGCAGCGCGGAACGCTCGCCGTTGCGGAACACCCGGGCCATCTGGAAGATCCGCGGAAGCCCGGCCGCCAGCAGCTTCTTCATGGCGAGCTCGGGCGACGTGTGAAGGTAACGGGGCTCGGGCCGACCGTGGCGCTCGTCCCTCAAGAGGGTCTCGAACGCCTGGAGGTGTGGCTCCATGCCGGGTGAAGGCTGGAGAGCCGGCGTCTCAACCTCGAGGAAGCCGCGGGTCAGGAACCAGTCGCGCGTGGCCCGGGTGAGCGCAGCGCGGGCCTCAAGCCGCTGACGGCGCCTCGCCAGGCTGTCCGGGCGCCACCACCGAACCGGCTGGACCGGCGTCATGGCCGATTCTTCGGAACCGGGGGCCACGTTGCCTCCCCCCTGGCTTGCTGCTACCGTCCCCGGCGTGTAGACGACCCGAGGCGCCACGGACAAGGTTCATGAAAGTCAACGCCATCACCATCCGCGCCGGGAACGTTCTGGAGCACAACGGCAAGCTCTGGGTCGTGCTGAAGAGCGACATTATCCAGCCGGGCAAGGGCGCGGCGGTGGTCCAGGTCGAGATGCGCGACATACGGTCCGGGACGAAGACCAACGAGCGGTTTCGCACCCAGGAGACGGTCGAGCGCGCGCGACTGGACGAGCATGAGATGCAGTTTCTTTACGCCGAGGACAGTCGCTGCACGTTCATGGACAAGGAGAGCTTCGAGCAGATGGAGCTCGACAAGGAGCTGATCGGCCCTCCCGCGCAGTTCCTCCAGGAAGGCATGGTATGCACCGTCACCACCCATGAGGGCACCCCAATCGGCGTTCAACTGCCGCCTCAGGTGACCATGGAGATCGTCGAGGCGGAGCCGGTCGTGAAGGGGCAGACCGCGTCGTCGTCCTACAAGCCCGCGATCCTGGAGAACGGCGTGAAGGTGATGGTGCCGCCCCACATCGAGACAGGCACCCGCGTGGTGGTCGGCACCGCCGACGCCAGCTATGTGGAACGGGCGAAGGATTAGACGATCGGCCTGCCGAGACCCCCGCTTCTGCGCCGCAGCCTGGGCCCTTTCGCGCCATGCCTTTACGCTCGGCTCTGGTCAACGTCATGGTGCGCGCGGCCGAGCGCGCGGGCCGCGCGCTGATCCGCGACTTCGGGGAGGTGGAGCAGCTCCAGGTATCGCGCAAGGGGCCTGCCGACTTTGTCTCGACGGCCGACCGCAAGGCCGAGCGGACGGTCCGGGACGAGCTTGCCAAGGCGCGTGCGGGCTTCGGCTTTCTGATGGAGGAAAGCGAGCCCATCGCGCCCACCGATCCCGAAGGGCGCCGTTGGATCGTTGATCCGCTCGACGGCACCACCAATTTCCTCCACGGGATCCCTCATTTCGCCATCTCGATCGCCCTGGAGCGGCAGGGCGAGATTGTCGCCGGCATCGTCCACAATCCGATCACGGACGAGACCTATGCAGCGGAGAAGGGCCAGGGCGCCTATCTGAACGATCGGCGGCTCCGCGTGTCCGGCCGGCGCATGCTGGCGGACTCCCTGATCGCCACCGGAATGCCTTTTCTCGGCCGCGGCGACGCCGAGATGTTCATGGCCGAGCTCGCCGCCATCATGCCACGGATCGCCGGCATCCGCCGCTTCGGCTCCGCGGCGCTGGATCTGGCCTTCGTCGCTGCCGGCCGCTACGACGGCTTCTGGGAACGGGGCCTCAACCCCTGGGACGTCGGCGCCGGCATCATCCTGGTCCGGGAGGCGGGCGGGTTCGTCACCGAGGTGACCGGGGGACGGGACGCCCTGCACGGAGAGAGCATCCTGGCGGCCAATCCGGCGATCCATGGCGAGCTCGGGAAGGCGCTGCGCGATGCCAGGGCGGCTGGACGCCACGATCGATAGCCCCGCCGTCTCGGGCCGGCGGGCGCCTCACTCGCGCCATACTGACCGACTACCGGCGAGTGGTTCATTTTGCGAGATCGGTGGCGATGGAAATGCGTACCATCGTTGCCGCAGTGACATCGCTTGGCTATGGTCGCGGCGCTTCCGCCGGGTCTGGGGGTCGGCAACGTGAGCGGCAGGGGTCAATTCTGGCGTCCGGGCTTGGCAATGCGATTGTCTCGTGGTGGCGGGCTGCGGGCACGTCCTCGATGCGTCTGGTTCTGATCCTGCTTTCGCTCGTGCACGGGGTAAGCTCGGCCTCCGCCCAGATCGTGATCGGCGGTGAGGAGCGGTCGTCCCGCCGGCCGGCCGTTGAGATCGACTGGGGCGCGCTCGACGCGCTCGACGCGTCGGTCGCCGAGCCGGGCAGAGCGGCCGGGAGCGAGGTCGAGCAGGGGATGGGTGGTGCTCCTCGATCAAGCTCCGTGCCCGATCTGCGGTCCACCCGGCCGCCGCCCAGGCCGGCCCTGCCATCACGGGAGGATGCCGCCGCGAGCGCGGGAACGGATCCGACGGCCGAGCCGGCCGGTCGCTCCGGCGATGACGCCGGGCCGGCGGCCGCACGGGAGCGGGAGGGTCCGGCCAGCGTCCCGCCCCAGCCGATGCTGAGACCAGTGCCGCCGCCGGCCGAGCTGTCGCCGCCGCGGCGCACCGTGCCGCAGGCCGCTCCCGACCCGCCGGCCCTGGGAACGGTGACGCCGCCACCGCGACCGGCCATCCTTACGGAACGACCGCCCGCTCCCGGAGCGGATTCCTCCGAGCCGCCGCCGCGTCCGCAGCGTCTCGAGCCCGAGCCGGGCGCGCCGGCGCCGGTGGGGCGAAGCGTGGCGGCGCTTCCGGACGGCCAGGGGTTTCGCATCCTTTTCGCCGAAGGCTCGGATCAACTCAGTGAGAGCGCCGGCACCCTGCTGAGCGGGCTGGCCCGGCGCCTCAGGACGGAGCCCGACCTCAGCCTGCAGATGCGCGCCTATGCCGCCGGCGACGCCGACGCGGCCAGCCGCGCGCGCCGGCTTTCCCTAAACCGGGCGCTCGTCGTTCGGACGTTCCTCATCGACCGCGGCGCCGACAGCCGTCAGGTCAGCGTGCGGGCCCTCGGCAACACGGCTTCTGAAGGGCCTGCCGACCGGGTCGACCTTATCCTGTCACCCTAGCGGATCCGGAAGAGGCCATGGTCGCCGTTGCCAGGGACCGACAGCCCGCCGAGGCAACGCGCCTGTCGCGCCCGACGCGCTACCTGACGCGAATGACCCTCTTCGTGGTGGTCGTGATCGTCGTCGCGCTCGTGCTCGGGCAGGGGCTGCTGCGGGCCTTTGACGCCAACCCGGCCTTGAACGGCGTCATCCTGGGCATGACCATCCTCGGCATCGCCTACGCCTATCGGTCGGTTCTGACGCTGAAGCCGGAGATCGCCTGGCTGGAAAGCGTGCAATCGCACCGTCCACAGACGGCGAGTCCCGCGCCGGAGCCGCGTCTGCTCGGCGCCCTGGCGCGCATGATCGGCGAGCGCCAGGGACGCCTGACCATGTCGGCCATGGCCATGCGATCCGTGCTCGACGGTGTCGGAGCCCGGCTCGGCGAGAGTCGGGAAATTTCCCGCTATCTCATCGGCGTGCTGATCTTCCTTGGCCTGCTCGGCACCTTCTGGGGACTCCTGCAGACGATATCGGCGGTCGGGCAGGTCATTGGCGGCCTGTCCATCGAGGAAGGGGATCTGGCGCTCGTATTCAGCGACCTGAAGGAAGGTCTCGAGGCGCCGCTCGCGGGTATGGGCACAGCGTTCAGCTCGTCCCTGTTTGGCCTGGCGGGCTCGCTCGTGCTGGGCTTCCTCGAGCTGCAGGCCAGCCAGGCGCAGAACCGGTTCTACAACGAGCTTGAGGATTGGCTGTCCGGGACCGCTCGACTGACCGGAGGCGGCGCGGTTCCAGGCGACGGTGAGCCGGCGCTGCCGGCCTACCTTCAGGGACTGGTGGGACAGACGGCGGAAAACCTTGATTCGGTGCAGCGGCTTCTCGCCGCCAATGAGCAGAGCCGGCGCGAGTCCGTCGGCGCCATGCATCTGCTGGCCGAGAAGCTGGCGACGCTGAACGACCACATGCGGACTCAGCAGACCGTGATGGTCCGGGTCGCCGAGAGCCAGCACGAGCTGAGGCCCCTGCTCGCACGCCTCAGCGAGATCGCGGGCGCGGACGGCTTCGGCATTGACGAAGGGTCGCGCCAGCATATCCGAAACATCGAGACCCTTCTGAGGCAGATCTCGGATGATCTGGAACAAAACCGCAACCAAACCATTGGAGAGGTTCGAAGCGAGATCAAGACGCTGTCCCGCACCATCGCGGCGCTGGCCGAAGGTGCCGAGGACGAGTGACGGCCGCCGGCCCGGCCTGATGCCACGCCTGCCATGTACCGCCTGAACCGCGCCGGCCCCACGTCCCGATCCCCGAACATCTGGCCCGGGTTCGTCGATGCACTGTCGGCCTTGCTGATGGTGGTCATCTTCGTGCTCATGGTGTTCATGGTCGCGCAATTCTACCTGTCCAATGTCCTGTCCGGCCGGGACGAGATGCTGAACCGGCTCAACCGGCAGATCGCCGAGCTGGGCGACCTTCTGGCGCTGGAGCGCGAGGAGAATGCCGATCTCCGCGCACGCTTCGCCCAAATATCGGCCGATCTTCAGAACGCAGTGGCAGAGCGTGACACGCTGAGCGGGCGCGTCACGGATTTGGCGGGCGAACGCGATCGGCTCCGCCGTGCCCTGGCGCAGGCCGAGGCCGACAAGGCCGAGCTGGCCGACGACCGCACTGCTCTCGACCAGGAGCTGGCGCAGGCGCTGCAGAGCGTCCGGGTAAGTGAGAACGCCCTCGAGCTGCGCCTTCGGGAAATCGCCAGCCTGCAGAACGATCTGCAGGCCTTGCGGGCGGCGCGGGACGACCTGGAGGTTCAGGTGGCGTCCCTGACCCTGGCGCTAAGGGCTCGCGAGGAGGATCTCGCCCGGCTTGATCGTGAGCTTGAGGCCAGCGAGAGCCTGGCAAGCCGGCTGCGCGAGGAAGTGGAGGCCGCGGAAGCGCAGAACGAGACGCTGAGCGAGCAGATCGACCGAACGGCGGCGCTGGCCGTCGAGCTGCGGGAGCAGGCAGCGGACGCCAACCAACGGGGCGAGCAGCTCGCTCGTCGACTGACGGAGTCGGAGGAGGAGATCGAGGAGCTGCAGGATCGCCTGAGCCTGAGCGACGATGAGATCCTCCGACTGCGCGACCGTCTCGAGGACCGCGAGAGCGAGCTCGCCTCCGCACGGCAGGAAGCGGAGGACATGACCGTCCGCCTGAGGCTCAGCGCGGAGGAGAGGGACCGGCTGCTTGAGGAGCTCGGCACGTTGCGGGACCGCAGCAGGGCCCTCGAGGTGCAGCTGGGTGAGGCGCGGGAGCGGACCACCCTGGCGCAAGGCGCGATCGAGGATCGCGATATCCGGATCGACCAGCTGGTCCGGAGCCTTGAGAACACCGAGGCTGCCCTCGACGAGGAGCAGGCGCTGACGACCCGGCAACGGAACGAGCTGTCCCGGGTATCGGAGGAGCTGGCTCGGCTTCGATCCCAGCTGTCCCGTGTCGAGACCGCGCTCAGGGAGTCCGAATCCCAGGTCACGGCCCAGGATCTCGAGATCGCCAATCTGTCGGCGCGGCTCAATCAGGCGCTGGTGCGCAGGGTTGAGGAGCTCAACCGCTATCGTTCCGAGTTTTTCGGGCGATTGCGCGAGGTCCTGGGCAACCGTCCGGGGATCCAGATCGTCGGAGACCGTTTCGTGTTCCAGTCGGAGGTGCTGTTCGGCACCGGCTCGGCCGCGCTCGGCGCCGAAGGCCGCGCTCGGCTTGCCGAGTTCGCCGACACGCTGCTCGAGATGGCCGAGGAGTTCCCCGAGGACACCGACTGGATCCTGCGGGTCGACGGGCATACCGATCGGCGGCCGATCGTCACGACCGATTATCCGTCGAACTGGGAGCTTTCCACCGCGCGTGCGACTGAGGTCGTGCGTTACCTGGTGTCCCAGGGCATTCCGCCCGAGCGCCTGGCCGCCGCCGGTTTTGGGGAGCACCAACCCCTTGACCAATCCGGCACCGAGCAGGCCCTGGCCCGGAACCGCCGGATCGAGCTCCGTCTCGACCAGCGTTGACCGGTCCGCGTCTCGCGCCGCTGGCTTGGGCCGTTCAAGGCGCCATCGGCCCGGCCCGATGGCCCATTCGTCGCCGGCAAGCACGCCGGCCACTCCATGATCTTGGGTGTTTCCGGCTCAAGTGGCATTGCCGGCCCGCTCCTCCGCCCGGCCACCCAACGACAGCATGCTCAGGCTGGCCGGGGGAGCGGGCCGTGCCGAGTCCGCGTCCGGCGAAAACGCTCTATGGCCGGGCGCGGAGCTTCCGGGCTCCCTAGACAGGATTGTTCATTTGCCGCCAGTTCGAGGCACGGTCGCGCTTGGCGTGACGCAGGCTTGATCTCGGCCTCCTCAGATTTCCCACAGACTTGCGCACAGCAGGACCACGATGGCGACTGGGTCGTGCGCGCGGTATGCTGGGCGGGCATGGGAAACCGTGGGACATTGCCGCTTCCGGGTATCGCGGTCGTTTGGCCGCGAAAAATTCTTGGAACGTTCGCTGAACATATCGCGCAACGTCTGCGTCGAGGGAAGGGTCATTGCTGAAGGAACGGTGAATTCACCGAATTTTTCCTCAAACCTGCCCACAGGCATCGCCGAAAAAGCGTCGTGAATGTTGCGAAATCCCACATTCTACAGAGCATTGGCGTTGACCGGCCATCGTGACCCATGATATCCCATGATCTCCCAAGATTTCGGCGCCGGGCTCTCGTGGCTGCCGTCGCCGGTCGCGGGGGGACCGGCGCGCGCAGGAAGCGTGCCGCGGAAAGCGGGAATAGATGCGCCGTTTCACATCGCGATACTCCAATAAGATCGACCGGAAGGGGCGCATCAGTGTTCCCGCCCAGTTCCGCTCGGTCGTGGAGGAGCAGGGCGCGCATCACATTTATTTGAAGCCTAATCTTGCGGACGGTGCCATCGACGGGTTGACGGAGCGGTTCATGGACAAGGTCCAGGAGGCGATCTCCCAATTGCCGATCGGCTCGGAAGATCGGGACGCTTTCGAAGATGAGTATTTTTCTGAAAGCGTTGAAATTCGTTTCGATCCAGAGGGGCGGATTGTCGTACCAAAGGAGTTGATGGAGTTTGCCGGCATTTCGGATCAGGCCCTTTTCATAGGCCGAGGCGAGCGCTTCCAGATCTGGCAGCCGGAGGCCTATGAAGCCTATCGGGCCCGGCGTCAGGAGATCACGCGCGGCCGCGCGCTGCCGAGCACGTCGGCGCAGCCGCCATCCGGCAGCGAAGGAGGCGGCCGATGACCTCGCCGGAAGACTCCTCCGCGGAGCAGGGCACACACCGCCCGGTGCTGCTCTCCGAGATCCTCAGGGTCGTTGCACCCTCCGATGGCGACATCATCGTCGATGCGACCTTCGGGCGCGGCGGCTACGCTCGGGCATTCCTGGATGCCGCCGATTGCCGGGTCATCGGGCTCGACCGCGATCCCGACGCGATCCAGGCCGGGACGTCCCTGGAGGCGCGGTTCCATGGCCGCCTCACGCTGGTCCATGGCCGGTTCGGAGACATGGAAAGGCTGGTCGCGACGGCCCATTTCGGCCTGATCGACGCCGTGGCCTTCGACCTTGGCGTCTCCTCGCCGCAGCTGGACGATGCCCGCCGCGGCTTCTCCTTTCGCGCCGCCGGCCCCTTGGACATGCGCATGGAGCGCGCGGGGCCGACCGCGGCGGATCTCGTCAATCGGCTGTCGGAGAACGAGCTGACGCGCATCCTGCGCGACTACGGTGAGGAACGGCTGGCGCGGCGGATCGCGCGCGCCATCGTCCAAGCCCGCGACGAGCAGCCGATCCGGACGACCGAGCACTTGGCGGACCTCGTCCGCGGCATTGTGCCGGCGGCGAAGGATGGCATCGACCCCGCCACACGCTCGTTTCAGGCCCTACGCCTCGCGGTCAATGACGAGCTGGGCGAAGTCGAGCGCGGCCTTCAGGCGTCCGAGCGCCTGCTGCGCCCAGGGGGCCGGCTGGCGGCGGTGGCATTCCACAGCCTGGAGGACCGGCGGATAAAGCGATTCCTGGTGGACCGCAGCGCGTCGGCCGCCGGAGTGTCGCGACATGAGCCGCTGCCGTCGCGGCCTGCCCCAACCTTCCGGCTCATCACCCGCAAGCCGATCCGCCCAACCTCGGAGGAAACGCGCCTCAATCCGCGCAGCCGGTCAGCCCGTCTGCGCGGCGCCCAGCGCACGGACGCGCCGCCCTGGCCAAACCGGGAGGCGGCATGAGACGGGGGCGCCTGCTGGCTTGGAGCATACCGATCGCCATCGTGGGCGTGATGACGACGATCCTGTTCCGTGTCGGGCACGAGGCGCAGTCCCTGGAGCTCGAGCTGACCCGGCTCAACGACCGCATCGTCGCCGAGCAGGAGGCGCTCCGCGTGCTCCGTGCCGAGTGGGCGTACCTCAGCCATCCCGGCCTGCTCCGCGACCGGGCCGGGGAGCTGCTGGCGCTCGAGCCGATCCGGGCCGATGCGATCATTCAGGAGGTCGACGCCATTCCGCGCCCGCTGCCGCCTGCGGCGCCGCCAGCCGACGCGCCCGAGGTCACGCCCGAAGGCGCGCGCGAGCCGCCCGCGCTGGTGGCCGCGCTGCCTGTCGTGCCGCTGCCCTCGGTCAAGCCGGCGGCGCCATCCGACCCCGGTCAAGCCGCCGCGCCGCCCTCGCGCGGGCCTCTGATCCGGCCGGTCGCGCCACCGCCACCTCCGGCCGCCCGGCCCGGAACGGCTCGGCCCGGGCCGCAAGCGCCCTTGCCCTTGGTGCCGCGCACCGAGCTGGCATCGGCGCCGGCGACGGACAAGGACCCTCTCGATGAGCTTCTGAACGCCTTCCGCTCGCGCCAGAACGCCCAGTTCGGACCGGCCACCGACGCTCCAGTCGGAGAATTGGAGCCATGACCGTACCTGTTGGCCACATGAGCGATCCCGAGGATGACACGGCCGACCGGGGCGTGCGGCTGGTCGGGCGGGCCGCGCAGGCCCTGGAGCTGACCCGCCTGCGCCTGACCCTGGCCGGGCTGATGTTTGTGATGGCCTTTGTCGCGGTCGGCTGCCGGCTGGTCGATGTGACCCTGCTCGGCCATGGGCTCGAGCCGGGCAGGATCGCGGCCGCTCCACCGACCCCGGTCACGACCCGCGCCGACATCGTCGACCGTCGCGGGGAGCTGCTCGCGGCCAGCCTGCCGGTGGCCTCGCTCTACGCCGACCCCTCACGGGTGCCGGAGCCCGAGCGAGCCGCCGACCGGCTCCTCGAGGTACTGCCCGGGCTCGACCGGGACGCGCTGATCCGGGATCTCTCCTCGGAGCGCCGCTTTGTCTGGCTGAAGCGTCGGCTCACGCCCCGCGAGCAGTACGCGGTCAATCGCCTGGGCATTCCCGGCCTTGCCTTCCAGAGCGAGCAGCGGCGCCTGTATCCGGCCGGCGAGCTAACCGCCCATGTCCTGGGCTTCACCGACATGGACAACATCGGGATCGCCGGCATTGAGCGGCGCTTCGATGAGCGGCTGCGGCGCCACGGCTCGCCCCTGGCGCTGTCGCTCGATGTTCGCCTGCAGCAGCTCCTCCATGACGAGCTGGCGGCCGCCATCGAGGAGTTTCGGGCCATCGGCGGCGCTGGGCTGATCCTGCATGCCCGCACCGGCGAGCTGCTTGCCCTCGTGTCGCTGCCGTCGTTCAACCCCTACGAGCCCATGGCAAGCGCGGCCCAGGGCCGCTTCAACCGGGCCACGCTCGGCGTCTACGAGATGGGTTCGACATTCAAGATCATGAGCACGGCCATGGCGCTCGACAGTGGCGCCGCCGACCTTAGCGACGCCTTTGACGCGCGAGAGCCGATCCGCGTCGGCCGGTTCGTGATCAACGACCATCATCCGGAAAACCGCTGGCTGACGGTTCCGGAGATCTTCATGCATTCCTCCAACATCGGCTCGGTCCGGCTGATCGAGGAGGTCGGCACCGCGGGCCAGCAGGCCTATCTTGGGCGGCTCGGCCTGCTCACGCCCTCCCCGGTGGAGCTGCCCGAGGTGGGACAACCGATGGTCCCGTCGCCGTGGCGGGAGATCAACACCAAGACCATCGCCTTCGGCCATGGCTTGGCGGTCACGCCCCTGCAGTTGTCGAGCGCGGTGGGCGCCACGGTAAACGGCGGCATGCTGGTGCCGCCGACCATCCTGAAGCGGGATGTGGCCGGATCGGCCTCGGCCGATCGGGTGCTGCTCGGCGAGACCTCCGATTCGATGCGCCGCCTGCTGCGCTTGGCCGTGCTGCACGGCACCGGCCGGCATGCCGACGCCGACGGCTACCTGGTCGGCGGCAAGACCGGGACGGCCGAGAAGGCCGCCGGCCGCCGCTACGACCGCAGCGCGAGGCTGTCCTCGTTCGTTGCCGCCTTTCCCATTCACAGCCCCGAATTCGTCGTATTCGCCATGCTCGATGAGCCGAAGGGGACGGACGCAACCCACGGCTTTGCCACCGGCGGCTGGGTCGCGGCGCCGGTCGTGCGTCGGGTGATCGAGCGCATGGGTCCAATGCTCGGCATCCCGGCCGTGGACGGTAATGACCCGGCGATCCGCGCGGCGCTCGATCTCGAGGTCGTTCCGCGCGATCCCGGCCTGCTTTCGGTGGCGGCGCGATGACGACCAGCAGCCTGGCGCGATCGGACGTCGACGAGATCCGTCAGCTCGGCCTGACCGGGCTGACCGACGACTCGAGGGCGGTTGCGCCCGGCTTCCTCTTCGCCGCGCTGCCGGGCACCCGGACCGACGGACGCGACTTCATCGCCGACGCGGCACGTCGGGGCGCGGCCGCGATCCTCGCCCCGGAGGGAACCGTCCTGCCGCCGGAGGCGGCCTCGATCCCGCTGCTGACGGATCCGCGGCCGCGGCGCCGCTTCGCCCTTCTGGTCGCCGCATTCCATGCCCGGCAGCCCGAGATCGTCGTGGCGGTGACCGGCACCAACGGCAAGACCTCGACAGCCCTGTTCGCCGAGCAGATCTGGTCCACGCTCGGCCGCCGGGCGGCAAGCCTGGGCACCTTGGGCCTGCGCATGGACGGCCTCGAGCGTCCGGGCCGGCTGACCACTCCCGATCCCGTGCCGCTCCACGAGACCCTTTCCGAGATCGCGGGGCACGGCATCACCCGTCTGGCCATGGAAGCCTCGTCCCACGGGCTGGCTCTGCACAGGCTCGACGGCGTGCGTGTCCAGGCCGCCGGCTTCACCAATCTCAGCCGTGATCATCTCGACTTCCACGGCAGCATGTCGGCTTATTTCGAGGCGAAGGCACGTCTGTTCGACGAGGTGCTCCTTCCCGCCGGCACCGCGGTGCTGAACGCCGACGCGCCCGAGGCCGACGCGCTGTCGCAGCGGGCCCTGCGGGCCGGCCGCCGCGTGCTCACCTATGGTCGGACGGCGACGGACCTCCGGATCATCGACGCGGAGCCGCGTGCCGGCGGCACGCGGCTGAGCCTGACCGGTCTCGGCCTGTCCCGTACCGTCGACCTGCCCCTGACGGGCGCCTTTCAGGCCCTCAATGCCCTGTGCGCCCTCGGACTCGTGCTGGCCGCCGACGAGGTTGATCCGGCGGACGCGATCGACGCTCTGGCCTGCCTGCGGAGCGTGCCCGGTCGCCTGGAGCGGGTCGGCGAGCATCCGGCCGGGGCGGCGATCTACGTGGATTACGCCCACACCCCCGACGCCCTCGCCGCCGCGCTTGCCGCCTTGCGAGCGCACACGGCCGGTCGGCTCGTCCTTGTGTTCGGCTGCGGCGGCGACCGCGATCCGGGCAAGCGCGGCGAGATGGGCGCCATCGCCGCACGGCTGGCCGACCGGGTCATCGTGACGGACGACAATCCGCGCAGCGAGGCTCCGGAGGCGATCCGGGCGGCCGTGCTCGTCGCCTGCCCCGGGGGCCGCGAGATCGGCGACCGCGCCGAGGCCATCGCCGCGGCGATCGGCGAGCTCACGCCGGGCGACACCCTGCTCGTGGCCGGCAAGGGCCATGAGCGTGGACAGATCATCGGCGATGCCGTCAGGCCCTTCGACGATCGCGAGACCGTCCGGGACCTGCTGGTCCGGCAGGAGGGGCGTGCCGGGGGTGGCGAGCGATGAGCGACCAGTGGACGTCCGGCGGTGAGCCTCTTTGGACCTCGGTCGACGCCGCGGCGGCGACAGGCTGCTCCGTGTCCGGCTCCTGGACGGCGCATGGCGTCTCGATCGACAGCCGGACCATACGGCCGGGCGATCTCTTCGTGGCCATCGCAGGCCCACGCTTCGACGGCCATGAGTTCGTCGCCGACGCCTTCCGCAAGGGCGCGGTCGCGGCGCTGGTGCACCGGGCGCCGCCGAATGTCCCCGAGAGCGCCAATCTGCTGCCGGTCGACGACACGCTCGAGGGTCTGGCGGCGCTCGGTCGCTACGCCAGGCTGCGCACCGAAGCCCGTCTGGTGGGGGTGACCGGCTCGGTCGGCAAGACCGGCACCAAGGAGGCGCTCGGCCTCGCCCTCGGCGGGTTCGGCGACACCCATGCCAGCCCGGGCAGCTTCAACAATCACTGGGGCGTGCCGCTCAGCCTGGCCCGTCTGCCGGTCCGCGCCGCCTTTGGCATCTTCGAGCTCGGCATGAACCACGGCGGCGAGATCGCGCCCCTGTCCTGCCTGGTCAAGCCGGACGTCGCCATCATCACCACCGTCGAGGCCGTCCACATCGAGAACTTCGACAGCGTCGAGGGGATCGCCGACGCCAAGGCGGAGATCTTCGCCGGCATGGGGCCCGACGGCACCGCCATCCTGAAGCGGGACAATGCGCACTTTCCGCGGCTGGTGGCGCACGCCCGGACACAGGGTCTGGGCCGGATCTGGAGCTTCGGCCGCCACTCGGACGCCGAAGCCCGGATCGACAAGGCCGACCTGCACGCCACGAGCAGCGCCGTCGAGGCGACCATCCTTGGCGAGCCGGTGCGCTACGTCCTGTCAGCGCCCGGGGAGCATTGGGTGCTCAACAGCCTCGCCGTCCTGCTCGCGGTGAAGGCGGTGGGCCAGGACGTCGCCGCGGCCGCGCGAACGCTGTCGGGTGTGGACCTTCTCAAGGGCCGGGGCGCGCGCCAGAGGGTGCGCCTGGACGGTGCTTCCGGGGCCGGATCCTTTCTGCTGATCGACGAAAGCTACAATGCCAGCCCGGTCGCGGTCACCGCGGCGCTGCAGGTGCTCGGGATGGCCGATCTCGGCGACCGCGGTCGCCGCATCGCGGTGCTCGGCGATATGCTCGAGCTGGGCGAGCACGCGGCCGAGATGCACCGCGGCCTGGCCCGGCCGATCGAGCTGAACGAGGTCGACCTGGTCTTCGCCTGCGGGCCGATGATGGCCGAGCTCCTCGCGGCTCTGCCCGCCGACAAGCGCGGCGGCTTCGCCGAGGACAGCCTGGCCTTGGCGCCCCTGGTCGCCGCCGCGGTCGGCCCCGGGGACGCGGTCATGGTCAAGGGCTCCCTGGGCAGCGCGATGAACCGGGTGGTCGAGGCGCTGCGCGCCCTCGACGGCCGCCGTGACGGCCGTCCGGCCAACGACAACCGCCATCATCGCGGGGGAAGCTAGCCGGCATGCTGCTGCACCTGCTGTTCCCGCTGGCGGACGAGTTCATCGCCTTCAACCTGTTTCGCTACATCACCTTCCGCACCGGAGGGGCGCTGCTGACCGCCCTGGTGATCGCCTTCGTCATCGGCCCGCGGCTGATCGACTGGCTCAAGAGAATGCAGGGCAGCGGGCAGCCGATCCGCGTCGATGGCCCCGAGACGCATTTCGCCAAGAAGGGCACGCCCACCATGGGCGGGCTCATGATCCTGATCGGGATCACCGTCTCCACCCTGCTGTGGGCCGATCTGACCAACGGCTATGTCTGGATCGTCCTGCTGGTGACCGGTGGCTTCGGGCTGGTCGGCTTCGGCGACGACTATCTGAAGCTGACGAAGCGGAACACGAAGGGCCTGTCCGCGCGCGCCAAGCTGCTGTGCCAAATGGCCATCGCCGGAGCCGCCGCGGTCTGGTTCATGGCCATCACACCCGGGCCTATCGACACCGGTCTTGCCATCCCGTTCTTCAAGGACGTTCTGGTGCCGCTCGGCCTGTTCTTCGTGCCCTTCGCGGTGCTGGTCATCGTCGGAGCCTCGAACGCGGTCAATCTGACCGACGGTCTCGACGGCCTCGCCATCGTCCCGGTGATGATCGCCGCCGGGACCTTCGGCTTCATCGCCTATGTCGCCGGCAACGCCATCTTCGCCGACTACCTGCAGATCCATTTCGTCAGCGGCGCCGGCGAGCTGTCCGTCTTCCTGGGCGCACTGATCGGCGCCGGGCTCGGCTTCCTCTGGTTCAACGCCCCGCCAGCCTCGGTCTTCATGGGCGATACCGGCTCCCTCTCGATGGGCGGGGCGCTGGGCGCGGTCAGCGTGGTCACCAAGCACGAGCTGGTGCTGGCCATCGTCGGCGGCCTGTTCGTCCTCGAGGCGGTGTCGGTGATCGTGCAGGTGGTGTCCTTCCGCCTGACCGGGCGCCGGGTCTTCCGCATGGCCCCGCTGCACCATCATTTCGAGAAGATGGGCTGGGCGGAGCCGACGGTCGTCATCCGCTTCTGGATCATCGCCGTCGTTCTGGCGCTGGTCGGCCTGTCCACGCTCAAGCTGAGGTAGGCATGACCGGCACGCCGCGCATCGACCTCGGCTTCCTCAAGAGCAAGCGCCTCGCCGTCCTGGGCCTGGGCAGGACCGGCATGTCGGCCGCCCGGGCCCTGCTCGCCGCACAGGCCGAGGTGCTGGCCTGGGACGACAGCCCGGCGCAGCGGGCGCGGGCGGCGGCCGAGGGCGTTCCGGTCGTCGACCCGTCCGGCGTGGCGTTCGATGACGTCGCCATGCTGGTGCTGAGCCCAGGCGTGCCACGCACATTCCCCGCGCCGCACCCGGCCGTGATCCGCGCGCTCGAGGCCGGCTGCCCGATCCGCGGTGACCTCGACCTGCTGGGCCTCAGCCAGCCGGAGGCCGGCTACATCGGCATCACGGGCACGAACGGGAAGTCCACCACGACCGCCCTGGTCGGCCACCTGCTCCGGGAAGGCGGCGTCACGGCCGAGGTCGGCGGCAATCTCGGGACGCCGGCGCTCGATCTGGCGCCGCTCGGTCCCGAGGGCTGGTACGTGCTCGAGGTCAGCTCGTTCCAGCTCGAGACGGTCAGCACGATCGGCTGGCGGATCGGCGTGTTTCTGAACATCACGCCCGACCATCTCGATCGCTATGCCGACATGGCCGCCTATGTCGCGGCGAAGCGGCGCCTGTTCGATCGGCAGCCGGCCGGGGCGAGCGCGGTCGTCGGCATCGACGACGACTGGTCGCGCCGCGTGCTCGAGCACCTTCGGGCTCGAGGCGATCGGCGTCTGGTGCCCGTCGCCGTCGGCCGGCCGGCGAGCGGCGGGGTCGCCGTCCTCGACGGCCGGCTGATCGATGACCTGGACGGCGCCGCGCGCCCCATTCTCGAGCTGGCCGGCTGCGCCGCGCTCCCGGGGGACCACAACGCGCAGAACGCGGCGGCGGCCTACGCCGTGGCCCGCCTGGCCGGCCTCGACGCGGCGGTCATTGCCGGGGCCATGCGCGACTTCCCCGGGCTTGCGCACCGGCAGCAGCCGGTCGCCGAGCGTGACGGGATCCGCTTCGTCAACGACAGCAAGGCCACCAACCCGGACGCCGCCGCCCGGGCGCTGGCCACCTACCAAAGGATCTACTGGATCGCCGGCGGGCGGGCCAAGAAGGGCGGGCTGGAGGCGCTCGCGCCGTGGCTCGACCGGATCGCCTGCGCCTTCCTGATCGGCGAGGCCACGGAGTTGCTGGCCGGCTTCCTCGACGGCCGGGTGCCGGTTGAGCGGTGCGGCGACCTGGACCGCGCGGTGCGCGCTGCCGCCGCGCGGGCCCGGGCCGACGGCGCGACCGGGGCCGTGGTGCTGCTGTCGCCCGCCTGCGCCTCCTTCGATCAGTTCACAAGCTTCGAGGCGCGCGGCGACGCCTTCATCGAGACGGTTCGGGCCCTGATGGCCGCACCCGCGGGGACATCGCTATGATCGCCGTGCCCCGCACCGACCGATCCATCCTCGGCCGCTGGTGGTGGACCGTCGACCACTGGCTGCTTTTCGCCATCGGCCTGCTGATCGCCTTCGGCGCGCTGATGAGCGTCGCCGCCAGCCCGCCGGTCGCCGAGCGCCTGGGGCTCGAGGAGTACCATTTCGTGCGGCGCCAGGTGACGCTGCTCGTGCCGGCGGTGATGGTTCTGCTGGCATGCTCCCTGCTCTCGCCCTCCGGCACACGCCGGCTGTCGCTTGCCGTCCTGGGCGCCGCGCTCGTCGGCATTGCCGCCACCGTGCTGATCGGCGCCGAGATCAAGGGGGCCACCCGCTGGCTGCATCTGGGTGGCTTCTCCCTGCAGCCCTCGGAGTTCGCCAAGCCGGCCTTCGCTGTGGTCGCCGCCTGGCTGTTCGCCCAGCGTCAGCGCGACGACCGCTTCCCCGGCTACACGCTCTCCACCCTGCTGTTCGCCGCCACCGTCGGCCTTCTGCTGCTGCAGCCGGACCTCGGCATGGCCCTCGTGCTGACGGCGACATGGGGCGCGCAGTTCTTCCTGGCCGGCCTGCCGATGCCGCTGGTCGTGGCCGTCGCCGGCCTCGCCGTCGGCATCCTGATCGGCTCGTACTTCCTGTTCGACCATGTGGCGAGCCGGATCGACCGGTTCCTCGACCCCTCGAGCGGCGACAGCTATCAGATCGGCCGCTCGCTCGAGGCGTTCCGCAACGGCGGCCTGTGGGGCACCGGCCCCGGCGACGGCACGGTCAAGCTGACCCTGCCCGACGCTCATGCCGACTTCGTCTTCGCGGTCGCCGGCGAGGAGCTGGGCGCGCTTTGGTGCCTGCTCGTGGTGGCCCTGTTCGCCTTCGTCGTCCTGCGCGGCCTCGCCCGGCTGCTCGAGGACGGCAACCTGTTCGTGGTCCTCGCGGCCGCCGGCCTGTTCATGCAGTTCGGCCTGCAGGCCCTGATCAACATGGGCTCGACCCTGCACCTGATCCCCACGAAGGGGATGACCCTGCCCTTCGTCAGCTATGGCGGCTCCTCGCTGCTGGCCCTGGCCTACGGCATGGGCATGGCCCTCGCCCTCACCCGGCGGCGGCCGAGCCCGGGAGGCTTTCGATGAGCGGCGATGCCATCGTGCTCGCGGCCGGCGGCACCGGCGGCCACATGTTTCCGGCCGAGGCGCTGGCCCGCGCGCTCCTCGCCCGCGGCCGACGGGTGCATCTGGTGACCGACCGCCGCGGTCAGGCCTTCGGCCGGGACCTGCCGGAGGTGGCCGTCCACCGCATCCGGGCGCCCCGGCTCGGCGGCGGCGCGCTGAGCGCGCTGCGCGCCGTCGGCGACCTGCTGCTCGGCTACGGCGAGGCGCGGGGCCTGCTGCGCGGCCTCGGCTGCGGCGCCGTGGTCGGCTTCGGCGGCTATCCCTCGGTCCCGACCCTGCTGGCCGCCCGGCGTCTTGGCCTGCCGATCCTCATTCACGAGCAGAACGCGCATCTCGGCCGCGCCAACCGCTGGCTGTCACGCCACGCCCGGGTGGTCGCCACCTCCTTCCCCAATGTCCGCGGCCTGCGTCCGGGCGACGAGCGGAAGACGGTGCTGACGGGCAATCCGGTGCGCGGCCCCATCGCCGGCCTGCGTGGCCAGGGCTATCGCCCGCCCGAGGCGCCGGACGGGCCCATCCAGGTCCTCGTGCTCGGCGGCAGCCAGGGGGCCCATGTGCTGAGCGAGGTCGTGCCCGCGGCCATGGCGCGCCTGCCCGACCCGCTCAAGGCCCGGCTGCAGGTGAGCCAGCAATGCCGGCCGGAGGACCTCGCCGAGGCGCGCAAGGCGTTCCAGCGCAGCGGTGTCGCCAGCACCCTCGACAGCTTCTTCCGCGACGTCCCGGCGCGCCTCGCCCGGGCGCACCTCGTGGTGTGCCGAGCCGGCGCCTCCACCGTGGCCGAGCTGGCGGCCGCCGGCCGGCCGGCGATCCTGGTGCCCTATCCGTTCGCCACGGACGATCACCAGACCGCCAATGCCGAGGCCTTCGCGGAAGCCGGCGCCGGCTGGCTGATGCCGCAGAACGACGGCTTCAGCCCGGACGGGCTGGCGCGCAGTCTGGAGGCCCTGCTCGGCGACACCGCCCGCCTGGCGGCGGCCGCCGAGGCCGCCCGACGTTTCGGCCCGGCCGACGCCGCCGACCGCCTGGCAGAGGCCGTGCTCGGCTTGGTCACGCGCCACGATCCCGGCAACGGGCTCGATCAGCGGGAGGCCGCGGAATGAGGCAGATGCCGCTCGACATCGGCCCCATCCACTTCGTCGGCATCGGCGGCATCGGCATGAGCGGGATCGCCGAGATCCTGTGCAACCTCGGGTACACGGTGCAGGGCAGCGATATCGCTGAAAACGCAAATGTCCAGCGGCTGCGCGGCCTGGGCGTGCCGATCACCATCGGCCATGCCGCCGACAATGTCCAGGAGGCCGGCGTCGTGGTCGTGTCCTCCGCCGTCAAGGCCGACAATCCCGAGATCGTCGCCGCCCGCGCCGGCCTGATCCCGGTGGTGCGCCGCGCCGAGATGCTGGGCGAGCTGATGCGCCTCAAATGGTCGATCGCGGTCGGCGGCACCCATGGCAAGACGACGACGACCTCGATGGTTGCCGCCCTGCTCGAGGCGGGGGGCATGGACCCCACGGTGATCAACGGCGGCATCATCAATGCCTACGGCACCAACGCCCGGCTCGGTCAGAGCGACTGGCTGGTCGCCGAGGCCGACGAGAGCGACGGCAGCTTTACCCGGCTGCCGGCCACCATCGCCGTCGTCACCAACATCGACCCCGAGCATCTCGACCATTACGGCGACTTCGCCGCCCTGCGCCGTGCCTTCGAGCAGTTCATCACCAATCTGCCCTTCTACGGCTTCGCCGCGCTGTGCATCGATCACGCCGAGGTGCAGGCGATGATCCCGCGGGTGCTGGACCGACGGATCATCACCTACGGCCTCAGCGCCCAGGCCGACGTGCGAGCCGTCAACCTGGCCAGCGATCCCGACGGGGTCGGCTTCGACGTGACCTTCACCGACCGGCAGACCGGGCGCACGCGGCGGCTCGACAGGCTCCGCCTGCCCATGCTCGGCCGCCACAACGTGCAGAACGCGCTGGCGAGCGTGGTGGTCGCCTCCGAGGTCGGCGTGCCGGACGCGCTGATCGCCCAAAGCCTCGCCGAGTTCGGCGGGGTCAAGCGGCGCTTCACCAAGATCGGCACGGTCGGCGGGATCACGGTGATCGACGACTACGGCCACCATCCGGTCGAGATCGCCGCCGTGCTGAATGCCGCCCGGGCCGCCGTCGGCACCGGTCGGCAGGTCATCGCCGTCGTGCAACCGCACCGCTACAGCCGCCTTGCCACCCTGTTCGAGGAGTTCACCACCTGCTTCACCGACGCCGACGCGGTGCTGGTGGCGCCGGTCTACCCGGCCGGCGAGGAGCCGATCCCCGGCTTCGACCACGGGGCCCTGGTCTCCGGCCTGCGCAGCCGCGGGCACCGGCGGGTCCAGCCGCTCGAGGCGCCCGAGGCGCTGGCCGGCCTGGTGCGCGAGCTGGCCCGGCCGGGCGACCTGGTGGTCTGCCTCGGCGCCGGCAGCGTCACTCAGTGGGCGAACGCCCTGCCCGGCCAGCTCGCCGCCCTCACGGACGGCGCTCGGCATGGCGAGGGCGCCGAATGAACGGGATGCACGCAGAGCCGGCCGGCGCGTCGCTGCTCGAGCGGCTGCCGAAGGTCCGCGGCCGCCTGTCGGCGAACGCACCCCTTGCGCATCTGACCTGGTTCCGCGTCGGCGGACCGGCCGAGGTGCTGTTCCGCCCGGCCGATGCCGAGGACCTTGCCGCGTTCCTGGAGGGGTGCCCACGGGACGTGCCGATCCTGGTCATCGGCGTCGCCTCCAACCTGCTGGTTCGCGACGGCGGCGTTCCAGGGGTGGTCATCCGGCTCGGCCGGGGGTTCGCCGACGTGGCGATCGAAGGCGAGACGGTGAGCGCCGGCGCCGCCACGCTCGACCTCACCGTGGCGCGCGCCGCCGCCGAGGCCGGCCTCGCCGGCCTGGAGTTCCTGAGCGGCATCCCCGGCACCATGGGTGGCGCGCTGCGCATGAACGCGGGCGCCTATGGCGGCGAGATCAAGGACTGCCTGCTGGAGGCCGAGACGATCGACCGCGACGGCCGGCGGCGCCGGCTGGCGCCGGCGGCGATGGATCTCGGCTACCGGCATTGCGGCGTGCCCGGTGACTGGATCTTCACCGGTGCCCGGCTCCGCGGCAAGGCCGGCGAGGCCGCCGCCATCGCCGCGCGCATGGCCGAGATCGCCGCCGCGCGCGGCGCGACGCAGCCGGTGCGGGCGCGCACCGGAGGCTCGACCTTCGCCAATCCCGACGGCCACAAGGCCTGGCAGCTGATCGACGCGGTCGGCGGCCGCGGGCTCAGCCTCGGCGGCGCCCGGGTCTCCGAGAAGCACACGAACTTCCTCATCAACAGCGGGGACGCGACCGCGGCCGATCTCGAGGCGCTCGGCGAGGAGCTGCGGCGTCGCGTGCACGAGCGCTTCGGCATCGAGCTGCGCTGGGAGATCCGCCGGGTCGGCGTTTCGGCGACGGCCGCGCCGGAGTTCGCGGAGACGCGGCATGGCTAGACGGATCGCGGTGCTTCACGGCGGCTGGTCGGTCGAGCGCGAGGTCAGCCTCGTCTCGGGCAAGGCCGTGGCCGCCGCGCTTCGGGAGGCGGGGCTCGACACGACCCTGATCGACGTCCGCCGCGATCTGCCCGCGCTGGCCGCCGCCCTCGAGCCCCGGCCCGACGCCGTGTTCAATGCCCTGCACGGCCGAGGCGGCGAGGACGGGGTGGTCCAGGGCGTGCTAGAGATGCTCGGCCTGCCCTATACCCACAGCGGCGTCACCGCCTCGGCGGTTGCCATGGACAAGCGCCTGACCCGGCAGGTGCTGCACGCGGCCGGGCTGCCGGTGCCGCCGGGCCGGGCGCTGTCGAAGGAGGAAGCGCTGCGGGGCCACCCGCTCCCGCCCCCCTATGTGCTGAAGCCGGTCGCCGAGGGCTCGAGCGTCGGCGTGCGCATCGTCCCGGACGGCGCCGCCGGCCCGGGCCTGACCGCGGCCGACTGGCCCTACGGCGAGCAGGTCCTGGCCGAGAGCTTCATCCCCGGGCGCGAGCTCACCGTCACCGTGATGGGCGCCGCGGCCGAGGCCCGGGCGTTGGCGGTCACCGAGATCCGGGCGCTCAAGGGCTTCTACGACTACGGCGCCAAGTACACCGCCGGCCGCGCCGTTCACGACATCCCGGCGGCGGTGCCGGAGCCGGTCACCACGGCCTGCCTCGACATGGCGACCCGCGCCCACCGGGAGCTCGGCTGCGCCGGGGTCAGCCGCGTCGACTTTCGCTGGGACGACGGCCGCGGCGGCATCGACGGCCTGTTCGTGCTCGAGGTCAACACCCAGCCGGGCATGACGCCCCTGTCCCTCGTGCCCGAGCAGGCCGCCTATCGCGGCCTCGACTTCAAGGCCCTGTGCCTCTGGCTGGTGGAGCGCGCGTCATGCTGGGGCTGACCGCGCCGCTTCCGGATCGCGAGCCGCGGCCGCGGCCGCTCTGGCTTGGCTCGCCGCGGATCCGGCGCCGGCTCCGCCTGATCGCCGTCGTCATCCTCGGGCTTGCCGGCCTGGGGCTGGCGGATCAGGCGGGCTGGCTCGACCGGCTCGGACGGACCGTCCACGGCACGACAATCGCACTGTCCCGGGCCGCCGGGCTGGAGCTTCAGGAGGCCCTGGTGTTCGGCCGCCGCCACATGCCCTGGGAAGCGGTGACCCGCGCCGTGGCGGTGGAGCGCGGCGAGCCGATGCTGAGCCTCGACCTGGCGGCTCTGCACGGAAGGCTGGTGGCCTCGCCCTGGGTGCGCCAGGCGACGGTCGAGCGGCGGCTGCCGGACAGCCTGCACATCCGTCTCGTCGAGCGGACCCCCCTGGCGCTCTGGCAGCACGGCGGACGGACCCGCCTGATCGATCACGAGGGCGCGGTCATCACCGGGGCCGGCTGGGCCGATTTTCCGCATCTGCCGATGGTGGCCGGGGCCGACGCGCCTGAGCACGCGCGAGCCTTCCTGGAGCAACTCGAGACGGTGCGGCCGATCGCGGCCCGCACCGCGGCGGCCGTGCGGATCGGCGGCCGTCGCTGGGATCTCAAGCTCGACAACGGAGTGACGGTCCGCCTGCCGGAGACGGCGCCGGGGGCCGCCCTTGAACGTCTCGCCGAGATCGAGCGGCAGCATCGCCTGCTCGACCGTGACATCGAGCTGGTCGACCTCCGCCTCGCCGACCGCATGACGGTCCGGCTGTCCGTCGCCGCGGCGAGCCGGCTCGGCGCGGCGGAGCGGGGCACATGACGCGGCCCATGAAGGGAGACGGAACCTGCACATGGGCTTGAACGGCGTCCGACGCGCAAAGACCCGTCCCCGCGGCGACCTGGTGGCCGCGCTCGACGTGGGCACCTCGAAGGTGGCCTGCTTCATCGCCCGGATCGAAGAGGACGGGCGGCCGCGCGTCCTCGGCATCGGCCACCAGGCGAGCCGCGGCGTCCGCTGCGGCTCGATCATCGATCTCGACGCCGCCGCACTGGCCATCGGCCATGCCGTGAACACGGCCGAGCAGATGGCCAGCGTGCGCGTGCGCGAGGTCCTGGTGAACCTGGGCGGCGGGCACCTGGCCTCGCAGACCCTGCCGGTCGACGTCGCCATCGCCGGCCAGGAGGTCGGCGACGCCGATCTGCGCCGCATCCTGCGCGCCCAAAGCCAGGCCGTCATCGCCCCAGATGACGAGATCGTGCACGCGATCCCGGTGTCCTACGCGATCGACGGCCATCGCGGGATCCGCGATCCGCGCGGGATGTACGGTGAGCGGCTGTCGGTCGAGCTTCACGTGGTCACGGCGCTGGCGGCGGCGCTGCGCAATACCAGCGCATGCATCGGACGCGCCCATCTCGAGCCGGATGCCTTCGTGGTGGCGCCCTACGCTGCCGGCCTCGCCTGCCTGGTCGAGGACGAGATGGAACTGGGCGCCGCGGTCATCGACATGGGAGCCGGCACCACCGGGCTGGCGGTGTTCTGCGAGGGCAACATGGTGTTCGCCGACAGCGTCCCGGTCGGCGGAGTCCACGTGACCAACGACATCGCCCGGGGCTTGACCACGCCGCTGGCCCAGGCCGAGCGGATGAAGACCCTGCACGGATCGGCCATCGCCAGCCTGTCGGACGAGCGCGAGATCATCGACGTGCCGCAGGTGGGCGAGGACGAGCCCGGCCACGCCAACCATGTGCCGAAGAGCCTGCTCACCGGGATCATCCAGCCGCGTCTGGAGGAGGTGTTCGAGCTGGTCCGCGGCCGGCTGGAGGCGAGCGGCCTGGACAAGGCCGCCGGACGCCGGGTCGTGCTGACGGGCGGCGCCAGCCAGTTGCAGGGCGCCCGCGAGCTGGCGCAGGCCGTTCTCGACAAGCAGGTGCGCATGGGCCGGCCGGCACCGCTGCCCGGCCTCGCCGAGGCCACCACCGGACCCGCCTTCGCCACCGCCGTCGGCCTGCTGGCCTACGCGGTCCGCCACCAGGCCGATCTGCCCATGGGCGGCGTCCTCGAGGAGGAGCCCGCGCACGGCTGGTGGGGCCGGATCGGAGGATGGCTGCGTGAATACATTTGAACGCCAAAGGTCACGCCAGGACGCGGCGCCCGTGAGAGCGGGGACCCCAGGGAGGACGACCGGACACGACCAGGACGGGTCCAACAGCCGTAATCAAGGGAGCGACTTCCGATGATCAATCTGAGCATCCCGCAAGCGCAGACCCAGCTGCGTCCGCGCATCACGGTCGTCGGCGTCGGCGGCGCCGGCGGCAACGCCGTGAACAACATGATCCGGTCGAATCTCGAGGGCGTCGAGTTCCTGACCGCGAACACCGACGCCCAGGCGCTCAGCACCAATCTCGCCGAGAAGAAGCTGCAGCTCGGCACCGGCATCACCCAGGGACTGGGCGCCGGCTCGCGCCCGGAGGTTGGCCGGACCGCCGCCGAGGAGGCGATCGAGGAGATCGTCAGCTATCTCGAGGGCAGCCACATGGTGTTCATCACCGCCGGGCTGGGCGGCGGCACCGGCACCGGCGCCGCGCCGGTGATCGCGCGGGCGGCGCGCGAGCAGGGCATCCTCACGGTCGGGGTGGTCACCCGGCCGTTCCATTTCGAAGGGGCCCACCGGATGCGCATCGCCGACAAGGGCCAGGAGGAGCTGCAGCAGTACGTTGACACCCTGATCGTCATCCCGAACCAGAACCTGTTCCGCATCGCCAACGAGAGGACCACCTTCGCCGACGCCTTCAAGATGGCCGACGATGTGCTGCACTCCGGCGTGCGCGGGGTGACCGATCTGATGGTCATGCCCGGCCTGATCAATCTCGACTTCGCCGACATTCGCACGGTGATGGGCGAGATGGGCAAGGCGATGATGGGCACCGGCACCGCGGAAGGCGAGAACCGGGCGGTGACCGCGGCCGAGGCGGCCATCTCCAACCCGCTGCTCGACGACATTTCCATGAAGGGGGCGCGCGGCGTCCTGATCAACATCACCGGCGGGCTCGATCTCACGCTCTACGAGGTTGATGAGGCGGCCAACCGGATCCGCGACGACGTCGACCCGGAGGCCAACATCATCTTCGGCGCCATCTTCGACGAGTCCATGGAAGGCCGCGTCCGGGTCTCCGTTGTCGCCACCGGAATCGACCAGGAGCGCTCGGCCAGCCTGCGCCCCGGCGCCGCCGGCCTGCACCTTGTGCATTCGCGCCCGCCGCTCGGCATGGCGCGCAGCGCCGCGCTGGAGGCGGAGCCGGCGGACGATGCCGCCGAGGCCGCGGAGCCGGCCACGGCGGAGCCGGCCGAGGCCCTGCTCGAGGATGAGAGCCAGGAGCCGATGGCAGCCCAGGCCGGCCGGCCGGCGGCGCGCCGCGGGGAGCGCCGGGACGGCGGCTTCATCGCCCCGATGCCGGTCGAGCCGGCGAAACGGCCACGCACCGGGGCCGCCCCGGCGCTGGACGATGGCCACGAGGCCGGCTCGCACGCCCGCATGCTCGATCCCGCGCGCCGGCGCGCCGGCAACCTGTTCCGGCGCATGACCGGCCTGCTGCGGGATGAGGAGGCCGCGGTCGGGCCGGCGCCGAGCCCGTCGCCCCGACCCGAGCCCGCCGCCCCGGCACGGGCCGAGGCGACGCCGCTGAAGCCGTCCGAGCCGGCGGCGCCGGCGGTGCCGGCGGCGCCGCGGCCGCAGGTGGAGAGCCAAGCCCGGCCGGCGCAGCCTCGCCTGGAGACCAGCGCCCGCGGGCCCCTGCCGCGCCACGAGGACGAGAGCCTGGACATTCCCGCCTTCTTGCGCCGGCAGGCGAACTGAGCGGAGGCGGCAGGCACGATGGGCCAGGGCGAGATCCGTGCATCCGCGCCGATCCGCGCGGATGCCGGCGCCGTCTCGGCCGGCCGGACCGGAGGGAACCACGGCGGGACGGCTCGCCTTTGGATAACGGGACGGGTGTTGCAGCCATGCCGATTCCCCCATCCCGGACCGTGGCAACAATCGGTAACAAAGATTGATTTGTGATCTGGAGGCACGTTCTTTAACGGTGCACCTGGGATTTCGCGTTTTCGGCAGAGTGCTTGTCGGGGCCATTCCAACGAATACCGGCCGGGATCCATGGTCGGCGAAGCAAAGGTGGGGCTGGACAATTGGGGATACTTGCGGGCCGATGCCCGGGGGAAGACTCGCGGCCGTCGTCAGCGGGGTCGCTCGCGGCCCAGAAGACCGTGCGGATGCCGATCCAGTGCAGCGGCATCGGGCTGCATTCGGGCCGGCTGGTGACCATGACGCTCCGCCCGGCGTCGGCCAACGCAGGCGTCCAGTTCGTGCGGACCGACCTGGCCGAGCCGCGGCAGCCGATCCCGGCCCGCTGGGACCGGGTCTGCGACACACAGCTGTGCACGGTGCTGGCGAACGATGACGGCGTCCGCGTGGGCACCGTGGAGCATCTGATGGCGGCGCTCGCCGGCTGCGGCATCGACAATGTTACGGTTGAGGTCGACGGGCCGGAGCTGCCGATCATGGACGGCAGCGCCGCGCCGTTCGTCGCGCTTATCGAGCGCGCCGGGATCCGAGCGCTCTCGGCTGCACGCCGGGCCATACGCATTCTGAGGCGCGTCGAGGTCGAGGACGGCGACTGCGCGGTGAGCCTGGCTCCGGCCGCCCATGCCTCCTTCGGCTTCGAGATCGAGTTCGCCAGCCGCGCCATCGCGCGCCAGGAAGGCTTCGTCCCTCTGGTCAAAAGCGTCTTCCGCGATGAGGTCGCCGAGGCTCGGACTTTCGGCTTCCTCGAGGATGTCCAAACCCTGCGTCGGCGCGGCCTGGCCCTGGGTGGATCGCTCGACAATGCCGTCGTGGTCAGCGGCGACCACGTGCTCAACGCGGACGGGCTGCGTTTCCCAGACGAGTTCGTGCGCCACAAGATCCTCGATGCGATCGGCGACCTCTATCTCGCCGGCGCGCCGATCCTCGGGCACTTCCAGGGCCGCCGCTCCGGTCACACCGCCAACAACCGGCTGCTCCGCGCCCTGTTCGCCGACGACATGGCCTGGTGCTTCGCGTTGACCGAGGGCAGCGCGTCGGCCGCCGGCGGCTGGATGGCCGGCCCCATGGCGCTGTCGGCCTGACGATGCCGGACGTGCGGCAGGATCCGCGGCGCTCGCTCTCGCGCGCCGCGGAAGGACGTGGTATTGATCCCCATGTCGTTGTGCCTACCTCGAAGAGTATGATGCCCCGAGCGGGACACGGAGCGAATGGCTGACGCATCTCCACGCCGATCGTTGCGGAGCCGCACCAGCCTCGCCGGCATCTGCGGCTTGGCCCTCGCGCTTGCCGCCTGCGCGTCGGACGAGCCAATCGAGTATGTCGAGCGCCCGGCCGAGCAGATTTATACCGAGGCGCAGGGCGCCCTCGACGGCGGCGACTATGTCGAGGCGGCTCAGCTGTTCGATGAGGTGGAGCGTCAGCATCCGTACTCGCAATGGGCGGTGCGGGCGCAGCTCATGGCGGCGTTTGCCCATTACCAAGAGATGGAGTACGACGACGCGGTCATCGCGCTGGATCGCTTCATCCGCCTGCACCCCGGCAACGAGCACGTCGACTACGCCTACTACCTTCGCGCACTTTGCTTCTACGAGCGCATCTCGGACGTCGAGCGCGACCAGCGCTTCACCGAGCTGGCGCGTGACGCGCTCGAGGAGGTGAACCGGCGCTTCCCCAACACCGACTATGCCCGCGACGCGCGGCTCAAGCTGGATCTCACGCTTGACCAGTTGGCCGGAAAGGACATGGAGATCGGCCGCTGGTACCTGCGGCAAGGGTACTACAACGCGTCGATCAACCGGTTCCGCCGCGTCGTCACCGATTACGAGACCACGACACATGTACCCGAGGCGCTGCACCGGCTGACCGAAGCCTATCTGGCCGTCGGCCTCGACGAGGAGGCGCAGCGGTCCGCCGCCGTCCTCGGCCACAATTATCCGGGCAGCGACTGGTACCAGGACAGCTATGCCCTGCTGGTGGAAGGCGGCGTCGAGCCTCCCGAAGAGCGGTCGCTGGTGGCACGGGCTCTCGACTCGATCTTCTGACGCGCCGGCCAGGCCGAGCATGCTGACCGGCCTCTCCATTCGCAACATCGTTCTCATCGAGCAGCTCTCGTTGAGCTTCTCGGAGGGTCTGTGCGCACTCACCGGTGAGACCGGCGCGGGCAAGTCGATCCTGCTCGACGCGCTCGGCCTGGTGCTCGGTGCGCGCGGCGACGCCGGCCTCGTACGCCACGGGGCCGGCCAGGCGTCGGTTCTGGCGGAACTCGAGCTCGCCGGCACGCACCCCGCGCTCGACCTCCTTCGCGAGCAGGACGTGGAGATCGAGGACGGCGCCACGGTTCCGTTGACCCTGCGGCGCACCCTGACCGCCGACGGCCGCAGCCGCGCCTTCGTAAACGATCAGCCGGTCAGCGTCGGCCTCCTGCGGCGGCTCGGCGAGACCCTGGTCGAGGTCCACGGTCAGTTCGACACCCATGGCCTGCTGAATCCGCGCGGCCATCGAGCCGTGCTTGATGCCTATGCGGGGCTGACGGACGAGGTCGAGCGGCTGGGCGCCATGTGGAGGCGCTGGCAGCAGGCCGAGCGAGAGCGGGACGAGGCCGTCGCCGACATGACCCGCGCGCGCAACGAGGAGGATTACCTCCGCCATGCGGTGGCCGAGCTCGATGCCGTCGAGCCTGCCCCGGGCGAGGAGGCGCAGCTCGCCGAGCGGCGCCACATGCTGATGCACCGCGAGAAGCTGGTCGAGGCGCTGACCGCCGGCGCCGATGCCCTGGCCGGCGACCGCGGCGCGGAGCGGGCCCTGGCGAACGCCCAGCGGCAGCTCGAGCGGGCGCAGGCGGTGGCGGGCGGGCGGCTGGACTTGATCCTCGAGACGCTCGATCGCGCGCTCGCCGAGACGGCGGAGGCGATGAGCGGGCTGCATTCCCTGTCGGCGGACATCGAGCTCGACACCGGCGAGCTCGAGGGCCTCGAGGAACGGCTGTTCGCGCTCCGCGCGCTGGCTCGCAAGCACGGTTGCGAGGTCGATGATCTGGCGAGCCTGCGCGGCCGCCTGGCCGACCGTCTCGCCCTGATCAACGACCAGGGCGAGCGGCTGGCCCGGCTCGACCGGGACGCCGAGGCCGCCCGGGAAGCCTTCCGCGCCGCCGCGACCGCTCTTGGTGACCGGCGCCGGAACGCGGCCGCCGGTCTCGACGCCGCCGTCGCCGCGGAGCTGCCGCCCCTGAAGCTGGACAAGGCCCGCTTCCGGACCCAGGTCGAGGCGCTGCCGGAGGCGGAGTGGAGCGCCGCCGGCCAGGATCGGGTCAGCTTCACCGTGGCGACCAATCCCGGCGCGACGCCGGGACCACTCGCCCGGATCGTCTCCGGGGGCGAATTGGCCCGCTTTATGCTGGCGCTCAAGGTCGTCCTGGCGCATAGCCGCATGGGAGCCGGCGCGGTGCCCACATTGGTGTTCGACGAGGTCGACAGCGGCATCAGCGGGGCGGTCGCCGACGCCGTCGGCGAGCGGCTCGCCCGTCTCGGCGAGGACGTACAGGTGCTGGTGATCACCCACAGCCCCCAGGTGGCGGCCCGGGCGACCCATCACTGGCAGGTCCGGAAGAGCGAGGGCCCCGATCTCGCCACGACCACCGTGGTCGAGCTGGTCGACGGCCAGCGGCGCGAGGAGATCGCCCGCATGCTCTCCGGAGCGGTCATCACCGATCAGGCACGCGCCGCCGCCGACAGCCTGATGACGCAGCGGCAAGGCTGATCCACGGGCACCGCGCGCATCCTTGTCCCGTTGATCTCCGGGAGCAGCACGACGATGACTCGCGACAACCATCACCGCGGCTCCCCGGCGCTGCCCCGACGCCGGCTTCTGGCCGGCACCGGGGCCGGCGCGCTGGCCGCCGGCAGCGCGCCGGCTCCCGCCATCGGTCAGGCGCGCCGCTCCTGGCGGATGGTCACCTCGTGGCCGAAAGGCGCGCCAGGGCCGGGCACCACCGCCGATCGGCTGGCCGCCCGCATCACCGCGATGAGCGACGGCGCCCTGACGGTAACCGTCTTCGGGGCCGGCGAGATCGTGCCGGCCTTCGAGGTGATCGACGCCGTCGGCGGCGGTGTCGCAGAGCTCGGCCACACGGCCTCCTTCTTTTGGACGGGCAAGATGCCGGCCAGCGTCTTCTTCACCGCGGTCCCGTGGGGCATGACCCCCGAGAGCCACAACGCCTGGATCCGCTTTGGCGGCGGCCAAGCCCTCTGGGACGAGCTTTACGCCAGCTTCGGGGTAAAGCCCTTCCTGGCCGGAAACTCCGGCGTGCAGATGGGCGGCTGGTACACCCGTCCGCTTGACGGGCTCGAGGCGCTCCGAGGGATGAAGATCCGCATGCCGGGTCTGGGCGGCGAGGTGCTGCGCCGGCTCGGCGCGACACCGGTCACCTTGCCGCCGGGGGAGATCTTCCTGGCGCTCAGCACCGGCGCGATCGACGGCGCGGAGTTCCTTGGCCCCTGGAGCGACGTCAGCCTCGGGCTCGACCGGGCCGCTCCCTACTACTATTGGCCCGGCTTCCACGAGCCGAACGGATCGGCCGAGTGCCTGGTCAATCGCGAGGCCTTCGAAGGCTTGCCCGACAATCTGCGGGCCATAGTCATGTCGGCCTGCGCCGCGGAGAACGCGCGCGGCGTGGCGGAGGCGGACTGGTTCAACGCCGAGACTCTGGCGGACCTTGAGAGCGCGGGCCGGACACGGCTTCGGCGCTTCCCGGACGACATCCTGAGAGCCAGCTACCGGGCCGGCCGGGAGGTGCTGGCCCACCTCGCCGAGACCGACGAGCTCACGGGCAGGATCTGGCGCTCTTATGGGCGCGCCCAACGACGGATGCTCGGCTGGTCGCGGGTCGCGCGCCATGCCATCCTGCATGAGGAGCTGGATTTGCGCGGATAAGGCTTCGAGGGGAAACAACCAGTCGTGCAGAGGCGCTTGATGACCGATGGCCGAGCCCGATCGTCGTGACATTCCCGTCGAGGATCTCACCGAGGACCAGGCGGCCGTGGAGCTTGAGACGCTGGCACGGGAGATCAAGCGTCACGATGAGGCGTATCATCAGCGCGACGCTCCGCTGATCTCCGACGCCGAGTACGACGCGCTGAGGCGTCGGAACGGCGCCCTTGAGACACGCTTCCCGCACCTGCGCCATCCGGAGAGCCCCTCGCTGCGGGTCGGCGCCGCTCCGGCGGCCGGCTTCCGGAAGGTGGTCCATCGGGTGCCGATGCTGTCCCTCTCGAATGCCTTCGCCGAGGAGGACATTGACGAGTTTCTGTCCCGGGTCCGGCGGTTTCTGAAGCTGCCGGACGAGGAGCTAGCCATCCTGGCCGAGCCGAAGATCGACGGACTGTCCGCCAGCCTGCGCTACGAGAACCATCGGCTTGTCCAAGGTGCCACCCGCGGCGACGGCATCGTGGGTGAGGACGTCACCGCCAATCTCGCGACGCTTGAGGATGTGCCCAAGGCGCTGCCGGTCACCGCGCCGTCGATCTGTGAGGTCCGGGGCGAGGTGTACATGACCCGAGCCGATTTCGAGGACCTCAATCGCCGGCGGGCGGAGCGCGGAGAGCCGCAATACGTCAATCCGCGCAACACCGCCTCCGGCAGCTTGCGGCAGCTCGATCCGAGCGTCACGGCCGGCCGGCCGCTGCGCTTCTTCGCCTACAGCTGGGGCGAGGTGACCGGCGAACTGGGCGACCGGCAATCGGCGATCCGCACCCGTCTTGCCGAACTCGGCTTCCGTCTCAACGAGCCGGCCCGTCTGTGCCACGGCCGGGAAGAGCTGCTCGCCTATCATCGCGATATGCTGGAGGAGCGCCCGGACCTTCCCTTCGAGATCGACGGGGTCGTCTACAAGGTCGATCGCGTCGACTGGCAGGAGCGGCTCGGCTACGTCAGCCGGGCGCCGCGCTGGGCGCTGGCCTACAAGTTCCCGGCCGAGCAGGCCCGGACCCGGATCACCCGGATCGATGTGCAGGTGGGCCGGACCGGCGCGCTGACGCCGGTGGCCCATCTCGAGCCGGTCACCGTGGGCGGGGTCGTTGTCGGCCGCGCGACCTTGCACAACGAGGACGAAATCCAACGCAAGGATGTCCGCGAGCAGGACACCGTCATCGTCCAGCGCGCCGGCGACGTCATACCCCAGGTGGTCGCCGTGGTCCTCGAATGCCGACCGGCAGACAGCAAGCCCTTTGCCTTCCCCAATCGCTGCCCCGACTGCGGCAGCGAGGCGACCCGGGCTGAGGGCGAGGCGGTCCGTCGCTGCTCCGGCGGGCTGGTCTGTCCGGCGCAGGCGGTCGAGCGCCTTCGACACTTTGTCGGCCGAAACGCCTTCGATATTGAAGGGCTGGGTGAGAAGCAGGTCAGCGCCTTTTATGAAAGGGGCGAGATCCGGACACCGGCGGACATCTTCACCCTGCGTGACCGGCTGACCGCGCCCGGGAAGCAGCCCTTGGCCGCGCGCAAGGGATGGGGCGAGACCTCGGCCCGCAAGCTGTTCGAGGCGATCGATCAGCGGCGCACCATCTCCCTGGAGCGCTTCCTGTTCGCCCTGGGCATCCGTCAGGTCGGCGAGGCGACCGCGCGCCTGCTGGCACGTCATTACGGGCGGCTCGACAGCCTCCGGCGCGCGCTCGAGCAGGCGGCGCACGAGCGGCGCGCCTTTCCCGATGCCCATGCGGCCGAGGCGGTGGGCGAGGCCTACCGGGATCTGTGCGCCATCGATCAGGTCGGCATGTCGGTGGCCGACGACATCTGCGCCTTCTTCGGTGAGACGCATAATCAGGAGGTGCTCGACAGCCTGCTCGAGCAGATCGAGGTAGAGCCTTTCCGGGAGAGCGCGGCGGCCGACAGCCCCATCGCCGGTAAGACCATTGTATTCACTGGCTCGCTCGACGCGATGAGCCGCCCTGAGGCGAAGGCCCGTGCCGAGGCTCTCGGCGCCAAGGTTGCCGGATCGGTGTCCCGGAGCACCGACTATCTCGTGGCGGGCGCGGATCCGGGATCCAAGGCGGCCAAGGCGCGCGATCTCGGCGTCACGATCCTGACCGAGGCCGAGTGGCTTGACCTCAGCCGTTGACCAGGGCGGGGCCCAGCGGCGCCGCGACCTCGGCGAGCCAGTCCCGAACCGGCTCCGGCAAATCCGGCCCCAGGACATCTTGAACCCGGGCGTGATAGGCATCGATCCACGCCGACTCCTCCAGCGTCAGCAGCGTCGGATCGATCAGCCTGCGATCGATCGGCGCCAGGGTCAGGGTCTCCAGCTCGAGCATAGGCAGCTCTGCGCCCGCCACGTCGGCCTCGCGGACCACCACGAGATTCTCGATGCGGATGCCATACTCGCCCGTCTTGTAGTAGCCGGGCTCATTGGAGAGGATCATGCCCGGCTGCAGCGCCACGTTGTTGGGCAGCTTTGACAGGCGTTGCGGCCCTTCGTGGACGCCCAGATAGCATCCGACCCCATGCCCGGTGCCGTGGTCGTAATCAAGTCCCGCGCGCCAGAGGAACTGTCGGGCCAGCGGATCGAGCTGCGAGCCCGTGGTGCCGACGGGAAAGCGCGCGGTCGCCAAGGCGACGTGCCCCTTGAGCACAAGGGTGAAGCGCTGCCGCATCTCCGGCGTCGGCTCGCCCACGGCCACGGTCCGGGTCACGTCGGTGGTGCCGTCGAGATACTGCCCGCCGCTGTCGATCAGGAACAGCGAGCCTGCCCGCAGCGGAAAATTCGATTTCTTCGTCACGCGATAGTGCACAATCGCGCCATTGGCGCCGGCCCCGGCAATCGTGTCGAAGCTGAGGCCGCGAAATCGTTCGCCCTCGCGGCGCAGACGCAGCAGGGTATCGGCCACCTCCTGCTCCGTCAGCCCACCGCCCGGCGCCTCTTGCGCAAGCCACGCCAGCAGGCGTGTCACGGCGATCCCGTCACGACGATGCGCAATGCGACAGCCGGCGAGCTCGGTCGCGTTCTTGCACGCCTTCGGCAGCACACAGGGATCGGCGTCCCGCTTCACCGTTGCTCCAGAACGATGCAGGCGGTCGAACACCCAGGCGCTGGCCCAGGCCGGATCTGCCACCACCGTGCAGCCGGCATGACCAAGCCGGTCCAGCGCCGGTCCCAGTTCTTCGGGGCCCTGCACCGAGACGGCCTGGGTCAGGAAGCGCTCCAGACCGGGCACCAGCTTGCGGCGGTCCATGAACAGCTCGACCGTGGCGTCACGATGAAGGACGGCAAAGCTCAGCGGCAGCGGGGTGTGGGGGACGTCGCCGCCCCGGATGTTGAGCAGCCAGGCAATGGAGTCGGGCGCGGTCACGACGGCAGCGTCCACGCCCTGCTGCTGCAGCTCGTTCGCCAGGGCCGCACGCTTGTGCGCCGCGTCGACGCCGGCAAGCTCAAGGGGATACGGCACCACCGGAGCGAGGGGCGGTGGCGGCCGATTCAGCCAGATGCGGTCGATCGGATTGCGCTCCACCGGCACGAGGTCGCCGCCGGCCGCCTCGACGGCCCGGCGCATCTTCTCGACCCAGGAGACTGTGTGCAGCCAGGGGTCGTAGCCGAGGCGGCCATTTCGCGGCAGCATGCTCCTCACCCATTCGGTGTGAGGCTCGGTGATCATGTGCTTGATCTCGAAGCCGGCCGCATCGACCTCGTCGGCGACTTGAAGCAGGTAGCGGCCGTCCACGAAGATTGCCGCGCGCTCGCGCAGCACTACGGCGAGGCCGGCCGAGCCGGTGAACCCGGTCAACCACGCCAGCCGCTCGGCGCAGGCCGCCACGAACTCGCCCTGGTGCTCGTCGGCCCGCGGCACTACGAAGCCGTCCAGCCCCTCCTGCTCGAGGAGGGCGCGAAGGGCGCCAAGCCGCTTTTCGGGCGAGGGACCTGCCGGCGCCGTGCGGAGCGCGAGTCCGGCCCGAACCTCATCGAGACGCTCGAGCAAGCGCGGGTCGGCGTCGGGCGCAATCAGGGCGCTCCAGGCATCGCGACTGGCCTGCGGTGGCGCCGCGTCGATGCCGGCGAGCAGCTCGCGAAGGTCGTCGGGCGACCCGTCCCAGCCAAGCTCGCGGATCAGGCCGGCCAAGGCGGCATCGTCGGTCGCGATGGCGCTCGCGGTCACCGCCGTGCGCGGGAAGGGCTCATCCATGGCGGACCGGGCTCCTGATCAGCGTTCTTGCTCAGCTGGCTGCCGCTGCAGCGACGTGGCCGAGGTCGCGATGCCGGCGGGATTATCGGCGACCATGCCACCGCGCGCCACAGCCCATGGGGACAAGGACCGTCGGGCGAGCCGGCAGCGAGTGCTGGAGACGTGGGGCCGGCCTCGGATTCGGCAAGGGAACCGCTTGTCGGCCAGCCGGGACGTCCGCGTGCCATTCCCGCGGTGACCGTCGCATCACCAGGGTGGTCCAGGCGCCGACGGTGAACCGCCGCTCAAGACGCAAGCCTTGTCGTCGGTGCGCCATCAGAACCCCGGCCACCTGCGCGGACAGGAAGCCGGACAGGATCAGCCGGCCGCCCGGCGCGAGCGTGCGGCTGGCCGACCGGCTCAAGCGAACGAGTGGGCGAGCCAGGATATTGCTGGCGATGAGATCAAACGGCTGCCGCTCCCGAACGCAGCGCGCCGCGTAGCCGTCAGCCGCCGCAACCTTAACGGTATCGGTGAGGCGATTCGCCTGAACGTTGTGCCGTGCCACCGGGATTACCGATATGTCGTAGTCGACTGCCAGAACGCGACAAGACCATAATCGCGCCATGGCTATCGCAAGAATTCCGGTGCCACATCCCATATCCAGGGCTCGGCGTGGACGGACCTGTCGCGCCAGAACCTGCAGGGCATGTAGGCAGCCTGCCGTCGACGGATGCTCCCCCGTGCCGAAGGCGGTGACCCGCTCAATGCGAATGCCGATGTGGCCGGCCGGCGCACGCCTGTCCGCCGTGTTCGCGTAACTGCCCGTAATGACGAAGCGTCCGGCCTTGACCGGTGGAAAGGCCAGCCTGTTGGCGCCGAGCCAGTCGGTGGAGGACAGGCGCTCGAGTTCGGTCTTTGGCTCCGGCACCCTCAGGGCGGCGGCAATCAGGGCCAGCCGGGCACCGAGCCTGCCCATGCCGGGGCATGTTGTGAAGGTCGCTTCGAGCCGACGGCGATCGGCGCGGCCGGTCTGCAGCACCGCCAGGGAGTCGGCCGTGTCGAGAGCGGTCTCGAAGGCGGCGGCGGCATGCGCGGGAACCTCGAGCGAAAGGCGCCATTGGGGGGCGGCGGCGGTTTCATCGACCATGGGGCGACCTGCTGTCGATGCTCGGGAACATCGGCGGCCGCGTCGCGCTTCTCCGCGCCGGGAAGCAGCCTCCAAGAGACGGCGTCATGGCCGGGACATGGTGTCGCGCGCCAAGCGTCGGCCGACCAGCCGTCGATCGATCCAGCCGGCAAAGACTTGGGCAAGGATCGGCGCCGCAGGAAGGCTGCGCGCGCGACTCCGGCGAAAGGTGTTCATTAGGAGACCCTACTGTGTACCGGGACTGGCTGCCACACACCCTCTGAACCTCGCCATTGGCGCAAGATTGACTTGACATTAACAGAGAACCTTTTAACATTCTTACGCATCAAGAACAAATTTCATTGATTGGCTCGAAACCCGCTGGTGTTCAATTCTTTGTGGCTAATTGTGCCCAAGACGGGAATTGAATTCCTTTCGGCGCGTGACGAGGTATAGCGTCAGATGCCTGTCATCACCTGAAGGGCAGGGCCGGGCGAAAGCTTTTCGGAGACCTACCCCTTGCTGATGACTCCGAATTCATTCAGTGGCGCATAGACCGAACAGTACGTCCTCCGGATGACTATTTGACTATCGACGCGTCATTTTAGCAAGTGTATGCTGACCACAGCCTCCGAACACGGGAGTCCTTGGATGATTGAGAACTGGCAGGAGCTTGTCCGTGGCGTCCCGCGGCTTCGACGCTACGCGCGCGTGCTGTCGGGATCGCAGGCCGAGGGCGACCGGTATGTCGAGACCTGTCTGGAGACAGTGCTCGAGCGCGGCCACGCGCCACGACCGGATGGCGACAGCGCGGTCCCCCTGTTCCGGCTGTTCCACGAGATCCACGGCACCATTGAAGCCGACGCCGGATCCTGGTCACCAGCCCGCAATCCGGATCGATTCGAGCGGAACCTGCTGGCGCTGCCCGCGCTGGAGCGTCAGGTCCTGGTGCTTGTCGCCGTTGAGCAGCTTTCCATTCGCCAAGCCGCACGGGTGCTCAGCCTTCCTGACGCCGATATCCGCCGCCTTTTCGACAAGGCCCGTACCGAGCTGAACCGCCGGACGGGACGGATCCTGATCATCGATCACGATGCGCCGGCCTCGCCCGACCTCGCCGACACGGTGCGACGCATGGGCCATACCGTCGTGGCCACGGCCCAGAGCAACTGGGCCGTGCTGCGCCGCCTGCTGCGCACCACGCCGAACGTCATCCTTACCGAGGTGACGCCCCGCGCCAAGCGTCCGGCCTGGCCGGTATCGAGCGGGATCCTGTCGGGCCGCAATGTGCCGGTCATCGTGGTCACCGAGGATCCGGACTGGTTCTCGGCAAACGCAAGCGTGCGGCCGGTCTGCGTCGTGCCCAAGCCGGTCGATGGCGCGTTGCTCGAGGCCGCCATCGATCAGGCGCTGGCCGCCTGAACCAGTGGGCTCCCGGCGAGTCGCCGCCGGTCAGCCGGCGCCGAGGATCGAAGGCGCCGGCCGGAAGGACGGCTCGGACGCCGGTCGGCCGTAGAAATAGCCCTGGCCGTATCCGATGCCCACGCGGAGCAGGAAGCTCGCCTGCTCCGGCCGCTCTATCCGTTCAGCGATGGTTCCGGTGCCGAGCTCCAGGCAAAGATTGGCAATGGCCCGCAGCAGAATGCCGTCGCGCCGCGAGGTCTCGATGCGGTCGATGTAGGCTCCATCGATCTTGACGAAGTCCACGTCCAAGGCCTGCAGATATTGGAAGCAGGCGGCGCCCGAGCCGAAGTCGTCCAGACAGACGCGGAAGCCGCGGCGCCTCAGATCCTGAACAATGCGGTCGGCCCTGGCGAGGTCTCGAAGCCTGACCGTCTCGGTCAGCTCGAAAAGCAGCCGGCCGCGGAGATCGTCATAGCTCTTGACCAGGCGCATAAGCGTGTCGACGAACATCGCGCTCTCGAGGGATTGCGCGGAGACGTTCACCGCCAGCTTCAGATAAGGGTTGCCGGCTGCGGCTCGCAGGTATTCGACCGCCTTCTGGCCGATCGCCAGGTCAAGCTCCTCGACAAGGCCGACCTTCTCGGCGAACCGGATCAGATCACCCGCGGTCTGCTGCTCGTCCAGGCGGGCCAGCACCTCGAAATGGTGCGGCTCGCGCCGACGGATGTCCACCACCGGCTGGAAGGCGATCTTGATCCGCCGATGCGCGACCGTGTGCTTCAGGTCGACGATGCGCTGGAGCGTCTCGTCGAGTGAGGCTTTGACACCGGCCGACAAGCAGTCGATGGAGAACTCGGCCGGTCCTTGCTCCACGTAGGTCTGCACGGTGTAAAGCAGTGCCCGGGCGCCGTCCTCCTGGCTCAGGTACCGGGCATCAAGCTCGACCTTGCTGGACCGGACCCGGCATCCCGCGCCGTGCGGATCGGCGCGCCGGGCCAATTGCTCGACGCAGGCACGGATCTCCTCGGCGCCGATGCCGCGCCGGTGAACGACCCCGAACTTGTCACCATCCAGGCGCCCGGCGGTGCGCCCGTCCACCGCCCGTGCACGCAACTCCTCGCCGAGATCATCGTAAAGCCGCTCCATCGCCTCAGGGCCGACCCGGCTGCCAAGCCCGTCAAGATCATCGAGGCCGAGCAGTGTGAGGCGGATGTCGTCTCCGAGCTGCTCGGCCTGGCCGATGAGCTGGCCGGCGGCACGGGCAAAGGACCCGGCATCGAGGAGGCCGGTCGATGAATCACGGGTCAAGGACGGATCGGCGGCTCCGAGCGGCCAACGCGGGGCGCTGATCACCAGGTAAAGCACATCCTCCTCGGTGGGCAGCCGGACGGCGCTGAGCTGAACCGGCGTCGAGG
Source organism: uncultured Mycobacteriaceae bacterium (assembly GCA_964613585.1). Taxonomy (GTDB): domain Bacteria; phylum Pseudomonadota; class Alphaproteobacteria; order DSM-16000; family Inquilinaceae; genus CAZTHL01. The sequence goes on along the minus strand of CAZTHL010000009.1, from coordinate 6,293 downwards.
CCGCGTCGGCGAAGCGAACGGACATCGGTCCGAGACGGCTGCCCGGGCCAATGCCGGAAAGAGCGACGGTGACGAAACGACGATCCTCGGCATGCAGCAGCTCGGCCAGGGGACGGCCCGACAGCGACGCTCCGCCACCGATCACCATGGAGATCGCGCCGATGGCGTCGAGCACGCGCCCCTGCCGGTCGATCCGCAGGAGCAGATCGGCCACCGCAAAGGCATAGGCCAGGAACTGATCGCGCTGGCGCCTTATGTCGACGGTCCGTGCCGTGTCCGCCATGCTTCGCTTCCCCGGGCCGATGGCCGTTCATGCCCGCTGCCTTCTAAGCGCCGAGTCGATAAGGAAGGCTTTCCGCGATGCTGTCCGCCAATGAGGAAGGGACGATCGTGCCCGAGTGTCGGGCTCTGGCTCGGGCTCGGCGTGCCGCCGGCTTCGGAGGCGGTTGATCTCGTCCGCCCCCTTGCGAGGTCGGACCGTTCGCGCCGAGGCGGAGGCCGGATCGCGCGCCGGGCGGCTCGGCACCGTGGCAAGCGACACCCATCCGGGTCGACACCCGTCCCCGATGCTGATAAATTCTTAGCCAAGAAAGCAAACAGGCCGGGAAGAGTGCCGGCTCTTTTCAGCATTGCGGTCCTCCGCGGTGGAGACCCGTCCAAGGGCCGACGTCTCCACGAGCCCCCGCCCGGGATCACCGACATTCCGGGTCATGGCGGGTCCACGCGCGAGGAGCACGCAAACATGTCCCGACCACCAATCATCTTTCTTCCGCTGCTCGTCTGCCTGGCGGTGACCGTGGGCGGTCTCGCCGGACACTCGGCGCATGCGGCGGAGCGCTCGGCGCGCCTGAGCGAGCTTGGCCAGCGCCTTGATATCGATCCGGAGCAAATCTCAGTCTCGGGCATCTCCTCCGGCGCCTTCATGGCTCACCAGCTTCACGTCGCCTATTCCGGGCGGCTTATGGGCGCCGGGATCATTGCCGGTGGCCCCTATTACTGCGCCCAGGGCGATGTCTACCGCGGAATGACCGTGTGCACAGCCTTTCTGGCGACAGAGAACTGTCGAGATTTCGGCCTCATCGGTTTCGATGGCGCTCAGCGTCTTTGCGAGGAGCTCGCCTATGCCGGGCCCGGTCCGGCGCCGGCGGGCACCGCCGCCAGCGAGGCCGCCCTGGCCATGGCCGCGGCGTCGTTCGACAAGGCAACAACCGAGACCGACATCGACGGCGTCGAGGGGCTGATCGGCGACCGGGTGCTGCTGATCCACGGAGCCCTCGACACGCTGCTGCCCGTCGGCGTCATGGACGCCGCGAATGCCTTCTACGCCAAGGTCCACGAGGCGGCCGGCGAGGCCCCGGTGGGCGTGCGCTATGTCAAGAGCCTGTCGGCCCATCACTCGGTGCCGACCGACAACGTGACGGGCCTGGTCGCCCCTGCCGTCGGCGCCTGCGATGCCTTCGCGCCTCCCTATCTCAATGCCTGCACCGCCGCGGACTGCGCGGAGCGCTGCTGCGGCCCGGTCGAAGGGGCCGGCGCCTGCGCCGACCCGACCGAGACCGACAGTCCGGCCTGCGTCGCCTGCGATCCAGCCTGCACGGCCTCCTGCACCGGTGTCATCGATGCCGCCGGGGCCATACTGGACCACATCTACGGGCTCGAGACTCCGCGCGATCCGGATCCGGCGCTGCGCTTCCAGTCATGGGGGCGCTTCGAGAACCCGCCCACCGTTCTGTTCGACTGCCGACGCGGCGACCGGGTCGACGGCCGCTGTGCCTGGCTGCAGTCGCGCCTGCTCGCCTTCCGGCAGGCCGAGGTCTTTGACGACAATCCGAACCGCCTGCTCGACGCCTACATGGAAGCCAAGGGCTACGTCTTCGTTCCGGAGTCCTGCCAGAACGGAGCGCGCTGCCGGCTGCACATCGCCTTCCATGGCTGCCGCCAGGGCTTCAACTACCGCGGCTTCGACATCGTGCACGCCATCTACAGCGATGAGTTGAGCGGCTGGACCCATTTCATCGAGAACGCCGGCTACAACGAATGGGCCGACGCCAACGATATCGTGGTGCTTTACCCGCAGGCCGCTGTGAACACCCGCGAGCTCACCTTTGGCAATCTTCAGGGAGCCAATCCGCAAGGCTGTTGGGACTTCTGGGCCTACACCGACGAGGATTTCCACACGCAAGGCGGCCGGCAGATCGGTGCCGTCTGGCGCATGGTCGAGGCGCTGGTCCCGGCGCTGCGATAGAGCGTTGCCGGGTCCAGTGGCAGCGCCGGCCCGCCCCGCCGATCGGACGCCTCTCTCAACAGCTTACGGCAGGGGGCGGGTGGAGCTGAGCGGAGGAACGGGCAGGCCGGCTTGCATGTGCCGGAGCGGTCCGGCCGGGCCGCGCATGGGCGAAGGCCGAGCCATGGCGACGCCGGTGACGGCCGGTCAGTCGGCCGCGGCGTCGCTCAGGCGCTGTACGAAGCTGTCCATGACCTTCTTCTCGCCGGCATGGTCGAAGGCGACCAGCAGCTTGTCGCCGTCGACCGCGGTGACCGTGCCGGGCCCGAACTTCTGGTGGAAGACCCGCTCGCCCGACGCGAAGGGCGTCGTCGGACGCGGCCGCTCGGCGACCACGTAGTCGACGCCCTCGAGGGTTGGCCGGTCGCGCCGCCCCTGGCCGCCGGGCCGCGGCGGCCGGAACGCCGGCGGGCGGGGACCGACGCCGACCCGGCTGGGATCAGGCCGGCCGAGCCCGGAACCCTCGAACATCGCGTCCGGGGCGACAGCGGAAGCGGCGTCGCCATCGATCTCGACATGGCCGGGCGGCAGCTCCTCCACGAAGCAGGACGGTCCCATGTCCTGCCACTGGCCACGCAGCAGCCGACGCGCGGCCAAGCTGACATAGGCGCGCCGCCGGGCCCGGGTCAGCCCCACATAGGCGAGACGCCGCTCCTCCTCGAGGCCGGCGACGCCGGTCTCGTCGACGGCGCGCTGATTGGGGAAGGTGCCGTCCTCCCAGCCCGGCAGGAAGACATGGTCGAACTCGAGGCCCTTGGCGGCGTGCAGGGTCATGAGCGTGACCATGTCGCGTCCGGCGGCCGGCTCGGTGCTCTCCATGACCAGGCTGACATGCTCCAGGAAGCCGGTCAGGCTGGGGAACTCGCCCATGGCGGTGATGAGCTCGCTCAGATTCTCCAGCCGGCCCTTGGCCTCGGGCGAGCGGTCGGCCTGCCACATGGCGGTGTAGCCGCTCTCGTCCAGCACGGTGCGCGCCAGCTCGGTGTGCGGCGTGTCCTGCGCGGCGCCGCGCCAGCGTTCGAGGTCCTCGAGCAGGGCGCGGAGCGATGCGCGCGGCTTCGGCTTCATCTCGTCGCTGCCGACCAGCCGCCAACCGGCGGCGACGAGCGGCTCGCCGCCGGCACGCGCGGCCCGGAACAAGGTCTGCACGGCGCTCGGCCCCAGACCCCGCTTGGGTGTGTTGACGATCCGCTCGAAGGCCAGGTCGTCGGCCGGCTGAGCGACGACACGCAGATAGGCCAGCGCGTCCCGGATCTCCAGCCGCTCATAGAAGCGCGGGCCGCCGACCACGCGGTACGGCAGCCCGATGGTGATAAGCCGCTCCTCGATCTCGCGAAGCTGGAAGCTGGCGCGCACCAGCACCGCCGTCTCCCGCAGCGGCACCTCGCGTCTCTGCAGGTCCTCGAGCACCTCGCCGATCCAGCGCGCCTCCTCGACGCTGTCCAGCAGGCAGCGGACAATGACCCGCTCCCCGCCGTCGCCCGTGGTGTACAGGGTCTTGCCGAGCCGGCCGCGATTGTGGGCAATGAGGCCGGAGGCGGCGCCGAGGATGTGGCCGGTCGAGCGATAGTTCTGCTCGAGCCGGATCACCCGGGCTCCCGGGAAGTCCGTCTCGAAGCGCAGGATGTTGCCGACCTCGGCGCCGCGCCAGCCGTAGATCGACTGGTCGTCGTCGCCGACGCAGCAGATGTTCTTGCGCTTCTGGGCGAGCAGCCGCAGCCAGAAGTACTGCGCCTGATTCGAATCCTGGTATTCGTCGACCAGGATGTAGCGGAAGCGGTGGTGATACTGGTCGAGCACGTCGGGCTCGGAGCGCATCAGGGACAGATTGTGCAGCAGAAGATCGCCGAAGTCGCAGGCGTTGAGGGCTGTCAGCCGCTGCTGGTAGGCGCTGTACAACGACAGCAGCCGACCGTCGGCCACGTCGCCGGCGTCCTCGGGTTTGAGCGCCGCCGGCGTCAGGCCGCGGTCCTTCCAGCGCTCGATCACCGACAGGAGCAACCGCGCCGACCAGCGCTTGCCGTCGATGCCCTGGTCGTCGAGCAGCTGCTTGATCAGGCGCAGCTGGTCGGCGGTGTCGAGGATGGTGAAGGATGACCGGAGCCCGACCCGCTCGGCGTGGCGGCGCAGGATGCGCGCGGCGAGCGCGTGGAAGGTGCCGAGCCACCATCCCTCGATCGGCTGGTCGGTGAGCGCCGCGACCCGTGCGCGCATCTCCCCAGCCGCCTTGTTGGTGAAGGTGACGGCCAGGATCTGGCTCGGCCAGGCCCGGCCGGTGTTGAGCAGGTGCGCGAGCCGCGTGGTCAGCACACGCGTCTTTCCGGTGCCGGCGCCGGCCAGAACCAGGACCGGACCGTCCAGCGCCTCGACCGCGGCACGCTGCGCCGGGTTCAGCGCCTCGAGATAGGGCTGGGACGGCACGGCCGGCGGCGGGGCCGCGGCAAGGGGATCATCGGTCCAGGAGGGATCGGCCATGCACCCCGGTATAGCGTGTCGCCGCGCCCGACAGAAGCCGTGAAGGCGAGACCCTTGGTCCGTCCCGGCCGGGCCACTATGATCGGCCCCGCATGACCGAGACCGACGCCCCTCTCTTCGCCGACGAGCCGCCGGCGACGCCGGCGGCGGCCGGCTCCGACGTTGCGACCGACCCGGACGCCGCGACGGGTCCGGACGCCGAGGCCGGGAGCGCCGCCGAGGCCGGGAGCGCGAGCGATCCGCCCCGCGGCACCGGGGCTGCGCCGGCCCGCGGCGGCGCGGCCTACCAGGTGCTCGCGCGCAAGTACCGGCCCGCGACCTTCGCCGGGCTGATCGGCCAGGACGCGCTGGTGCGCACGCTGACCAACGCGCTCCGGGCCGGCCGGCTGGCCCACGCCTTCATCCTGACCGGCGTGCGCGGCATCGGCAAGACGACCACCGCCCGGATCATCGCCCGGGCACTCAACTGCGTCGGCCCGGACGGACAAGGCGGCCCCACGGTCAGCCCCTGCGGGGTGTGCGAGCCCTGCCGGTCCATTGCCGCCGACCGCCATGTCGATGTGCTGGAGATGGACGCGGCCAGCCGCACCGGCGTCGACGATGTCCGGGAGATCGTCGACGGTGTGCGCTACGGTCCGGTGTCGGCACGCTTCAAGGTGTACATCATCGACGAGGTTCACATGCTCTCCCGGAACGCCTTCAACGCCTTGCTGAAGACGCTGGAGGAGCCGCCAGAGCATGTGAAGTTCGTCTTCGCCACGACCGAGATCCGCAAGGTGCCGGTCACGGTGCTGTCGCGCTGCCAGCGCTTCGACCTGCGCCGGGTCGACGCCGGGACGCTGGCCGGGCATCTGACGTCGATCGCCGGACACGAGGGCGCCAGCCTGGAGGAGGAGGCGATCGCGCTGCTCGCCCGGGCCGCGGACGGCTCGGTGCGGGACGGGCTCAGCCTGCTCGACCAGGCGATCGCCCAGGGCACCGGCACGGTCACCGCCGCGCAGGTGCGCGACATGCTCGGGCTGGCCGACCGCTCACGGGTCATCGACCTGCTCGAGGCGGCGGTCACCGGCGACGGGCCGGCGGCGCTCGGCCTGCTCGACGAACTGCACCGCGCCGGGGCCGACCCCGTGGTGGTGCTGCAGGACCTGCTGGAGCTGACGCATTTCCTTACCCGCGCCAAGGTGGCGCCGTCGGCGGCCGAGGATCCCGGGCTGCCCGAGGCCGAGCGCTCGCGCGGCATGGCGCTGGCCCAGGCGCTCGGCCTGCCGGTGCTGACGCGCGCCTGGCAGCTGCTGCTGAAGGGGCTCGCCGAGGTGCAGACGGCGCCGCAGCCGGCGGCCGCGCTCGAGATGGTGCTGATTCGCCTGATTCACGGGGCGGGCCTGCCGACGCCCGAGGAGATCCTGCGTCGGCTCGAGGCCGGGGAGCCGGGCCCGCCGGCCAACGCGGCCGGCGGCGGCGCGGGCCCGAGGCCGGCTGCGGGGGCGGTTCCGGCATCATCGGGCCCGGCGGCGGCGCCGACCGCGGCGCGGCC
>CAZTHL010000008.1:0-74576 GCA_964613585.1 uncultured Mycobacteriaceae bacterium | reverse complement strand
GGCGCGGGCGGTCCCGCCCCCGCGGCGCCGGGCGCGGTCGGACGTCGGCGCGCGGCTCACCCCCAGGGGCCGGCGGCGGAGGCGTCCGGGCCGCCGCCGGCCATGGCGCGCAGGCGGGCGACCCGCTCCTCGGTCTTCGGGTGGGTGGAGAACAGGCTGTCGACGGCGTGGGCGTGCAGCGGGTTGATGATGAACATGTGCGCCGTGGCGGGATTGCGCTCGGCGGTGTTCATGTCGATGCGCCGGGCCATCTCCTGGATGCGCTGCAGGGCGCTGGCCAGCCACATCGGCCGGCCGCAGATCTCCGCGCCGATGCGGTCGGCCTCGTACTCGCGCGCGCGGCTGATCGCCATCTGGACGAGCGCGGCGGCGAGCGGCGCCAGCACCATCATCAGGATCACGCCGATCAGGCCCAGCGGGTTGTTGCGGTTGCCGCCGAAGAACAGGGCGAAGTTGGCGAGCATGGACAGCGCGCCGGCCATGGTCGCGGTGATGGTCATGATCAGGGTGTCGCGGTTGCGCACATGCGCCAGCTCGTGCGCCATCACACCGGCCACCTCCTCGCTTGACAGCCGCCGCAGCAGGCCGGTGGTGGCGGCGACGGCGGCGTTCTCCGGCCCGCGTCCGGTGGCGAAGGCGTTCGGTTGGTCGGTCTCGATGATGTAGACCTTGGGCATGGGCAGCTGCGCGCGCTCGGCCAGCTGCTGCACCAGGCCGTAGAACTCCGGGGCCGAGCGGGCATCGACCTGCCGCGCGTTGTGCATGCGCAGCACCATCCGGTCGGAGTTCCAGTAGGCGAACAGGTTCATCCCGAGCGCGATCATGAGCGCGATCAGCGTGCCGCCGGCGCCGCCCAGCATGTAGCCGAAGCCGAGGAACAGCGCGGTCATGGCCGCCATCAGCATGGCCGTGCGCACGTACCCGGCGGTCATTGGTGTGGTCCTTTCCCCGTGGTCATCATCATGGTGGTCAGCATCATGGTGGTCAGCGTCTCAGGCGGCCGGCGCCGGCGCGCGGCACGAGACGCCTGCCGCAGCATCAGATAAGCGGCCCTTCGCTCCCGTGAAAGTATCGCGCGGCAGGGTGGGACGCGGCGTGTGGCCGGCGCCCGGGTGGTGGACGCGCCCGGCGTATGGCGCCATATCCCAGCCATGACGGAAGAGACCGATGCCCGGCGCGGCGCCGAAACCCTCGACACGCCCGAACCAGCGGACGCGGCCCGCCCCGGCGCGCCCGCGGCCGACGGCGGCGGCCGGCCCGGCGGCGCCGACGCGCCGTCCAGCGGCGTCCCGGGCGGCGATACCAAGGACACAGCCCCGACAGCCGAGACCGAGCGTCTCAGGCCGCCCGCGCAGAAGCCGGGCGAGATCGGCGGGCCCGAAGGGCCCGAGCCGACCCGCTACGGCGACTGGGAGGTCAAGGGCCGCTGCACCGACTTCTAGACGGTGGCGAGAGGGTGGCGGTCGTGTCGCCGAGCCAACCGGTGCCCTCAACGTTCGGATCGCTCAAGGATCGGATCGGTCGATCCGAAAGCCGGCTCAACGCCTTTTTCGTTTATGCCGGCGGGTTCATCACAGGGTTCGTGGTAATTGTCGGCAGCATCGCGGGCTCCGGCTTTTACACTCTGTACACGTCTCGCGATGAGATAAGCGCATTCTCTGCCACCATGGAGCTCTGCCTCCATGAAGGCGCGGCTGGAGGCGATCGGGTAGCCGATGGCTGAAGGCGGCGTGGCCCGACCCGTCGGCTCCGGCATCCAGACCGCGGTCGTCGCCCACCCGACCCTCGCGTTCCCGTCGGCGCAGCCGGCCTTTCCCTGCTGATCCCGGCCGCGCCGCGGCTCCCGGCGCGCCCCTTCCCGAGCTCCGCCCATGGCCCCGCCCGAGACGCTGCTGCTGATCGCCGCCACCTTCCTCATCGCCGGCTTCGTGAAGGGGCTCGTCGGCTTCGGCCTGCCGACCATCGCGCTTGCCCTGCTGACCGCGACCATCGGCTTCCGCGAGGCGGTGGCGCTCATGCTGCTGCCCTCCGTCGTCACCAATTTCTGGCAGGCGGTAGCCGGCGGCGCGCTGCGGGCGATCCTCGGCCGGCTGTGGCCGCTGCTCGCGGTCGCCTGCCTCGGCATCTGGATCGGCGCCGGGCTGTCGGCCGAGACCGACACGGCGGTGCTCACCGTGCTGCTCGGCACCGTGCTGTGCCTGTACGCCTCGCTCAGCCTGGCGACGCCGCAGGTGCCGCCGCCGGGCGACAAGGAGCGCTGGCTGAGCCCGTCGGTAGGCGCGGTCGGCGGCATGGTCACCGGCCTGACCGGCACCTTCGTTGTGCCCGGGGTGCTCTACATGCAGGCGCTCGGCCTGTCGCGCGACGTGCTGGTGCAGGCCATGGGCGTGCTGTTCCTCACCTCCACCGTCGCCCTCGGCCTCTCGCTCGCCGACCACGGCCTGCTCAGCGTCGAACTCGGCCTGATGTCGTTCCTGGCCATCCTGCCCACGGTCGGCGGCATGTGGCTCGGCCAGCGCGGCCGCTCGCGCCTGCCGGAGGCCTGGTTCCGGCCCCTGTTCTTCACCGCGCTGCTCGTCCTCGGCCTCTACATCCTGGCCCGCCAGCTGCTGCCGCCGCTCTAGGGGGTTTCCGGTTCAAGGTGCCGCTTCCGCGTCAGGCGGAAGCGCTCCAGGGGCGGCTCGCCGGCGGGACGGGGCCTGCCGGCGGTGGGCGGATCATGCCATGGTCGGGAAACGGCCGGCGAGGCCGAGCCGCCGGCGCCGGGGCGAGCGGCCTTCGCGGCCCGCCCACGCGTTGATGGACCGGTGGCGCGCCGGCTGCCCGGCACGGAAAGGCGAGCCTCCATGCCTTCGACCGAGCTGCTCCTGGCGTTCCTGGCGGCGACCGCGGTGTTCGCCTACCTGCCCGGGCCGGGCATGCTGTTCGCCGCGGCGCAGACCCTGGCCTGGGGCCGCCGTGCCGGGCTGATGGCGGCGCTCGGCCTGCATCTGGGCGGCTATGCCCATGTGGCCACGGCGGCGGCCGGCCTGGCGGTGCTGTTCCACACGGTGCCCGCCCTGTTCCTGGCCGTGAAGCTGATCGGCGCCGGCTATCTGGCGCTGCTCGGCCTGCGGCTGATGCTGTGGCCCGCCTCCGGCACGCGGCCCCGGCCCGGGCCTCGGCCGGAGCGGCGCGCCTTCCGTGACAGCGTCCTGATCGAGGTGCTAAATCCGAAGTCGGCCTTGTTCTTCCTGGCCTTTCTGCCGCAGTTCGTCGACCCGGCGGCGGCGCTGCCGGTATGGGCGCAGCTTCTGGCGCTGGGCACGGTGGTCAACCTGCTGTTCTCCTCGGCCGACCTGATCTGCGTGGCGCTGGCCGGCAGCCTGATCGCCCGGCTCGAGCGCTCGGCCCGGGCGCAGCGGCTGGCGCGCGCCGCCGCCGGGCTGCTGCTGATCGGCCTTGCCGTCCACCTGGCCCTGCCGTCGCCATAGAAATGCGAGACTGCGCGCGGCCGGCCCCGGCGCCGGGCCCAGTTTCCCCTGCCGGTCGCATCCGCTTACCGCTTGGTAAGGGCTTGCGCGGAACCATGGCGCCCCGAAGGCCGAGCGGCGGCGGGGACGCCAGGGAGCAGCGGATCGTGCCCTTCCAGACTCTTCGAATCGGCGCGCGCCTGGCGCTCTGGCTGGCCGGCACGCTGGCGGTCGCGGTAGCCGCCAGCGGCGCTGCCGGCTACCTGGTCGCCGCGGACATCGGCGAGCGCATGCTCGAGGACGAGCTCCACGATCTCGGCGTCACCCTGTCCACCGAGCTGGCGGCCGAGGCCCGCCGCGCGGTCGGCATGGCCGAGCTGGTCGCCGGCCTGCCGGCGGTGCAGCAGGCGCTGGCGGCGCGCGACCGCGCGGCCCTGGCCGACCTGCTCGTTCCCGGGTTCGCCCGCCTGAACGAGGCGCACGGCGTCCGCCAGTTCCAGATCCACCTGCCGCCCGCCACCTCGTTCCTGCGCGTGCACCGGCCCGACCGGCACGGTGACGATCTGTCCGGCTTCCGCCGTACCGTGGTCGAGGTGAACCGGACCGGCGAGGCCCGCTACGGCCTCGAGCGCGGCGTCGCCGGCCTGGGCGTGCGCGGCGTCGTGCCGGTGCGCCACCAGGGCCGGGCGGTCGGCTCGGTCGAGCTGGGCCTCGCCGTCGACGAGCGCTTCTTCGAGACGTTCCGCGCCGCCACCGGCGCCGACATCGGCCTGTTCCTGGAGACCGGCGACGGCGGCTTCGAGACCTATGCCGGCACCTTCCCGTCAAGCACCACGCTTGACGACGGCACCCTGAGGCGCGGCCTGGACGGCGGGGCGCTGCTGCCGCGCCTTGATCTGCGCGGCGGCGAGGCCGCGGCGCTGGTCATGCCGATCACGGACTTCAGCGGCGAGGCGATCGGCGTCGGCGTCGTCGCCCGTGACCGCGGCCATCTCGACCACGCCCTGATCGAGGCGCGCAACCTGACCCTCGCCATCTTCGCCGCCATGCTGCTGCTCGCCGTGGTCATGGCCTGGCGCATGAACCGCGGCATTGGCCGGCCGGTGGAGCACATGACCGAGGCCATGCGCCGGCTGGCCGCCGACGACCCGGCGGTCGAGGTGCCGCCGACCCGGCGCCGGGACGAGATCGGCGCGATGGCCGCGGCGCTGGCCGTGCTCAAGGACAACGCCGCCGAACGCCGCCGCCTGCGGAGCGCGCAGGTCGACGCCTCCCACGCCGCCGAGGAGCGGCGCGCCGCGGTCCAGGACATGGCCGACCATGTCGAGGCCGAGACCGTCCAGGTGGTCGGCGTCGTCGCCGGCGAGGCGCAGGAGATGGCCGGGCTGTCGGCGGAGATGGCCGGGTCGATGGCGACGATGGTGGGCGAGGCCGGCAGCGCCGCCTCGGCCGCCGGCGAGGCGCTCGGCACGGCGCAGACGGTGTCCGCCGCCGCCGGCGAGCTCGCCGCGTCGATCGCCGAGATCGGCCGTCAGGTTGCCCATTCGAACGAGGTCGCCGGCCGCGCCGTCGGCCTCGCCGGCGAGACCCGCGAGGTGGTGCGCGGCCTGGCGGAGAGCGCGGGCCGGATCGGCAAGGTGGTCGACGTCATCGGCGACATCGCCGCGCGCACCAACCTCCTGGCGCTCAACGCGTCGATCGAGGCGGCGCGGGCCGGCGAGGCCGGCAAGGGCTTCGCCATCGTCGCCGGCGAGGTGAAGAGCCTGGCGACGCAGACCGCCCGATCCACCGCCGAGATCACCGAGCAGGTGCAGGCGATCCAGGACGTGTCCCGCAAGGCCGGGCAGGCCATCGGCGAGGTCTCGAGCACGATCGACGAGATCGGCGCCATCGCCTCGACCATCGCCGCCGCCGTCGAGCAGCAGACTGCGGCGACGCACGAGATCGCCCGCAACGTCGAGGAGACCGCCGGCGCCTCGCGCGATGTCACCGGCCGCATGGACACCGTATCCGCCGCCGCGGAGCGCACCGGCGCCCAGGCCGAGCGGGTGCGCACGGTCGCGGCCGCGCTGACCCAGGATGTCCGCGGCCTGCAGAGCAGCCTGAACCAGATCGTGCGCACCGCCACCGCCGACGCCGACCGGCGGGCCAGCCCGCGTCACCCCGCCGACCTGGCGGCGCGCATGGTCGCCGGGATGGTGCCCTACGACGTCCGCGTGGTCGATGTCTCGACCGGCGGTATGCAGCTGTCCGGCGCGCCGGATCTCGCGTCCGGCACGGCGGTCTCGGTCGAGGTGCCGGCGGCCGGGTGGCGCTGCCGCGCCATGGTCCGCGGCGGTGGCCGCGGCCGCCTGCATCTGCAGTTCGACGGCGTCGGCCTGACCGAGGCCGAGATCGGCCGTGTCGTCCGGGAGGCGAGCGCCGCGTAGCCGGAGCACGCACCAGACGGACGGCAACGCGCCCGGACGAGACACCGAAAGGCGTGGGGTCGGGTCGGCCTGGCCCGGGGTCTCCGCGTCCCGGGAGGATGAGGGGCGCCGGGACCGGGGCGGCCGGTGCGCCGCTGCCGAGCCGGCCGCCTGTGCCATCGGCTTCTGCGCTCTCGGAAGGCCCCTCGTGACCGGGTCGAGCCGCACGCCGGAGCGGCGGTCCGGCCTGTCCGATCCTCGCCCCGTCCTGCCGATCCGCATCCGGTCCGGAATTTGCTCATAGCGGTCCGGAATTTGCGCATACCGATCCGGAATTGGCGCATAGTGGTACCGTCCTCTCCCTGCCGGGGTTGTGCTAAGAGAGGCGACCCCACGAGGCGACCCCGGGAGGCATCTCATCATGGGCGACAGGTTGATCCGCCGGCCGCGTGCCGTGGCCGCGGCCGGCGGGCTTGCGCTGCTGGCCGCGCTGATGACGGGGACGCCCCCTGCGGCGGCGCAGTTCGTCTATCCGAGCGAGGGCCAATCGCCCGAGCAGCAGGCGGCCGACGAGGCGGCCTGCCGCTCCTGGGCGCAGGGGCAGACCGGGGTCAATCCGGGCGAGCCGCCGCCCCAGGTGCGCCGCGGCGGCGGCGGCGAGGTGCTGGGCGGGGCCGCGACCGGCGCGGCCCTCGGCGCGATCGGCGGCGCCATCGGCGGTGGGGCCGGGCGCGGCGCCAAGATCGGCGCCGGGGTCGGCGCCGGCGCCGGGCTGTTCAACAAGATGCGCACGAACCGGGAATACGAGCAGCTCCAGGCCCAGTCGCAGGCCGCCTGGCGCGCTCGCCAGCAGAGCTTTCAGCGGGCCTTCGGCGCCTGCATGAGCGGCCGCGGCTACACCGTGCAGTGAGGGGGCGGAGGATGACCAGGATCACCGGACCGGGCGGCGCCGTGCTGCTGACCCTTCTCATGCTCGGTCCCGGCCTGCCGGCCGCGGCGCAGGAGCCGGCCGCCGGCGCGACGGGCGACGAGCCGGCCGCCACGACCGGGGACGCCACCACGACCGGGGACGCCGCGACCACCGGGGACGCCGCGACCACCGGGGACGCCGCGCTGCCGGATGTCCTGCTCTGCGCGCCGCGGGCGGCCCATCAATGCACGGTCGACGAGGGCTGCAGCACGTCGGGGCTGATGGCCTCGGCGGTGCCGCCGTTCCTCGAGGTGGACCTGGCCGAGGGGGTCGTGCGCGACGCCCGCGCGGCGGCCGAGGCCGAGCCCGTCTCCCGGATCGGCGCGCGGCAGCAGGTCGACCGCACCCTGTTCCTCACCGGCATCGACCCGGGCGTGGAGGAGGTGCGCGACGGCATGGCCTGGACCATGGGGATCGACCTGGAGGACGGCAGCATGACGGTCACCGGCAGCACCGACTGGCCGGGCTTCGTCCTGTTCGGCGCCTGCATGGAGATGCCGAGGGCGGAGTAGCGCACGGCCGGCCCCGCCACACCGCGCTGCGCCGGAGACGTTGCCAACGCGGTCAGCCGGCGAGGGCAAGGCCCCTGGCCAACGCGTCTCGCACCGCGGCGTCGTCGGGGTGGGCCCGGGCGAGCGCGCGCAACTCGTCCAGCAGCGCGTCCCGGCGCCCCCGATCGTCCTCCTGCGTGGCGTGATCGAGGGTGTTGAAGAGGCCCTTGGCCAAGAAAGCGGGGGTCATGCCGCGCTCGCACGCGCGTGCGGCTCGGCAGCCCGGGAGGAGAACGCTCTCGACCGGCGGCGGCTAGGAGACGAGTGTGGCTGCAGCCTCACACAGGGTCCGACCTCCGTCGCTCACGCCGAGATCCCGACCGGCGGCCTGCAGGCGGCGCAGCGCGGCCGCGTGATGGAGGATGGCGGGATCGGTACCGCGGATGGCCGTGGCCATGGCGCCGATCACGGCCTCGGCTTCCTCACCGGGCCCGGGCACCCCGCGACCAGCCGTTCGATGATGTCGATGGCCGGTGGCTCGCGACGGGAGGCCAGGAAGACATGGCAGGTGGCCAGCCCCTTCTTGTCGTCCAGCGGGTGCATCGGCGCATCCGTTGCTGCCGGGGGCACAGGCTGCGCCATGAATGCGTCGGATGCCGGATGCGCGCAAGGGCTGCCGACAGCGCCACCGGGGCGCGTCGCCGCCGCCGGCATCCACCCGGCGGCGCGCCGGACCGGAGAGCCAGCCGTCGCGCCGGACCGGAGAGCCAGCCGTCGCGCCGGACCGGAGAGCCGGCCGGCGCGCCGGCCGAGGAACCCGGCCGGCGCCCCCGGGTTCAACCGCGCGACGGCGGCGGCTCCTCCTCCGCCCGCCAGCCTGGGCCTGGGACATCGACATGGGCGACGGAACCGAGCCGGCCGGCCGCGAGGCGCCGGACCTCGCGGCATCTCCATGGCACGCCATGCCCGCGGCCGAGGCGGCGCGGGCGCTCGACGCCGACACCGAGCGGGGCCTCGCCGCGGACGAGGTCGAGCGGCGGCGGCAGCGGCACGGCCCCAACAAGCTGCCGGAGAGTCGACGCGACACCGTTCTCGAGGTGTTCATCCGGCAGTTCCGCGACCCGCTGATCTATGTCCTGCTGGTCGCCGGCGCGGTCTCGGTGGCGATCGGCAACATCGCCGACGCCGGCTTCATCTTCGCCGTGCTGCTGTTCAACGCCGGCCTCGGCACCTATCAGGAGTACAAGGCCGAATCCGCCGCCCAGGCGCTGCAGCAGGTGATGAAGATCACCGCGCAGGTGCGGCGCGGCGGCGAGCGCCGACAGGTCGACAGCACCGAGCTCGTGCCGGGCGACCTGGTGGCGCTGCAGGCGGGCTCGGCCGTTCCGGCCGACATCCGCCTGACCCAGGCCCGCGAGCTGCGCGCCGACGAGTCCCTGCTGACCGGCGAGTCCCAGGCGGTCGAGAAGACGGCCGAGGCCGAGCTGGCCGAGGACACGCCGCTCGGCGACCGGCGGACGCTGGTGCACGCCGGCAGCAGCATCATGGGCGGCCGTGGCCGGGGCGTGGTCGTGCGCACCGGCGAGGCGACCGAGCTCGGGCGCATCGCCCAGTCGCTGGCCGAATCCGGCGAGGAGCCGCCGCTGGTCATCCGCATGCGCCAGTTCACCCGGGTCATCGCCGTCGGCGTGCTCGGCATCATCGCGCTTCTGGGCCTGGTGCAGTTCCTGCGCGGCGAGGGCTTCGTCGACATCTTCCTGCTGGCGGTCGCCCTGGCGGTCTCGGCGATCCCGGCCGGCCTGCCGGTGGCGATCACCGTGGCGCTGTCGATCGGCTCGGCGCGCATGAGCGAGCGCAACGTCATCGTCCGCCACCTGCCGGCGGTCGAGGGGCTCGGCGCCTGCACCCTGATCGCCAGCGACAAGACCGGCACCCTGACCGAGAACAAGCTGTCGGTGCAGCGCATCCGGCCGCTCGAGGACGGCGGCGACGTCACCGTGTCCGGCCCGGGCGACCGGCTCGAGGGGCGGCCGGAGCGCGACGGCGAGCCGGTCTCGGCCGAGGAGCCGGGCTGGCTGCGCGACCTCGTCATCGCCGGGGCGCTGTGCAACGACGCCACCCTGCGCCAGGCCGACGGCGCGCTCGAGACGAGCGGCGACCAGGTCGACATCGCCTTCCTGGTCCTGGCCGGCAAGGCCGGGCTCGAGCGCGACCGGCTGCTGGAGGAGCACCCGCAGATCGGCGAGATCCCGTTCGAGTCCGAGCGCAAGTTCGCCGCCTCGTTCCACCGCGGCGACGGCACGGCGATCGCCCTGGTCAAGGGCGCGGCCGAGACCGTGGCCGGCATGTGCGCGGTCGACCCGGACGCGGTTCGCGCGCAGGAGCAGGCCCTGGCCGACGAGGGCTACCGTGTGCTCGCCGTGGCGGCGGGGGCGGTCGACCCAGGCGCGGCCGAGCGCTCCGACGAGGCCGCGCTCGAGGGCCTGCGGCTGCTCGGCCTCGTCGGCCTGCTCGACCCGGTGCGCGAGACCGTGCCGGACGCGGTCGAGAAATGCCGCCATGCCGGCATCCAGGTCCGCATGATCACCGGCGACCATCCGTCGACGGCGCTGTCGATCGGCCGGCGGCTGCGGTTCGCCCAGGCGATGGACGAGGTCGCCACCGGCAAGGAGATCGGCGCGCTCGAGGCCGGCGAGGACTCCGAGACCGGGGAGAAGGTGCGCAACGCGCGCATCTACGCCCGGGTCGAGCCGCGGCAGAAGACCACCATCGTCGACGAGATGCAGGGCGCCGGCCATTTCGTGGCGGTGACCGGCGACGGGGTGAACGACGCGCCGGCGCTGCGCATGGCCAATATCGGCGTTGCCATGGGCAAGAGCGGCACCGACATCGCCCGCAACGCCGCCGACCTGATCCTGACCGACGACAACTTCTCCTCGATCGTCAACGGCGTCGAGGAGGGTCGCCGGGTCTACGACAATGTCCGCAAGGTGGTGTGGCTCCTGATCAGCACCGGCGTGGCCGAGCTGATCCTGTTCACCCTGTCGGTCGCCTTCGGCACGCCGCTGCCCCTGGGGCCGGTGCAGCTGCTCTGGCTCAACCTGGTGACCAACGGCATCCAGGACGTGGCGCTCGCCTTCGAGAAGGGCGAGGCCGACCTTCTGGAGCGGCAGCCGCGGCGGCGCGACGAGAGGATCTTCAACCGGCTCATGGTCGAGGAGGTGCTGGTCTCCGGCGTCTACATGGGCCTGGTCAGCTTCGCCGTGTTCTACGTGCTGTTCTACGAGCTCGGCTACAGCGCCTTCGAGGCGAGCAACCTGCTGCTGATGCTCATGGTGCTATTCGAGAACGTGCACATCTTCAACGTCCGCTCGGAGCGCCGCTCGGCGTTCCGCGTGCCGCTCAGCAACAACTGGCTCGTGGTTGCCGCCGCGGCGGCGGCGCAGGCCATCCACATCGCCTCGCTGCACATCCCCGGCTGGCGCGACGTGCTCAATGTCGAGCCGATCTCGCCGCTCGCCTGGGCGACGCTGCTCGGCATCGCCGTGACCAAGTTCATCTCGGTCGAGGTCTACAAATGGACCCGCGGCATGGACCTGGCGCGGCGCATGGATCAGCGCCCCGCCATCGCCCGGGCGCAGCCGGCGTGACGGCGGGCCGGCCGCCCGCTACTCGTCTCCGGTCTGGGACACGATCGAGCCGAGGTAGAACAGCAGCCCGCCGCCGGTGACCATCGCCGCCGGCACCTCGCGGGCCTGGAGGTTGAACACCGGCAGCCCGGGGCGCTCGAAGCGGCCGCGTTCCCGGTAGAGCGCTTCCCAGAACCGGCTCACCGTGGCGCCGTAGTCGACCAGCAGCGGGTTCGGATCGGCCGAGGCCTCGAGCTCGGCCAGATAGGCTTTGAGCGCGATGTTCACCTCGCGCTGCACAAAGAGTGCCTCGCTCGGGTACTGCTCCAGGCGCTGGGCCAGGAACCGGGCCGCTTGCTGCTCCCGGGGCTCGCCGAGCCGGCCGGCGACCCGGGCCAGCCCCGCCCAGGCCTCGACCAGAGCCGGCCAAGTGGTGGCGGCCGCCCGGAAGCCCTCGGCCGCGCGCTCGAGGTCGCCTTCCGCCTCGGCGTCCTCGGCCTCGGCCAGGCTGCGCTCGGCCGCCGCCTGATCGAACGCGGCGACCTCAAGCGGCGGGCTCTCGGGCCGCGGCGCCTCGCCGACCGGCGTCGTGCCGCCGCAGGCGCCGGGTCCGGCCGTCGCCAGGAGGAGGGCCAGGGCGCGCAGCCGGGTCACGATCGCCGCGCCCCGGGTCCGCCGGCAGCCGCCGCGGGACGGCCCGGCACCTCCGCCGGCTCCGCCTGGAAGGCCTCGACCGCGGCGCGCACGCCGTCCGCCCGGGCCTGCCGGGGCTGCCAGCCGGTCCGTTCCGACAGGCCGCGTGCCGACAGCTCGAACGAGTCGAGCAGCCGGGATGCTCGGGCGCCGCGGCCGGCCAGCCGGGCGCCGGCCCGCAGGACCGCCGGCGGCACCGCCACCAGCCCGGGCGGCCGGCCGAGCGCGTGGCGGATCTCCGTCACCAGGTGCGCCGTGCCGACCGGCTCCGCGTCGCACACGAAGCCGGTCAGCCCCGCGGCCTCGGGATGCGCCACGCAGACGGCGAGCGCGTCGGCCAGATTGGCGACGGACACCAAGCTGCGCCGGTTGTCGACGGTGCCGAAGGGCAGCGGCAGCGGCCGCGCGCACAGCGCCATGAGCGCGCGGAAGTTGCCGCCGACGCCCGGGCCGTAGACCAGAGGCGGGCGCAGCACCACGGCCTCCATGCCGGTGAGCGCCGACACCTCGCGCACATGCTGCTCGGCGCGCCATTTGGAGTGGGCGTACTCGTCCGCCGGCGCCACGGGATCATCCTCGTTCACCGGCCGTGCGCCGCTGCGCTCGCCCGCCACCTTGGCCGTGCTGACGTGGACGAAGCGGCGGACGCCGAGCGCCGCCGCCTGCTCGGCGAGGCGGAAGGTGCCCTCGGCGTTCACCCAGGCGAAGTCCTCGTCGACCTCGGGCAGGGTGCCCGACAGATCGTGCACGCGCGCGGCGAGATGGACCACCACCTCGATCCCGTCGAGCAGCCCGGTCCAGTCCGAGTAGGGGCCGATATTGCCGGTCTCGCGCCGGCCCGCGGCCCGCACCCGGTGGCCGTCCGCCGCCAGGCGCGGCACCACGGCGCGGCCGACGAAGCCGGTCGCGCCGGTGACCAGGACATGGCTCATGCCGGCGCGCCCCGACTGAGGGTGGCGAAGCGCAGCAGCAGGCCGGCCACCAGCGAGGCGCCCGCCGCCACCGCCAGGGCCGCGCCGGCCGGACCGGCCGAGGCCGCCACCACGCTGAGGCCGATCAGCGCGAGGTTGAGCGTCAGGACGCGTCGGACGACCCAGTCATGCCGGGCGCCGGCGCGTACCATCCTCTGGTAGTAGTGCTCGCGGTGCGGGCGCCAGATCCGGTCGCCGCGCATCAGCCGGCGCAGCAGCGTCACGGTGGCGTCGGCCAGGAAGTAGCCGGGCAGGATCAGCGCCGGCGCCCACAGGCCCCGGCCGGCCGCGTCGAGCAGCAGGTAGCCGGCGAGGAAGCCGATCGGCACGCTGCCGACATCGCCCAGGAAGATCCGCGCCGGGTGCCAGTTCCACACCAGGAACCCGCAGGCCGCCCCGGCGAGCGCCATGGCCAGAAGCACCGGCGGCTGGCCGCCTGCGCTCAGCGCCAGAACCAGCGCCAGGCCGAGGCCGATGGTGATGGTCTCGCCGCCGGCGATGCCGTCGATCCCGTCCATGAAGTTGTAGAGATTGACGAACCAGAGCCAGGCCAGCCCGGCGACGGCGCGGTCGAGCCACAGCGGCAGCCAGCCCTGGAGCACCGCCTGCTCGGCCGGCAGCGCCAGGAGGCCGAGGGCGACCGCGACGGCATGGGCGGGCAGGCGGACCGCCGGGGACAGGCCGCGGACATCGTCGATCCAGGAGACGGCGAGCAGCAGTCCGGCCGCCGCCAGCACCACCAGGAGGCCGGGCTCGCCGGCGCCGAGGGCGATCCCGACCCAGGCCGGCAGCAGCGCCGCCAGCACGCCCCAGCCGCCGCCGCGCGGGATCGGCCGGCTGTGGCTGCTGCGCGGGTTCGGGCGGTCCAGCACCCGGTCGCGCAGGACCCCCAGCAGGAGCCGCGTGGCGACCACGCTGATGAGCGCGCAGGCGAGGAAGACGGCCAGCGGCGACAGGGCAGGGACGGGCATCGCGGGAGCATCGGCAAGTGGCCCGAGGGTGATGCCATGAAGGGCTCGGGCAGCGCAACGCGCCTGGCGCGCCCCGCCGTCGGGATCGGCGGCGTCGAGCCGGCCGGGGATTTCCGGTAAGCTGCCGCCCTGGGGCAGGGCGAGCGTTCTACCGGGTCATGGACGTCGAAGCGTGGCTGGAAGGTATGGGGCTGGAGCGCTATGCCGAGGCGTTCCGGGCGGCCGATATCGACGGCGAGGTCCTGCCCGAGCTGACCGAGTCCGACCTTGAGAAGCTCGGCGTCACGCTCGGCTACCGCAAGCGGCTGCTGCGCGCCATCGCCGTCCTGGACGCGGCGGACAGGTCGGCGCCGGCCGGGCCGGGCGCGCCGGCGGTCCCGGACGCCCGCGCGCTGCGGCCGGCGACGGTGATGTTCGCCGACCTGTGCGGCTTCACCCGGCTCTCGCGCGAGCTCGATCCGGAGAGCCTGCACGCGCTCCTGAGCGCCTTCCTGGCCGCCGTGGACCGGCGGATCGTCGAGCATGGCGGCTGGATCGACAAGCACCTGGGCGACGGCGTCATGGCCGTGTTCGGCGCGCCGGTGGCTCATGACAACGACGCCGAGCGGGCGGTCCGGGCGGCGCTGGCCGTGCGCGAGGCCATGGCGCCGCTGAGCGCCGAGCAAGGGCGGCCGCTGGCGGTGCATGTCGGCATTGCCAGCGGCCAGGTCCTCGCCGGCGGCACCGGTGACGCCGGCCGCTCCGGCTACACCGTGACCGGCCAGTCGGTGAACCTGGCGTCCCGGCTCAGCGATGCCGCGCGGCCGGACGAGATCCTGGTCTCCGATCGGGTGCGCCGCGTGCTCATGGACCGGATCGAGGGGGAGGACGCCGGCGCCCTGACGGTCGAGGGCTTCGCCGAGCCGGTGCGCGCCTGGCGGCTGTCCGGCCTGCGCGCCCCGGCGGCGGCGCCCCGGCGGCCCCTGATCGGCCGGCAGGGCGAGATGGCGCAGTTCGAGGCCCTGCTCGCCGCCACGCGCCGGACCGGCAGCGGCCGCGTCGTGCACCTACGCGGCGAGGCCGGCATCGGCAAGAGCCGCCTGCTCGAGGAATGGCTGCGCCTGGCCGGCGAGCACGGGTTCGACCGGCATTGCGCCCTGGTGCTCGACCTCGGCGCCGGCCGCGGTCGGGACGCCGTGCGCGTGCTGGTCCGCGGCCTGCTCGGCCTCGACCGCTCGGCGGACGCGGGCGCGATCGGCCGGGCGGCGGCCGCCGCCGTGGCCGAGGGGCTGGTCGACGCCGACGATGTCGTGCACCTGAACGACCTGCTCGACCGGCCTCAGCCACCGGAGCTGCGGGCGCTCAACAATGCCATGGACAACGCCGCGCGCCGGCTGGGCAAGCGGCGAACCTGGGCGACCCTGCTCAGCCGCCGCAGCGCCCGGCGGCCCCAGATGGTGGCGGTCGAGGACGTGCACTGGGCGGATGCCGTGACCCTCGACCACCTGTCGGGCCTCGCGGCCGCGGTGGCCGGCTGCCCGGCGCTGCTGGTCCTGACCTCGCGCCTCGAGGGCGATCCGCTCGATGCCCGCTGGCGCGCCGCGGCCGGCGGGACCGGGGTGAGCACGGTCGACCTGGGACCGATGCGGCCGGAGGACGGCCTCGCTCTGGCGCGCGCCATGGGCCGGTTCGACGAAACCGTGATCGAGCGCTGCCTCGCCCGGGCCGACGGCAACCCGCTGTTTCTCGAGCAGTTGCTGCGGCATGCGGGCGATGCGGCGGAGCCGGTGCCGGGCTCGGTGCAGAGCCTGACCCAGGCCCGCCTCGACCGGCTCGAGCCGGCGGACCGGCACGCGCTGCAGGCGGCGTCGGTGCTCGGCCAGCGCTTCTCCCTCGATGGCCTGCGCCATCTGATCGGCGACACCGGCTACGACCCGGCCCGCCTGATCGACCGGGGGCTGCTGCGCCCGCACGGCGACGGCCTGCTGTTCGCGCATGCGCTGATCCGCGATGCCGTGTACGACTCGCTCCTGCGCGAGATGCGCCGCGGCTGGCACCGCAAGGCGGCCGACTGGCACGGCGACGACGACCCGGCGCTGCGGGCCGAGCATCTCGGCCGCGCCGCGGATCCCGGGGCGCCGGCGGCCCATGCCCGGGCGGCCGCTGTCGAGACCCGGCAGCTTCGCTTCGAGCGAGCCCTGGCCTTGTGCGAGCGGGGCCTCGCGCTGGCGGCGCCGGGCCGCGATCGCACCGCCCTGGCGCTGATGCGGGCCGACCTGCTGCGCGAGCTCGGCCGGCCACGGCCGTCGATCGACGCCTTTCGGGCGTGTCTCGACGAGACCTCCGAGACGCCGGCCCGCTGCCGGGCGCTGATCGGCATCGCCGCGGGGGTGCGGCTGGTCGGCGGCCACGCCGAGGGCATGGAGGCGCTCGCGGCGGCCGAGCCGCTGGCCATCGCCGAGGACGCTTCGCTCGAGCGGTCGCAGATCGGCTATTACCGCGGCTGCCTGCTCTATGCCGCCGGCGACGTCGAGGGCTGCCTCGCCCAGCATCAGGGGGCACTCGACCAGGCGCGCCGGGCCGGCGACCCGGAATGGCAGGCGCGCGCCCTGAGCGGCATCGGCGACGCCTACTACGGCGCCGGGCGCTTCCGCCTGTCGCTGAAGCACTTCCGGCACTGCCGGGCCCTGTGCCGCCGGCACGGCTTCGGCCGCATCGAGGTCGGCAGCATGCACATGATGGGCAATCTGCGCCGGTACCTGAACGATCTCGAGGGCGCCTTCGCGGATCTGCGGCAGGCGGCCGACACCGCCGACCGGGTGGGCAACGCGCGCACGGCCATGGTGGCGCGGCTGATCCTGGGGGAGTGCCTGGTCGATCGCGGTGAGGCCGAGGCCGCCCTGGCGGAGATCGAGAGCGCCCTGGCCATCGCCGAGGCGCTCGGCAACGACCGGTTCCGCTGCTACGGGCTTTATGAGCAGGCGCGCGCCGGCTGGCACGACCCGCGGCGGCGCGACGAGGCGGGACCGTGGCTGGCCGAGGCGCTGACCCTGGCGCGGCGCGGTGATCTCGGCTTCATCGGGCCGCGGCTGCTCGCCCTCCTCGCCCTGATCAGCGGCGAAGCGGCCGAGCGGCGCGCGGCGCTGGCCGAAGGGGAGGACCTGCTCGGGCGCGGCGCGGTGGCGCACAACGTCCTCTGGTTCCGCCGTGACGCGATGGAGGCGTGCCTCGCCGCCGGCGACCCGGCCGAGGCGCTGCGCCACGGCGCGGCGCTGGAGGAGGCGACCCGGCCCGAACCGGTGCCCTGGGCCGACGTCTTCATCGCCCGTGCCCGCGTCCTGGCGGCCGTCGCCGCGGGCCGCCGCGATGCCGAGGTGGTCGATGAGCTGCGCCGCCTGCGCGACGAGGCCCGGCGCATCGGCATCGCCGCGGCGCTGCCGGCGCTCGACGCGGCGCTCGACGGATCGGCGGGAGGCGGCGTCGCCCCGCCCGGTGCACGCGCGCGCTGACCGTGCCGGGGCAATGATGGCGTCCCGCGGGCGACGACGAGGATGTCCGTCGGGCGGCCGGGATGCCTATGGAGCGGTGAGCGACCACCATTGGAGCGGTGAGCGACCACCATTGGAGCGGTGAGCGACCACCATTGGAGCGGTGAGCGGGCATCATTGGAGCGGTGAGCGGGCACCATGGACTCAGAACCTCGATCCCGTTCCCGGCGAGGTCTTCGACGTTCCGCGTCGCCACCGCCGGGGCGGGGGGTCGGGCGATGGCCGCGATCTGGCACTCGGCCTGCATGACGAGCGGCGAGCGGCCTGCATGACGAGCGGCCAGCGGCGCGGCGGGCGGCGGCGATGGTGGCGAGGGCCCTCGCGGCGGCGTTGTCGAAGGGCAGCACACGGCCGGTGAAGTCCTGATCGATCATGGTGTCGATCCCGGCGATGAGCCGGTCGCGCCGCCGGCCGCGCGCTGCGCTACGCCGGGGGCTCCGCGCGCGGCCGGCTCCTACACCACGCCTGGGGACGCAAACTCAGTTGTCATCCTCAGTTGTCATCGGGATTTCGGACCGTGATGCTGGACATGCGCGGTCCTTCAGGGACGCCGATGCTCCGGAAAAATCCTTGATGCGTATTGCCTCGCTGCAAATTGAGCCGTGCGTGCGTCCCGGGTCGGTCGCCTCGCCATCCGGGCCGCCCTTGCCGTGCCGCCGGCGTCGACGGCCCGGACGCCGGCGCCCGGCGGCTCAGACGACGCGGTTCGGCGGCTCGCGCCCCGCCAGCGCCGCATCGAGATTATCGAGGGCGCAGAAGCCCATCGCGTCACGGGTCTCGCGGGTGGCGCTGCCGATGTGCGGCAGCAGCACGACATTCTCGAGCGCGAGGTAGCCGGGGTTGAGCCGCGGCTCGCCGGTGAAGACATCGAGGCCGGCCGCCGCCACCTTGCCCGAGCGCAGCGCCCGAATCAGCGCCGCGTCGTGGATGACCGGCCCGCGCGCGGTGTTGACCACGACCGCGCCGTCCGGCAGCAGCCCGAGCCGGTGATCGTCCAGCAGGTGGCGGGTGCGCGGTGTCAGCGGGCAGTGCAGCGACAGGAACGGCGTCGCCGGCAGCATGTCCTCGACGCGGGCGTGGTAGGTGGCACCCTGCTCGAGCTCCGGCGGCAGCCGGTCCGGGCTCGTGTAGCGGATCGTCATGCCGAAGGCGCGGGCGCGGTGGGCGGTGGCGCGGCCGATCCGGCCCATTCCGACGATGCCGAGCGTCCTGCCGCTGAGCTGAAGGCCGAGCTCGGCAGTCGGCGCCCAGCCCTGCCAGCGGCCCGCCCGCACCTTGCGCTCGGCGGCCGAGGCGCCGCGGGCGGCGGCCAGCAGCAGCAGGATGGCCACCTCCGCCGTCGCGTCGGTCAGCACATCGGGCGTGTTGGTGACGGTCAGGCCGCGTCGGGCCGCCGCGTCCAGGTCGATATGGTCGTAGCCGACCGAGAAGGTGGCGACCGCCTTCACCTGCCGGGGCAAGGCCTCGATCACCTCGGCGGACAGGGTGTCGGTGCCGCACACCAGGAGGGCGTCGGCGCCGTCGGCGCGCCGCACCAGCGTGGCGGCGTCATAGGGCGTGTCGGTCTCGTTCAGCAGGGGGCGGTAGTCGCGCCACAGCCGCTGCTCGACCGCGGACGGCAGCCTGCGGGACACGAGCACGACGGGCTTGCGCAGCCGAAGCATGGGCGGTGGACGCCTGATCATCGTTGGGGGCGGAACCGCTCGAGCGGCGCCCGCTTATCCTTGGGACACCATCCTGCACCGCGCGCGCCGGCCTTGCCATACCGCGTCGGCGACGCGGGCGTCCCCGGTGACGCGGACGCCGTCGAGCAGCCGGGGAGACCCGCCCGGAATGACGGTGCGGCCCCGATCGTTCGACCGTATGTCTCGCTTGTGCGGCGGTTTGTCTCAATTGCGCCGCGCTGTGTAGCGGATCCGCGCAAATTCTCCGGTTTGTCACGGAAAATCCGCGAATGCCGGCAAATCTCCCCTGTCATGGTGACCAAATCCATCGTTATGGTGCGCCTGCCCGGCAGCGCCGACCCCAGGAGAGGAGCTCCACGATGGCGCCACCCGATCAGCCGGTAGGCACGGATCGTCTGCCCCCGGACCGGCTGGAGACCCTGGTTCCCCGGTTTCGCCGCGTGCGTGGCGACACCGAGGCCCTGGCGGCGCCGCTGTCGCCGGAGGATCAGGTTGTCCAGTCGATGCCTGACGCCAGCCCCGTGAAGTGGCATCGCGCGCACACGACCTGGTTCTTCGAGACCTTCCTGCTGCAGCGCTTCCGGCCCGGCTACGCCGTGTTCGACCCGGCGTTCGGCTTCCTGTTCAATTCCTACTACGAGGCCGTCGGTGCCCGGCACCCGCGGCCCGAGCGCGGCATGATCACCCGGCCCTCGGTGGCCGAGGTCGGCGCCTACCGTGGCCATGTCGACGCCGCCATGGTCGACCTGCTGGCCGATCCGCCGGCGCCGCATGCCGCGGAGATCGCGGCGCTGGTGGAGCTTGGCCTGCACCACGAGCAGCAGCACCAGGAGCTGGTCCTGACCGACCTGCTCCATCTGCTCGCGCAGAACCCCGTCGGCCCGGTCTACCGCCCGTACCGTACCGCCGATGCGGGGACAGGCGCAGGCGGCGAGCGGCGCTGGCACGAAGTCCCCGGCGGCATCGTTCCCGTCGGCCATGACGGGACCGGCTTCGCCTACGACAACGAGGGGCCGCGTCACGAGGTGCTGCTGCGGCCGTTCCGGCTCGCCTCGCATCCGGTGACCAACGCCGACTGGCTCGGCTTCATGGAGGACGGCGGCTACCGGCGGCCGGAGCTGTGGCTGTCCGACGGCTGGGCGACGGTCCAGGCCGAGGGCTGGCAGGCGCCCGGCTACTGGCGCGAGGAGGAGACGGGCTGGCGATCGATGACCCTGGCCGGCCGGCGTCCGATCGAGCCCGCGGCACCGGTCTGCCATGTCAGCTTCTACGAGGCCGACGCCTTCGCCCGCTGGGCCGGCGCCCGGCTGCCGTCGGAGGCGGAGTGGGAGATCGCGGCGGCGTGCCAGCCGGTCCGGGGCAACACGGTGGGCAGCGGCTTCCTGCGCCCGCTTGTCGGGCCGCCGGCCGGCGACGCCCCGCGCCAGTTGTTCGGCGATGTCTGGGAATGGACCCAGAGCCCGTACGGCCCTTATCCGGGCTACCGGCCGCCGGCCGGGGCCGTGGGCGAGTACAACGGCAAGTTCATGTGCAACCAGATGGTCCTGCGCGGCGGCTCCTGCGCCACCCCGGACGGCCATGTCCGGGCCACCTACCGAAACTTCTTCTACCCGCAGCAGCGCTGGCAGTTCAGCGGGCTGCGCCTGGCGGAGGACGCCTGATGAGCAGCGGAGCGGGCGCGGTGGCCGAGGCCCTCGCCGGGTACGACGACTTCACCGACGACGGCGACGCCTTCCGGGCCGACGTTCTGGCGGGCTTGGCGCTGCCGCAGAAGCGCATTCCGAGCAAGTACTTCTACGATGCGCGCGGCTCTCGGCTGTTCGACCGGATCTGCGACCTTGACGAGTACTATCCGACCCGCACCGAGATGGCGATCCTTCGTGAGCGGGCCGGGGAGATCGCCGGGCTGATCGGTCCGCGTGGCTTCCTGATCGAGCTTGGCAGCGGCTCAAGCACCAAGGTGCGGATCATCCTCGACGCGCTCGAGCAGCCGGCCGCCTACATCCCGGTCGACATCTCGCGCGATCACCTGCTCGAGTCGGCCCGGGCGCTGGCCGCGGACTACCCGGGCCTGCCGGTGCGGCCGGTGTGCGCCGACTACACCGCCGCCTTCGAGTTGCCGGAAGCCTCGGACGAGCACAGCCGCATCGGCTTCTTCCCCGGCTCGACCATCGGCAACTTCCCACCGGCCGAGGCGGGGGCGTTCCTGGCGCGCACCGCCGGGACGCTCGGGCACGGCAGCGCCCTCGTCATCGGCGTCGACCTCAAGAAGGACCGGGCGCGCCTGGAGCCGGCCTACAACGACTCGGAAGGCGTGACCGCGGCGTTCAACCTCAATCTCCTGGCCCGGATCAACCGCGAGCTCGACGGCAGCTTCGACCTGTCGGGCTTCCGCCACGAGGCACGCTACGAGGCCGCCAAGGGCAGGGTCGAGATGCACCTGGTGAGCCGGCGCGCGCAGATGGTGCGGGTCGCCGGCCGCGCCTTCGCCTTCCGCGCCGGCGAGAGCATTCACACCGAGGACTCGTGCAAGTACTCGGTCGACGAGTTCGTGGCCCTGGCCTCGGCCAACGGGTGGCACGCCGAGCGCAGCTGGACCGACCCGGAAGAGTTGTTCAGCGTGCATTTCCTGCGGGCGCGGTGAACGCGGCCGGCGATCATCAAGGCCGGGAGTCGTCGACTTCCTCCGGCGCTCCACCCCACCAAAGAAGACCCTGTCACGCAGACGACGCATCTCGTGGAAGCCGGGTGAAGCGCAGCGGAACCAACCCCGGGCACGCTGCGCGCACGCGGCGGCTTCGCCGCCTATGGTCCATACGCCACCCCGGGCAGCCAGATCACCAGGTCGCGCCAGAAGAAGATGGCCAGCACGCCGAGAAGCTGCAGGGCGATGAACGGGACCACCCCCTTGTAGATGTGGCTGACGCGGATCTCGGCCGGGGCCACGCCCTTGACATAGAACAGGGCGAAGCCGACCGGCGGCGTCAGGAACGAGGTCTGCAGCACCACGGCAAACAGCAGGGTGAACCAGACCAGCGCGTCCTCGGGGCTGGCGAAGCCGAGATCCTGCCACATGCCGGTCGCCGGGTTGCCCGGGTCGCCGATCAACGGGCCGACCAGGGGCAGCACGATCAGGATGATCTGGATCCAGTCGAGCAGGAAGCCGAGCACGAACACCACCGCCAGGATGGCGACGATGGTGCCGATGTCGCCGAGATTGAGGCCGAGCAGGGTGCCCTCGATCAGCTCGTCGCCGCCGAGGCCGCGCAGCACGAGCGCGAACGCCGTGGCGCCCAGGATGATGGCGAAGATGAAGGCCGTCGTGCGCGTCGTCTCGCGCATCACGTCGCGCAGCACCTTCAACGTCAGCTTGCCGTTGGCCCAGGCCAGCACGGTGGCGCCGAACGCGCCCACGCCCGAGGCCTCGGTCGGCGTCGCCACGCCGAAGAAGATGGTGCCGAGCACCGCCAGGATCAGCGCCGCCGGCGGCAGGATCGCCCACAGCACGCCGAGGACCGAGCGCAGGTCGAGCGGCTCGCGCGCCGCCGGCGCCGGCGCCATGTGGGGGTTGAGGAGCGCCACCAGCAGTATGTAGGCGATGTAGAGGCCGCCCAGCAGCAGGCCCGGGAACAGCGCGCCCAGGAACAGGTTGCCCACGGGAAGCGCCAAGCGGTCGGCCATCAGCACCAGCATGATGCTGGGCGGGATCAGGATCCCGAGGGTGCCGACCGCGCTCACCGTGCCGACCGCCAGGGTGCGGCTGTAGTTGTTCTTCAGCATGACCGGCAGGCCGAGCAGGGCGAGCAGCACGACCGAGGCGCCGATGATGCCGGTCGAGGCCGCCAGGAGCACGCCGATCAGGGTGACCGTCACCGCGAGGCCGCCGCGCATGCCGCCGAACACGCGTACGAAGTTGGTCATCAGCCGCTCGGCGATGCCCGACCGGTCGAGCATCAGGCCCATAAAGATGAACATGGGCAGCGCCACCAGCACCCAGTTGCGCATCTGCTCCCAGATGTTGGCGACGATCAGCGACGTGTAGCGCCAGTTGAGGTCGAGCCAGGTGTCCGGAAAGGTGGTGTAGAGCCAGTCGGCCATGTAGGTATCGACGAAGACCGCGATGGCCGTGAAAATCACCGCGATGCCGCCGAGCAGCCAGGCGATCGGGTAGCCGGTGAACAGGAGCCCGATGAACGAGACGAACATCAGGACGGCGAGGATCTCGTTGAACTCCATGGCGCGGGCTACTCGCCGGCGGCGGAGCGCTCGGGCTCCCGCGGCAGAGGCCGCGGCACGCCGAACAGCGCGGCGGTCACGCGCGCCAGCCGCGACACGGCGGCCACGGCGAGCAGGCCGAAGCCGATCAAGAGAAACGCCTTGATCGCCCAGCGGTAGGGCAGGCCGCCCGGCGCGTCCGACACCTCGCCGATCTCGAAGGAACGCTGCACGAAGGGCGCGCCGTAGATCAGCACCAGCGCGATGAACGGCGCCAGGAAGAAGACAAGGCCGAGCAACTCGATCCAGGCCTTGGTCTTCAGCGAGAAGCGGTTGTGGAGCACGTCGACCCGGACATGGCTGTCGCTGGCCATGCAGTAGGACAGGCCGATCAGGAAGCCGACAGCGTAGAGGTGCCACTGCAGCTCCTCGAACTCGATCCGCCCCTCGCCGAACAGGTAACGCATGGTGACGTTGACCATGATGATGCCGACCAGGACCAGCCACAGCCAGGAGGCGAGGTTGCCGATTTGCTCGATCACTGCGTCAAGCGCGTTGGACAGGCGGGTGCGCGGCAGGGTGCTCGGCGGCGACAGGTCGACCGCCGCCTCCTTGCCCGCGTCGTGCCCGCCGCCGGGATCAGCGTCGCTCATGGCGGAGACCCAGGCTCGGCCCGCCCGGCCGGCCGGTGGCGGCCGGCGAGGGGCAGGATCGGCGCCGGCCGCAGCCGGCCGGCGATCCCGCGCCCTCGGACGGACGCGCCGTCGGCCTCAGAAGTCGCGCGGCAGATAGCCGAACTCCTTCCAGAAGGTGTAGTTCTCGCTGAAGGCCTGCTGGCTCTCATAGACCCGGGCAAAGTCCTCGTCCTCCGCCGCCCGGGCCTCCAGCACCTCCAGCGCCGCGGTCTCCAGCTCACGGAGCACCTCGGTCGGCAGCTTGGTGGCGGTGATGCCCTCCTCCTCGAAGCCGGCGATCACCTCGCCCTGCAGTGCCTCGCCCTTGGCCAGGTTGTTGGTGACGCCGGCGGTGCAGGCCATGTCGATCATCGCCTGGTCGGCCTCGCTGAGCTCGCTCCAGACCTCGCGATTGACCACCAGGTGGAAGGCCGTGAACGGCTGGTGCCAGCCGGGGAAGTAGTTGTATTCGGCCACCTGGCCGAAGCCGAGCCGCTGGTCGACCACCGGCAGGGCGAACTCGCTGGCGTCGATGGCGCCGCGCTCGAGCGCCTGGAAGATCTCCGCGCCCGGGATCAGCGTCACCGAGGCGCCGAGATCCTCGAGCACCTGGCCGCCCAGCCCGGCGAAGCGGATCTTCAGGCCCTGGAAGTCCTCCACGCCCTCGACCGGCTGCTTGAACCAGCCGGCGGTCTCGGGCCCGGTGATGCCGCAGAAGACCGGATGGACGTTGCTGTCGCCGTAGATCTCCTCGGCCAGCTCGCGGCCGCCACCGTAGTACCACCAAGCGGAGTACTCCCACGGCTCCATGCCGAACGGCACCGCCGAGAACAGCGGCGAGGCGGGGATGCGGCCCTGGTCGTAGCCGAGCCAGTTGTAGCCCGCCTGGACCTGCCCGGCGCCGACCGCCTCGGTCAGCTCCAGCGGCGGCACCATTTCGCCGGGCTCGACCACCCGCAGGTCGATGCGCCGGTCGGTGGCGGTGCGAAGCTGGTCGGCGACCCAGGCCATGTTGTCGCCGAGTGCCGGCAGGCTCGACGGAAAGGCGATGGGCACGCGCCAGCGCACGCGGTCCTGGGCCTCCGCGGCCGAGGTCGCCGTGACGGCGGCGAGCCCCAGCCCAAGCGCCAGGGCGGCGCTGACGAGCGATCGGGTCCGGTGGGTGGAACGGCTCATGTCCATGGGGTACCTCCCTGTTCCTTCGAAGCGTTCTTGCGGAGGCCGGCGCGCAGGGCTAAGGCGGACACGAACCGTGCCGGTCCGCCGCCGCCAGCCATGGCCAAGCCTCGGGTCGAGCCGGGCTTATACGCCCTTTGCTTGCTTCGGCCAAGAAACGTGAAACATTCCAACACCAATTTACCCTTCCGCGAAAGGCTCCGCCGCTCCGAGGACGCTCGCCGGCCGCGCGGCCGGAGGATCGGCACGTGATCGAGCGCGGCCTCGTCGTGGTCGTCGCCCAGGCGCTCGACTGGTGGATCGGTGATCCGCCCTGGCTGTGGCGGCGCGTGCCCCATCCCGTGGCCGCCATGGGCGCCGGCATCGGCTGGCTCGACCGGCGCTGGAACCTCGAGGACCAGGGAGCGGGAGCCCGGCGGCTCGCCGGCGTGGCGGCCTGCGCGGTGATCGTGGCGCTCGCGGTCGCCGCCGGCGCCGTGGCGGCCGGGCTGTTCGCTTCCGTCGCCGTGGGCTGGCTCGTCGAGGCCGTCGTGGTCGCCGTCCTTCTGGCCCAGCGCAGCCTCGACCAGCATGTGCGCGAGGTCGCCGACGCCTTCGACGAGGGTGGACTGCCGGCGGCGCGCACGGCCGTGTCGCGGATCGTCGGCCGGGATCCGCAGACCCTGGACACCTCCGGGGTGTGCCGGGGGGCGATCGAATCCCTGGCCGAGAACTTCTCCGACGGAGTCGTCGCGCCGGTGTTCTGGTACCTGCTGGCCGGGCTGCCGGGGCTGATCGCCTACAAGGCGGTCAACACGGCCGACAGCATGATCGGCCACCGGACGTCCCGGCACCAGGCGTTCGGCTGGGCCTCGGCCCGGCTCGACGACCTCGTCAACCTGATCCCGGCGCGGCTGGCCGGCCTGCTGATCGTGGCCTCGGGCGGCGCCCGGGACAACTCCGCCCGGGCTTGGGCGGCCATGCGGGAGGACGCGCCCCGGCACCGCTCGCCGAACGCCGGCTGGCCCGAGGCCGCCATGGCGGGCGCCATCGGCATCGCCATCGCCGGCCCGCGCCGGTACGGCGGCGTCGAGGTGGCGGACGCCTGGATGAACCGGAACGGGCGCAAGGAGCTGGAGCCCGACGACATCCGCCGCGCCCTGACCCTGTACCGGCGCTCGGTCGCGATCCTGGGGGCGATGATCCTGTTCTTCGCCATAATGTTCTAGCAGCCGTCCGACGGCATCGGCTCCGTGTCGTCTGCGAGGGCTCCGACAAGTCCGGATCGCAGCGCCTCGGGCCGGCCTTCAGCTGCTTACGGACCCGAGCCGAGCTTTGCCGCTTACACGAATCGCATTTTGGAAAGCGCTTCTGTTGCTTCAGGATTCTTGAAAAGAAACAAACAGTACAAGAACAAGGTCTCGGCAATCCCTGAAGGACGTCATCGGTGCTGCAAGCGCCGCCGGCCGCGGTGCCGGCGTGCCGGGCGCAACCCGGAGCGGCGCCCACCAGCCCCCGGGGTCGGGCCCGGTGAAGCGCTGCCGCAGCCGTCGGTCGCGGGCGCCGTGGCGCCGCCCCGGTCAGGACGGCGGCACGAACTCGGGCAGCTGCTCGATCTGCTCGGCGGTCAGGTTGCTGACCCAGACCCGGGTGTCCCGCTCGCGGGCCAGGTACTCGGTGTCGATGGCCACCGGCTTGGCGCCGATGCCGAGCACGCCTCCGACCTCGACGACCACATGGTGCACGGTGTTGTCGTCCGGACGGACCAGCAGCTCCTGGATCTCACCGACCCGCTCACCATCGGCGGAGATCACCACCTCGCCGATCAGCTCGTCGCTCGCCTCGAGGTCCTTGGCCTCCGTGGTCATCGGCAGGGTCGTCGGGTCGGTCGGGCTCGCCTCCGTCGCGGCGTCGGCCTCGGCCTCCGTCTCGGTCGCGGTCCGCGCCTCGGCGCCCGGCGACCCGGCCTCGCCGGGCGGGGGCACCTCCGTGGCGGGCTCCTGGGCCCGCGCCGGCGCCTCCAACGCCAGCGCCAGGGCAAGCCCGGCCGCCATCGTCAAGCATCCTCGTCTCATGGTCATCCGATACGCCTCCTCTATGGCCCCGCGAGGCCGCGTCCGGGCCCGGCTCCAGACGATACCGCCGGTGAATGCCCGGACGCCTTCCCGCGTTCCCGTCGCTTGCGGGCCGGATCCCCGGTGCCCCGACCCTGGTTCGTGGTTGACATGAGATTAATGTTATTGCGCCCGAAGTTGCCCGAGTCGACGGATAAGGCTGAGACATGATCGAGCCCGACCGCGTGAAGATCCTCAAGGACCGGCCCGAGCGGGACGGCGACTATGTCCTGTACTGGATGCAGCAGTCCCAGCGCGCCGGCCACAATCCGGCGCTTGAATGGGCCATCGGCGCCGCCGACCGCTTGGGCCTGCCGGTCGTCGTCGGCTTCGGCCTCACCGAGGCCTATCCGGACGCGCGCGAGCGCCATTATGCCTTCATGCTCGAAGGGCTGGCCGAGACGGCGCGCGCGCTGGCCGACCGGGGCATCCTCCTCGTCCTGCGCCTGGGCGAGCCGCCCGAGGTGGCGGCGGGCCTTGCCGATCGGGCGGCGCTGGTGGTGTGCGACCGGGGGTATCTGCGCCACCAGCGGGCCTGGCGGCGCAGCCTGGCCGAGCGGCTGGAGCGCCGGCTGGTCCAGGTCGAGGGCGACGCGGTGGTGCCGGTCGAGACCGCCTCGGGCAAGGCCGAGAGCCAGGCCCGGACGATTCGGCCCAAGCTGATGAAGCGCTACGAGGACTATCTGCGCGAGCTGCCGGAGGCGACGCCGCGTCACTCCTCGCTCGGCCTCGGGATCCGTGGCGACGCCGATCCCGCGGACGTGGACGGGCTGCTGGCGCGGCTCGACATCGACCGGTCGGTCGGCCGGGTGCGCCGGCTCATCGGCGGCCGCGGCGAGGCCCGGCGCCGGCTCGACCGCTTCGTCGAGACGACGCTGCCGGGCTACGCCCAAAGGCGCAACGAGCCGGCGGATTGGCATTCCTCGATGCTCAGCCCGTACCTGCATTTCGGCCACATCTCGCCGGTCGAGCTGGTGCTGGCGGCGCGCCGCGCGGAGCGGGCGCCGGAGGAGGACAGGGCCGGCTTCCTGGAGGAGCTGATCGTCAGGCGAGAGCTGTCGATAAACTTTGTACATTATTCAGAGTCTACTTACGACACCCTGGACTGCCTGCAAGGCTGGGCGAGGAAGTCTCTGGACGAGCACCGTCGCGACGTGCGCGATCCCTGCTACTCTCAGGAAGAGCTGGAGCAGAGCCGCACCGACGATCGCTACTGGAACGCCGCGATGAAGGAGATGCGCACGACCGGCTTCATGCACAACTACATGCGGATGTATTGGGGCAAGAAGATCCTCGAATGGAGCCCGTCACCGGAGGTGGCTCATGCCCGGGCCCTGGCCATCAATAACAAGTATTTCCTGGACGGGCGAGACCCGAATTCTTTTGCCAACGTGGCCTGGCTGTTCGGAAAGCATGATCGCGCGTGGCAGGAAAGACCGATCTACGGCAAGACGCGGTATATGGCTCAGAGCGGGCTCCAAAGAAAATTTGACATAAACCGCTATGTTTCGGCCGTCGATCGCCTTGCCGCGGGGGAGAACCCTGTGACCGAGCCATGAATTTACAGCTAAGCGCCATGAAAACTCTTCTCTGGCGATGGGCAAATTCCCTACATTCATTAGTGACATGGGGTGCCGGGAAGGGACCGGCTAACCCGTGCCGGGCGGACGCGCTCCGTCGCCGCGTCCGGGAGGGGGTGTGAACGGCCAGGGATCGTCCGGGAGGGGCCGTCTGCCGCGCGCCTCGCTCCGCCCACGAGACGGCACAGGGAGGCACCATGACGCAGACATTCCACGACGAACTGATCGAGTCGATCCCGCATCTGCGCGCCTTCGCGCGGCTGCTGACCCGCAACGCCGACCGGGCCGACGATCTGGTCCAGGAGGCGCTGACCCGGGCGCTGGCGGCCCAGCACCAGTACGCTCCGGGGACCAACTTCCGCGCCTGGGTCTTTACCATCCTGCGCAATGCCTACCTCAGCGAGATCCGGCGCAAGGACGCCAAGACCGGGTCCCTCGACGAAAGCCCGGCGATCAACGCCGCGGTTCCAGCCAGCCAGGACAAGCGTCTGGCCATCCGCGACCTGCGCGCGGCGCTGGGCCAGCTGCGGCCCGAGCAGCGCGAGGCCCTGATTTTGGTCGGCGCCAGCGGCATGAGCTACGAGGATGCGGCACGCGTGTGCCATTGCGCCGTCGGCACGATCAAGAGCCGATTGTCCCGGGCGCGGACCGAGCTGGCGGCGGTGCTGGCCGGCACGCCGGGCTCATCCGACGATCCGCCGTCCCCGCCGGGCTCCAATCCCGGTATCGAGGGCGAGGAGGAGCGGCTCGCCTTGAGCAACCACCATGTCGACGCCTTGCTGCGCCAAGCCGCGGGAGAGGCGCGCCTCGCCGCCCGGCGCGCGCGACGCCCCATGGGCCCCATCCCGGCCGGCAACACCACAACGCCGCGGCCGCGCTAGGGCGTTTCCGGCCCAAGAGGCATCGCCGAGGCGCGGCGGCGGCTCACGTCTCCCCGGTCCCGGTGCCGACCTCAGACGCAGTGCTCCACGGCTTCGCGTCGGGGTCAGGCCCGTCTTCCAGCTGGCGACGGCGACCCTCCTCGATGAGCTCGCGCATATGCGGCGGGATCTCCTCGGAGGCCACGCTGTCGTACATGTCCTTCAGCCTCTGGTGGAGCCATAGGTCGAAGTCGTCGCGGAGCTCGTCGGTAGGCCTCATGATCGACATGCTCGCTCCAGTGCCGCTCCGCGCCCTCTCATGAGTGGGGCCGGTCCCGGGCTGGTCGCCCGGTGGCTCCCTACGCCGGAATGCTCAAGATCTGGTCTCGCAGCAAACTATCGACCGAGGGTCCGGTTCCAAAGCCCCCGATTCTTGGGGGCGGGCGTGGCCTTGGATCGTCCTTCCGGCGGCGATGCCATGCCCGTCCCGCCTGCAGGCTGTCCAGGGACCTTTGGATGTGACCCCCTGGCGAACTCGGAAGCCCACCTCGGTTGACGCCGGTGGCTGTGCCGCACGGCGGTGGGCCGTGCGAGAGAGTCCAGGCAGGAACGCCTCTCGAGCGTTTCCGGCTCAAGTGGCATCGCCGGCCCGCTTCCCCGCCCGGCCACCGACCGACCGTAGGCTTGATGCCAGTGAGCCTACGGCGTCAGCCATGGGCGTGCGATGGCGCGCCCGGACGGCGGCAGGGTTGGCGGGCGCGCCACCGGCCGAGCCGACCAGTCAACTCGTCGACTCGGCGGTATGCTCGGCGGTGTAAGCTGGCCGGGTGGAGGAGCGGCCGGTCTCGACTCCGCGTCCGGCGGAAACGGTCTAATCCACCTGCTCATCGTCGTAGACCCCCCACAGGGCCTGACGTGGCAGCCAGCCGCGCAGGGCTGCGATCTCGACGCGGCACCAGCCGCCCGGGTCGGCGAGGCCGGGTGTGCCTGGCGAGCGGGCCGGGCATTCCAGCAGGCGACCGATCACCCCCGGCTCGATCCGCGCCCGCACCGGCGCGGTCGGGCTGGCGTCGGCGCGCAGCGGCCAGGGCTCGCGGCCGCGGATGATCACGCCGCGCCGTCCCGACAGCAGGGACTGGTGCATCCAGCCTTCCGCCCCTTCCCAGTCGCGGACCCGGCGCCAGGTGTCGAACTCGGCGACCACCTCGACCGGCATGTGCCGGCGCACGAACACCCATTCGACCGGATAGCGCAAGCCCGGCCCGGTCCGGACATTGGCGCGATCCGTGTTGACCGTGGCGAAGCGCGGTGTCCCCGGCCCGTCACCGGCCGCGCCGGAGGCGGCCGGCACGGCCCAGAGGACGGCCAGTAGCACGGCGCGCGCCGCCAGCCGCGCCGCCGCTCCGGCGGTCGACGCCAGGGCTACCCGCCCGGCGGCGGCCCGGCTTGGCGGCGGGGCCGGCCGGGCACTGGCCACGGCATGGGACGGCTTGTATCGTCGAGGCCATCCGCGCCCCGGCTCGGCGCGGCGGAACGAAGGCGGAAAGCGGAGTCGCCGGATGACCGAGCGCAAGCGGCCCGTGGTCGTGGTCACGCGCAAGCTGCCTGAGGTGGTCGAGACGCGCATGATGGAGCTGTTCGACACACGCCTCAATCTGAACGACCGGCCCCTCGCCAAGGCCGAGCTCATCGAGGCGGTGGCGACGGCCGACGTGCTGGTGCCGACCGTGACCGACCGGATCGACGCGGACGTGCTGGAGGCCGCCCGTCACCGCTGCCGCTTGATTGCAAATTTCGGCACCGGCGTCGACCACATCGATCTCCGGGCCGCCCGGTCCGCCGGGATCGTCGTGTCGAACACGCCGGGCGTGCTTACCCAGGACACGGCGGACATGACCATGGCGCTGATCCTGGCCGTGGCGCGCCGGCTGACCGAGGGCGAGCGCCTGGTGCGCGCCGGCGGCTGGACCGGCTGGAGCCCCACCGCGATGCTCGGCCATCGGCTGCACGGCAAGCGCCTGGGCATCGTCGGCATGGGCCGCATCGGCACCGCGCTGGCCCAGCGCGCCCGCGGCTTCGGACTGTCGATCCATTACCATAATCGCCGACCCGCGGCGGCCGAGGTGGCGGAGCCGCTCGAGGCGACCTATTGGGACAGCCTCGACCAGATGCTGGCGCGCATGGACATCATCTCGGTCAATTGTCCGCACACGCCGGGCACGTACCATCTCCTGTCGGCGCGTCGGCTCGGGCTGCTGAAGAAGGAAGCGATCCTGGTCAACACCGCCCGCGGCGAGATCGTCGACGAGCAATGCCTGGCGCGCATGCTGGCGAACGGCGCCATCGCCGGCGCCGGCCTCGACGTGTACGAGCATGAGCCGGCGATCAGCCCGAAGCTGATGCGCCTGCCTCAGGTCGTCCTGCTGCCGCACATGAGCTCGGCCACCGTCGAGGGCCGGATCGACATGGGCCGCAAGGTGATCATCAATATCCGGGCCTTCAGCGACGG
Organism: uncultured Mycobacteriaceae bacterium; assembly: GCA_964613585.1. Lineage (GTDB taxonomy): Bacteria > Pseudomonadota > Alphaproteobacteria > DSM-16000 > Inquilinaceae > CAZTHL01. The sequence continues at coordinate 42,672 of CAZTHL010000008.1, read as the reverse complement.
CCACACGCCGCCGGATCGGGTGCTGGGCACGGACTTCTGAGACGCATTCATGCCCGCAAGGCCGCCCCTGGCTCCGCGCGGGCTCGTGGTCGGCCGGGCTTCCGGGGTCGCAGAGCCCCGGTCACGGCGCGGGCCGCGGATGCGCGCGCGGGTGCGGAACCCGGGCCCCGCCGGCGCCTTTATCGGCACAGGCCAATGTTTCTCCCCGACTCACCATGCTGTTAGCCCGCTTTCTCGACAAGCTGATCAAGACCGGAGCGCTGATCCTGGTCGACCATCGAGGCCGAGCCTACCGGCTCGGCGATGCCGCCTCGGCCGCCCGGCCGCCCGCCGTCTGCCGCGTGCACGATGCCGGGACGGCCCGTCGGCTGTTTCTGGACCCGCGGCTGGCGATCGGCGAGGCGTACATGGACGGCACGCTGACCGTCGATGACGGCCGCCTCTATGACGTCCTCGACGTCCTGACCACCAATCTGGGCGTCGGCTCGGCGGTGCGTGGGCGCTGGCTGCTCCGCCTGTACGGTCGGGTGGCCCGGGTCTGGCAGCAGCGCAACCCTCTGGGCCTGTCGCGCCGCAACGTCAGCCATCACTATGATCTCTCGGATCAGCTCTACGCGCAGTTCCTCGACCGCGGCTGGCAATATTCCTGCGGCTATTTCCGGCAGCCCGATCTCGGCCTCGACGAGGCGCAACACGCCAAGAAGACGCACATCGCGGCCAAGCTGCTGCTGCGGCCGGGCCTGCGGGTGCTCGACATCGGCTGCGGCTGGGGCGGGCTCGCCCTGCACGTGGCCCGGGCTGCCGATGTCGAGGTGCTCGGCGTCACCCTCTCGGAGGAGCAGCTGAGGAAGGCCCGGGAGCGCGCGGACGAGGCCGGCCTCGCCGACCGGGTGCGCTTCGAGCTCCGCGACTACCGTGAGGTCGAGGGCCGCTTCGACCGGATCGTCTCGGTCGGCATGTTCGAGCATGTCGGCGTGCCGAACTATTCGCGCTTCTTCGGCAGGCTGCAGGACCTGCTGACCGAGGACGGCGTCGCGCTGCTGCACTCCATCGGCCGCATGGGCGGACCCAGCGCGACGGGGCCCTGGCTGCGCAAATACATCTTCCCGGGCGGCTACAGCCCGGCCCTGTCCGAGGTCGTTCCCGTGGTCGAGCGCTGCGGCCTGTGGATCACCGACCTGGAGATCCTGCGCCTGCATTACGCGCAGACCCTGCGTCATTGGCGGCGCCGCTTCCAGGCCAATCGTGCCACGGTGCGGGCGCTGTACGATGAGCGCTTCTGCCGGATGTGGGAGTTCTACCTGGCCGGGGCGGAGCTGGCCTTCCGCCACGGCGGCCATCTGGTCTTCCAGATGCAGATGGCGCGCTCGGTCGACGCGGTGCCGCTGACCCGCGACTACATCGGCGAGGCCGAGCGGACCCTCGAGCCGCCCGACATCGTCGCCGGGCCGACCCGCCGGTCACCGCGACAGATGCGTGAGGAGCGCCGCCGCGCCCAGAACCACCGGCCAGGAGGCGAGCTTGAGGTGGAGAGCGTCGCCCGCGCCAAAGATGCGCATGGACACCGGCCGGCGAGCGGCCGATAGGAAAGCGTCGGCAGTGACCGGAAAGATCACAAGGTACGCGAGAAGACCGTTCGGGCCCGTGTCGGCATGGTCGTTGGATTCAGGCGCTGCGGCCGTGCTGCCGTAGGCTGGCCTCCTCGGTGAGGCCAAACCGTGGCGGATCGACACCGTCTTGTGCTCCAGGGGATAGCGGCCATAGTCGAAGGGCTGGAGAACGGTGGCCTCGAAGAACCAGCCAATCACCGTCTGACCGCCCGTGGTGCTCCGGGGCCCACCGGGCGCGGATCCGCACGGTCAGAAGCAGGCTGGCGATGATCGGGCAAAGCCGAAGACGACGCTCGATCGACTGCAGCGTCGTGAGCGCCGGGCAGGCTCGCGCGGGTGTCGCCAGGTGTGTCATGGCCCCGTCACGGGGCCTCGTCGGTCAGCTCGCGATTATCCGTGGACGGCATGGCGCGGGGCTCGGCGCGGCGGAACTTCGGGTTCGAGCCGGCGATGACCACGGTGATCTCGCCGCGCGTCGGCGTATCGGCGAAGCGCCCGGCGAGCTCGCTCAGCCAGCCCCGCTCGACCCTTTCGTGGAGCTTGGTGAGCTCGAGGCAGATGGCCGCCCGCCGGTCGCCCAGCTCACCGAGCGCGTCCTGCAGGAGGCCGGCGATCCGGTGCGGCGACTCGAACAGGACCAGGGTATGCTCGGCAGCGGACTCGCGCGCCAGAAGGCGCCGGCGCTGGCCCGTCTTGCGTGGCGGAAACCCGAGGAAGGTGTAGCTGGCGGCGGACAGGCCCGAGACGGCCAGGGCCGCGGGAACCGCGCTCGGCCCGGGCACTGTGCGGACCTCGTGTCCGGCCTCCAGCGCCGCCACGACGGCCCGATAGCCGGGATCGCTGATGCCGGGCGTGCCGGCGTCCGTGCACAGGCCGACATCGGTGCCCTCGTCGAGCAGCCGGGCGATGTGTCGGGCCGCCGCCTGCTCGTTATGCTCGTGGCAGGCGAACAGGTGCCGCGGCCGCGCGATGCCGTACCGCTCGAGCAAACGGCGGGTGACACGCGTGTCCTCGGCGGCCAGGGCCTCGAGCTCGCCCAGGAGACGGACGGCCCGATGGGACACATCCTCGAGGTTGCCGATCGGCGTGGCGATCACGTGCAGCACGGCCACGGCGTCAGGCCCCGTCCCTGGGGGCGGCGCGCTCGATCTGCTCGGGATGATCCGCCTCGATCATCGGGCCGTTGCGCCAGATGAGCCAGCCGCGCACCCGAATCGCACGGCCGGCCAGGGCGAGCGGATCGACACCGGCGGCTTCGAAGGCCGGAAGGTCGCGGGGGGCGATGCTGACGGTGAAGTCGGTCCGCCAGTCGGGCCCGAAATTGAGGTAGTGGCGGCCGCGCACCTCCGCGGCGTCGAGCACGGTGCCCTCGACCACCTGAAAGGTGCCGATGAGTTCCCGGGTCTCGCCCGGGTCGCGCACGGCGTAATGGGGATCGGCCCAGATGCCCCGGCCGGCCGTGCGCGCCTCGCGCTCCAGCGCATGCATCTCGGCGGCGAGCGCCCGATTGTCGGGAAAGGTGTAGACCCGCGCCAGCCCGCGGCGCAACATCTCGCCCTGGATCCAGGCCCCGTCCGGCCCCGCCAGATGCGCGAGCCGGCGCCGGTGCCGGTCGCTGCGGAGCCCGCCGTAGGCCAGTCGCACGGTCCGGCCCAGCACCAGGTCCTCAAGCGCCGCCCGTGCCTCGTCGGCCAGGGGCCAGGGCTCGAAATCGGGCCGGCCCAACGGCAGCTTGGGAGCCTGGATACCGACCAGCCGGATCTCGTCGCCCGCCTTCGTAAGGACCGTGTCGCCGTCCACGACCCTGGTCACGATGGCGCGGCCGCCGGCCTGCAGCTCGCCCGGCATCGGCACGGGCGCCGAGGCCGGGGGAGCCTCCGTCGCCAGCAGGAGCAGGGCAAAGGCCAAAAAGAAGCGGTTCACTGTCAACGACGTTGGCCCGGAGATCGATCCGCAAGCCTAGCTCGGCTCGCCTCCGGGCACGGAGTCGAAAACAGGACCGTCTCCAGGATATGGCGAGGGCGGCCCGCCTTGGAGCCGCCCCCGCCGGCCGACGGCGGCACGGGGGCATCTTGCCGCCGCCGGAAGCTGTGATGTCAGCCCTCGAGGAAGTACTCGTCGGACGCGGCGACACGACGTTCCATGGAGGCGCGCAGCTTCATCAGCGCCCGATGCTCGAGCTGCCGCACCCGTTCCTTGCTGACACCGAGCTCGCGGCCGAGTTCCTCCAGTGTCACGCCCTCGTCCCGGAGCCGCCGCTGCCGGATGATGACCTGCTCGCGCGGGCTCAGCTCGCCGATCGCCTCGGCAAGCCAGCGGGACCGGCTGCGCGAGTCGCGCAGGCCGATCACTACCTCCTCCGGATTGGGCCGGGCATCGGGCAGAAAGTCCTGCCAGTTGTCCTCGCTGGTTTCGGTCAGAGGCGCATTCAGGGACTGGTCGTTGCCGGCCAGCCGCTGCTCCATCGCCTCGACGTCGGTCGTCGAGACCTTCAGCTCGTTGGCGATGTAGACGCGCCCCGCCTCGGTGAGCCGGTTCGAGGAGACATCCTCGATCTTGGCGCGCAGCCGCCGCATGTTGAAGAACAGCGCCTTCTGCGCGGCCGTGGTGCCGGTCCGCACGATCGACCAGTTGCGCAGCACATAGTCCTGCATGGCCGAGCGGATCCACCATGCGGCATAAGTGGAGAAGCGCACATCACGATCATGCTCGAAGCGCGCCGCCGCCTGCATCAGACCGACATTGCCCTCCTGCACCAGGTCGCCCATCGGCAGGCCGTAGTTGCGGAACCGTGACGCGGTGCTGATGACCAGCCGGGCATAGGCACGCACAAGCTCGTGCATCGCCGCCTCGTCCTGCTCCTCGCGCCAGCGCCGGGCGAGATCGAACTCATGCTCCCGGCTCAGCAGCGGCGCTTTCATCGACGCCTTGATGTAGTTCAGGTTCGCCCGCTGCGTGTCCGGATCGTCGATGTGCGCCATGTCGACTCCCTTCGCGAGGTGGCCGTGAAGGATCGGCCGCGCCGCAATGCCATTTTCTGTAAACCTTTACGCAGGCCTTGCGATCGCGGATCACTTGCGGCCTCCGGACAACGTGATTCATGGTGAGGAAACGGTTCGAGGCGGCACCCGGCCGGCTCAGGCCTCGATGATCTCGACGATCTCGCCCTCGGGCGTGAACAGGCCGGCCGCCAGCCGGCCGCCGCGGCCGCAGCCGGCATCGAGCGTGGCCGTGAGCTCGCTGGTTCGGACGCCTCCGCCCAAGATGTCGAAGCCGCGCACGACCCGCCGAAACGGCTCATAGGGCTGGTCGATCCTCTCGAAGCCGCCGCCGCCCCACCAGAAGCTGTCCCCTTGCGCGGTGAGCGGGCGGCTGGTGTCGATGCCGGCCGAGACGAACAAGGTGCCCCGCTGGTCGGAGTCCGCTGCCGGCACGGTGAAGGCGGCCCGCTTGAGCGAGGCGTAGAACGGCACGTGCCCCGGGCGGCCGCGCATGGCCTCGCGCAGGGAGCCGGTCCAGCGGCTCAGCGTCACCGCGCCGTCGCGCGCCGCGGCCATGCCCTGCTCGGGCTTGGCGCCGTAGGCGCGGAGCGTCCGGTCCAGCCCCTGCCCCAGCATCCAGGTGAAGACCTCCTTCGGATTGGGCGCGAACTGCAGCTGCAGCAGCTTCTGCCACATCTCCTCCTGGGCACCGCGCAGGTACACGATGTCGGTGACCAGCATGCCCGGCATGGCCAGCAGGGCGCGGCGGAAGGCGAGCAGCTCGTCCAGCGTCGCCGGCACCTCGTCGCTGCGGCCGATCATGTTGCCGAGATAGACCAGCCGGTCGCCGGGCTGGAAGCGCGCGCCGATGGCATCGTGCAGCGCGCACAGGCGCGCCGCCTCGCCGTGAACGGCGCCGACGGCCCAGAGCTGCCGGGGCCAGCCGAGCCGCGCAAACTTATCGCTCTCGTGCGTTGCGCTTGCGGTGGTCAACGGATCCTTAATCCTGCCGCGCTGTCAGTCCGGCGGCGGACTATAGCCGGATCGTCCGGCCAAGACAGCCGTATCGGCATCCGTGCTGCGACTCCACGCGCATGCCGGTCAAGAGCCGCCGCCCGCCGTCGTCGGGCGATCCCTCGGCCATGGACTATCGTCCGGCGACCGTCATGTCGTCGATCCGCACGGTCGGCGCATCGATGCCATAGCGGAACACCAGATCATCCGCGGGCACGAGCCGACGGAACATGTCCTTCAGGTTGCCGGCCACCGTCACCTCGCTCACAGGATAGGCGAAGGCGCCGTTCTCGATCCAGAAGCCGTTGGCGCCGCGGCTGTAGTCGCCGGTCACCGCGTTGACCCCCATGCCCATGAGGTCGGTCACGTAGAGCCCGCGCTCCACCGAGCCGATGAGGTCCGCGCGGCTGACGCTGCCCGGCTTGAGGAACAGGTTTGTCGGCGACGGGCTCGGCGGCGAGCCGGTGCCCCTCGCGGCATGGCCGGTGCTCGCGAGCCCGAGCTGGCGGGCCGAGCGCAGGTCGAGCAGCCAAGTGGTCAAGCGTCCATCCTCGATCACGGCCCGGCGGCGGTTGGCCACCCCCTCGCCGTCGAACGGCTTGGAGCGGCGGCCCCGGCGAACGTGCGGATCGTCGACCACGGTGAGGCCGTCGGCGAGCACGGGCTGGCCCAGCCGGTCGCGCAGGAAGCTGGTCCCACGCGCCACGGCCGGGCCGGAGATGGCGCCGGCGAGGTGCCCGAGCAGGCTGCGCGAGACGCGCGGGTCGTAGATGACCGGAACCCGGGCGCTGTCGATCTTACGCGCGCCGAGCCGGGCCACCGCCTTCTCCCCGGCGGTCCGGCCCAGGGTCGCCGGGTCCGCCAGATCCTCGGCGTAGACGGCGGTGGAGAAATCGTAGTCGGTCTCCATCGCGGTGCCCTCGCCGGCGATGACCGAGACCGACAGGCTGCGGCCGCTCATGGAGTAGCCGCCGGCGAACCCGTTGCTGGCCGCCAGCGACACCTGGACTCGATGCCAGGAGGCCTCTGCGCCCTCCGAGTTGGTGACCCCCGGGACCGCGAGCGCGGCCTCCTCGGCCACGCGGGCCCGGTCGATCAGGGTCTCGGCCTCGGGCTCGGCCGGGTCGTCGAGGTCGAGGTCCTCCCATCGCCCCGCCAGCTGGCCGGGCTCGGCGAGGCCGCAGTAGGGATCCTCAGGCACGACGCGGGCCATCGCCACGGCACGCTCGGCCAGCTCATGGAGCGCCGCCTCGGCTCGGTCAGAGGTCGATACCAGGGACATCCGCCGGCCGACGAAGACCCGCAGGCCCAGGTCGCCCGACTCGGACCGCTCGAGCCGCTCCGGCTGGCCCAGCCGCTGGCTGAGGGACAGCGAGGCCTCGTCGACGAGCACGGCATCGGCGGCGTCGGCGCCGGCGGCGCGCGCCTTGCCGAGGAGATCGGCCAGCAGGTCCAAGGGCTTGGTCATGGAACGGGATCCTCCCTGTCCGTGCCGCCACGCCGGTGGCGGGGGCGCGCTAGGCACTGTCGGCCGCCGGTCCCGCCGCGGCGGGGCCGGCCGCGGCCGGGGCTATGGCCGGCCGCTGGGCTCGGCGGATCAGCAGATAGCTGAGCATGGCCAGGACGGTCATCCCGAAGATGACCGCGGCCATGGGCAATTGGCTCGCCGCGCCGGGCACCAGCACGCCGACCACCATGCCGCTGAGTGCGCCGACGCCCATCTGCAGGCAGCCGGAAACGCCGCTGGCCGCGCCGGCAAGCCGCGGGTTGACGCTGACCGCCCCGGCCATGCCGTTGGGCAAAGCCATCCCGTTGCCGATCGCCAGGACGGTCATCGGCGCAAACAGGGCGATCGGCTCGACCATGCCGGCCAGCGCCAGGGCCAGCAGCTTGACGGCGCCGAGCATCGAGACGGCGACGCCGAGGCCGATCATCCGGTCGACGCCGAGCCTTTCCGACAGGCGGCCGGCCAGGTAGTTGCCGAGCATGTAGCCGGACGCGTTCACCATGAAGTAGAGACCGTACTCGCTCGGCGGCCGGTCCATGATGCTGACCATCACATACGGCGCCCCGCCGAGGAACCCGAAGAAGCCGGCGGTGATGAAGGCGGTCAGCGCGGCGTAGCCCCGGAAGACCGGCACGGCGAACAGGGTGCGGTAGCTCTCGACCATGCCGGCGAGCCCGGGCATGGGCTGCCGCTCGTGGTTCGTCTCGTGCAGCAGGCCGAGCGAGAGGGCCAGCACGGCCGCCCCGACCACGCCCACGAGGGCGAAGGAGGCGCGCCAGCCGAGCACCTCGTCCAGATAGCCGCCGATCGCCGGCGCCAGCATCGGCGCCACCACGAAGGCCATGGTGATGTAGCCGATCAGGCTCGCCGACCGCTCACGGTCGTACATGTCGCGTACGATGGCCCGGGCCAGCACGAGGCCGGCGCAGGCGCCGACCGCCTGCACCAGGCGGCCGAGGATGAGAACCGTGATGGTGGGCGCCAGCAGGCAGACCAGCGTGCCGACCATGAACAGGCCGAGGCCGGCCAGCAGCAGCGGCCGCCGGCCGTAGCGGTCCGACAGGGGCCCGTAGATCAGATGGCTGACCGCCAGGCCCCCCATGTAGACGCTCAAGGTCAGCTGCACCGTCGCGTAGTCGGTGCCGAAGGCGGCGGTCAGGCCGGGCATCGAGGGCATGACGATCTGCAGCGCCAGGGGACCCAGGGCCGATACCGCGACCAGGATGGCGATGGGCGGGACGCGGCGCGCGGGAGGCTCCGTGTCGGGGCCGGGGCGGGGGGAGGACGGGGTCATGACCTGTAACCCTGGGGCGGGGGCATGCCGACGCCAAGAGGCGGTGCGCCGCCGCACGCCGAGCCGCGGCGAAGACAAGGCGCCATGAAGACAAGGCGCCATGTGGAAACTACGGGGCCGAAGCTCCGGGGCGATACCAAAATCCGGGATGTGGAGACCGCCATCAAGCATACGGAGGAACGGCTCCCGGAAAGGAGGGCGCCATGTTGACCATCACGGATTGCCTCGGAGTCGCGAATCTGCCGGCCGACGAGGTGGAGGCGGTCGCCGAGCACGAGCATGTCCCGTTCATCGTGGCCCTCGAGGAGGAGGTGGCCCTGCTCGGCCGGTCGGACGGCTGCGCACGGATCGGTCGCATGATCGAGGAGGACATGGAGGCGGCCGAGCGCCATCACGACGCTGCGCGCTTGGCGCGCTGGCGGGCGGTGCTGGAGCGCTTCCGCCGCGATCACGCCGCGGAGCTGGCCGGAGCGCCAGGGCGAGCCGCCGGCTGACGGTCCGACCCCGCTGCCACCGGCGGCTTCGCCGGACGCAGCGGGGTCCGGGCATGCTCAGATGCCGGCCCGGAACGCCCCTCCCCGCATCAACCGACTCGCCCCTCTCCCCGCCCCGTGCCCCGCCCCTTGCATCGGCTCGGCAAGCGGCGATAAGCCATGGCGCATGCGGTCATTGATTCTGCTCGCGCTGCTCCTGACCGGTCTCGGGTGGGCGTCGGCCAACGGCCAGCCGCCGGCATGGCACGAGGTCGCCGGTCCCTCGCCCGGGGGGCCGGCAAGCGTCGGCAGCTATGCCAACGGCTGCCTCGCCGGGGCCGAGCCGCTGCCGCCGGAGGGGCCCGGCTACCAGGCGATTCGCCTGAGCCGGCAGCGCTTCTACGGGCATCCGGAGCTGATCGCCTATCTCCGCGAGCTCGGCGCCCGCGTGGCGGCGGCGGGTCTCGGCATCGCCACCGTCGGCGATCTGGCCCAGCCGCGCGGCGGGCCCATGAGCTACGGGCATGTCAGCCACCAGACCGGCCTGGACGCCGACATCTGGTATCGGCTGGACCTGCCGGCCCTGCCGCGCCCGGCGCGCGAGACGCTTGAGCCCGTGTCCATGGTCGACGGACCGGCCCGGCGGGTCGATCCGGGGGTGTGGGGCGCGCGCCAGGCCGAGTTGGTTCGTCTGGCGGCGTCCGATCCGCGGGTGGCCCGCATCTTCGTTCATCCGGCGATCAAGCGCGACCTGTGCCGGCGGGACTGGGCCGACCGCGCCTGGTTGCGCACGATCCGGCCCTGGCGCGGCCATGACGGCCACTTTCATGTGCGCCTGGGCTGCCCGCCCGACAGCCCCGAATGCCGGCCCCAGGACCCGCCGCCGCCCGGCGACGGCTGCGGCGCCGAGCTGGCCGCTTGGCTCGAGCCGCCGCCGCCCGCGCCCGGGCGCCCGGCGCCGCCCGTGGCGCGGCCGCCGAAGGTGCTGCCGGCCAGCTGCCACGCGATCCTGGGCGCCGGAGCCGGTTGACCCCGCCGTGGCCTGGGCCCTGCCCGAGGATCCGGCCGGACGCTTGGCGCTGGCCCTGGGCTATCCCTACGCCATCCCCGCAGGCTCGTTCCTGTATCGCGACGGGGCGGCCATGCCGCTCGAGCGGCTGGAGACGGCCGGGCGCGTGCCGGTGCTGGCGATCGGCTCCAACCGCTCGCCGGAGCAGCTTGCCCGAAAGTATGCCGGTTGGCCCAAGGGCACCGAGATCCCGGTGACGGCCGCCCGGCTGGCCGGCCACGACGTGGTCCATGCCGCGCATTTCGCCCGCTATGGCAGCCTGCCGGCGGTGCTCTGCCCGGCGCCCGGGACCCGCGTGGAGGTTGCCGTGACCTGGTTGACCGAGACGCAGCTCGAGCGCATGCACGAGACCGAGGGCGCGCGCAATTACCGCTATGGCGAGCCGGACAGGCTCGACCTCCGGCTCGGCGACGGCGCCCCTCTCGACCATGCCGTGCTTGTCTATCGTGGCCGCCACGGCGCGCTGGCGCCGGACGGCGCGCCCCTCCCGTTGGCCGCGGTGCCGGCCGAGGGGCGCGCCCGGCCGGGCGTCCGCCAGGCCGAGGCCCTGGCCCGGGCGCGCGACCTGCTGGCGCCGAAGCGGGCGCTTGAGGATTTCCTGCTCGAGCTGATTGACGACGCGGCGGTGCGCGAGGCGCATGTCCGCCGCCTTGCGCGGTGGGCCATCGGCCGTGACGATCCCGGGTCCGTCGAGAGCGTTTCCGCCCGACGCGACATCGGTACCGGCGCGCGGTCCCGCCCGGCCAGCCTGAGCATGACGGCGTCGGGTGGCCGGGGGGAGGGGGCCGGCGATGCCTCTTGAGGATGCCTCTTGAGTCGGAAACGCCCTGACGGGTTGAGTCGGAAACGCCCTGACGGGCTCCGTCACGGCATGAGCCGCCAGACGGTGGTGTCGCGCTGCTCGGTGTCCTCCAGCTCGCGGCTGGTCGGCACCCGGTACCGGGCGAGCGGCACGAGGCGCTCGGAAGGCAGGTAGCTGCGGCCCGGATCGCCCAGCAGCACCTCGACCCCGGCGCGGGCAAGGTCGCCGAGCCACGCCGTGACCCGTCCGGCCATGGGCTGCTCGTAGCAGACGTCGCCGCCCAACACGAGGTCGATGTCGGTGAGCGGCGCGCCGACCAGGTCGCGCTCCACCGTCTCCAGCGGCAGGCCGTTGTGCTCCGCGTTCAGGCTGAGCGCGGCGATGGCGAAGGCGTCGATCTCGCTGGCGGTCACCAGCGCTGCGCCGGCTCGGGCCGCGGCAAGGCCGGCGATGCCGGACCCGGCGGCGAAGTCGAGCACCCGGCGGCCGGCGGCAAGGCCGGGCGTGTCGAGCAGATGGCGCGCCAGCGCCTGCCCGCCGGCCCAGGCGAACGCCCAGAACGGCGGCGGCAGGCCGTGCGCCGCGAGCGTCTGCTCGGTCGCCTGCCACAGCGGCGTGACCTCGGTGGCGAGGCTGAGGCGCAGCTCCGGCACCAGCGGCGGCGCCGCGACTATGGTCTGCGCGATGACGAAGGCGCGCGCGGCCGCCGGATCAGGCGGCGGCACGTCCGAGCGCCAGTCCGCTCAGGATCAGCAGCGCGATCCATTTCTGCGCCTTGAAGCGGGCAAGGCAGCTGGCCGGGTCGTCCGGATCCCAGCTGCGCACGTGGCTGGCGGCAAGGCCGAGGCCGGCTCCGACGCCGAGGAGGAAGGCGACGTGCAGGCCGGCGAGCGATCCGGCCGCCACCAGCAGCACGCCCATGGCCGTGTAGAAGCCGGTGATCCATAGCTTGCTTGCCGTGCCGAGCCGCCGCGCCGTCGACTTGACGCCGATGAGCGCGTCGTCGGCCTTGTCCTGGTGCGCGTAGATGGTGTCGTAGGCAAGCGTCCAGAACACCCCGGCGGCGTAGAGCGCGACCGCCGGCGGCGCCAATGCCCCGGTCACCGCGGTCCAGCCCACCAGGGCGCCCCAGTTGAAGGTCAGGCCGAGGAACGCCTGCGGCCACCAGGTGATCCGCTTCATCAGCGGATAGGGCACGACCAGAAGCAGCGAGGCGGCGCCGAGCAGGATGGTCGTCGCGTTGAACTGCACCAGCACCAGCAGCCCGGCCGTCAGCAGGAAGGCCAGGAAGACCACCGCCGAGCGGACGTCGACCGCGCCGCTGGCGATCGGCCGGGTGCGGGTGCGCGCGACCCGGAGGTCGATGTCCCGGTCGAACAGGTCGTTTATGACGCAGCCGGCGCCGCGCATGACCACCGCGCCGACGGCGAACAGCAGGGCGAGGCGCAGGATCTCCGCCGGCGCCATGCCGGCCGAGGGGGCAAGCGCCATGCCCCACCAGCACGGGAACAGCAGCAGCCAGGTGCCGATCGGCCGGTCGAGCCGCATGAGGGTGAGGTAGGGCCGGGCCGGCCGGGGGGCGAAGCGGTCGATCCAGCCGGGGCGGATGTCGCTGGCCGCGGCGGGATCGGGAAGGCCGTGCGGATCGCTGGAGCCGGTGCTCATGACCCGGATGGTGTGGGCCTTGCCGGGCGGCGGCGCAAGCCCGGGCGACCGCGGCGCGGAGCGGCAGGCACGCGGCGCCTGCCGGCGCACGGCGCGCCGCGGAGGATCGGCGCCGTCACCGGCCGGCTTGCCACGGCTTCGAGGAGCCGGCGGACGGCTTCCCCACGGCTCGGGCGGCTGTTCGGCAAGGCCGCTCCTCCGGGCTCGCTCGTCACCGGGCCACGTCCTGTCGACGCCGGCCGAGGGCGTGGCGCCGCCGGCGATGCCTGTGGTGAGGCCGGTTGCCTTGGAATTCGTCCCGGGCCTCGCCGGTTCCCGGGCATGGCCGTTGCGCACTGCAAGCGGACGGCGGATCCCGAGGCAGCCCGGCGTGACGGCGATGGCCCTGTCGGCCCCTTGCACGATCGCAACGATGCCGGGGCCGGGGAGCGCGCCCGCACGGTGGACCGGCAGCTGGCGGCCCGGGGCATTGGGGACGAGCGTGGGCTCGAGGCGATGCGGCGGGTCCCGCGCGACCTCTTCGTCCTCCAGGCTCGGCTCCGCCGGCCATTGGCGCGCGGGGTCCAAGGCCAAAAGGACGAAGCGGCCGCGCGGTGGGCCGCCTGTGATGGAGGGCTGGTCGACAGACAGGATCCCGGGGATGCCCCGGGATCCGGACGAGCGGTGCCCGATGCCGCACGCCGGCAACAAAGCCATCCTTCGGGTGTTCACTATACGATTGCTCTCCTGTCTTGCATGGGACACGGGCCGTGCCCGACGTCAGCCGGCCGATCGCGGATCGGCAGCCGTCCGACCACCGCTCTCAATGGCATGCGCTGGCCCCTGAGATCGCTCTTGAGGCGCATGGGACGTCGGCCGACGGCCTGAGCACCCGGGAGGCGGAGGCCCGCTTGGCGGCCGCCGGGCCGAACCGGCTGCCGGCGGCGCCGAAACCGGGGCTGGCACGGCGCTTCCTGCGCCAGTTCCACAATCTGCTGATCTATGTCCTGCTGGCGGCGGCCGGCCTGTCGCTGGCGCTCGGCCACGCCGTCGATGCCGGGGTGATCCTGGCGGTGGTGCTGGTCAACGCGGTCATCGGCTTCGTCCAGGAGGGCCGCGCCGAGGGCGCGCTCGACGCCATCCGCGGCATGATCGATCCGCGCGCCTCGGTGCTGCGTGACGGCCGCCGGGTGACGATCCCGGCCGACCGGGTCGTGCCTGGGGACGTGGTGCTGGTGGAGGCCGGCGACCGGGTGCCGGCCGATCTGAGGCTCCTGCGCGCGCGCAACCTGAGGATCGACGAGGCGATCCTGACCGGGGAGTCGGTTGCCGTGGAGAAGAGCCTGGGCGCGGTCGCCGCCGACGCGCCGCTCGGCGATCGCCGCTCCATGGCCTTCTCCGGCAGCTTTGTCGTGGCCGGCCAAGGCCGAGGTGTCGCCGTGGCCACCGGGCCCGGCACCGAGCTCGGTCGCATCAGCGCGCTCATCGGCGCGGTGGAGACGCTGAAGACCCCGCTCATCCGGCAGATGGACCGTTTCGCCCGCACGCTGACGCTGGTCATCCTCGGCATCGCCGGCCTCGCCTTCGTCTTTGCCCTCGGCGTCCGCGACTACCCGCTGGCCGAGGCCTTCATGGCCGTGGTCGGGCTGGCGGTGGCGGCGATCCCCGAGGGGCTGCCGGCGATCATGACGATCACGCTGGCGATCGGGGTCGAGCGCATGGCCGCGCGCAACGCCATCATCCGGCGGCTGCCCGCGGTCGAGACGCTGGGCTCGGTGTCGGTGATCTGCTCCGACAAGACCGGCACGCTGACCCGCAACGAGATGACGGCCCAGCATGTCGTCACCGCCGACGGCCGCTGCGAGGTGACCGGCGCCGGGTACGATCCCGGCGGCGCCTTCCGCACCCTTGGGCAGGATATCGACCCGGCCGCCCATCCGGTGCTGCTCGAGCTGGTCCGAGCCGGCCTCCTGTGCAATGACGCCGAGCTGCGCCAGACGGAGGCCGGCTGGATCGTCGACGGGGATCCCATGGAGGGAGCGCTGGTCGCCCTGGCCATGAAGGCGGGCCTCGATCCGGATCTGGAGCGTCGGCGCACCCCACGTGCCGACGAGATCCCGTTCGAGTCCCAGCATCGCTTCATGGCGACGCTGCACCACAGCCATGCCGACGACACGCCGGGCGAGGTGAGCTTCGCGCTGATCAAGGGCGCGCCGGAGCGGGTGCTTGCCATGTGCGCGGCGGAGCGGCGGGCCGAGGGCGATCGCCTGATCAACGCCGCGGCGTGGCACGGCGAGGCGGACGAGCTGGCGGCCCGAGGGCAGCGGGTGCTCGCCGTGGCGGTGAAGCCGGCCGGTGCCGGGCAGCGCGATCTCGCCTTTCCGGACGTGGCCGAGGGCGCCGTGATGCTGGGCTTCGTCGGCTTCATCGATCCGCCGCGCGAGGAGGCGGCCGCCGCCGTCCGCGCCTGCCGCTCGGCCGGCATCCGGGTGGCCATGATCACCGGCGACCACGCCGTGACCGCCCGGGAGATCGCGCGGCAACTGGGCCTCGCCGAGGCGCCGCGCGCGCTGGCCGGCCGCGAGCTCGACCGGCTTGGCCCGGACGGGCTCGTCGCCGCCGCGGCCGACACCACGGTGTTCGCGCGGACCAGCCCCGAGCACAAGCTGCGTCTTGTGGAGGCGCTGCAGGCCGGCGGGCACACGGTCGCCATGACCGGCGACGGGGTCAACGACGCCCCGGCGCTGAAGCGCGCCGATGTCGGTGTGGCCATGGGCGGCAAGGGCACCGAGGCGGCCAAGGAGGCGGCCGAGATGGTGCTGGCCGACGACAACTTCGCCTCGATTGTCGCCGCGGTGCGCGAGGGCCGCACGGTCTACGACAACCTGATGAAGGTCATCGCCTGGACCCTGCCGACCAATGGCGGCGAGGCGCTGACCATTCTGGCGGCGATCGCGCTCGGCCTCGCCCTGCCGATCACGCCCGTGCAGATCCTGTGGATCAACATGATCACCGCCGTGGCCCTGGGCCTGACCCTGGCCTTCGAGCCGACCGAGCCCGGCACCATGGCGCGGCCGCCGCGGCCCGCCGACCGTCCGGTCCTGACCGGCGTGCTGCTGTGGCGCATCGGCTTCGTCTCGGCCCTGTTCGTGGCGGCTGCCTTCGGCATGTACTACTGGGCCGCGACCCGGGGCCTGCCCGTGGAGACGGCGCGCACGCTGGTCGTCAACACCATCGTGGTCATGGAGATCGCCTATCTGTTCAGCGTCCGCGTCGGGCACGGGCCGTCGCTCACCTGGCGAGGGCTCCTGGGCACGCCGGCGGTGCTGCTCGGCGTGGCCGTCGTGGTGCTGGGCCAGCTCGCCCTGACCTACGCGCCGGTGATGCAGGCGGTCTTCGACACCCGGCCAATCGGCCTCGCGGACGCCCTCGCGGTGCTCGGCGCCGGGATCCTTCTGCTGCTGGTGGTCGAGGCGGAGCACTGGCTGAGGCGGGCCTGGGGGTGAAGCGTCGCGGACAGTCCGCAGCAACGGGCCGGCGATGCCCCTTGAGCCGGAAACGCTCTTGCTCCCGACAGCGCGCCCGGGCGGCGGGAGGGTTGGCGGGCGCGCCCCAGCCGAGCCGACGGGTCATCTTGTCGCCGCGGCGTCATAAGGGTCCTTCACGCGATCCCTTGGACCGTCCCCAAGGCTCGGCGGCATGATCATGATCCCATGCCGGGGCGCCCCGGGGGGACAGAGCGCCGGCGCGCCGGTTCCGATCGACGGTCGTCTTGTGAAGAACCCGTTCCCGGGTGGAGCCCACTTTCTCGGGTGGAGCCCAAAGGACTCCGACGCCCTCGGCCGCGCCAGCCCCCGGCCCGATCGCCGGTGCGATCACCAGCGCGATCACCGGCGCCGGCGGAACAGCCAGGGGATGCCGACATCGTAGCGCTCAAGCTCCGGCCCGGAGCCGGCCTTCGGGTCGTGCACCGGGATGCGGTGGACGCGGACGGGATCCTTGGTGTGCTTCCCCAGGATTTGCCGGGCCGTCTCCTGACGGGCCTCGTCGCGCAGATGCACCCAGAGCAGAAGGCCGCCATGCTTGAGGTGCTCCTCGACCTCCTGGGCGTGGCGCTGCCCGATCCGCCGGGCGAGCAGGCCGCCGAGCACGCCGCCGCCGCCGCCGACCGCCAGCGCCGAGGCCGCGGCGAGCATCATGGTGCCGCCGGAGGCGACAATGGCGCCGGCCGCCGCCACGGCGCCGACATAGGCGAGGCCGCCGATGATGGCGCCTTCGCCGACTCCCACATCCTCCGGTGTGTAGACCGCGGTCCGCGGCGTCGATGGATCGTCCGCCGCGTCCTCGATGCGCTCGTACCGGCCGCCCAGCTTCTCCTCGACCGCCTGCTCGCTCGCCATCAGGCTGAGCTCGGCGCGGTCGAAGCCGTGCTCCTCCAGATCGTCGACGGCGGCGTCCAGCGACGCCTCGTCATGGAAGACGGCGACCGCCTCAAGGACGGTCGGCTGGTGCTGCTCGGCCATGGGCGGCTGCTCTCCGGGCTCGGCCATCGCGGGCGAAGCCGTCTCTCATCGTCGCGACCGGTGTCGCGCCGAGATCATAGTCAGCCAGGGCGGTCGCCGGCAACCGGCAGCGCCGGAGCGTCCTCCCCGCCGGCCCGGGGCCGGATGCCGGGCCACCCGCCGTCCCTGGATCGCCCGATCATGCGCCGGAAGAGCGGGGATGCGGATGAGCGACCACAGCCGGGTCCGGCTTGTCGACCTGTCGGCGGACATGCTGGCCAAGGGGCGCGAGCGGTTCGGCGACAAGGACCGGATCGAGATCGCTGTCGCCGACGACGCAAGCCCGGCGCTCATGGCGCCCGGATCGGCCGATGCCGTGGTCTCGGCGCCGTCGATCCATCCCCTGTCCAAGGCCGGCAAGCAGCGGGGCTGGTATAGAGCGTTTCCGGGTCGAGCGGCCTCACCGGCCCGCTCCCCGCCCGGCCACCCAACGACGGCATTCTCAGGCTGGCCGGGCAGGGGAGCGGCCGGTGCCGATTCCGCGTCCGGCGGACAGGCTCTGTCGGCGGGCGCACGACCCGCTGAAGCCGGGCGGCATCGTCGTCATCGCGGACCGGGCGCTGCCCGCGACACCGGCCGACGAGCGGCTTTACCGTGCGGAACGGCTGGGGCAGGCGTACGCAGGCGGCATTGCCCGGGCGGATCTCAAGGCGTCGCTCGAATGTCTCCAGGCCGACCAAGGGGCGCCGTTCGTGCACCAGCAGTTCGCGTAGCGGCGCGAAGCCGGCTTCGCCGAGGGGGACCGCGCCCGAAAGAGCTTCAGCCGTGGGCTGCTCCGGATGGTGCCCCGGGTGGCGCTCCGAGGCGGGAAGCGAGCATGAGGCCGGCTCGACCTACCCAGCCGCAGCTCCGGCCGTGCTCATCTCCGCGATCAGCGCCAGGGTCCGCTCGGCCTCCTCGGGCCGCAGCTTGTTGAGGGCGAAGCCGGTGTGGAGGATGACATAGTCGTCGAGGCCAACCTCCTCCACCAGAGCCAGCGAGATGCGCTTGCGCACGCCGCCGAGGTCGACGGTCGCCTCGTCGTCCTCATGCAGGGCGACCACGCGGGCGGGCACGGCCAGGCACATGTCGATCGCTCTCCCTTACCTTGCCGACGACCGGTCGGCTCGACCCGCGATCACGCCGCCGCCTCGGCCAGGGGGCGCGGCGGCCGTGCCGCCTCGATCCAGGCGAGCCAGCCGTCGAGCCCCTCGCCGGAGCGTGCGGAAAGCCGCTGCACCTGAATGTCCGGATTGACCTCCCGGGCGAAGCCGACGCAGCGCTCGACGTCGAAGTCCAGGTACGGCAGCAGGTCGATCTTGTTGATGAGCATGACGTCGGCGGCGTGGAACATGTCCGGATACTTGATCGGCTTGTCCTCGCCCTCGGTCACCGACAGCACCACCACCTTGTGCGCCTCGCCGAGATCGAAGGCGGCGGGGCACACGAGATTGCCGACGTTCTCGATGAGCACGATGTTGTCGCGCAGCGCCGCGGCGCCGGCGTCGAGCCGCTCGAGCGCATGGCCGACCATGTGGGCGTCCAGATGGCAGCCTTTGCCGGTGTTGAGCTGGATCGCCGGAGCGCCGGCCGCGCGCACCCGGTCGGCGTCCCGCTCGGTCTGCTGGTCGCCCTCGATCACCGCGAGCGGCACACGCCGCGGCCTCAGCGCCTCGATGGTGCGCACCAGCAGCTCGGTCTTGCCCGAGCCCGGGCTCGAGACGAGGTTGAGCGCCAGCGCGCGACGCGCGGCGAGCAGTCGTCGGTTCGCCGCAGCGAAGCGGTTGTTCTCGGCGAGCAGGTCCTGCTCGACCGTGATCACCCGGCCCGGCGCCGTGCCCGGCGCGTGCACGGCGCCGAGCGGCCCGTGATCATGGCGATGCCCGTGATCGTGGTGGTGCCCGGGGTGGCGATGCCGGCCCTCCGGGCCTCGCGGGGCGTCGTCCGCGTTCTGGGCCGGGCCGCAGCCGCACGTGGTGCACATCTCACTCCACCTCCAGCTCGGTGACGCGCATCTCCTCGCCCGACATGCCGCGCAGGACATGGCCGCCGCAGACCGGGCAGGCGGCTCCGTACGCCTCGATCTCGACCACCCGCGTGCAGTCGCTGCACCAGGCCCGCCCAGGCAGCCGGTCGATCTCGAGCGCCGCCCGGTCGGCCACCGTGCCCCGGGTCACCGCGTCGAAGCAGAAGCGCAGCGCGTCCGGCGAGGCGCAGGACAGCGCGCCGATCGCCAGCCGCACGGTCCTGACCCGCGCCGCGCCGTGGGCGGCCGCCTGCTGCTCGACGATCTTCAGCATGCTCTCGCAGAGCGACATCTCATGCATGGGCGAGGGCTCCGAGGGCCGGCGCGGCCGGGGCGAGCGGCGCCAGGTGGGCGACCTCGTCGATGATCCGATCAACCGTCCGGCCGACCGACCGTTCCACCGGCGCGGAAAGATCGGCACCCAGATCGAACGAGGCCGCCTCCACGCCGTACAGGATCAGCTGCGACGGCAGCCGGCCCAGCGCCCGGGCCGTCTCGATCGCCTCGGCGAGGCCGAACAGGTGGCTGTTCCGGGTCAGCAGGCCGTGCGGCAGCGGCGCGGCGGTGGCATCGATGCGGCGGACCGTGCCGACCGGCGCGCCGGAGCGCATGGCATCGACGATGACGACCCGGCCTCGCCCTTGCCAGCGCTCCATCAGGTCGGCGCCGTCGCCGTCATGGTCGAGGGCGGGCAGGCCACGGGCCCGCAGGCGGGCGGCGACAGCCAGCCCGGCGGCGTCGTCGCCGCGCCAGGGATGGCCGATGCCGAGGATCAGCGCGCCGGCCTCCATGTCACTCACGCTCGACCGTCAGGTTGAGGAAGTGGGTGGAGCAGGAGATGCAGGGATCGTAGTTGCGGATGGTCTGCTCGCATCGCCATTTGAGCTGCGGGTCCGGCAGGTCGAGGTTCTGCTCGATCACGCCGCGCAGGTCCCGCTCGATCTGCATCTGGTTCTGCGAGGTCGGCGGGATGATGCGGGCGTCCAGGATGCGCCCCTCGTGGTCGAGCGAGTAGGTGTGCCAGCAGATGCCGCGCGGCGCCTCGGTGCAGCCGAAGCCGATCCCCGGGCCGGGCTCCACCGGCACCGCCGGCGCGTCCGGCTCCTCGTAGGCCTCGGCGAGACGCAGTGCCTCCTCGCAGGCGTAAAGCGTCTCGACGGCACGGACGATCAGGCTCTGGAACGGGTTCCGGCAGACCCGGCCGAGCCCTGCCTCCTGCGCCGCCTCGCGCGCCAGCGGCGTCAGCTGCTCGTAATTGAGGCTGTAGCGCGCGAGCGGGCCGACCAGATAGCCGATGCCGTCCGTGTCGTCGCGCAGGACGCCGCGTAGAGCGGTCGAATGGGCGACCTGCTCCTCGTCGAAATGATCGAGGAAGTCGGCCAGCGCGAGGTCGTGGCCGCGGCTCGAGACGACCCGGCCCTCGGTGATCGCGTACTCGTCCGGATGGCGCATGGCCACATACGTGTAGTCGAACTCGAAGTCCGGCATGGGGAAGCCGGCGAACAGGCGGCAGGTGTCCAGCGAGGCCTCGATGCCCCATTTGAGTTCGTCGATGAGCGCGCGAATCTCGCGCCGGCGCGGCGCCCTGTAGAAGCCGCCGACCTTGAGGTTGACCGGATGCACCGCCCGGCCGCCGATGACACTCAGGATTTCGTTGCCGAGCTTCTTGAGGCGCAGCGCCTTCTCGACGACGCCCGGATGGTTGCGCGCGAGCTGGATGGAATCCTCGAAGCCGAGGAAGTCCGGCGCATGCAGCATGTAGGCATGCAGCACGTGGCTCTCGATCCATTCGCCGCAGTAAAGGAGCCGGCGCAGGTCGCGCAGCGGACCGGTGACGGTGACGCCGCGGGCATCCTCCATGGCGTGACTGGCGCCCAGCATGTAGGCGACCGGGCAGATCCCGCAGATGCGCGCGGTGATGTCCGGCGCCTCGGTGAACATGCGGCCGCGCAGGAGCGCCTCGAAGAAGCGCGGCGGCTCGAAGATGCGGAACTTGACGTCCTTGATCTCGCCGTCCTTGACCCGGACGTGCAACGCGCCCTCGCCCTCGACCCGGGCCAGCGCATCGACCTTGATGGTGCGGGTGGACCGACCGCCGGCGACCGCCTTCGACGTCAAGTCATTCATAGGCCTCGCTCTCCTTGCGGAAGGCGTCCGCGTTCGCGTTGAAGGTCCGGAACATCTGCTTGATGTCGCGCTTCTCCATCCCGTGGCCGGCGAACCAGCGGCTCAGGCTCGCCGTGTTCGGCGTGGTGCCCTTCGGGCCGAAGCAGCCGTAGCAGCCGCGGTTGACCGACGGGCACAGGTTGCCGCAGCCGGCCGGGGTCACCGGGCCCAGGCAGGGCTGGCCGCGCGCGACCATGACGCAGACGGTGCCGCGCTGCTTGCATTCCATGCACTGGCTGTGCCGCGGGATGTTCGGGGCTCGGCCGTTGAGAAAGGCGTTGATCGACTCGAGCAGCTGCTCCTTGCTGATCGGGCAGCCGCGCAGCTCGAAGTCGACCGGGACGTGGTCGCGGATCGCCGTCGAGGTCGCCAGCGTCTCGATGAATTGGGCATGCGGGTAGACCGCGTTGATGAAGGCGCGGTGGTCCTTGAAGTTGCGCAGCGCCTGAATGCCGCCGGCGGTCGCGCAGGCGCCGATGGTGCACAGGACCTTGGACTGGCGGCGCACCTTGCGGATCCGCTCGGCATCCTCCGGCGTCGAGATCGAGCCCTCGACCAGCGACAGGTCATAGGGACCTTTCACCACGGCCCGGGTCGCCTCGAGAAAGTAGGCGATCTCCACCGTCTCGGCGATCTCCAGCAGCTCGTCCTCGCAGTCGAGAAGCGTCAGCTGGCAGCCGTCGCAGGACGAGAACTTCCACACGGCCAGCTTGGGCCGTCGATGCGCCCCCATGGCTCAGATCCCCCCGACGGTGAAGATGTCCTCGACGTCGTCGTAGCGAAACACCGGACCGTCCTTGCAGACGAAGTGCGGGCCATACTGGCAGTGGCCGCAGAAGCCGATCGCGCACTTCATGTTGCGTTCCATCGAGACGTGGATCCGGTCGCTGGTGACGCCCCGCTCGTTCAAGGTCTGAACCGCGAAGCGCATCATGATCTCCGGCCCGCAGACGAAGGCGACGCTGTTGTGGCGATCGAAGCCGCCGCCCTTGATCAGCTTGGTGACCACGCCGACCTTCCCGGCCCAGTGATGGGTGGCGCGGTCGACGGTGACCTGGACGCTGACATCGAAGCGGCCTCCCCATTCCTGCAGGAGCCGCCGGTACAGGATGTCGTCGGGGGTCCGCGCGCCGTAGAGCATGACGACGTTGCCGAACTTCTTGCGCTCGGCCATCACCTGGTAGATGGCCGGGCGCAGCGGTGCCAGGCCGAGCCCGCCGGCGACGAACACGATGTCCTGCCCGTAGGCCTCCTGCACCGGCCAGGGCCGACCGAACGGCCCGCGCACGCCGATCACGTCGCCTTGCTTGAGCGAGCCCATGGCCTCGGTGACCGTGCCGACCACCCGTGTCGTGTGCACCAGCACCGAGGGCACCGCCGGATCGCCACTGATGCTGATCGGCACCTCGCCTGCAGGGTAGATGTACAGCATGTTGAACTGTCCCGGGGCGAAGCCCATCTCGCCGCCGTCGAGCGCGGTCAGATGCAGGGTGAAGGTGTCGGACAGCTCCCGCTGCACCCGCACGATCCGGAACCGGCGCGGCAGCATCGGATCCGGGTCGAGGACCGGCGTCGCCGGCAACAGCCGATGTTCCCGCGGGGTCAGCACGTCGTCCATGAGGATCTACTTCTCAAATGGCCGGATCGGAGGGCGTAAAGGCGCGCCCCGCCTGCGACAGCGGCGCGTACATGTCGACGAGCTGCAGGCGGGCGGACGACAGGCGGCTGTCCAGCACCGACAGCATCTTCTTCATCAGCTGGAAGCCGAGTTCGTGGTTCTCCTCGAGCTTGCCGCGCAGGCAGGCGCCGTCCAGGCTGACCGCCCGCACCAGGGTGACGGCGCGCGCGTCGAACATCGAGCGGTAGGGTGGCACGATCCAGGACCAGCCGAGGATATCGTCCTCCTCTACGGTCTGCAGGACGAGCCGGTCCCGCCCCGGGATCTGCAGCTCCAGCGCCACGGTGCCGAAGCGGACGATGTAGAACTTGTCGGCCGGATCGCCGGCCTGAAAGATGAACTCGCCGGCGGCAAAGCGCTCGTTCTGCGCGCAGCCCGCCAGCAGGGCCATGTCCTCGCCTTGGAAGTCGGCAAAGAAGGGATGCTCCTTCATCAGCCGGTCGAGGCTCTCCACCTGCACCATCAAGACCTCCCTTCGCTGTCCCGGATGGCCCGGGCTTCTTCAGTGATGTCGATGCCGACCGGGCACCAGGTGATGCACCGCCCGCATCCGACGCAGCCCGACACGTCGAACTGGTCGTACCAATAGGAGAGCTTGTGGGTGATCCACTGGCGGTACCGCGAGGCGCCGCTCTGGCGTACGCTGCCGCCGTGGATGTAGCTGAAGGTTGTGGTGAAGCAGCTGTCCCAGGCGCGCCAGCGCTCGGCATGGTCACCGGACAGGTCCGTGGTGTCCTCGGTCGTGCTGCAGAAGCAGGTCGGGCAGGCCAGCGTGCAGTTGCCGCAGCGCAGGCAGCGCTGCGCCACCTGCTCCCAGCGCGCATGGTCGACGTTCCGGCGCAGCAGTGCGGCGACGTCCTCGACCATCTCGCGGCCCATGCCCGCGGCGGCGCGGCGCGAGACCTCCAGGGCCCGGTCGCGGTCCTCGGCCGTGGCGGGCCGCGCCGACAGGCGCTCGAGCAGGAGCCGGCCCCGCTCGCTGCCGGCCTCGGCCAGGAAGCCATGGCCGTCGGGATGCTCGACGAGCTCGGTGAGCGCCAGGTCGAAGCCGCCCTCCGAGCGCGGGCCGGTGCCCTGGGACACGCAGAAGCAGGTGCCGCTCGGACGGCCGCAATTGACCACGACGGTGAGCAGACGGGCGCGGCGAGCCGCGTAGCCCGGATCGGCGAACTGATCGTTGTTGAAGACCTTGTCCTGGATCTCAATGGCGCGCAGCTCACAGGGGCGCACGCCGATGAAGGCGTAGGCCGGGACCTCCTCCTGCGCGTCCGCGAAGGTGACGCCGTCCGGTCCCCGCGTCGCCCGCCAGAGCCGGGACCGCGCCGGGTAGAGGTATCGCTTCCAGCTGTGCGGCCCGACCACGTGGTCGAACCGCGCGGCGCCGTCCTCCTGCCGCGCCAGCCGGTAGCGACCGCCGTCCTGCTCGTCCACGTAGCCGATGGGCAGATCCTCGGCGCTCTCCAGGGGCTCGTAGACGATGGCGCCGTCCGACGCCTGCGGGCCAATCACCTGATAGCCGGCGTCCGCCAGCTCACGGATCAGGCGGTCCAGCCCGTCCAGGTCGAGGAGGACGCTGTGTTCGGGCGGAAGGGATGGCGAGGACATCGGGGCCTGCTCCGTCACTTCGGCGGGCGCCGTCGGGCCCGCCATCGGGGCGGCAGGGCACGGTGGCGGTGGCCGGGCCGGGGCGCGGCGCCGGGATGCTCGGCATCCCCGGATGCCACCGCCCCCGGCGGCTCAAGTCTTGTGCCCCGACGTCTGCTTGTTTCCGACATAATGATCCATAAAAGCCCATGAGTTGCCGTGCCACGTTGATACACATCAACGTCCTTTTCTTTTAATTTGGCGACCATCGGCACAAGACAGTCACAGCGCTGCTTTTGCGGTGCGGGGCGAGCAAAGACTAACCTGAGTTTAGGGTGGGTGCTCGTCGGCGGCTGCGCCGGAACAGGGCGGCACTCGTCCAGGAAGGATCGCGGCGGAGCATGGCGGAGGCAATGGAGCCGGCAGCCGGCAGGGCCCTCGGGGCCCCGCGTCTTCGCGTGCGCGTGCGCGGGCTGGTCCAGGGCGTCGGCTTTCGGCCCTATGTCTACGGCCTCGCGCGGCGCCACGGCCTCGGCGGTTGGGTCCGCAACGACGCCGACGGCGTCCTGTTGGAGATCGAAGGCGCGTCCTGCGCCGCCTTTCTCGACGATCTGCCCGTGGAGGCGCCGCCGCTCGCGCGGATCGACCGGATCCAGGCCGAGACGGTGCCGGCCGGGGAGCCGCCGGGCGCCGGCTTCGTCATCGCCGACAGCGCGGCCGGTGCCGTCGTGACCGCCGCGGTCACCCCCGATGCCGCCGTCTGCCTGGACTGTCTGGCCGAGCTGCTCGACCCGGCGGACCGGCGCTATCGCTACCCTTTCCTCAACTGCACCCATTGCGGGCCGCGCTGGACAATCACCCGGTCCCTGCCCTACGACCGGCCGTCGACCGCCATGGCCGGCTTTCCGATGTGCGCCGCCTGCGCGTTGGAATACGCCGACCCGGCGGACCGGCGCTTCCACGCCCAGCCCACCGCCTGCCCGGCCTGCGGTCCGGTCCTGTCCATGCCGGTGGCCGAGATCGTGAGCCGTCTTGGGCGCGGCGAGATCGTCGCGATCAAGGGGCTGGGCGGCTTCCACCTCGCCTGCGACGCCGGCAACGCGGCCGCCGTGGCACGGCTCCGCCGGCGCAAGCAGCGTGACGGCAAGCCGTTCGCCGTCATGGTGGCCAATCGGGAAAGCGCGGGTCGGCTGGCCGAGATCGATCCGCTGGAGGAGGACGCGCTGGCCGGCCCGGCCCGGCCGGTGGTCCTGCTGCGGCGGCGGCCGGAATGCCCGTCGGGGCGCGTCTCCGGGGAGGTCGCGCCCGACCTCGCCTGGCTGGGGGTCATGCTGCCGTACACGCCGCTTCACTACCTGCTGTTCCACGAGGCGGCCGGACGGCCAAACGGCACTGCCTGGCTGGAGCGGCCGCAGGATCTGATCCTGGTCATGACCAGCGCCAATCCAGGCGGCGAGCCCCTGGTCGTCGACGGCGCCGAGGCGGAGCGCCGGCTCGGCGGCATCGCCGACGCGGTGGCCGATCACGACCGGCCGATCCTGGCGCGCACCGATGACAGCGTGGTGCGCCGGATCGGGTCCACCATGGTGCCGCTGCGCCGGGCCCGGGGCCACGTGCCCCGGGCGATCCGCCTGCCGCGCGCCGTCCCGCCCGTGCTGGCCGTGGGCGGGCACCTCAAGGTGACCGTATGCCTGACCCGCGGCGACGAGGCCTTCCTGTCCCCGCATGTCGGCGACATGGACAACGCCGCGACCCTCGGCTTCCTTGAGGAGACCGTGGCGCGTCTGCGCTCGATTCTCGAGGTCGCCCCGGTCGCCGTGGCGCACGACCGGCATCCCGATCTGGCGACGACGCGCCTTGCCGAGGCGAGCGGGCTGCCCACGGTGGCGGTCCAGCATCACCACGCCCATGTCGCCGCCATCGCCGCCGAGCACGGCCTGGACGAGCCGGTGCTGGGCCTGGCGCTCGACGGCTTCGGCCTCGGCGCCGACGGCGGGCTTTGGGGCGGCGAGCTGCTGCGTGTCGACGGCGCGGTGTTCGAGCGGGTCGGTCATCTGGCGCCGCTGGCGCAGCCGGGCGGCGACGCGGCGGCCCGGCAGCCCTGGCGCATGGCGGCGGCGGCCCTGCACGCGCTCGGGCGCGCCGAGGAGATCGGGCCGCGCCTCGGCCGCTTCGGCCCGGCCGAGGGCGTGGCGGAGCTGCTGCGCCGCGGCGTCAACGCGCCGCCGACCAGCTCCTGCGGCCGGCTGTTCGACGCCGCCTGCGGCATCCTCGGGGTCCGCCCGGTCGCCGGATACGAGGGCGAGGCGCCGATGGTGCTGGAATCCCTGGTCCGCGCGCCGCGGCGGCTCGAGGGCGGCTGGCGCCGGCTCGACGGCCATCGGCTCGACCTGCTGCCGCTGCTCGGGGCGCTCGTCGACCGGGACCCGGCCGATGGCGCGGATCTGTTTCACGGCACGCTTGCCGCCGCGCTGGTCGACTGGACGCTCGCGGCCCGGCAGCCCGCGGACCCGCCGGTCGTGCTGCTGTCCGGGGGCTGCCTCGGCAATCGCGTGCTGGCGGAGCTGCTGGCCGATGGCTTCGCCGCCGCCGGGATCCGTGCCCTGACCGCCTGCCAGGCGCCGCCCAACGACGGCGGGCTGAGCCTGGGCCAGGCCTGGGTTGCCGCCTGCTCGCCCATCCTGCTCTCCGCAGCGGAGGCCATGCCGTGAAGTATGTCAGCGAGTTCCGTGACGCCGCTGCGGCCCGGCGGGTGGCGCGGGCGATCGCCGCCGAGGCCGACCCGAGCCGCGACTACCGGATCATGGAGTTCTGCGGCGGGCATACCCACGGCATCTGCCGCTACGGGCTGAGCGAGCTGGTGCCGCGCCAGGTCGAGTACACCCATGGCCCCGGCTGCCCCGTATGCGTCCTGCCGGTGGGCCGGCTCGACCAGGCCATCGAGCTGGCGCTGGCGCGTGGGGTGATCCTGTGCGCCTACGGCGACATGATGCGGGTGCCGGCGTCGCGCCGGCTCAGCCTGCTCAAGGCCAAGGCGGCCGGCGCCGACATCCGCACCGTGTATGGCAGCGCCGACGCCCTGGCCGTGGCGCGGGCGCGGCCCGACCGCGAGGTGGTGCTCCTCGCCATCGGCTTCGAGACCACCGCGCCGACCACCGCGGCGGCCATCCTGCAGGCCGACGCGCTCGGCCTCGCCAACTTCAGCGTGCTCGCCAACCATGTGCTGACCCCGCCCGCGGTGGCCGCTATCCTGGCGGGCTCGCCCGGGGACGGCGAGCCGATCCGGGTGGACGGCATCATCGGGCCCGGCCACGTCAGCACGATCACCGGCACTGCGCTCTACGAGCGCCTCGCCCGCGATCATCGCACGCCGATCGTCGTGGCCGGGTTCGAGCCTCTCGACATTCTGCAAGCCACGCTGATGCTGGTGCGCCAGCTCAACGGCCAGCGGGCCGAGGTGGAGAACCAGTACATCCGCGCGGTCGACCGGGACGGCAACGTCAAGGCGCAGCGGCTGGTCGAGCGGGTGTTCGAGCGGAGCGCGCGGTTCGACTGGCGCGGCCTCGGCACGATCCCGGACAGCGCGCTGGCGATCCGCCCGGCCTACGGCGGCTATGACGCCGAGCGGCGCTTCGACAGCCGATACCGCCGGGTGCCGGATCACCCGGCCTGCGCCTGCGGCGAGGTGCTGCGCGGCGTCAAGCGGCCGGCCGAGTGCCGCATCTTCGCCACCGGCTGCACGCCGGACCATCCCGTCGGCGCCTGCATGGTGTCCCCGGAGGGCGCCTGCGCCGCCCATTACCAGTACGGCCGCGCCCGTCCGGGCGAGGCCGCCGAGTAGGGGCGGGCCGAGCCGTGGCGGCCGGGCTCGACCTCGCCCACGGGCGCGTGGAACTGACCCACGGTGGCGGCGGCCGGGCCATGAGCCGGCTGGTCGACGAGCTGTTCCTGAAGGCCTTCGACAATCCGCTGCTCGATGCGCGCAACGATCAGGCGGCCTTCGAGGTGCCCGCCGGCCGCCTGGCCATGAGCACGGACAGCTACGTAATCGCGCCGCGCTTCTTCCCGGGCGGCGACATCGGCTCGCTCGCCGTGCACGGCACGATCAACGACGTGGCCATGGCCGGGGCCCGGCCGCTCTACCTCTCAGCCGGGTTCATCCTGGAGGAGGGGCTGCCGCTGGCCGAGCTGGCGGCGATCGCCCGATCCATGGCGGGGGCGGCTGCGGCGGCCGGTGTGGCCGTCGTCACCGGCGACACCAAGGTGGTCGAGCGCGGCAAGGCCGACGGCGTGTTCATCACGACCACGGGCATCGGCCGGGTGCCGCCCGGCGTGGCACCCTCCGGCGACCGCGCCCGGCCGGGCGACGCCGTCCTCATCAACGGGCCGGTCGGCGACCACGGCGTCGCGGTGCTGTCCCGCCGGGAGAGCCTGAGCTTCGAGACCGAGATCGTCTCCGACAGCGTGGCGCTCCATGGCCTCGTCGCCGCCATGGTCGAGGCGGTGCCGGACGTGCACTGCCTGCGCGATCCGACCCGCGGTGGCCTCGCGGCCACGCTCAACGAGCTGGCGCAGCAATCGGGCGTCGGCATGCTGCTCGACGAGGCCGCGATCCCGGTGCGCCCGGCCGTCGAGGCGGCCTGCGAACTGCTCGGTCTCGATCCGCTGCACGTCGCCAACGAGGGCAAGCTGGTGGCGGTCTGCGCGGCCGAGCGGGCGCCGCGGCTGCTCGAGGCCATGCGCGCGCACCCTCTGGGCCGGGACGCCGCGCTGATCGGCGAGGTCGTCGCGGACGAGCGCCGGCTGGTCCAGCTTCGGACCGGCTTCGGCGGCACCCGCCTCGTCGACTGGCTGGCCGGCGAGCAGCTGCCGCGCATCTGCTGAGCCGGGCCGGGCCGCCGCGGGTGGCCGGTGCCGGGGCGCTCCCCGAGGGCCGGCGCCCGACCGGCAAGCCGGTGTCGACCGGCCGGCGTGGAGCGGATCCGGGCACCGCGGCGCCCCGGCGCATGCCGGGTACGGCCGGCGCTCCGGCCCGGCTGCGCGCTCCCGGCCACCGCGCCGGCGGGCCGCGTCAGGGCGCGCCTGCGCCCACCGAATCGGGCGGCCAGACCCATCATTGAGAGCGCCGCCGGCGGAGCCCGCCCTTGTCGCGTCCGCGCGTTTGCGGCTAGGGTCCGGCGGCGACGGCCGCCGCGCCCGGCGAGCACGGAGATCAAGAACAATGAGCGCTTCTTCCTCCGGAAACGGCTACGACGTGATCGTCATCGGCTCGGGGCCCGGCGGCTATGTCTGCGCCATCCGGGCCGCCCAGCTCGGCCTGCGGACGGCCTGCGTCGAGAAGCGCGCCACCCTCGGCGGCACCTGCCTCAATGTCGGCTGCATCCCCTCGAAGGCGCTGCTGCAAAGCTCCGAGAAGTTCGAGGAGGCCCGCCATCATCTGGGCGACTACGGTATCCGGGTGGGCGAGGCGTCGCTCGACCTGCCGGCCCTGATGGCGCACAAGGACAAGGTGGTGCAGGCCAATGTCGCCGGCATCGAGTACCTGTTCCGCAAGAACCATGTCGACTGGCTGAAGGGCACCGGCACCATCACCGCGCCGGGCCGGGTCGACGTGCACGACGGCAACGGCAACGCCGCGACCTACCAGACGCGGCACATCGTCATCGCCACCGGCTCGGACATCATGCCCCTGCCGGGCATCACCATCGACGAGCAGCGCATCGTCTCCTCGACCGGTGCGCTCGAGCTGACCGAGGTGCCGCCCCGCCTGGCGGTGATCGGCGGAGGCTATATCGGGCTCGAGATGGGCTCGGTCTGGCAGCGCCTGGGCTCGCAGGTCACTGTCATCGAGTATCTCGACCGCATCCTGCCCGGCATGGACGCCGAGCTCGGCCGGCAGATGCAGAAGGTGCTGGCGCGCCAGGGCCTTTCCTTCCGGCTCGGCAACAAGGTGACGGACGCCCGCCTCGGCAACGAGAGCATCACCCTTACCGTCGAGCCGGCACAGGGCGGCGAGCCGGAGACGGTCGAGACCGACATCGTCCTGGTGGCGATCGGCCGGCGTCCGCATACGGAGTCCCTCGGCCTGGCCTCGGTCGGCGTCACCCTCGACGATCGCGGCCGGGTCGCCACCGACCGTCATTGGCGGACCAATGTCGACGGGATCTGGGCGATCGGCGACGTCATCCAGGGCCCCATGCTGGCACACAAGGCCGAGGAGGAGGGCGTGGCGGTGGCCGAGAGCATCGCCGGGCAGGCCGGCCACGTGAACTATGCGGCGATCCCCGGCGTAGTCTACACCTTCCCCGAGGTGGCCTCCGTCGGCCAGCCGGAGGAGGCGCTGCGCGACGCCGGCATCCCCTACAAGGTCGGTCGGTTCCCGTTCACCGCCAATGGCCGGGCGCGCGCCATGAACGCCACGGACGGATTTGTCAAGGTGCTGGCGCACACGGAGACGGACCGGGTGCTCGGCGTGCACATCCTGGGGGCGGAGGCCGGCACCATGATCGCCGAGGCCGCCATGGCGATGGAGTTCAGCGCCTCGGCCGAGGACATCGCCCGGACCTGCCACGCCCATCCGACGCTGAACGAGGCCGTGAAGGAGGCTGCGCTCGCGGTCGACGGCCGGCCGATCCATGTCTAGAGCGTTTCCGCGTGACGCGGACTCGGCACCGGCCCGCTCCCTCGCCCGGCCAGCCCGAGCATGCTGTCGTTGGGTCGCCGGGCGCGGGAGCGGGCCGGCGATGCCTCTTGGGCCGGAAACGCCCTGACGCGGTGCCGCCGAACCGACATCATCGGAGCGACCCGGCGCAGGCGGGAACGGCGTCGGCGACGCCCGGGCCATGGCCCGTCTCCGCAATCGTGATGCGGCTGCCACTGACGGCGGCGGGAAAGGCACAGGCCTCGGCGAATCTCCCGCAGTGCAGTAGCGGGGCTGGCCTTCCTTAACCTCTCGCCAATATACTGTGGGTGCGTTGCCCTTCGGGCGCAGCGGATTTGTGCCTGTGGTTGAGTCACGGCGGTCGGCGTGTGCGGGGAAAGGGTGCCGCAAGGCGCTCCGGTGTTTCCGCCGGGCCACGGGCCGGCCGGCGGCACGGGCAGGATCGGACCAGGGGCGGGCGCGCGCCGTGCGTCGCCGATATGCACATTCGGGCGAGGGGACCGGTCGCGCATGGGTTCGAGGCAGCTCCTTCGGCGGCTGACGTTGTCGGGCCTGCTGACGCTCCTCGTTCTGCCCGGGGTCCCGGCGCAGGACGCGCAGCGCTATTTCTTCATTGCTTCGGGCCCGGTCGACGGACCGATGTTCGATCTCGGCACCCGGCTGGCCAACGCAGTCAGCAAGCCGCAGGGAGCCTTGCCGTGCGAGCGCGGCGGCAATTGCGGCGTCCCGGGGCTGATCGCCCTGGTGCAGTCGACCGGCAGCTCGGCGGCGAACCTCGCGATGGTGGCCGACGGAGCGGCCGATTCGGGTCTCGTCCACGGGTCCACGGCGACCGCCATGATGAACGGCCCTGCGCTGGAGGACGAGCCGGGCTACGGCCATCTTCGGGCGATCGCCTACTTCAAGTCGGAGGTTGTGCGGATCCTGGTGCCGTCGGATGCCGGCATCGAGCGCATCGCCGACCTGCGAGGAAAGCGGGTGTTCCTCGCCGAGCTCGGCGCCGGCGCCAGCGACCTGGGACAGCTCCTGCTGGACGGCCACGGTCTCGATCTCTCGGATCTCGTGCTGACCGAGGGGCCGAGCTGGGAGGGCGTGTCCCGGCTGCGCGCCGGGGAGGTGGATGCGGCGATCGTGTTCACGCCCTTCAACACGAAGGAGTTGCCGGTCGACATGCGCACGGACGGGCTCAGGACGCTGCCCATCGATCCCGGGCGCGCCGTCGCCATCGCCCGCACGCACCCTTTTCTTGAGCCCACGCATGTGGCCTTCGACGACGGCGCCCGGACCGCCACGATGGACGGCTTGGCCATCGTCTCGGTCTGGCTTACCACCATCGACGCGGATCCGGAGCTGATCGACGGGATGCTGCAGGCGCTCTGGCACGGCGATGTCGCGCTGAGCACCAGCCTGGGCGACGTTCTCGCCGTGCCGGTGCCGCTCGTCGTCGGCCTGAGGGACCCCGCGATCGCCTGGCACCCGGCGGTCGAAGCCTTTTACGAGGCCCGACGGGGGCCGACCGGCGCGCTGCCCGTGGTTCCGCCGCAGCGGATCGACGCCGACGCGTGGCTGCATCGGCCTGGTTAGGGCGTGTTCGGCTCAAGTGGCATCGCCGTCCCGCTCTCCCGCCCGGTCACCCTACGACGGCATGCTTGGCGTGGCCGGGCGAGGGAGCGGGACAGTGCCGACTCCGCGTCAGGCGAAAACACTGTAGAGCCTTTCCTGCGGGCGACGGATGGCGGCGACCCGCCCCGCCACCTTGCCAGCTCGGCGGTCGGGCTGGCGGTCGTGATGGGATCACGGCCGGGCGCGCGTCTCGACCGGACGGGCACGAGCCAACCCCGTCGCCCAGGCCTCACCGGATCCTGACTGGCCGGTGACCGGATGCGTCCGCCACCTTTCCGCCCAGGAGATGTCGGAACGGGGCGTGGTGGACGCGGACGGAGGCGGGAAGCGATGCACGGCAGACCGAGACACGGGCGAGTGGCGTGGCGGCGCGCGGCGGTGGTGATCCTCCTGGCGGCGAGCCTGTCGGGCGGCGTCGCCGGACCGGGCTCGGCGGCCGGCAGCATCGCCCTGACCGACCCGACGGCCCCGCTGGATACGGCGTGGAAGCGCCGTGACTTCCATGCGGAGACCCGCTTCAGCCGCGCCGTGGTCGACGGCCGCCCGGCGATCCGCGCCCGCGGCCGTGATTCGGCCTCTCTGCTCTATCGGGAGATCGACCTTGATCCGGAGCGCTTTCCGGTGGTCCGCTGGCATTGGCGCGTTGACCGGCTGCAGCCGAGCGCCGACCTGCGTGCCCGGGAAAGCGAGGATTTCGCCGCCGCAATATTTTTCCTGTTCGGCAAGCCGACCCTGCTCGACCGCCAGGTGCCGACCCTGATCTACGCCTGGACGGCCACCCCGGTGCCCCCGGGCACGGTCATCGCCAGCCCGCGCTTCCCTGAGCGCGTGCGCACCATCGTGCTGCGCCAAGGGAGCGGGGATCTCGGGCGCTGGGTCGAGGAGACGCGCGACCTCGCCCGGGACTTCGAGCGTGCCTTTGGACGGAAGCCGCCCGAGCCGGCCCGGATCGTCGCGATCATGTCGGACAGCGACCAGACCATGGAGACGGTCGAGGCGTACTACGGACCGATCCACGGGCAGTCGAAATAGGCTCCCGGAGATCGACGCAAGCGAAGCGGCACGACGTCGAGCTCCGGCCGGCGCCTGCGCGCTGGCCCGAGCGGACGGCGGAGGCCCCGGTCGCAGCGTCGCCCATGGGGCCGGGCCCGGGAACGCTCGACGGCGTCGCCGCGTCCCCGGTGGTCTCCCAGGCCGAGAGATCCCTCCCAAGGATCCGTGCCAAGTCCTGGACCATGGGGCGGAAATGCTCGCGCAGCCGCTGGTCGGTCTCCGGACTGAGGCGGATCGGCGACGCCTGCCCGAGCCTGTCCACCCGTTCGGCGAGATGCCGCGACAGGGACCGCGGACGCATCTGCGCCGTCAGGATGGCCGGGCGGGTATGCAGGCCGGCATGCACCCGCTCCTCGGCGGCGTCGAAGGCATGGCCGTTGTCGACACCGATGAAGTGGCTTACCTCGGCCAGCGTCTGCCGGCTGCGCTCGGCGACGTCGGTCTCGTATATGAGGACGCGCATCTGCTCCGGCGGAAAGGCCTCGCGCCAGATCCTGAGCTGGTCGGCATAGTTGCTCAGCTCGAGAATGCCTTTCGCATCGTCGCGGCGCCGCTCGATCAGATCAATCAGGTAGCGGTCCGGACGGGTCAGCGCCGAGAGAGATCCCTGGCGCATTTGATGCATCAACGCCGAGAAGGCCCGGGAGACGGGGTCGCGAAGCACCACAATGATCCGCACCTGCGGCAGCATCGACCGGATTGTCCGGGCCATATGCGCGCGATGCGCTCGAAAGGTGACGCCCAGATAGTTCGGGGTTGCCTCACCGATGGCTTTGGCCTCTCCCGCATCACGGAAGAAGCCCTCGTACCATTCGAGGCCCCGGGCGAGATTGTCGGGCTGGTCGAAGAAGTGCACCTCCTTCGGGCTGGCGAGAAACACCTCCGGATGACGCCTCAGATTTCGCTCAAGCCACGATGTGCCGGCCTTTTGCGCGCCAATGATGAGAAAGGTCGGCAGGGGTCGCGTCATGGATCTCGCCTCCGATAATCCGGATGGGGTAAGCCCAACGGAGGCATCAACACCTCTTCAGGGAGGAGGGGTTCCGGCGTGACCGCACACGGGTGTGACGCGGACACTTCTGGCGAGCCGTGACGGAGACCCGATCGCCGAAGGGGTCAGGGATCGTCGTCGTTCCGGTCGTCCCGCCTGTGCAGGTCGAGGCGCCGTTCCGACCGGGCCTTGTCCTCGGCGTCGCGATGCCGCTCCGCCTTCGTCCGGCCGGAGGCGGCGCGATGCTCCGCCGCCTTGGCGCGCCGCCGCTCCTGCTCGCGCCGCTTGCGCGCCTGTCGCAGATTGATCAGGTCACCCACCATGTCCTCCATCGCCGTGATCGGCCTGGTCGACCCGGTCCGACGCCCCGCTCCAAGCTGGCCGTAATCGCGCAACCGGGCAAGAGAGCGGCCGGCGATGCCACCGAAACCGGAAACGCTCCAAGCACGCGGCTGCGATCAAGGCCGGCAGGCCCGTGCCCGGCGACCCGGCGAGGCCGGGCGTCAGGCCGCTCATCAGCCGGAGGTGTGGTTTTTCGGTTGGACGTTTGTCCCGTGGGGCTTATCCCAGTCGAGCCAGGGCTTTCGCGGTTGCGAGCCCGTGGTCGCCGCCCATCGCCGCTGACCGGTTGTCGCTCTCTTGCAACGCCTTCTGACCGGCCTCCTCGTCGCTCTCGCCGTCTCGGCGGCGACGGTGCTCGTGGTGCCGAGCCTGATCGACTGGAACGCCCACAAGGACGCCATCGCCGAGCGGGCGAGCGCGGTGACCGGCCGGCCGGTGCGCATCGGCGGCGAGATCGATCTTGCCCTCCTGCCGACGCCGGTGCTGTCGGCGGGCGCGGTCCGGATTGGCGGCGGCGATGCCGACCGCGCGCGCCTCGACATCGGCGCGCTCGACATCCGGGTGTCGTTCCTGCCTCTGTTTCGCGGCGACATCCGGGTTGAGCGGGTCATCCTGGTCGATCCGGTGCTTCATCTTGAAAGTCGCGACCGGACCTGGCCCGGTCTCCTGTCGGGCGTGTCCGATCCGGCGCGAGGGCTGGCCGGCGCGGTCCGTCTCGACCGTCTGACGATCCAGAACGGCAGCGTGCTCTGGTCGTCGGGCGCGGCGGGCGCGCTCCGGCGGATCGACCATATCTTCGCCCAGGTGCGGGCGGACAGCCTGGCCGGGCCGGCGGAGATCGTCGGCAGCGTGGCCGTCCGGGGGGTCGGTCTGACCGTCGACCTGACCACGGGGCGGCTGTCGCCGACCGGCACCGTCCCAATGCGCCTTGGCATGGGCGCCGACGGCGTCGACGGGGAGCTGCGCTTTGCCGGTGAAGCCGATCTGGCCGGCCGGCTGCGAGGCGAGCTGGTGGCGGAAGGCTCCGATCTCGCCGCCGTGATCCGGCGCTTCGGCCTGGAGCTGCCGGCGCCGCGTCTGGCCGCTCGGCCCTTCACCGTCCGGGCGAGCGCCGACGCGGGCGCGTCCGGGGCCGTCCTCGACACGCTTATGGTCGATCTCGGCGAGGTGCGGGCGGCTGGATCGCTCCGGGCCGGCTGGGCCGGAACGCCGAGGATCGATCTCGACCTCGGCGCCGGCCGGGTCGATCTGGACGCCTGGCTTGGCGCCGGCGACCCCGGCGCGGCGGCCAGCGCGCCTTTCGAGCCGGCGGCGCCGTGGCGTCGCCTGTCGATCCCGACCGGGCTCGAGCTGGCGGTCGACCTGTCCGCCGACGCCATCCGCCTGCGCGGCGAGCTGATCCGGCAGGCCCGGTTGAGCGCTCGAACGGCGGACGGTGTCCTGTCGGTCGACACCCTCTCGGCGCAGCTCCCCGGCAGCGCCGATGCCGCGCTGTCCGGGACCTTGCGGATCGACCAGGGGGTCCCGTCGGTGCAGGCCGAGGCCGAGGCCGCGGCCAGCGATCTGCGCCGGCTGCTGCGCTGGCTTGCGATCGACGTCTCCCCGGTCCCGAACGACCGGCTGCGCCGCTTCCAGGGCCACGCCCGCCTGAGCGGCACGCCGGCGAGCTTTCAGCTGACCGCCGTCGACGTCACCGTCGACGCCACCCGCATCACCGGCGGCTTGGCCTATCTCGATCGCGGCCGCCCCGGCATCGGCCTGCGCCTCGGCGTCGACCGGCTCAACCTGGACGCCTATCGCCCGCCACGCCCCGATCCGACGGCCGCACGGACGGACCCTCTTCCCGTTCTCGCCCGCCAGCTGAGGACGGCGCTCCGCGACATCGACGCCAATCTGTTCGTCGAGGTCGACCGGCTGACCGTCGCCGGCGTGCCGGTCCGGGGGATCCGCCTCGACGCCACGGTCCACGGCGGGTCCGTGCTGGTGCGCGATGCCACCATCGAGGATCTGGCCGGCGCGTCGATCCGGATCGGTGGCACCGCCGCCTCGCTTCAGCCGCTCGACGCGCTGGACGTCACCGCCGACTTGTCGGCCCCGTCGGCCGCGGCGCTGTTCCGGCTTCTCGACCTTGCGGGGCCGCTGCCGCCGGAGCGGCTCGGCGCCCTGAGCGTTTCCGGGCGGGCCCGCGGCGGCCGGGATGCCCTGTCCCTGGCGCTGGAGGCGGAGGCGGCCGGCGGCCGGCTGTCGCTGGGCGGCGACATCATCCGTCCCTTCGACGAGCCGGCCTTCGACCTCGCGCTGCGCGTCGGCTTCGACCAGAGCGTTGCGGCGCTGGCTCTCCTGTGGCCGGACTACCGCCCGTCCGAGCCGCTCGGCGCGCTCGATGTCTACGCACGGCTCGGCGGCACCCCGGAACGGCCCCGCCTCGAGGATCTTCAGGGCTCGCTCGGACCGGTCACGGTGGCCGGCGCCGTCGGCCTGTCCTTCGCCGGGCCACGCCCGCGGCTCGAGGCGGATCTGCGCACGACCGCGCTCGAGCTCGGCCGCTTCCGGCCGGCGCCGGAACGGTCCAGCCCCGCGCGCCGGCCCGGGCCCGGCACCTGGTCCCGCCTGCCGCTCGATCTCGACGCGCTCGGGCGCTGGGACGGCCGCCTCGCGCTGACCGCCTCGGCGCTGTCGTCGGGCGAGCTGCGGATCGAGCGGCCGAGCCTGCGGCTGTCCCTCGAGGACGGCACCCTCACGCTGGGCCGTCTGACCGGCCGGGCGTTCGGCGGCGATCTCGGGCTGTCCGGCCGGCTCACCGCCGACCAGCCGCCGCGGCTTGCGGCCGAGCTCGAGCTGGCC
Organism: uncultured Mycobacteriaceae bacterium; assembly: GCA_964613585.1. Taxonomy (GTDB): domain Bacteria; phylum Pseudomonadota; class Alphaproteobacteria; order DSM-16000; family Inquilinaceae; genus CAZTHL01. The sequence continues at coordinate 4,769 of CAZTHL010000008.1, read as the reverse complement.
GGCGCCGCCGTCGCGCCGGTGCTGGACAGCCTGCTCGACGCGGCACCGGCGCACGGCACCCTGGATCTCAGCTTCAGCGTCGAGAGCGCCGGCGCCAGCGAGGCGGCGCTGGTCTCCGGCCTGTCCGGCACCGGCCTCGTCGCCCTGCGCGACGGCGCCGTGGAGGGCCTCGACCTTGCCGCGGTGGCCGACGGGCTGGCCGAGCTGGATGAGCCTCTGGCCTTCCTCGAGGTGCTGCGGCAGGCGCTCTCGCACGGCACCACCGAGGTGGCCGCGCTCAACATGCCGCTTGAGATCCGCCAAGGGGTGGCGCGCTCGGAGAACCTGCGGCTGTTCGCGCCGGAGGCGCTGGGCGAGGGCGAACTCGAGCTCGACCTCGGCAGCGGCCGGCTCGAAGCGACCATCGCCTTCGACCTGCATGCCGTTCATGAGGCGCCGCCGTTCGGCCTGCGCCTGTTCGGCCCGGTCGAGCGGCCGAGCCGCACCCTCCAGGCCGAGGCGCTGCAGGCCTTTCTGGCCCGGCGCGCCGCCGAGGCCTTGTCCGATCGGCTGGGCCCCGAGGCGACGCCCGACCCGCGCCGCCCCTCTGCCGGCTCGCCCACGCCCGGCGCCGGTGCCGCCGACGAGGACCTGGAGCTGTAGCGCCGGGCCGGTCGTCGCGGACCCGGCGACCAGGTCGGCTGCGTCCGCGCGCTCGACCTGAACATGGGCGCGCAGGTGCGGGAGACGCCGCTCGCCCTCTCGGACCTCGGCGACCCTGCGGACATGGCGTTCACGATGCAGGTCTTCATCGACCGCAATTCAATCGCCAAAGCCCCCGATCAGCGTCGACACCACGCTCGAGGCGGCGCGGTAGGCGGTTTCCTGGCGCTGACTGTCGAGCATGGCCGACAAGGCCGTGCGCAGGAGCATCAGGCGCTGGCCGAGCAGGCTCGGCTCATTGTTCAGCATGTCTTCCTGCTCGAGCACCTCGGCCGGAACAGGCCGGGCAACAAAGAGCGCCGAGAAGGACAAGGCAACGCCAACGGTGCCGCCTCGCTGGCCGTCCGTCGCGGTTCCGCAGCCGATGGCATAGGCGATGCCGCTCACGCACGATGTCAGTGAATGGAGAAGGACGCAGCGGAACAGCCAGCGGTGCCGCCTCGTCCGTCGTCCGGCGCCGCTCACCCGTCAGCCTCCGCCGCATCGTCGGACTCGAGCCGTTGGGCATGGCGATCGACGGCCTCGTGCAGGCGATCGCGAACACCGTGGGGAGCGCGCGAGAACAGGATTGCGATCACCGCTTCGCCCCACGGGCTCAGCAGGAAGATGCCGCGCCACTCACCCACGGGTCAGCTGATGGCATGGCTTGAGCGGCATCAGCCGGGCTCGCACCCGGGGGAGCTCCGCGAAATCGCCGACAGCGATGTGCGCCGCCAAACGGTCCTTGAAGATGTGCAGATCCCGCTTCGCCCGCAGCGCCGCGTCGGCCCGACCATAGGCCCCGGCCACGGTCGCGCCGGCGGCCCGGCCACGGTCGCGCCGGCGGATTGAAGCTCGTCCTCGACAATCTCGAACGCGGCCTTCAGGGGCCGCGCGAAGGAGATATCGTCCTGGAACAAATCCACCCCGCGCCGGTCCGACCCGTCAGCCTTCGTGCTTCGCCTCGGCCCGCCGCAACGCCTGGTTCATCTCGGCCCGCCAGTCGTCGGCGGACAGCGGCCCGCGCAAGGCCGTGGCGCCGTCCTTGAAGTGCTGCGTCTTCAAGGTCAAGAAGGCCGCGGTCAAGTCATCGACGGCATCGTCTTCGCCATCGGTCAGCTCGATCTCATAGCGGTTCTTCGCGACCTGCGATACGCGCAGGCTGCACGGGACCTCGGCTCCCCCGCCGAGCAGCACGACTGCGGGGCCGGATCCAAAGGTCAAGGCTGCCGCGGACAGATGCCCGCCAGCGATGCTGCCCAGCGTTTCCCGGATCGGCTTCCTGAGCGTCGTGGTGAGCGATCCGCCCTTGGTGCTGACCGAGGCCGAGGAGGTGACGTCCACATGCCCCTTGAACTCCATCGTCGCCATGACGCCCCTCCCTGATCTGGAACTTTCTGGAACAGGCGCGGCGGTCCGCTCATCGTCAAGGGTGCCGGCCTCCCTGACACGCGCGCCGAAGGGATCCTTCCCTGCACGTCCGGGGCAGGACGGTTGCCGGAGGACGTCGACTCTTGGCATATGCGGACAGGCACGGTCGCGCCGGAGCGAGGCCGCACGTCCCATCACCTTGCCCACGGTCGCGGAACAGGCGCATGACGCTCACGGATCTGGTCCTCCCCGCCTTCGCGCAGATGCTCGAGGCGCTGTCCGGGCAGCTCGGCAAGGCGAGGGAGCAGTGGCTGGGCGAGGGGCTGGGCGAGGGGCTGGGCGAGGGAAAGCCGCTCGAGACGCTGATGGCGGCGCGCCTGGCACCGGATATGCTGCCGCTGGCGGCCCAGGTCCACTTCGTCTGCATCCAGGCGGAGGAGGCCAGGGCGCGCCTGCAGAACGAGGCGATCGAGGCCCCCGAGGCGCCGCGGTCCTTCGATGAGGCGGAGGCGCTGGTCATCCGGACCATCACACGCCTGCGCGCCGCCGGCGCCGAAGATCGCCCCGTTGACGAGGCGCGTCGGATAGAGCTCACCGTGCCCGGCGGCATGACCTTCGACCTGGATCTCGCCGAATACATCAGGAGCTGGGCGATCGCGCAGTTCCATTTCCATCTGGTCACGGCCTACGCGATCCTGCGCCACCAGGGCATCAGCCTGGGCAAGGCCGACTACGTGCCTCACATGGTCCGGTTCCTGCGCTCGGACGGGGCCTAGGGTCCGGACCCTAGGGACCGTCGCCCGGCCTGTGGGCGCCAAGGGAGGCATCACGAGCCGCAAGGCGCTTATGTACGGTATCGGCATGCTGGCACTTTGGATGATCCCCGCGCGTTCAGGCTTCGGCCACCGGCTCGCGACGGCGCGCGCCGATGGCGTCAAGGGGTGCAGCCGTGTCGCAGCCGGGCCGACCCGCCATTCCGGCGGCTCGGCGAAGCATTGGCGGCGGGAGGACACGCTGCATCGGCCGTTCCGGCCGGGCGGAGCCCGGGCGGGCGCCGCCGATCGGACCGATGAGGGAGGGGTAAGGTGACCGATTCACTCACGGATGCGATCGCCGCCTTCGAGGCGGCGACGGGCAACGCCTTCGGTCCGCACAACGAGCGCATGGCGGCCTTCCTGACCCGCTCGGGCCAAGCGGACCGTCGGCGCCAGCCGGGCGAGGCGGCCCCCGGCTTCGCCCTGCCGAATGCCCAAGGCACGCTCAGGCGCCTCGGCGATCTGCTGGACCGGCGGGGGCTGGTGCTGGTCTTCGTCCGGGGGCTGTGGTGTCCCTATTGCACCGCGCAGATGACCGCGTTCCAAAAGGCGCGCCTAGCGTTCGACGCCATCGGGCTTCGCGTCGCCATCGTCACGCCCGAGATCGGCGGCCGGGCGGCCGAGACCCGGGCAGCCCTCTCGCTCACCTGCGAGGTCCTCTGCGACGTCGATGGCGGCACCGCGCTCAATTACGGCTGCCTCTTTCCCGTGCCGTCGGAGGATCAGGCCTGGCTGCGCGCGAGGGGCTACGACCTGCCCCGACTCTACGGCAACGAGGCGTGGCTCATGCCGCTGGCATCGACCTTCCTGATCGGGGCCGACGGCATCGTTCGGGCCGTGCTCGGCGGGGCGGATCAGCGCTGTCGTTCAGACCCCGCCGAGATCGTGGTGGCCGCGGAGGCTCTGCTCGATCCCGGCGCAGGACGGGATCATTCGGCGCCGGCATAGGTCTGGGCTCGGAGCAGCCGGCTCAGCGTCGTGGCGGCGATCGAGCGTTGGCGACCGCGCACCGTGGCGATGCCGATCGAGCGGCTGAGGGCTGGCTCCCGCAGGGGCCGCAGGACCAGTCCCGTCAGCAGCGGCTCATGGCTGCCGGCCAGGGCGAGGCCCAGCCCGGACAGGACCAGCAGCTGCGCCTCGGTCGGCCGGGTCGCCCGGTGCCGTTGCGTCCATCGCATGTCGGCCGGGCGCGTCCCGTTGCCGAAGGCGGCATGCACGGGTGACTCGAGCAGGCCGTTCCAAGGCCGATCCAGGACGTCCTCGAGCGAGAGGCCGGGCTGGTCGCTGAGAGGGTCGGCCTCGGGGATCAGGACCCTCATCGTCTCCACATAGAGAGAATTGAAGCGTATCCTCTCGTCCTGCGCCGCGGCGCCGTCCAGGATCGCCATGTCCAGCGAACCGGACAGCAGCCTGTCGGACAAGGCGCCGTCGGGGCCGCCCTCCAGATGCAGCTCCAGCCCGCTGATCGCGGCCCGAACCTTGCGCATCGCCCGAAGCAGGTGCGCTTTGTCGAAGACGTCCGACACGCCGAGGCTGAGCGGGATGCGGTCGCCGCGGTTGAGGTCCCGGGCGAGGGCCTGGGCCGCATGGCTGCTCTCGTAGACCTGCTCCAGGAGCGGCAGGATCATCTGACCCAGATGGGTAAGGTGGGTGCGGTTTCGCTCGCGGTGGATCAGCGGGCCGCCAAGCTCCTCCTCGAGCTTCCGGATGGCGGTTGTCAGCGTCGGCTGGGTGACGTTGCACAGTTCCGCGGCACGCGTGAAATTCAAGGACTGGCTGAGCGCAAGAAAATACTTGATCTATCGAAGCTCCATCGTGCGCTCTCCTCGCTGCCCCGGGCAGGCTTATCTAGAGCATGACCCGAGCTGATTGAATCGAATTGGGATTCACAAACGTGCTCGG
>CAZTHL010000007.1:0-78209 GCA_964613585.1 uncultured Mycobacteriaceae bacterium | reverse complement strand
GCATGACGCTCCTGATCGACATGAACCTGTCGCCGAGATGGGTCGGCGTGCTCGAGGCTGCCGGGTTCGAGGCGCTGCACCGGTCCTACGTCGGCCCCCTTGACGCACCGGACGCCGAGATCCTGAGCTTCGCGAGGAATGCCGTTTTCGTCGTTCTGACCCACGCCACGATCTGGACTTCGGGGAGATCCTTGCCGTGACGAACGGGGCCAAGCCGAGCGTGGTCCAGCTCCGCGCGGACAACGTCACGCCGGAGGCCGCTGACGCCCTGGTCGTTGCGGCGCTGGACGCCGCATCCATGGAATTGGAGCTCGGAGCGCTGTTGACCGTCGACGTCGGGCGTGCCCTGTTCGCCTGCTGCCAATGAGCGTAACATAATCAAGTTTTTGCCATTTCTCCGCCGCGGGCCAGCCCGGCAAGGAGCGAGGCTGAACCGCCTACGCCGACCCCACCCCGCTGCAGCGACAGGCCTTCGACCTCCTCGGCATGGACCTGCCGGCAGCCGGCTACGGTAGCCAGCTACGGAAGAAAGCCTTTCAGCCCGCGGCGGGGGGTCACGGAAAGGCGCTGCCAGCCTTTGCGGACCGGTGCCCGATCATTTTATGGGTGGAACATTTGAGCATCTGTTGTATTATATGACTGTCGTGAGCGTTAAGCCGATCCCCACGCTGGGCGCCGATCGTACGGTGCGTATCGCCGAGACCTTCGGTCTTCTGGCCGATCCGACACGGCTGGCCATCGTCCTGGGCTGCGCCGATGACGAGGTCAGCTCGGGCGACCTCGCGGATCGGCTGGGCCTGTCGCCGTCGCTGGTCAGCCATCACTTGCGCCTTCTTCGGGCGGCGCGGCTGGTGAAGGCCGAACGGCGCGGCAAGCAGGTCTTCTATGTCCTCGCGGATCAGTGCGTTCGCGACGTGCTGGTGATCATGGCCGACCATCTGTTCGGTCATGATCCTGTCGATGATCCTCCTGGACCGAACGCCGACTCTGGCATGGCGGTCCAGGTCGGATGGAGAGAGGGAAGGTTATGGTCGACGTGACATCTCAGAAGTGTGCGTGCCCGGACTGCGTGTGCGTGGTCCCGATCAAGGAGGCGATCCAGAAGGATGGCCGCAATTTCTGCAGCGACGCCTGCGCGACCGGGCATGGCGCGGGGGCCGGCTGCGGTCACGGGGGCTGCGGCTGCAAGGGTTGACCGGCGGTCCCGACCCGGGCGGCCAAGGGCCTTCGAGCGGACGCGGCCCGAAGGGTCATCGGCAGCCGGAACGCCGATGCAGCAAGGATCGGGACCGGCCATGCCGACGGTGCCGCCGATGCGATCCTCGGCACGGGCCGGCGTGACCTCACGACGGCGCACGAGCAGCCGCGGGCCCGGGAGCCGGGTCTGAGACGACGGCCGCCGGGCGGTATCCGGTGCCCAGCCCGGGACAGCCGCCCGGCGGATGCCGCCGGGCCGGCCGGCCGCCCGGCGCCGTGACGCCGACGGGCCATGGCAGCGGCGCCCGGGATGGCACAGTCCACTCATTCGGGCATGCGTGCGCAGGCATGCCGGCGGGGCTCCATGTCCGCGATCACCGCGCCGCGGATCAAGCGGCCGGCCGGCCCGGCAGGACGTGCTGAACGCACCGCCGACCATGAGCGCCGAACTGGTCGACGGCGAGGTGAGCCTGCAGCCGCGGCCGGCCTCGCCGCACGCCGTGGCGGCGTCGATCCTGGGCGGCGCGTTGAGCGTTCCCGTCTTCATCGATCCCGACGGCCCGGGCGGCTGGTGGATCCTCGACTCGATCGACCTGCACCTTGGCGGCCCCGGGGCCGGTCCCGGATCCGGTCGGCCGGCGGCGCGAGCGGATGCCGCGGGTGCCGAAGATGCGGGCCTTCGAGACGGCGCCGGACCGGGTCGGCGAGGTGCTTTCGCCGGTCACGCGGGATTCCGATGCGGGCCGCAAGCGTGAGCTCCATGCCGCGCTCGGAGTGCCGCAGCTGTGGCTGGTCGACCCGGAGGCGCGCAGGCTTGCGGCGTTCGCGCTCGATGGCGCGGCGTGGCGGCCGATCCCGGCGCTCGAGGGCGAGGCCGGTGCCGCCGTTCGAGGCGACGGCGTTCCGGCTCGAGGCGGTGTGGGCGTGACCGGATGGCCGCGCGTCCCTGTCGAGGGTGGGCGTCTCGGATCCCGCCGGCGCTCCTCATGGTCCGCGCGCTCCACGAGCAGGGCAAGCTTACGGCGCGTCACAGCAAGCCCAGTGAAGCAATCCAGGCGCCTGGCTCTGCTGCACCCATGAGGCAGCCCGGATCGCGTCGCTCCGCTCGCAATCACAAGCAGAACGTGTGTGGTTCGGGGTCTCATGGACCGGGGGAGCCGGCGCGGGCTGGCCTGACCGCTGTCGAGCACGTGCGAGGCCGCGTTCTGCAGTGACGCTCTGGACGAGCCCCTCGCTGGCCCGGGCCGGCTGAGCCTCTGCAACACCGACCGGGGCCGCCAGTTCACCGGCGCGGGCGTCACCGACACGCTCGCGGCACCCCGGCTCTCGGCCCCGTGGCTCGCGGCCCCGCGGCTCGCGGCCCCGTGGCTCGCGGCCCCCGGCTCGCGGCCGCCGGGATGGCGCTCTCGATGGACGGCAAGGGCCGGTTCACGGAGACCATCCTCGCCGAGCGGCCGTGAAGACCGTTCACCGTCCGGGCGCCGCGGGCGCTCGCCACGCGAACTCGTCCGAGCCCGCCCGTCAGCCGCGGTGTCCGGCCAAGCGGGGGCAACGGCGGCTTCCCATGCCCGGGAAAGTGGGTCATTGTTGGAACGTGTATCGGATACGAGCGAGCCGATGGCCTCCGCCATCGGCTGGGGCGCGCCCTCGGGCGAGGACGAGTGATCTCGTCGGCTCGGCGGCATGACGTGGCAGGGCAGGCCGGGATGCGGCGGTGGCGATGCCGGGCGACATCGAGAAGAGGATCTTCCTGGCGCATGCCTCGGAGGACAAGGCGCAGGTCCGCACGCTCTACGCGCAATTGAGGGCGGAAGGCTTTGCGCCCTGGCTGGATGAGGAGGATCTGCTGCCCGGCCAGAATTGGCGGGTGGTGATCCCGAACGCGATCCGGGACGCGGCCATCTTCGTCGCCTGCCTGTCGAGCCGGTCGGTCGGCAAGCAGGGGTACGTGCACACGGAATTCCGCACCGCCCTGGCCGCCTATGGCGAGCGCCCGCCGGAGCGGATCTACATCATCCCGGTCAAGCTCGACGCCTGCGAGATTCCGAATCTGCAGATTCCCAACCAGGGGCTGAGCCTGCGCGACTTGCACTGGGTCGAGCTGGCCGAGGACCGCGGCTTCGAACGCCTGCTGCGCGGGCTGCGGGATGCCCTGGGCGTGACCGAGAGCCCGGAGGAGGACCGGGTGCCGCAGCCGCCGGAGATCGAGGCCGAACGGCCGGACGGTCCGAAAGCGCCCGAACAGCCGGCGCCCGCACCACCCCATCCCATAGAGCCAGACATCCGCCAGTCGAAGGATTCGGGAATTCAAGATCTTTCGGTGTTCCGCGACCGGGACGAGCCTTGGTGCCCGGAGATGGTGGCCTTGCCGAAGGGGAGCTTCCTGATGGGGTCGCCCGACGGCGTCGGGGACGGTGACGAGCGGCCGCAGCATTATGTGCAGATCGGCTATCGCCTGGCGGTGGGGCGCTATCCGGTGACGTTCGAGGAATACGACCGGTTCGGCGCGGCCACGGGTGCGCCGCCGCCTAAGGATGAAGGCTGGGGGCGGGGGCGGCGGCCGGTGATCAATGTCTCGTGGCAGGATGCGCAGGCCTATGTCCGCTGGCTGGGTGAGATGACCGGCCAGCCCTATCGGCTTTTGTCGGAGGCGGAGTGGGAATACGCGGCGCGGGCGGGGACGACGACGCGCTATGTGTTCGGGGAGGATATCAGCGCGGAGCAGGCCAACTTCCATTTCGATGTCAGGCAGACGACGGAGGTCGCATCCTATCCGGCCAATGCCCGGGGTCTCCATGATATGCATGGCAATGTGTGGGAGTGGGTCGAGGACTGCTGGAACGATAGCTATCAGGGCGCGCCGGTTAATGGCAGCGCGTGGACAACTGGAGATTGCAGTCGTCGTGTGCTGCGGGGCGGCTCCTGGTACGTCGGTCCAGAGTACCTCCGATCCGCCGATCGCATCAGGAACAATCCCGACAACCGGGGCAGCGTTGTCGGTTTTCGGGTCGCCAGGACGCTTACCCCTTGACTCTTGGCCTCTTTATCTCGGGGGTCTGGGGGCGGAGCCCCCAGCGACATTTCGGGCCGCGGGCGGCACCCTGGCGCTGATGCCGCGGATCGACGAGCGCTATCGGCGGACCCCGTGCCACGGCGCCCGGCGGACACCGCGTGGCGGCCGACGGCCGGATGCGCGCTGAACCGCAAGCCGGAGCCGCGGGGGATGCGGCGGATGGGCTTGGCGGCGATCGATCCGCGCCCGCGGACCCGCCGGCCGGCCCCGGATCACCGGGTCTGCCCCGCTCGCCGGCGCGATATGGCGCGCGAGCGGGGGAACCCGGTGTGGGGCGCCGACATCTCCACTATCCGCATGCCCACTATCCGCATGCCCGCGGCTGCGTCGATCGGGCCGCCGTCATGGACCGGGGAAGCCGGCGCGGGCCGGCCTGGCCGCTGCCGCGCACGCTCAAGGCCGCGTTCGGCAGTCTAGCTCCGGAAGGGGCCGCCCCCGGGCCCGATCCTGCCCAGTCCATCGGTCGACCTCACCTTGACGTTCCGGACGGAGGCCCCGTGACAGCGGCTCGCATCCTTGCGTGTCGGATCCTTTGCCTCGGCGAGGGATGCCGGATGAGGCGGTGCGGCGGCCAGCCGGCTCGGCGTGGGGCGTGGGGTTCTCGTCCGATCGACGTCCTCTTCGGATCCGCTATCCCGCTATTCGAACCTATTCTCTTCGCCATCATCGGATATTGCGGCTCTTTTAACCTTATATAAAGGTTCATGATCCTATATGCCCGCGTCGGCGCATGGTTGGCCGGCGATGGAGGACCAGGGTCATGGCATGGGGCACAAGCGAGAGCACGGAGCGGCCGGGGGCGCGGCGGGGGCCGGGGCCCGGGCCCGGTGCGGCCTCGTCGGCCTCCGGCGCCGCGGCCGGCCCCGCCGCCGACCCAATGGACCCGTCCCGGCACGAGGGTCCGGGCGGCGCCGGCGTGAGGCGGACCGTCGGCGGCGGTGCCGGGGCCGGCCCCCGGGCCGCCGCGGCCGGTACCGGGTCCGCCGCCGGCCCTGCGGCAATCGACGTCTTGCTCCTCACCGGCCCGCGCGGCGCTTTCGCCGGGCCCGGCGCCGGGCGCCGCGCCGGGGCGGCCGGCTCGGGCGCCGACCCTACAGTCCTTGACAAAGCGCTACACGGCCAGCCGGCCGGCGCCGCCCCAAACCGGCCCGGCCTCCGCTCAGGCGCGCAGCGCGGCGGGCAGCGGCGGCCGGCCGCGCCCGGCCGGGCCCGGGCGATCGAGGGCGAGGCCGTCGGCGTCGAACAGGTGGCAGGCCTCCGCGCGCAGGCCGACCTCGACCGTCTCGCCGACCGTGACCGGGGTGCCGCCCTCGGCGCGCGCCACCACGGACCCGCCGCCGGCGACACGCAGGTGCAGGAAGGTCTCCGCGCCCAGCCGCTCGACTACGAACACCTCGCCCGGCAGCACGGCGTCCGCGGCGGCGTGGGTGCCGCCGCCGGCAGGCTCCAGCAGATGCTCCGGGCGGACGCCGAGGGTGATCGCCTCGCCGGTCCGGCCGCCGCTCCGCTCGCTGTCGCGCGCCACCGGTACCGCGAGGCGGCCGCCGCCGGGCAGGGCGACCAGGGCCGCGCCGTCCTGGCGCTCGACCACCCGGCTGTCGAGGAAGTTCATGCGCGGCGAGCCGATGAACCCGGCGACGAAGCGGTTGCGCGGCCGATGATAGAGATCGAGCGGCGAGCCGACCTGCTCGACCCGGCCCACGTTCAGGACCACGATCTTGTCGGCCAGCGTCATCGCCTCGACCTGGTCATGGGTCACGTAGACCATGGTGGCGTCGAGCTCCCGGTGCAGGCGGGCGATCTCGATGCGCATCTGCACGCGCAGCGCCGCGTCGAGGTTCGACAAGGGCTCGTCGAACAGGAACACCCTGGGCTGGCGCACGATGGCCCGGCCGATGGCGACGCGCTGGCGCTGCCCGCCGGACAGCTCGCGGGGCTTGCGGTGCAGCAGATGCTCGAGCTGCAGGATGCCGGCAGCCTCGCGCACCGTGCGCTCGATGGCGGCGCGGTCGGCCTTCGCCAGCCTGAGCCCGAAGGCCATGTTCTCGAACACCGTCATGTGCGGGTAGAGCGCGTAGGACTGGAACACCATGGCGATGCCGCGGCGGGCCGGCGGCAGATCGTTGACCGGCTCGCCGCCGATCGACAGCAGCCCGCCGGTAATGTCCTCGAGCCCGGCGATGAGGCGCAGCAGCGTGGACTTGCCGCAGCCCGACGGGCCGACGAAGACCACGAACGCGCGATCCTCGATCAGCAGGTCGACGCCCTTGATCACCTCGACCTCGCCGAAGGCCTTGCGCACCTGCTCGAGCCGGACCTCGGCCATGGCGCCTCTCCCGTAGTCGACCGCGGATGCGCCGCCGTCCGCGACGCCGCCGCGTCAGCCCTTGACCGCGCCGGCGGTCAGGCCGGACACGATCCTGCGTTGAAAGATCAGCACCAGGACGATGAGCGGCACCGTCACGATCACCGAGGCGGCCATGATGTTGCCCCAGGGCAGCTCGAACTGGCTGCCGCCGGTGATCAGCGCGATCGCCACCGGCACGGTGCGCATCTCGTTGGTCAGGGTGAAGGTGAGCGCGAACAGGAACTCGTTCCACGCGGCGATGAAGGCGAGCAGCCCGGTGGTCGCCATGGCGGGCCCGAGCAGCGGCAGGAACACCCGGGTCACCGTCTGCCAGGGCGTGGCGCCGTCGATGATCGCCGCCTCCTCGAGCTCGCGCGGCAGCTCGCGCATGAACGTGGTCAGCACCCAGACCGTGAAGGGCAGGGTGAAGATCATGTAGGACAGGATCAGCGCCCACCAGCTGTTGAACAGGCCGAGCGCGCGAACCAGCTCGAACATGCCGGACAGCACCGCCACCTGCGGGAACATGGAGACGCCGAGGATGACCAGCAGCAGGGTGGCGCGGCCGCGGAACGCCACCCGGCCGAGGGCGTAGGCCGCGGTCACCGCCAGGAGCAGCGAGATCGCCACGGTCAGCACGGCGACCAGGACCGAGTTGAGGATGTTGCGGGCGAACGGCTGCTCGCGGAACACGGCGACGTAGTTGCCCCAGGCCGGCTCCGGCGGCACCAGGTCGACCTGGAACAGCGCCGAGCCGGTCTTGAGCGACGAGACGACGGCCCAGTAGAACGGGAACACCGTGTACAGCACGATGGCTGCCACCAGCAGGTAGAAGGCGGCGCGGAACAGCCGCTGCCGGGTGCGGTAGCCCATGGCGGTCGGCCCCTAGCGCGGCTGGTCGAAGCGCACCCGGCCGACCGTGATGGCGATCACGGTGAACAGGGCGACGATCAGGAACAGGGTGGTCGAGGCCGCCGAGCCGAGGCCGAGGTTCTGGAAGTCGACCAGCTGCTGCCGGGCGTACACCGACATGGACATGGTCTCCGGCGTGTTGGCGGTGAGCACGTAGATGAGGTCGAAGATCCGCAGGGCGTCGAGCGCGCGGAAGATGATCGCCACCATGAGCGCCGGCCAGATCAGCGGCAGGGTGACCCGGAAGAACATGCGCAGCGGGTGCACGCCGTCGACCCGGCCGGCCTCGTAGATCTCGCCCGGCAGCAGCTGCAGGGCGGCCAGCACCAGCAGCGCCATGAACGGGGTAGTCTTCCAGACGTCGACGGCGATCACCGCCGGCAGCGCCAGGTCCGGGTCGGCGGTGAAGGCGACCCGCTCGGACAGGACCCCGAGCCAGAGCAGCAGCTCGTTGATGACGCCGTACTGGTCGTTCAGCATCCAGCCCCACATCTCGGCCGAGACCACGGTCGGGATGGCCCAGGGGATCAGGATGGCGGCGCGCAGCAGGCCGCGGCCGGGCAGGTGGGCGTTGAGCGTGAGCGCGATGATCACGCCCAGCACCACCTCGAGGCCGACCGAGGCGACGGTGAAGACCGCGGTGTTCCAGACCGAGCGCCACCACAGGCCGTCGGTCAGCACGCCCTGCCAGCGGAACACGAGGGAGCGGTCGACCTCGCCCGGATAGGGCTCGCCGGTGTCGAGGTCGACGAAGGCGTCCGTGTCCGGCCGGTAGACCAGGAGCGCGTCGTCCGGCTCGTAGTAGATGAAGTAGCCGCCGAGCTCCGGATCCCAGTCCTCGAGGGTGGGCCCGTAGAAGGCGTAGTTGCGCAGGCCGATGAACTGCGGCGCGTCGTCGGCCGCCAGGGTGGCGTCGGTCAGGCTGAAGGCCATGGTGCGGACCAGCGGCCAGCCGGCGACCAGCCCGAGCACGACGAGGAGCGGCAGGACGAAGGTCCAGGCCGCGGCGACCCGCTGCCGGGTCAGCGCCGAGCCCGCCCGGGCCGGGGCGCGCGGGCTCACCCGGCGGGCTCCGGGCCGGCGGCCGGGGCGGGGGCCGGGGCGGGGGCCGTCATCGGCTCACCAGCGGCGGCCGCCGCGGCTCATGCGGATGAGCTCGCGCTCGACCGCCGCCAGGTTGGTTGCCGCGTCGCCGCTGCCGGACAGGGTGGCGTGGACGCCGTTCCAGAAGGCGGCCGAGGCCTCGTTGTACTTCTCGCCGGTCACCGTGGACGGACGGGCGACGGCGTTCTCCAGGGTGTCGGCCAGGTCGCGGAACAGCGGGTTGTCACCGATGACCTCGCTGTCCCGGTACAGGTCGACGCGGGTCGGCGGGGCGGCGAAGGCGCTGAGCGCCCGGCGCTTCTGCTCCTCCCGGCCGGTCAGGTGGAGCACCAGGTCGGTCGCCTGCTCGACATGGTCGGAGTATTTCGACACCGCCAGCTGCCAGCCGCCGAGGGTGCCGCTGGCCTTGCCCTCGGGCCCGCCCCTCGGCAGCGGGATGACGCCGACCCGGCCGCGGATCGGGCTGTCCGGCGACTGGGCGGCGCCCCAGGCATAGGGCCAGTTGCGCATGAAGGCGGCGTTGCCGGTCTGGAAGACGCCGCGCGCCTCCTCCTCGGTGTAGTTGAGCACGCCGTCGGGCGAGATGGCGCCGACCCAGCCGGCCGCCAGGTCGACCGCCGCGATGGCCCGGGGGTTGTTGACCGTGATGCGGCCGTCGTTGGCCACGATGGTGCCGCCGCCGAAGCTGTCGATCCACTCGAGCGCGTTGCAGGTCAGCCCCTCGTAGGCGCGGCCCTGCCAGACGAAGCCCCAGAAGCGGTCGTTGCCGGCGGCGCGCTCGCCCTCCTGGATGGCGGCGGCCTGGGCGGTCAGCTCCTGCCAGGTGCGCGGCGGCGCAAGGCCGTGCTGCTCGAGCAGGTCGGTCCGGTAGTAGAGCAGCCCGGCGTCGACGAACCAGGGCAGGGCGATCAGCGCGCCGTCGACCGTGTTGTTGACGATCAGGGTGTCGAAGAACGCCCCGGTCTCGGCGCCGGCCCGGGGCGCCAGGTCGACGAAGTGGCTGCCGAGCAGGCCCGGGTGGATGACGTCGATCTGGAACACGTCGATGTCGCCGGCGCCGGCGTTGAGCAGCTGCTGGTAGAGGGCCAGCCGCTCGGTGGTCGAGTTCGGCGTCGACACCACGTTGACGCGGTTGCCGGTGCGCTCGGCCCAGATCTCCGCGCCTTCGCGGCAGACCTCGAGCTCCGGGCCGACGGCGCCGCAGGAGATCGACACGGTGACGCCCTGGGCGCGAGCCGGGGTGGCGCCGAGACCGAGGCCGAGGCCGAGACCGGGGCCGGGGCCGGGGCCGAGACCGATGAGGGCGGCGGCGGCGAGCAGGGCGGCCAGGGTGCCGCGCCGCGCCCGGCGCAGGGGTCGATGCAGGCGTCCCGTCATCCGCTCCTCCCGACGGTCATGGATCTTGTCGAGTCGGGCGAACCGCGTCGCGTCGGCCCGGTTCCCGTGTCCGACCGGGGGAAAGCCTAAGCCCATGGTGGAATCGCTGGCAAGGGCCTGGCGCCGAAGCGGCGCCGGCGCGCCGGGCCGGGGCCGACGCTGTGGCCGCCGGTGCTCATCCGGAGACAGGGTTGTGTCATCGCCCGGACAGTTCGCGTTGATGTTGGAAAAATCACAGAGCCGCCGGGGCAATCGCAGTACGCCATCCGATGCCCGCCCGCCGCGCGGGGCCCCGGGCGTTGCTGTTCGGAGGAGGGCGGCCCGGCGGAAGGAACAGGGCGCCGACACGGTTGGCCATGTTGACCCCCGGCCGGTGCGCGCGCCATGCTTGCGCCATTGGCTCGACTGACGCCGAAAAAGTCATTTCGGAGACGGAGATATGCAACGTGAGGTTCAGGATCTGTCGCGGCGGTCGGCGGAGCGGCTGGCGCCCATGCTCGACCCGCGCTTTCTGCAGGACGTCGAGCTGATCATGCAGGGCCGCGAGGCGGAGGCGGCGGAGCAGTTCGGCCCCAACGGCGTCGACATCGCCGGCCTGCTGGTGGCCATCGCCGCGCTGGCCTGGACCATCCTGCACGACCTGCCGCTCGACCGGCGCGCTGCCGTGGCCGCCGCGGCGCCGGCGGCGATCGACGAGCTGAAGCGGGCGATCAAGGTCCGGCTCGACACCGCCGCCACGGTGACGGTCGACATCCGCGATCGCATCATCGACGTGGTGGTCGACGAGGCCGTGCGCGGCGGCGACGATCCCGAGCCGAGCCTGGTGAACGGGGTGCGCAAGGTTGGGTGAGCCCGGCGGTCGCGCGCGGCGCCGGCGTCACGACCGGTGGCGATGGCCGGACGGGGGCGGCCCGCCGGGCGCGCCGGGAGCCGGCCCGTCACGACGGCCTCGTGCCGGCGGCCTTCCGCTAGCCGACGGACCGGGCGAGCGGACCGGTCGGCCAGTCGACGGGGCCGTGCGCCTGGACCGACACGACGGCGTCGGCGGGGGCGCCGCCGAGCAGGACCAGATTGCTGCAGGCCCAGCGCGCGCTCGGCACCAGCAGGGCGGAGCGCTCCAGGCGGCGGGCGGCCTTGGCCACGGCCTGGGTGCGCGTGTACTCGACCGCCCGGTCGGCATAGGCCAGCCGGCCGTAGCAGGTCATGTCGACACCCAGGGTCGCCAGATCCCCCGGCTCGGACAAGTCCAGCGCATCGCTCACGAACACCCGGAGGGCATGGAGGCAGTATTCCATCCGGGACGGGAACACCGGCTGGCCCCGCCGCAGGTGAAACAGCAGCTCGGCGGCCGCGCCCGCCGGCTCGCAGGAGGTGTAGAGCGCCGCCACCTCACCCTCGTCCCAGCGGCCGCCGGCGGCGCTGGCCTCGCGCGGATCGCGCCCGCACTGCACCACGCGCCAGACGGTGCCGGCGATCGAGACGGGTGGGACGGCCTCGAGTGCGTCGAGCAGGTGGCGGTCGTCGGGTGTGCGCGACATGGCCGATCCTACAGGAAGACCGCGGCATCGAGCCGGTCGAGCACGCGCAGCACGTCGGCCGCGCGGCCTTGCCGGACCATGTCCACGGCCCGCTCGCCGCCGAGCTGGGGGTGTCGGGCGTGCAGCCAGAGTCGGACCTCGGCGGGGTCGTAGTAGCGGCCCAGCCGGCCGACAATGGCGTGCAGCTCGGTCAGGATGCGCGCCGGCCGGGCACCGGGCTCGAGCTCATCGCGGCGCCAGCGCCCCAGGCTGGCCGGGGACACGAGAGCGATGTCGGCCAGCTCCCGGGCGCCGAGGTCGCCGTGCTCGGTCAAATCCTCGATGAGCTGCGCAAAATATCCAGAGCTCATCGGTCGATCGATCCGGCACCTCGTGATGACCCGGACCGGCCACCATCCGCCAATAGCGGCTGTTTTGTCCTGATCCGCGGGCGCGGATTCCTTCGGGCCGCGGGCCGTCGTTGACCGGACTCTTGAGTCGATCGCGCTTCTACCATGGCCGAAGGATCCGCCTTGCGTCTTCAGGACCATGGCAGTGTACGGTAAACGGCCGGTAAACCGTGCTGCACTGCCGCGTGAGACGCCATCACAAGCGCGCGACAGCGCCCGTGAGCGCGCCGAGGCGGCCGGCATCCGTCCGGATGCCGGCCGCTGTCCCGCCACGCAGGTCAGCCGAGGCGCGGGCTGCCGCGGCGGCGGCGCCGACGTCGGGCCAACGCCGCGGCCGAGCGCCGGAGAAGGTCGGCCGCGGTGTAGCGATCGCCACCCCCGTGCACGGCCAGGATCCATGCGGCCGCCAGGAAGGCAAGCTCCCGCTTGAAGGCGTTGAGCGTGACGATCGGCCCGGCGTCGGGTCCGACCGCGCCGGCGGCGAACCACAGCATGATCGCCGCGGTCATGGCGCCGGCCAGCCGGACCGCGCCGCCGGCGATCAGCATGCCGGCGGCGATCAGCAGCAGCGGCGGCCAGACGCCCCAGCTCTTGATGCTGTCCATGCCGGCGAACAGGCCACCGACCAGCAGGGGCGCGGCCAGCGACAGGCGCACGAGCAGGCCAAGCCCCTGCCACTGGGGCGGCGCCGTGTCATCGGCCGGGCCGCCGACGTCTTCGAACAGCCGGCCGTCAACGCTCCACCGGCCCGGCCCGAGAAGGAACAGCGCGAACATCAGGCCGGACAGGCCGACATCGCGGATCTGCACCAGCAGCGCGGGCGCCAGATAGGTCGGATCGGGCGCCTGGGCGCCGGGAGAGACGGTGACCGGCAGCGCGGCCACGAAGGTCCAGAGCAGCAGGCCGTAGATGAGCGCCAGCGGTCGCACCAGGAAGCCGGCCAGGAGAGCCAGGCCGGACAGCAGTTCGAACGTGGAGAGGGCGGCAAGGAAGCCGCCGGGGCTGACCACCTGTCCGATCGGGCCGCTGAACAGCACCTCCTGGAAGAAGGCGTTGATGTAGCCCGCCGGGCTCAGGTAGGTGGCAATAAGGTCGTCGCGGGTGGCCGGATCGATGAGCCGGGACAGCTTGAACCAGCCGCCGATCACAAACACCGAGCCCAGGCCGAGACGCAGGATCAGGGCCACGCGCGCCGGATCGAAGGCGCGCTCGTTCATGCGCAGCATAGGATGCTCCTAGGTCTGACAGTCGGTCGGGCGCCCGCACGAGGGCGGGACGCGTCTTGCCGGAAGCGCCCGGGCCGGGCCGATCGTCGGCCCGATGCCGGGCGGGTCAGACCGGGCGCGGCGGTGGCGCCGGGACCTCCTGCGACAGCCCGCATGGCACCGTCCCGCAAGGCGGCGGACCGCGGCCGCGGAGAGCGGATCTGCCATGCCCGTCCGCATGTGGAGCAAGGATCGGAGCGGTGCAGCCACCCGCCAGCTCGCACCGGCACGGCGCGTCGTCCGATCCATGACCGGACGCCGAAGTCAGGGCGGCCTCGGCGCCGCCCGCGACGGCCGACGCCCCCGCCGGATCTTGCCCGTCCGTTGGCGGCGGCATCGGCTGGCCCGTCACGACCAGAAGCGCACCCATGACCAAGACGACCGTTAGCACCCGTCGCATTGGCGTCCGTCCTCCTGAGCGCGAAAATGTCACGCCGGGGTGCGGCAGGCCAATCACGAGGGCGGCGCGTCACATCACGGCTTTGTCAGTCACTGGCGCGGCCACGCCGACCTCGTCGCCGAAGCCGCGCCCGATCGCACGCCGGCCCGGGCGCGCTCCGGCTCAGGATCAAGCGCCGCGGCGGCTTCCGGCGCGTGGATCACAGACCGTCCGGCACCCTGATGATGCCAGCACACATCGGGACGGCGGCGCCGCCGATACGGGTGGTGATGATTTGACCCCCCTGCTTGTCGGCGCCGCCCTCGAGCACGCTCGGACGGCCCATCTCCGTGCCCTGGCCCATGCGGTAGAGAAAGCTGCCGTCGGCGGCCGGCTCCAGCTCGGCCAGCAGCCCGGCGAGCGCGACGTTGGCGCTGCCGGTCGCCGCGTCCTCGACGACCCCCGCCTCCGGCCCGAACATGCGCGCCCGGGTGTCAAAGCCGTCAACGTCGCGGACATAGGGGAGGATGCCGATGATCGGCCAGCCGCCGAGATGGGTCGCGTAGCGTGCGGCGTCCGGCCTGATCTCGGCGAGCGCCGCGGCTGAGGCCAGCTCGACCGCCAGGAAGTCGACGCCGCAGCCAATGACGACCGGAGGGTGGTGCTCGCCGACGATGACCCGCTCTCCCAGGCCGAGGGCGCCAGCGGCCGTCGCCACGGACACCTCCTGCTTGCGCGAGAACGGTACCGGCGCGCTCAAGGTCGCAGTGACCGGCATCGCGCCGTCGAAGCCGACCGTCACCGGCGTCGGCCCGACCGGCAACTCGAGGGTAACGGTGGCACTGAGGCTGTCCGCCGGGTTCGGGATCACCCGCCCCTCGTGCGCTAGTACCAGCGCGGTGCCGATCGTCGGGTGCCCAGCGAATGGCATCTCCCGGGTCGGCGTGAAAATGCGCACCGTGGGTCCACGATCCGGGGCGGCGGCCCGCACGAAGCTTGTCTCGGCATAGTTGAACTCGGCCGCCACCGACTGCATGGCACCCTGGGACAGGGCGTCGGCATCGAGCACCACGGCCAGCTGGTTGCCACCGAAGGCCCGATCGGTGAACACATCAACAGTATGATAGCGCAAGGTCGGCATGATGGCACGGCGCGGCATGTTTCGGGGACGTGCCCAAAGTCTGCCGGGCGACCGTGCCAACCGCCAGCGCCTTATTGTCGGCAGGCAAGGCCGCTTGGGCCGGCGATGCCACGTGAGCCGGAAACGCTCTAGAAGTTGCGCAGCAGGAAGCGACGATTGAGGGTCTGGGCCGGGCGGGCGTTGTTGGGGAAGATCGCCGCGAAGCGCCGGATCTGGTCGGCCGAGATCTCGATCGGGTCGGCGTAGACGGTCCAGGTCACGATCTCGTCGCACGGCGGGGTGGTCAACGATCCGGCATAGCGCCAGAAGCCATGACGGCTCGGCAGCAAGGTCTGCGGCATGATCGCCGCGTCGGTCTCGATCAGGCCGGGCGCCCTGGGCATGACCTGCCACACTGTCTCCACGGTGTCGTGTGGCTCGCCGGGCACCATGAAGACGCCGAGGACGGCGACGTCTCCATCGTTCGCGACGTGAACGAAGTGCGCTTCCATCGCCTGAGCCCGCCCATCGATCAGATGCTCGCTCGGATGATGGAAGTGGAATTGCTTCATCCTGTAGGCCTTGCCGTCGAGCGTGATCGAGCACCCGGCGGCTGTGTTGACCTGTATTGTGTGGCCGTTGTTGAGCACCGAAAGCGGGCAAGGCTGCCAGTCGACGCCGACGTCGGTCAGGATTGCCGGGGTGCCTGCATCCAGATCAACCGGTGACTGCTCGGCTCCCGCGCCGCACACCTGGAAGTCCTTTGCCAGCGAGGCCCACCGGCTCGGGCCGCTCGTGCCGCCATAGCCCCAGTGGATGCCGTCTGCCGCGCGTGCGACGGTGGCTGCGCAAAGCGGGCAGGCCATCGCCGTGACACTTAGGCCGGTCAGGAATCTGCGCCGTCTCATGGTGATCCGCCTCGCTTCCGGACGCGCGCCCTTGGCAATCGCCTCACCGACCGCTTGGCCGCAAGGTTTGCAACGCGCACGCGGATCATCGCCCATGGGGAGCGGCGCCGACAATCCCCAGCATTCATAGGTTGGTTAAGCGTCGTCCTGCTTCAACGAATGGTTCGGTGCGGCGGAGTTTTCGCTCGTTGGCGGAGTGTGAAGAGGCAATCTCAAAAACTCACCGTCCGGGATGTGGTCTCCATCAGGAACGGGGGCGGCCTACGAGCCGCCCCTCGCACCAGAGCAATGCAGCGGTCCTATGAACCGATCTCCCCGCCGTCGGTCCTGGTGACAACGATGACCGAGGGGCGCGGCGGCACCCCAGGCGCGAAGTCCGGCCAGCGCGTCGCCGGCTGGTCGAAATTGGCGTCACCTGCCGCGCCGGGATGCTGCACAGCGCCAAAGAAGTTGCGATCATCAGGTGTGAAGAAGGGGCCGCAGAGCTCGGAGCCGATCGGGCAGCGAAGGAAGTGCCGGCTCAGCGCCCGTCCCTCGCCGGTGCAGTCGGCGGCCCAACAGCCGTCGGCGAACCCGTAGCGGTCGCCACCATCCGTTGCCAGCCAAATTCGCCCCTTGTTGTCAAAGGCCATGTTGTCCGGTGTCACGAACCAGCCGTCCTCGCTGGTCTCCGGATGGAACATGGCGCCGTGCAGCCGCTCTCGAGGATCGCCGGCCAGGATGAAGAAGTCCCAGGTGAACTCCGCGGCGCCGTGGTCGCCGTCAGGCGGCCGCATCTCGATGATGTGGCCGAACAGGTTGGTGTGTCGGGGATTGGCGGCGTTGACCTCCGTCGGCGCGCGCCGGGAGTTGTTGGTGAGGTTGGCGAAGACGGTGCCGGTGACCGGGTTGATCTCGATGTCCTCGGGACGGTCCATCGGCGTGGCGCCCACCAGATCCGCCGCCTTGCGCACGTCGATCACCACGTCGGCCTGGCTGCGGAAGCCGTTCTCCTCCGTCAGCGGGCCCTCGCCGTGCACCAGCCGGTGCCAGGCAACGCGGCCATCCGCTCTGAACTCGGCTACCGACAAGGTGCCGCGATCGAGCAGATCCATGTTCGCAGCCCGGTCGGCCGGGTCGTAGGTGCCGTCGCTGACGAAGCGGTAGATGTACTCGAACCGCTGGTCGTCCCCGGTGTAGGCCACGACCCGGCCGTCGCCGTTGATCGTGACATTGCAGCCCTCGTGCTTGCAGCGGCCAAGCGCGGTCCGCTTCTTCGGCACGAAGTCGGCATCGTAGGGGTCGATCTCGACAATCCAGCCGGCGTGCAGCGGCTCGCGGGGCCGCTGAGCCAGGTCAAAGCGCTCATGGAAATGGCCCCAGGCGTAGCGGGGATTGTCGCCGCCGGGAAGGCCGAAGCGCTCATAGTTCTCGGCTTCCTCGGTCGCCGCCGGGTTGCCCTTGAAGTAGTTCTGCACGTTTTCCTCGGCCGTCAGCACGGTGCCCCAGGGAGTCACGCCGCCGGCGCAGTTGCCGTAGGTGCCGAAGGTGCGGGTGCCGTCCGGCGACTCCGGCGTCACCAGGCGGCCGCTGCCCGCCGCCGGGCCACTCATCGCCATCCGGGTCATGGGCGTGATGCGGCGATTGAGCGGGCTGTCGGCGACGCGCCAACGGCCGTTTTGCCGGACCACAGCGATCACCGACAGGCCATGTGCCATCATGTCGATGTTGGCCTGCTCTTCGGTCAGGTCGATCGCCGCAGGCGCGCCGGGGAACATGTGCTTGGAGCTTGTATACTCGTGGTTCACCACGAGCAGCCCGCGGTTGGACTCCCGGGAGCCGGCCGGCAACGGCAGGAAGCCGACGAAATCGTTGTTGAAGCCGAACTGCCGCGATTGCGCCTCAGCCGTCTGATTTTGGGAATCCCAGTCCGGGGCATCGGCCAGAACCTTGTCGCCCCAGCGGATCAGCACCTGGTGATCGTAGCCGGGGGCGACATGGAGCTGCTCGTCGCGGCCGCGGGCGAGTTCCTCGAAGGTAAGCGTCGACGGGCTGGCCGCATGCGCGGGCCGAGCGGCGAGCGGGGTGCCGGTGCCGGCGAGCGCAACGGTCGCCGCGCCGCCCTTCAGCAGGCTCCGGCGCGACAGTCGTGCGTCGGTCACCGCAAAGAAGTTTGGCGCGGTCGAGCGATTGGAGGGAATGTCGTCGTCATCCTCGATCACCCAGCCATACTGCGGATGCACGCGCGGCTCGCTCATGGGTCCACCTCCGTCCGAAGCCTCAAGGCCGGGCGAGCGAAGCAGTGAAGCTTCAGTTGCCCAGAATCGGCACGAGGCTAGAGAGGGCGGAGGACAGCCGCGTGAAGGCAGGGTGTCGTATGTGTGACAGGGGCGAATGTGCGATGGGGAGGAATCCGCACCCCCGGAAGGGCCGTTCCCGGGTTGATTTCGGTCTCAGTCGTTCGGTCTCAGTCGTAAGGGATGAAGCTGCTCCTGGGGGCGCCACAGACTGGACAGGTCCACTCGGCCGGAAGTTCGGTGAAGGTTGTTCCCGGCTTGACCCCTCTTGGCGGGTCGCCCTTGACCGGATCGTAGATATAGGGGCCGCAGTCCTGGTCCGTGCAAAGAAAGCGCCCGCGGCTGCCCTCGGCCGTTGCCGCACGAGGCACGGCGAGCGCGGCGATGGGCAGGGCAAGGAGGAAACGGCGTTGCATGGCATGCTCCTGCATTCCGCACGGGAATGACGACGCGACCACGCGGTAAACGCCGTCGAGGCGCGACGTCATTGACCGCGCTCAATGGCCAGTCATGCGTCTTCCAAGGATGCTGGCGCTGGTTCAATCTACCTTCTAAGCTTGTGTATTTTCGAGAAGCGGCGGTCGGAGGGCAGAGATCATGACGAGGTTGCTCGAGGGGAAGGCGGCGCTCATCACCGGCTCGACCAGCGGCATCGGCTTCGGCGTTGCCCGGGCGCTGGCGGCGGAGGGCGCGTCGGTCATGCTCAACGGCTTCGGTGCGCCCGAGGAGATCGAGGGGCTGCGCTCCGCCATCGAGGCTGATCACGGGGTCGGCGCCCGCTTCGACGGCGCCGATCTGCGGCATTCCGATCAGGTCACCGGCCTCGTTGCGCATACGAGGGAAGAGTTCGGACGTCTCGACATCCTGGTGAACAATGCCGGCATCCAGCATACGGACCCAGTGGAGGCCTTCCCGCCCGACCGCTGGGATGCGGTGATTGCCATCAATCTTTCCGCCGCCTTCCATGCGATTCGGGCCGCCCTGCCGGACATGCGCGCGCGTGGCTGGGGCCGGATCATAAACACGGCCTCGGCGCACGGGCTGGTCGCCTCGGTGAACAAGGCGGCCTATGTCTCGGCCAAGCACGGAATGCTTGGCCTGACCAAGGTGGTCGGACTCGAGACGGCGGGATCGGGTGTCACCTGCAACGCGATCTGCCCGGGCTGGGTCAGGACGCCGCTCGTCGAGAAGCAGATCGAGGCGCTGGCGGAGCGGGACGGGACCTCGATCGACGAGGCCGCTCGAGCCCTGCTGGCGCCGAAGCAGCCGTCGCAATCGTTCGTGACCCCCGAGCAGATCGGCGGCATGGCGGTGTTCCTGTGCAGCCCCGCGGCGGATCAGGTGACTGGCACAGCGCTCAGCGTGGACGGTGGCTGGACCGCGCAGTGACGGATGGGCGCCCTCAGGGGGCGTTGTGTATCATACTTCGGCTGCCTGTCGCTGCAGCATGGCCTCGAGGCGCTGCACACGGATGTACAGGTTGTAGGAACGCTCAAGCAGGCCGCGCACCGGCGCCGGCAGACGGATGTCGTAGCTCCAGGTCTCATCCAGGCAGACATGCTCGCCACCAAGCGAGAACTCATCGCCCAGAGCCTGATCGCGATGCAGTTCGCCGCTGTAGACGGCACGCTGAGCGAACAGCCAAGCCATGACCTGCGTGAGCCGCGAGGTGATGCGCATGGTCTCCTGGCTGACCAGAAGCCGGCTGTGGTTATCCAGCCGCGCCAGATCCTTTGGCTGCTGGTAGGCGATGTAGTTGCGTGCCTCGACAAGCAGCGTCATCGCCTCGTCGTAGGTCTTGTTTATGAAGGCCATACCGGCCTGGGAGTCCGTCACGTCTGCCCCTTCCCGACATGATCGGTCACGACGGGCACGTCGCGACCGCGCGGTTGGTTCGTCCCGGACGACCACAAGGCGAAGCATAGTGGGGGGCACTTAAATTTTCGTAGAATTCATATGGTTACCAGAGGCTCTAACGCCAGGGGCGTGATATGGATCGGACACGGGGGACCTCTCAACGAAGCGGTCATGGCAGGTGACTTGCGCGTTTGCATGCCGCGTTTTCCCGCCACCTAAACCAAGCTCAACTTCGCGCACAGGATGTTGTTCGCCTCTGCAAATGCGCCATTTGGGCGTTAAATATTTGCTTCGGCAGCGGACCGCCGCCGTCACCCCTCACGTTACCGTCCAGTCAAACCACCCATAGGAGACGGGATGGCCCCTAGGCGACATCATCGTCGCGTTCCGGCGCTCAACCTCCTGCCGTGAACGCGCCCATGTCCGCTTCCTCCAACCGCCGTGCTCGGGCACGGGCTGAGCGCCCCTCGCTGGTCGATGCAGCCTACCAGGAACTGCGTCGCCGCATTCTCGAGAACCAGATGCCGCCCGGCACCCAGGCCTTGGAGCAGGAACTGGCGGCCACGTTCGGCATGAGCCGGACGCCGATCCGCGAGGCCTTGATCCGGCTTGCCCAGGAAGGTCTGGTCGAGGTCCGGCCGCGCCATGGCATGCGGGTGCTGCCGATGGCCTCCGAGGACATGCGGCAGATCTACGATATCATAACTGCGCTGGAAGCGGCAGCGGCCGAGCGGATGGCTCTCAGGCCGGACGCTGGTGACGGCGTTGTCATGCTCGATCGGCTCGTGACCGAGATGGCGGCAGCGCTGGATCGAGACGATTTGGACGAGTGGGTGCGCGCGGACGAAGCTTTTCACACAGCCGTGCTTGATCTGTCCGGGAATCGTCGGTTGGCCCAGATTGCGAATACCTACCGGGATCAGGTGCATCGGGCACGCATGCTCACCCTTCGCCTAAGGCCCAAGCCTTTTGACTCGGTCGCGGAGCATCAAGCGGTGGCGGACGCCATTCGTCACGGCGACGCGCCGCGTGCGCGTGAAAGGCTGCGCGAGCATCGGCAACGCGCCGGCACTCTTCTCGTGTCACTGCTGGAAAGTCACCAGCTTGACTGAGGGGAAGGCGCGCGTGGCTTTGCCCAAGCCGAGCATCGATTATCTATGAAATCGTAGATGTAGGCGCTCACATCTCCAGGCTTGCCGGGCAGACATCGGCCGGCGCCGGAGATGGAGTGAATTCGCTCGTTGCGCTGCGAAACTTGCGGTATCGATGGCCCGGCCGCAGGGCGCGGCCGGGCCAATTCCGTTGGCGCTGACAGCGCGCGAAAGTTCACGAAGCGAGGAGAACTGCATGGCGAAGGAAGATCTGATCGTCATGGGCGGCACGATCGTGGAGAAGCTGCCCAATGCCATGTTCCGGGTGCGCCTGGAGAATGATCACGAGATCATTGCGCACACGGCCGGCAAAATGCGAAAGTTCCGCATCCGAGTAATGGCCGGTGACAAGGTCGATGTCGAGATGACCCCATATGACCTGACGAAAGGTCGCGTCATTTTTAGGCACAAATGATCAACTCTTGCGGCTTGTGCTTTATGGTCGTGAGACGTGCCGACAAGATGCGAGAGCTCTATTATTCAGATAATGCAAGATCATGGGCCCACCAAGAAATTTTTGCTGTTGCAGAATTGTACCGGCAGTCTGTTTTCAAACGTCAGGTCCTGGCAATGCCGGCCGAGTTGCATCGCGCCGGAGACGCAGCATCCTGCACCGCCGGTTGACGGGCCGGCTGATCCGCTGGAGGGCAGGTGGGGCGAGCTTCCCGGGCACGCTTTCCTGAGTGCTGTTCCCGCCATCGGACACCGTCTCGGTCACGGTTGGGTGGGCCGGCAGGCGGGTAAACCTTGCACGACCCGCTCGGCGAGGCCGGGCGGCGCGGAGGGAAGCGTTCATGACCCAAACGGTTCGAGTGGCCATCGCTTGTCAGGGCGGCGGCGCGCAAACGGCGTTCACGGCCGGCGTTCTAGACGCCCTGCTCGATCCGCATGAGCGGCTCAAGATCCGTGACCGCCATGGCGTCGACTTCGAGGTTGTTGGCCTGAGCGGCACGTCCGGCGGGGCGGTTTGTGCCGCGCTGACATGGGCGGATCTCCTTCTCGGCCGCCGCGGCACCCTGCAGAGCTTCTGGACCCGCGGCTATCCGGAGGGCAATGCTGCGGCGCCCTGGGACGAGGCGCTCGTGACCTCCCTGAAGGGGCTGCTCGAGCCCGGGCAGCTGCCTTTCCTGCCGCTCCTGGACAGCCTCCGCGGGCAGCTCCTCCAACGCCTGTTGCGCGACGTCAATATTGACGCGCTGATGCCGGTTAACCTTACCCCCGAGCTCAAGGCCTATTACGCACAATCGGTGTTCGCGACGCTCGATGGCCTTCTTGCGATGGGGCCGGCGCGGATTGGTGCCGAGGCGACGCGGGATCTCGTCCGTTCCGTCATGGCGCGACTGGAGGATCTTGGTCCCGCTGGGCGGAATGTCTCGGCTCTGGTCGACAACGTCATCAGCGCGTGGCCGGGCTTTCCCGACAGTCCGACACGCCGTGAGTTCGACGTGCAGGAGGCGTTCCTCACGCTGCTCGAGCTTTACCTTTCGTCAGACGAGCGGGAGGCTCTCAGCGCGCGGATGGCCGAGCTGCGGCGCGAAGGTCAACCGGTTCCGGAGCTGCTGATCGGGGCCGCCGATGTCAGGCAGGTGCACGAGGAGGAGGAGGATCTGGATGAGCAGGATCTCGAGGATGTCTTCATCCTGAACGAGGACGCGCGGAAAGCCCGCGAGACAAATTTCATGGTGTTCCGCGGCACCGACCCAGCGACCCTGGAGAAGCTGCCCCGGGTGCTGGCTGCGTCGGCCGCCATTCCCACCGTGATGAGGGCGGTCGAGATCGAGGGCGCCGCCTACTGGGACGCCTTGTACTCCTCGAACCCGCCTCTATACGAGCTTGCCTTCCTGCATGGCCACAAGAGAACCTCGGAAAGCCCCGCATGCCGGCTCAATCCGGAAGAGCTCTGGCTGATCCGCATCAATCCAACGACCCGAGACGCGCTGCCGACCAGCTTCCACGAGATCGAGGATCGCCGCAACGAGCTGGCCGGGAACCTGTCCATGACCCACGAACTGCGACTTGTGCGGAAGATCGATGCGCTGACCACCCGTGCCGCCGGGCTGAAGCCCCACCATCGCATCGCGTTCGGCTTCATTGACATGGCAGCCGAGGTGTCCCGCGGTCTGGACTATCCGTCCAAGCTCGACCGACGTCGCGAGCGGATCGAGGAGCTTTACCGCCATGGCTTCCATCAGGGAGCCGCGTTCCTCGCACGATGGGGCGAGGCTGAGCGCGAGTGGTGCCAAAAGCATCCCGAGGATGGCATCGGATCGGAATCAAGGCACGGTCAGACTTGATCATCGGATGCGCCGCTGGCTCGCCGCCTGAGCCCGTGACCCGATCCGCTCTTGGCGTCCCTCGGCGTTGAGGCCGGCCGGTTCGCGCAAAGGTCCTGCCAGCGGCCGGCAGGCTCCGGCTCTTGGACCGGGCAGCGTCCGCGGTCGCGTCGATGACCGCGACAGGCGAGGCTCTTCCCGGCCTCGCCGGGCGCTCCGGCCTGTGCTGCTTCGAGCGCGGCCAAGTGGGTCGCGACGACCGCCTCGGTTTCGCGCTCGATGGCCCGGTAGCGCAAGGCCACGTCACGGCCGAGGCGTGTCACCTCCGCGCCGCCGCCGGCCCGTCCGCCGGTCCGGGCGCGAACGACCGGCTCGCTGAAGCAGCGATTGGTCTCGTCGATCAGCATCCAAGCCCGCCGGTAAGTCATGCCCATGGCGCGGCTTGCCGCCGATATCGAGCCCAGCTCATCGATGAGCTCGAGCAACCGCACCTTGCCCGGCCCGAGCACCCGTTCGGTGTGGAGGTTGATCCGCAGGAACAGCTTGGCCATCGGTCCCCCAAGCCCTGGAGAGCAACCAGCCCGCCCTCTTATGCCTCGATCGGCGTCGCCACCCGGATCATCGGCTCGCGCCGTCGGTCCGCGCGGTCAAGCGCAACGGCCTTGATCATCACGTACACGGGCAGGCCGGGCGTCAGCCGCAGCCGGTCGGCCGACAGCCGCGTGATGCCGGCCAGCAGCTCGGCGCCACCCAGATCGACGCGTGCCGTGGCGCCGGCATCCGCTCCCGGCTCCACCGCGACGATTCGTCCGCTGAGAACGTTGACCACGCTCGATCGCAGTGGCGGATCAAGCGCCAGGGCGGCGTCGCGAGCACGGATGCGCACGCGCACCCGCCGTCCGGGTGATGCCTCTAGCCTTGGCACCCTAAGGTGGCCGCCCGGCGTCTCCAGCACGGTCAATCCATAGCGATCGTCGTGCACGACGACGGCCGCTTCCAGCACCGCGCCGAAGTCGAAGGCGCCCACGATCGGCCGCAGCTCCGGCCGGCTCACCACCGGAATCAGCGGCCCGGAGGCCAGAACCCGGCCGCCTTCCAGGACCACCAGGGTGTCGGCCAGCCGCACCACCTCGTCCAGCGCATGGCTGACATAAACGATGGGCAGGCGCATCTCGTCACGGAGGCGCTCGATGTAGGGCAGGATCTCCGCCTTGCGCGGCGCATCCAGGGCGGCGAGCGGCTCGTCCATGAGCAGGATCCGCGGCTGGGCGAGCAGCGCGCGCCCCAAGGCCACCCGCTGCCGCTCCCCGCCCGAGAGCGCGTGTGGCCGTCGGTCGAGCAATGCTTCGATGCCGAGTAGAGCGATGACCTCGTCGAGGCCGATACGGCGCTCATCCGGAGCCGCGCGGCGCCAGCCATATTCCAGATTGCGCCGGACGTTCAGGTGCGGGAACAGCTTGGCGTCCTGGAACACGTAGCCGACCCGGCGCCGCTCCGAGGGCAGGTCGATCCCGGCGGCACGGTCGAAGAAGGTCTCACCGCTCACCCGGATATGGCCACGATCCGGTCGTGCCATTCCCGCGATGGCGCGGACGGTGATTGTCTTGCCCGAGCCCGAGGCACCGAACAGCGCCGTCAATCGGCCGTCCCGGTCCTCGAAGGCGAGGTCGAGGACGAAGCCGCCCAGCCGCTTGGCAATGGCGATGTCCAGGCTCACCGTCGAGGCTCTCGTCCCTGCGCGCGGCGTATCCGCCGAGCGGCAAGCTCCGAGAGGGCAAGGCCGGCGAGAGCGAGCGCGATCGACAGCATGGCCAGCCGCAGCGCCGCCGTCTCGCCGCCCGGGGTCTGGATGGCCGTGTAGATGGCCAGCGGCAAAGTGCGGGTCTCGCCGGGGATATTGGAGACGAAGGTGATGATGGCGCCGAACTCGCCGAGGCCTGCGGCGAAGGCGGTGATGGCGCCGGCAATGATCCCCGGCAGCATTTGCGGAAGCGTGATGGTGGCGAAGACATCCCACGGACGAGCCCGGAGTGTGCGCGCCGCCGCCTCCAGGTCGGGGTCTGCCGCCTCCAAGGACAGGCGCACGGCACGCACGACGAAGGGGAAGGTCACCACGCCGACGGCGAGCGCCGCCCCCTTCCAGTCGAACACGAGGCGGATGCCGAAGGTATCCAGCAGCCAGCTGCCGATTGGGGCCCGGGTGCCGAAGGTGACGAGCAGCAGATAGCCTACGACCACGGGCGGCAGGACCAGCGGGAGGTGCACGATCCCGTCAACCAGGGTCTTTCCGGGAAAGCGGACGCGCGCCAGCAGCCACGCCATTCCGACAGCAAAGGGCAACGCGCCGACCACGCCGACGCTGGCGATCCGGAAGCTCAAGCGGAGCGCTTCCCATTCGGCGTCGCTCAACATTGCGCGCAGGCTCCTGCGTGACGATCAACGCACGGCGAATCCGGCGTCCCTGAAGACGTCGATCGCCTCGACGCCGAGCAGGAACTCGAATGTGGCGTCGACCTCCCGGTCGGCCTCGCCCGCGACGATCGCGAAGGGATAGGTGATGTCGGTGTGCGACCCATCCGGGAAATGCCCGAGAACCTTGACCTGCGGGCTCGCCGCGGCATCGGTGGCATAGACGATGCCCAACGGAGCCTCTCCGGTCGCCACGAGGGCCAGGGCGGCACGCACGTCGGCGGCACGCGCCAGCCGCTTCTCCGCCTCGTCCCATAGTCCAAGAACCTCAAGCGCTTCCCTGGCGTAGAGGCCGGCCGGCACATGGTCCGGGTCGCCGACGGCGATCCGCTCACCGGGCGCCATCAACGCGTTGAGATCGAGCTCTGCCGTCACGGCCGCCTCGCCGATCGGGCTGTCATTTGGGGCGATCAGCACCAGGCTGTTGCCGATCCGGCTAACGCGACTGTCCGCCTCAATCAGCCCGGCAGCCACAAGGTAGTCCATCCATTGCTCGTTCGCCGAAAGGAAGATGTCGGCCGGTGCGCCGGCCTCGATCTGCCGCGCCAGCGTTGAGCTCGACGCCAGGGACAGTCGGATCGGTCGCCCGGTTTCCTGCTCGTGGAGATCGGCAATACGCTCGATGGCGTCGGTCAGGCTGGCGGCGGCGAACACCGTTACCGGCTCCCGGGTTGACGCCGGCCCGGCCGACATCCCGGCCGCGCTGGTGATGGCCGCCGCGGACAACCACGCGAGTACGCTTCGCAGGAGCGGGGGCATGACGGTGGGCTCCAGGGGACCGGGTTATGTCTTGCAAGATATAGCGCTTACCGCAAGGGAAGAATGCTGCAGCGCACAAAGGCCTGTCGCCGTGACGATCGTGGCCGACGGATTTTGGTGTGCCGACGGCTTCCCCTCGGAGGGAGCTCGGCAGGGCTCTTGCGCGAGCGCGAAAGCATCGGCCATGCTGATGGAGATGCGCCAGGTTCGTCAGCACGCCCTCCAGGCATGCTGAGGGCGTCACGACCGCCCGGCTGCCGGCGCCCGAGACGCCGACCGGTCGACCACTGTTCGGCTTCCATCCGTCCCGGACAGGCCGTCTCATGGACGAGGGTGGAACATGCGTGTGAGAGGTCCATGTAAAGAAAGATCAGGGCTGAAAGCGCGGCTCATTGCTGCTCAACGCTGCGCATTTTCGAACAATCCTTCCTGTTGACAGTGTCGTGTTGCAGGTTTGACGCGCAGAAGCAGTTTCCAGAGTCGTAGTTCCGGCTGTCTTTCCTTATGCTTTTGCCTTGGATGTAGCGTTATCCCAATGCCGTCGGCGGGCTCAACGCCCGACGGCATTCTTGAGCCTTGACGAAAGGAGCTGGATGTACGGAAAGATCATGGTGCCTGTCGATCTCGCCCATGTGGAGCGCCTGGGCAAGGCTCTCGACACCGCGGCGGATCTGGCCAAGCATTACGCCATCCCGGTCTGCTTCGTCGGGGTGACGCCCGAGACACCGAGCGAGGTGGCGCATACGCCGCAACAGTTCGCTCAAAAGCTGGATGCGTTCGCGGCGGACCAGGCAAGCCGGCGCGGCATCGAGACCGAGGCCATGGCCTTTGCCAGCCACGACCCCACGGTCGACCTCGACAAGACACTTCTGCAGGCCATCAGGGAGACCGGCTGTGACCTTGTGGTCATGGCTTCCCATGTGCCTGGCTTTGTGGATCACATCTTCTCGTCAAACGCCGGGACAGTCGCCTCGCATGCCGACGTCTCCGTGTTCGTGATCCGCTAGCGGGCCGGACGGCGCCGCCGCGATCCTCCGCGCAGGCCGCGCTTTGCCGTGTCTTCCGGGCGCCGTCGACGCTCCCGGAAAGCACCGGCGTGGGGCTATGCGCTGTTGCGACCGGCGTTATCCGGCTCATCCCATCGGCGCCAGCCGGCGCGCTGCCCCGGCGCCCGGCCAGCATAAGGAGTGCCGCTCGAGCCAAGAGCCGCTTCGCATAAGGAGGCATCATTGAGCGATCAAGCCATCGTGGCCCCCGAGGGCCATACCAACCTGATCGACACCGAGTACGAGGTCGGTCAAGACAATGTGCAAAAGCAGATCGGCCCGGTCGGGGTCGATGTCCACAATCCCGTCTTTCTTTTCTCCAGCCTGACGATCATCGTCTTCGTCATCTTCGCCCTCGCCCTGCCGGCGCAGGCGGAAGCGTTCTTCGGCTGGCTGCGGCCAACCCTGACGTCGACCTTCGACTGGTTCTTGCTGTCCGCCGCCAACATCTTCGTCCTTGTGGCGCTCGGCATCATGGTCTCGCCGCTCGGAAAGGTCCGTCTGGGCGGCACCGAGGCCAGGCCCGACTACAGCTATGCGGGCTGGTTGGCGATGCTGTTCGCCGCCGGGATGGGCATCGGGCTCATGTTCTTCGGCGTGGCCGAGCCCATCTCGCATTATGCCTCCTCGCTGGCGGCCGACGCCGGCACGGCGGACAGCTGGGCGCCTCTGGCGGGCGCGGCGGGCGATACGGCGGAGGCCGAGCGCCTCGGCATGGCGGCCACGATCTTCCACTGGGGTCTGCATCCCTGGGCGATCTATGCCATCGTCGCCCTGTCACTGGCGTTGTTCTGCTACAACAAGGGCTTGCCGCTCAGCATCCGCTCCATGTTCTACCCGGTCTTCGGCGAGCGGGTGTGGGGCTGGACCGGGCACGTCATCGACACGCTCGCAGTGTTCGCCACCCTGTTCGGCCTCGCCACCTCGCTCGGCATCGGCGCGGAGCAGGCCAATGCCGGCCTCGAATATCTGTTCGGTGTGCCCGTCAGCGACGCCTCGAAGGTGCTGCTGATCGTCGGCATCACCGCCATCGCCCTGATCTCGGTCGTCGCCGGCCTGGATGCCGGGGTCAAGCGGCTGTCGGAGATCAACATGGTGCTGGCGGCCTTGCTGCTGCTGTTCATCATCATCGTTGGACCGACCCTTGCCATCATCACCGGGTTCTTCGCTAACCTCGCGGCCTATGCCGAACATCTGCCGGCCTTGTCCAATCCGCTCGGCCGTGACGACGCCAACTTCAGCCAAGGCTGGACCTCGTTTTACTGGGCGTGGTGGATCTCCTGGTCGCCGTTTGTCGGGATGTTCATTGCCCGGGTCAGCCGCGGTCGCACGGTGCGCGAGTTCATCTTCTGCGTGCTGCTGATCCCGTCGCTGGTCTCCGTGCTCTGGATGACCGCCTTCGGCGGCGCGGCCATCAACATGGTCGGCGGCGGCTATGGGGCGATCACCGACGCGGCGCTCGAGCTCAAGCTCTTCGCCATGCTCGACAATCTGCCGCTCGCCGCGATCACCTCCTTTATTGGCATCGTCCTGGTGATCGTGTTCTTCGTCACCTCGTCCGACTCCGGCTCGCTGGTGATCGACACCATCACCGCCGGAGGCAAGGTCAACGCGCCGGTGCCGCAGCGGGTGTTCTGGGCGACCTTCGAAGGGCTGGTGGCCATCGCGCTGTTGCTCGGCGGCGGCCTGGGCGCCTTGCAGGCGGCCGCGGTGTCGACCGGCCTGCCGTTCGCGGCAGTGCTGCTGCTTGCGTGCTACGCGCTCGTGCGCGGCCTGCTGTCCGAGCCTCGCGGCACCCCGGCCAAGGCTGAGGCCAAGGTCGCGGAGTAGCCGCGCGCGGGAGCCGTTGCAGTCGCCATTGAGGAGGCCGGGTCCGGCGGGGCCCGGCCTTTTTCGTCAGGCGCGGGCAGGTCGACCGCTGCGTTGGTCCGGCACTCCGGCGAAGGGGCTCAGGCCCAGCCAGCCGCGCAGCCGCCGGCGCAGCTCCGAGGGGCCGGCCACCTCGATATCCTCCGTCTCGACCGCCGCCTCGAGCGAGCGGTCGCCGAGCCAGACAGCGGTCATGGCCTGGATCCGGGCGAACACGAAGACATCGGGCGTGAAGCCGGGATCAGTGGCGCAGAGATCGACAGAGGCGTGCTCGCTCAGCAGCCACCAGCGGCGACGGCTCCCCGGCACGTCGGTGAACTCGAAGGCGACAACGGTGCGTCCGGCCGGGAAGTTCTCCGGCCGGACGCCGCGGTGCATGTCCCACATCAGAAGCGCCGGGTCGAGATCCTCCTCGCCAAGGCGGCTGCGTGCCCAGCGCGCCCCCCATTCGCCCATCATCATGACGAGCGGCTCGAGCTCACGCCCGGCCTCGGTCAGGTGATAGCCGGCGCCCCGGCCGGACGGCAGCGGCTGCCGCTCGATCACGCCCTGCTGCTCCAGGCTCCTCAATCTTTGAGAAAGCAGCGCCGAGGACATGAGTGGCACGCCGCGGCGTAGATCGTTGAAGCGGGTGCTGCCGCAAATGAGCTCGCGGAGGACGAGCGGCGTCCAGCGTTCGGCCAGGATCTCCGAAGCCTTCGCGATGGGGCAAAACTGTCCATACCCCTTCATGCAGGCGACAATGCGCCAACGAAGCAGGGGTCGCAAGTTCATTTGCTGAAGTTGATTGGCCGTCCTGATCGTCCGACGCTGGGCACCAGAGCGTTTCCGCGTGATGCGGGCCGGCGATGCCACCCGACCCGGAAACGCGCTCGGCAGGCTTTGCCAGGGAGGAAACGATGACCCTTTCTTTCCGTCGCGCCGACTCCGCCCGGCCGGTCGGTTGCCACGCCGCCGAGGCTTTGGCCTCGTGCTTGCGGGGACCGGTGTTTCGGCCTGGCGACATGGCCTTCGACGCCAGCTGCCGGATCTGGAACGCCATGATTGACCGCCGCCCGGCGCTCGTCGCGCGCTGCGCCGACACCGCCGACATCGTGGAGGCCGTTCACTTCGCCCGTGACCACGCCATGCCGGTGGCGATCCGTGGCGGCGGTCACAACATCGCCGGCCACGCCCTTGGCGACACCGGGCTGATGCTCGATTTGTCCCATCTGCGCGGCGTCCATGTCGATCCGCGCGCCGGGCGGGCCCGAGCGCAGCCCGGAGCCACCTGGAGGGACGTCGATCGGGAGACGCAGTTGTTTGGGCTCGCGGTCCCGGGCGGGATCATCTCGGCCACCGGCGTCGCCGGTCTGACCCTGGGCGGCGGCTTCGGCTGGGCCACCCGCGCCCACGGCTACACGGCCGACCGGCTGGTCTCGGCCGACGTGGTCACGGCCGACGGCCGGCTTCGGCACGCCAGCGCCGATGCCGAGCCGGAACTGTTCTGGGCGCTTCGCGGCGGCGGCGGCAATTTCGGCGTGGTGACCAGCTTCGAGTTCGAGACGCGGCCGCTGGGGCCGCAGGTGGCGGCGGGCATGGCTCTGTGGCCGCTCGACCGCGGACGCGAGGTGCTCGACCTGTTCCGCCGGGTCACCGCCGAGGCGTCGGACGAGTTCTGCGCGCTGGTGATCCTGCGCCGGGCACCGCCCCTGCCAGTGGTGCCCAAGCAGATGCACGGCGCGTTGGTCGCCGGCATCGCGGCCTGCCATGTCGGTTCGGTTGAGGAGGGGCTCGAGGCCATGGCGCCGATCAAGGCACTCGGTGGCGCGATCGCCGACACCATCGCGCCCAAGCCGTTCAGCGCCTTTCAGCAGTTTCTGGACGCCGGCCAGCCGTTCGGCCGGCGCTATTATTGGAAGTCCGACTACTACGACAGCCTTCCGCCCGAGATGGACGAGGTTTTGCTCGAGCATGCCGGCCGCATCGGATCCCCGCACTCGGCCCTGCTGTGCATGCAGCTCGGCGGCGTGGCGCGTCGCACGGACGCCGGGGCGACGGCCGTTGGCCGCCGCGATGCCAGCTTCGTCATCAATGTGCAGGGCGCCTGGGAGGACCGGGCCGAGGATGACGCCAACATCGCTTGGACCCGGCAGTTCTGGGAGGCCTTGCGGCCGTTTGCCAATGGTGGCCTGTACGTCAACTTCATGACCGCCGAGGAGGGCGAGGCGCGGCTGCGCGCGGCCTATGGCGATGCCATCCACGCTCGGCTGGCGGCGGTAAAGGCTCGGTACGATCCGGACAACATGTTCCGCTTCAACCAGAACATCCGGCCGACCGCGGCTGCATAGAGGCAACGCGACAAGGGCCGGGCCGCGGTTGGCCCGGTCCGTCCTGCCGGCTCAGGCCGGCCTTGCCTTGGTGCGGCCGATCAGCTCGACCAGCTTGGCGTTGAAGGCGGGCAGATCGCCCGGCGCCCGGCTGGTGACAAGATTGCCATCAACCACCACCTCCCGGTCGACGACCTGGGCCCCGGCGTTGGCGAGGTCGAGGCGCACCGACGGGTAGGAGGTCATGGTTCTGCCGTGCACGACCCCGGCGCTGATCAACAGCCAGGGGGCATGGCAGATGGCGCCCACCGGCTTGCCGGCCTCGACAAAGTGCCGGATGAAGGCTAGCGCCGGCTCCTGCATGCGCAGCTGATCGGGGCTGAAGACGCCGCCCGGCAGGACGAGCGCGTCATACTCCTGCGGTCCGGCTTCCGCCAGGGGCCGGTCGACGGCCACCTTGTCACCCGGCTTGTCATGGTGCGCGCCCTGAATCGCGCCGCCCTCGGGCGCGATGACATGAACAGTGGCGCCGGCGTCTTCCAGCGCCTTCCTCGGCTCCATCAGCTCGGCCTGCTCGAACCAGCTTGTGGCCAGAATCGCGACGGACTTCCCGTCAAGAGATGCGGTCATGGTGAAAGCTCCGTGTGTGCCCATCGGCCGAGGCCGGCGGCTTCCGTGCACGCAGGGAAGGCTTGACCGTTTCCGCCGCGCCAACGCCGGTGTCATGGACCCCCGAAACAGCCGTCCCCCGAGCGGTGTTCCACCCGGTATTGACAGCATGCTGTCAAAATGACAGAATGCTGTCATGACTCCGCATTCGGACAACGCCCGGACCGACAGCGTTACCACGCTAATGCTGGAGACGTTCCGTCTGAACGGACAGCTGATCGGAGCCGGCGACCGGCTGGTGGCGTCGCTCGGGCTCACCAGCGCGCGTTGGCAGGTGCTGGGGGCTGTCGCGTTGGCCGGCGAGCCGCAGACCGTGGCCGACATCGCTCGCCGGATGGGGCTCGCGCGCCAGTCGGTGCAGCGCACGGTGGACGCCCTGCGCGACGAGGGCCTTGTCACCCTGGTCGACAATCCCCGCCACAGGCGCGCCAAGCGGGTGCAGCTCACCCGGGCCGGCGAGGATCGGTACGCCCAGGCGATGGCCCGGCACGCGCCGTGGACGGCCGGCTTGGCGGAGGCTGTGGAGCCGCGAGCGCTCGCGGCCGCCATTGAGGTCATGCAAACACTGCGGGCCCGGCTGGAAGCCGAAGCGCCGTCGTCTCCCCTGGACTAGAAGGAGTCTCAAGCATGCTGCGACTGCTGCACCCGGTCGCCGGCGGAACCGCCTTCCTGACCATCCTCATCTTCTGGCTCTCGACCGTCGCCGCAGAGCTGGCCGGCGGGCCGGGCCTGACCGTGGCCGTCAAGACGGCGATCCTGTGGGGTCTCGTGCTTCTGGTCGCAGCTCTGGCTTTCACCGGCCTCAGCGGCATCTGTCTCGCGCGCGGCACCGGTGGCGTGAGGATCACGCGCAAGCGCCGGCGCATGCCTTGGATCGCCGGCACCGGCCTGCTGGTGCTGGTGCCCTGCGCGGTGTTCCTTCAGGCCAAAGCCTCGGCCCACTCTTTCGATACGGCGTTCGTCGCAGCGCAGGCGCTGGAGCTTGTGGCCGGAGCCACCAATCTCGCGCTGCTCGGCTTGAGCATGCGGGACGGCTTCGCGCTCACCGGTCGTTTCGCCCGCGGTCACGCCTGACGCCGCCGAGCCGACGGGATGGCTCCTCGGGTCGGCTGGGGGAGCGCCCGCCAGCCCTGCCGCCGCCCGGGCTCGGGGGGCATCATTTGGCGCGCCTGCTCCGAGCGCCGGATCGGACCGCCCATCAAATCCTAAATCCTGCCGGAGGGACAGCGGGACCTGGGCTTCGAAATGCTGCGATCAAGAACTCGACATTGCCCTCCGGCCCGCGGATCGGGCTTTCCTCGATGCCGAGCACCTGCCACTGCGCCGCCACCCAGGCGTGGATCCGCTCGCACACCTCCCTGTGGAGCGCGGGTTCGCGGACCACGCCGCCCTTGCCGACACGAGCCTTGCCGACCTCGAACTGCGGCTTGATGAGCGCGATCAGCCGGGCCCCGGGGCCGGCCAGGCCCAGGCTCGCCGGCAGCACCTGCTCGAGACCGATGAAGCTGGCGTCGCAGACGATCAGGTCGATCGGCTCGGGCACGTGCCTGCGTGTCAGGTAGCGGGCATTGGTGCGCTCGAGCACGACCACGCGCGGATCGTTGCGGAGCCGCCAGGCAAGCTGGCCATGGCCGACATCGACCGCGTAGACACGTGTGGCGCCGCGGGTCAGCAGGACGTCGGTGAAGCCGCCGGTCGACGCGCCGATGTCGAGGCAGACAGAGCTGGCCGGGTCGACGCCGAAGCGATCGAGGCCGTGAGCCAGCTTGACCCCGCCGCGGCTGACCCAGGGATGCTCCCGGCCGCGCACCGAGAGCTCGGCGTCCGGCGACAGCGTCGCGCCCGGCTTGTCAACGCGCGCGGGCCCAGAGAACACCAGGCCGGCACGGATCAGGCCCTGCGCGCGCTCCCGGCTCTCGGCGAGGCCGCGGTCGACGAGGAGCTGGTCGGCTCGGGACTTGGCCATGGCGTCCTGACAGCAAGGTGGCATCGGCCGGGAGAACTGCGGCGCCGCTTCCGGCCCCGAAGCGAGACGGGTGTGCGGAAGCGTGTGGGCGTACGCTGCGCCTTATCCATATGCACACCGAGGGCGACATCTTGGAGCGTGTCCGGCTCAAGGGGCTGGGGCCAACTCCGCGTCAGGCGGAAACGCGCTAGCTTCCGCGAACCTCGTCCGGCGTCGGCGTCTTGGGCGCGCCGGGCATGCCGATGACGTGGAAGCCGCTGTCGACATGGTGCACCTCGCCGGTCACCGCGCCAGACAAGGGGCTCAGCAGGTAGAGGCCGGCGCCGCCGACCTCCTCGAGCAGCACGTTGCGGCGCAGCGGCGCGTGCAGCTGGTTGAACTTGTACACATAGCGCGCGTCGGCCACGGCGCTGCCGGCAAGCGTGCGCATTGGCCCGGCCGAGATGGCGTTGACCCGGATGCCGTCGGGTCCGAGGTCCGCCGCGAGATAACGGACGCTCGCCTCGAGCGCCGCCTTGGCCACGCCCATGACATTGTAATTGGGCATGACCCGCTCGGCGCCGAGATAGCTCAAGGTGACGATGCTGCCACCGGCGCGCATCAGTGGCAGCGCGCGCCGGGTCAGCGCCGTAAGTGAATAGCAAGAGATGCGCATCGTGCGCAGGAAGTTCTCGAGGCTGGTGTCGAGATAGCGGCCCTTGAGTTCGTCCTTGTCGGAGTAGGCGATGGCGTGCACCAGGAAGTCGACGCCACCCCAGTCACGGGCCAGCCGTTCGAACACCGCGTCCAGGCTCGGCTCGTCCTCCACATCGCAGGGCAGGACAATGCGGCCGCCGACCGACTCCGCAAGCGGCACCACGCGCCGGCGGAACGCTTCCGTCTGGTAGGTGAAGGCAAGCTCGGCGCCATGATCGGCCAGGGCCTTGGCCACGCCCCAGGCGATCGAGTTGTGATTGGCCACACCCATGATCAGGCCGCGACGGCCGGCCATGAAGCGTCCCACCGGCACCTTCGGAGCCTGCCGCGGCTCGCCTCCGCCCCCGTCCATCGGCTCCGCCGCGTCGGCTGCGGACAGGCCCGCGTCGGTCTTGCCGGCGGCCATGGTGCCGGCGCCCAGATCCTTGGGCGCGCCGTCGTCATTG
The DNA here is from genome assembly GCA_964613585.1 of uncultured Mycobacteriaceae bacterium. Taxonomy (GTDB): domain Bacteria; phylum Pseudomonadota; class Alphaproteobacteria; order DSM-16000; family Inquilinaceae; genus CAZTHL01. The sequence goes on along the minus strand of CAZTHL010000007.1, from coordinate 42,814 downwards.
CTCATAGCGCTGGAACACCAGGGTGGCATTTGTGCCACCGAAGCCGAAGCTGTTGGACATGACCCGGGTCAGCCCGGCGTGATCGACCCGTTCACGGGCGATCGGCACACCTTCGGCCGCGGGATCCAGGGTCTCGATGTTGGCCGATGCGCAGATGAAATCGTTTTCGAGCATCAGCAGGCTGTAGATCGCCTCGTGCACCCCCGCAGCGCCCAGGGAATGCCCGGTCAGCGACTTGGTCGAGCTGATCATCGGCATGCGCTGCGGAAAGGCCTCACGGATCGCTTCGAGCTCGCGGACGTCGCCGACCGGTGTGGATGTGCCGTGAGCGTTGATGTAGTCGACCGGACCGTCGACCGTCGCGAGCGCCATGCGCATGCAGCGCACGGCCCCCTCGCCGGACGGCTGCACCATGTCGTACCCGTCGGAATTGGCCCCGTAGCCCACCAGCTCGGCATAGATCCGCGCGCCTCGCGCGCGGGCGTGCTCGAACTCCTCGATCACCACCACACCGCCGCCGCCGGACACCACAAAGCCGTCCCGGTCGACATCGTAGGCGCGCGAGGCCCGCTCGGGCGTGGTGTTGTACTGGCTTGACAGCGCCCCCATGGCATCGAACAGGCATGATGTTGTCCAGTGCAGCTCGTCGCCGCCGCCGGCAAAGACCAGGTCCTGCTTGCCGAGCTGGATCAGCTCGGCCGCGTGGCCGATGCAGTGGGCGCTCGTCGAGCAGGCCGAACTGATCGTGTAGTTGACGCCCTTGATACGGTAATGGGTCGACAGCACCGCGGAGTTGCTGCTGCACATGGTGCGCGGCACCATGTACGGCCCGATCCGCCGGGGCCCCTTTGAGCGGACGATATCGGCGGCATCGACCAGGTTCTTCGGCGAGGCGCCGCCGGTTCCCATGACCAGCCCGATGCGCTCATCGGCGAGCGCGTCCGGGGCAAGCCCGGCATCGGCAATGGCCTGCTCCATCGCCAGATGATTGAAGGCGGCCCCGTCGCCCATGAAGCGTCGCAGCTTTCGGTCAATCACCTGGTCCAGATCGATCTTGAGGGATCCGTGCACCTGGCTCCGGAACCCGAGCTCACGGTACTCCTCGGCGGCGACAATGCCGGATCGGGCGTGACGCAGGCTTTCGAGCACCTCCGCGGCGGAGTTGCCAATGCTGCACACAATGCCGAGGCCGGTGACGACAGGCCGTCGCATAATCGGGCTCCCGTCGACGGGTTAAAACTGCTCGGGCGCGGCGAAGAGACCGACGCGCAGATCCTTCGCCTCGTAGATGGGGTTGCCGTCCACCAGCATGCTGCCGTCGGCGATGCCCAGAACCAGTTGGCGGCTGATCACCCGCTTCAGGTCCAGCCGGTAGCTGACCAGCTGGGCGGTCGGCAGCACCTGGCCGGAGAACTTGACCTCGCCGCAGCCGAGCGCGCGGCCGCGCCCAGGCGCGCCGGTCCAGCCCAGGAAGAAGCCAAGCAGTTGCCAGAGCGCGTCCAGCCCAAGGCAGCCTGGCATCACCGGATCGTCCTCGAAATGCGGCGTGAAGAACCACAGGTCCGGCCGGATATCGAGCTCGGCGGTCACCTCGCCGCGCGACCGGCTGCCGCCGCTGTCATCGATGTGGGTGATGCGATCGAACATCAGGAGCGGTGGCAGGGGCAGGCGGGCATTGCCCTCGCCGAACAGCCTGCCATGGGCGCAGTCCAATAGCTCTTCGTACGTGTAGCTGGCTTTGCCGGGCACGGACGGACATTGACCTTGGAACGGTAGGGGACGCGGACTTTAGCGGATCTGAATAAGCTGGCAAGCGCCGTCTGCCGGCCTCCGGCCTCCGGCGCCGGAGCGGCTGACGGCATGGCCGCCCGGCCGGCCGCGTCAGCCCAGCGCGGCCAGGATCGCCGCGCCGTAGCGCTCCAGCTTGGCTTGACCGATCCCCGGGATCCGACCGAGCTCGTCCAGGCTGTCGGGCCGGCGCCGGGCGATTTCCGCCAGGGTGCTGTCATGCAGGATGAGATAGGGGGGAACGCCTTGCGCCTCAGCCAGCGCGCGCCGGCAGCCGCGCAGCGCCTGGAAGCGAACCTCGTCCTCAGGCTTGTCGAGCATCGTCCCCGGCCTCGCGCCGGATCGGCCGGATCCGCCGCCGCGCCGGCGCGGGTCACGGCGCAGCTCGACCGGGCGCTCGCCGCGCAGCACCTCCCGGCAGCCGGCCCCGAGAACCAGGCCGCCATGGCCGTCCGCATCCGGCTTGACCAGGCCGAGCGCGAGCAGCTGGCGGATCACCGAGCGCCAGCCGTTCTTGTCGAGCTCCGTGCCGATCCCGTAGACGGACAGCCGGTCGTGGCCAAGCCGAAGGATCTTCTCGGTCCTCGCGCCGGTGAGCACGTCGATCAGGTGGCCGGCCCCGAAGCGCTGGCCGGTCCGGTACGCGCAGGACAGCACCTTCTGGGCCGGCACCGAGCCGTCGAACGTGTCCACCGGCTCAAGGCAGGTGTCGCAGTTGCCGCAGGGCGCCGCCAGCGCCTCCCCGAAATACGCCAGGAGCACCTGCCGTCGGCATCGGGCCGTCTCCAGAAAGGCCAGCAGCGCCTCCAGCTTCTCGTGCTCGAGCCGCTTGTGCCGCGGATCCGTCTCCGAGTCATCGACGAAGCGGCGGAGCCGCTGGACATCCTCCAGGCCGTACGCCAGCCAGGCGTCGGCGGGCAGGCCGTCCCGGCCGGCGCGGCCGGTCTCCTGATAGTAGGCCTCGAGCGACTTGGGCAGGTCGAGATGGGCGACGAAGCGGACGTCCGGCTTGTCGATGCCCATGCCGAAGGCGATGGTCGCCACCATGATCACGCCGTCCTCCTTGAGGAAGCGGTCCTGGTTTGCGGCACGCTCGCGGCCTTCCAGACCGGCATGGTAGGGCAGCGCGGTAAGGCCCTCGGCCGTGAGCCAGCCGGCCGTCTCGTCAACCGTGCGACGCGCCATGCAGTAGACGATGCCGGCCGCGCCGGCATGGCGCTCGCGGATGAAGCGCAGCAGCTGGTCGGGTCCACGCTTCCTCGGGACCACGGTGTAGCGGATGTTCGGCCGGTCGAAGCCGGCCACGAACAGCCGGCCCTGCTGCAGGCACAGCCGTTCGGCGATGTCCTGGCGCGTGCGCTCGTCGGCGGTGGCGGTGAGCGCGATCCGCGGAACGCCCGGAAAGCGTTCGTGCAGGACGGTCAGCTGCCGGTAGTCGGGGCGAAAATCGTGGCCCCACTGGCTGACGCAATGGGCCTCGTCGATGGCGAACAGGGCGATGCGACAGCCGTCCAGCAGCTCCAGGAAGCCGGGCTGCAGCAGCCGTTCCGGGGCCGCGTACACCAGGTCGACCGTGCCGTCCTGCATGCGGCGCTCGATCGCGCGGGCTTCGTCATAAGGGACCGTCATGTTGAGAGCGGCGGCCCGCACGCCGAGCAGGCGCAGCGCCGCCACCTGATCCTGCATCAGGGCGATGAGCGGCGACACGACGATGGCCACCCCCTCGCGGCATAGCGCCGGGATCTGGAAGCACAGCGACTTGCCGCCGCCGGTGGGCATCAGCACGAGCGCATCGCCGCCGGCCAGAACATGCTCCACAACCTGCTGTTGCAGGCCGCGGAAACGGTCATAGCCGAACACGGTGCGCAGGATGTCGAGCGGCGCGGGGGCCGTCGCCGGCGCGATTGCCTCGAGCATGGCTCCGTTCCGGCGCCCGGGGCGACCGGTCGGCACGGCCGTGCCCTGGATGGGCCGGCCGGTCAGTGGGAGATCATCCAGGGCCGGGCTCCAGGAAAGCTCTTGCCGCCGTCGGGGCTGGTGACGTGGCCACGGCCGTGCCCGGCGCTCCCGGAGCAGGAGGAGCAGCCGGCTTCATGCGACGAAAGACGCTTGGGGCTGTCCGCCGCCGCCTCGTTCCGTGCCGCCGCCCGGATCCGGCCGCGATCACTGGCCCCGAGGCGCGGCGGTGTCACCAGCACGCGCGGCGACGATCGACCACAGTCGGGGCAGGCGCAGGGATCGCTGGACGCGGTCATCGGCCTCGAGCGCTTGAACAGCCCGTGCTCCGAGCACCGAAAGTCGTAGATCGGCATCGCGGCGGCCCCCGGTCAGCGGTCGGGCGCGATCGGCACGTCGACCGATCCGTCCAGGTGCACGATCGGCCCCGACGGTCCGGGCATCAGGTCGAACTCGAAGATGTCGGTCGGCAACCAGAGTGTCGCGCAGGCGTTCGGGATGTCGACCACGCCGGAGATGTGCCCCTGCACAGGTGCCGTCCCCAGGATCGCGTAGGCCTGGGCCCGCGAATAACCGAATTTGGTGAGATAGTCGATGGCGTTCAGGCAGGCCTGCCGATACGCCACATGAACATCGAGGTAATGCTGCGTGCCTTGCTCGTCGACCGAGATGCCCTCGAAGATCAGAAAGTCATCGTATTTCGGTGTGAGCGGCGACGGCCTGAAGATCGGGTTGCGGATGCCGTAGCGCCTGACTCCATCCTTGATCAGACCGACCTTGAGATGCGTCCAGCCGGCCATCTCGATGGCGCCGCAGAAGGTGATCTCGCCATCTCCCTGGCTGAAATGCAGGTCACCCATGCTGAGCCCGGCGCCGTCGACATATACCGGGAAGAAGATCCGCGCGCCGCGGCTCAGGTCCTTGATGTCGCAATTGCCACCGTGCTCGCGCGGCGGCACCGTGCGCGCCGCCTCGGCGGCGGCCCGGTCGCGCGCCTCGCCGGTGAGCTGGCCCATATGCGCCGTCGGCCCGCCGTCGGGCAGGGCGGCAAGCGGGGGCACCCGTGCAGGATTGGTGTCGAACAGCGCCTTCTCGCGCGTGTTCCACTCTTCAAGAAGCGCGCGGTCCGGCAGGCAGCCGATCAGGCCCGGATGGATCAGGCCGGCGAATCGCACCCCGGGCACGTGGCGGCTGCGGGTGAACAGGCCCTCGAAGTCCCAGATCGACTTCTGCGCCTGAGGGAAATGATCCGTCAGGAAGCCGCCGCCGTTCTGCTTCGAGAAGAAGCCGTTGAAGCCCCACAGCGAGTCCGGCTTGGCGCCGATGTCGAGAATGTCGACGACCAGAAGGTCTCCGGGCATGGCGCCCTTGACGCCCACGGGCCCGGACAGGAAATGGACCTGCGGCAGCTCGACATCGCGTACGTCGGTCGCATCGTCGTTGTTGCGGATTTGTCCGCCGGTCCAATCATAGGTTTCAAGGATGAAGTCGTCGCCGGGCTCGACCCACGCCGCCATCGGGATGTCCGGATGCCACCGATTGTGGACGCTCGTGTTCGTGTAGGGGCTTTCCTTGAGGTCGACTGAGATCAGCACGTCGGCCATGGGTGTCTCCATGCGCTTGCGAGATGCGCTTGCGAGGCACCCTGTTACCCGCGTGTCCGACGGGTGTCGAGACGGCCGATGACCCGGCCGGCGCGGACGGCGCCGAGCGGCCGCACATGTCGCTCGCCGGCCACCTGCCGTGGTCAGTTCATCAGTCGACGCTCGGTAAGGCTTTCCTCCAGCACGGCAAGGGCGGCGGTGCTGATGAGATGCGCGGTCATCGACAGACCGGCGGTCTCGGCCTCCCGCTGGAGGTAGCGAAGCGCGCTCTGGATGGACAGGATCGACAAGGCTTGCTCGCGGTCGCCGGCCTCGGCGGTATCAAGGTTGGCAAGCTCGGTCAGGTCCTTCATGGGTGTCGGCTCCCGCGTTCAGGCCGTTCCAGCATGGCATCGGTGGTGGCGCGTGGTGGGTTCCCGGGGCGACAACGCTCGTGCAGACCAACGGAAGCCGCACCCTTCGAGCCCCATATGATACCCGGCCACAGAAATAATACAGCCTGTCAATTCTTACAGGGCTCTTAAGACGCTACAATTAAGGATGAATTTCGCCGGTCATCACTAGCTTCACGAGTGCTTCGCTACGGGAGGCGACCGCGAGCTTACGCTTAACGTTATTTATGTGGAAAAGTACCGTCCGCTCACTGATTGCGAGTATTTGACCGATTTCCCAGGAGCTCTTGCCACGTGCGAGCCATTCGCAGCATTCCCGCTCGCGTTCGGTCAGGCACGGGCCGGTTTCCGGACGATTGCGTCGATCGAGGATCGGCGAGACGAAATGATGGAACTCGAGCGCGGCCACGTAAAGCTGCTCCCGGTGCCGATCGAGGAGGCGGCCGAGCCGGTCCGCCTTGCCGTCGGCCGTGTAGTCAACCACGGCGATGCAGCCGCGCCCGCCCGGTATGCCGACGGTGATGCCGTCGCGCAGGCCGAACCGACCCGCGGCGGCGAGGGCCTCGGCCAGCCGCGGCCCGCAGCGGCCCGGATCAAAGGTCCGGCTCCACAGGAACGGGCGCGGCAGGGTGCGGCCGAGCGCAAAGGAGGGGTCGGTGCGGTCGAGCCCGGCACCGTAGTAGTAGTCGAGAAACTCCTGCGGCCATGTCGAGACGCTGCGGGATCGGTCCGGAAAGCCGTCAGCGCCCACCATGGCATAACCGAAATGCTCGATGTCGAAGCGCGCGAGATGGTCCGCGAAGAGCCGGGTCAGCGGACCCAGCTCGTCGACCCCGAGGGCCGCCTGACCGAAGGTCAAGTGGCCGTCCAGCATGGCCTTGCCCCAGAGCGCCGGCCAACGGACGGCATGCCCCCGCCCGGGTGCCGACGTGTCGCGAAACCCGTCGTGTGGATGTCCATGTCGATCTGCGCAAGCTCCCCGAACCGCAGCCTATCCAAGACCGGCTATCATCGCGACGGCGAAAGTCGAGTCTCCAAGTCGTTGATTGTCATTCCCGTTTCAATCGATTAGCGTGCCCCAAACGAGGTTTCCCGGCTGCCGCGATGGTTAGCAAGCGTCCCTATCGTCACGTTCTCGATCGTCTGCAGGCGGCGGGCTTGCGCCCGACCCGGCAGCGACTGGCGCTGGCGAAGCTGCTGTTCGATGGGCCGGACCGGCATGTGACGGCGGAGCAGCTGCACGCCGAGGCGGCGGCGGCACGGATCAGCGTGTCCCTGGCGACCGTCTACAATGCCCTGCATCAATTCACGAACGGTGGGCTGCTGCGTGAGGTGATCGTCGAGCCGGGTCGCTCCTACTTTGACACGAACGTGGCGCCGCATCACCATTTCTTCCACGAGCGCACCGGTGATCTGCGCGACATCGATCACGCAAGCATCGACCTGCGCAGCCTGCCCCCGCCGCCTGCAGGGACCAAGGTGGCCCGGATCGAGGTGATCGTCCGCCTGTCCGATGCCGATGGGCCGGACACGGCTCGCTGACCGGCCCGATCCGCGCTCCGGCGGCCGTTGACGGGCGCGGTGCCCCACGCCATAAGGTCCGGCGTGCGTCGGCCCGAGCCAGCCACCGCGGCAGCGGGCCTCGCCCGTCCCGCGCGCGTCGGCGGCTTCGTACCATCACCGGATCCGCCTTCGACAACGCATCAAGGATCCGTGAATGGCGCTCAAGGGCTCCAGGACCGAGGCGAACCTGAAGGCGGCATTTGCCGCGGAAAGCCAGGCCAACCGCCGCTACCTTTACTTCGCACAGAAGGCCGATATCGAAGGATACAATGACGTGGCGGCCGTGTTCCGCTCGACCGCGGAGGGAGAGACCGGTCATGCCCATGGCCATCTCGAGTTCCTCGAACGGCTCGGCGACCCGGCGACCGGCGAGCCGATCGGTGGCACCGCGCTCAACCTCCGCGCCGCCATCGCCGGCGAGACGGCGGAATACTTGGAGATGTATCCGGAGATGGCGCGGATCGCGCGCGAGGAAGGCTTCGACGAGATCGCCGATTGGTTCGACACCCTGGCGAAGGCTGAAAAGTCTCACGCCGGCCGCTTCCAGAAGGCCTTGGACACGCTCGGCTGACGATCGGGCCGAACGCCACGCGGCCCGGCTCGACGATTCTCTTGCGACTCATCCCGGTCGATGTCGCCCGATCGGCGCCGCGTGCCGGTGAACGGAACGGTTGCCGTCGCGGGGCACACGGAAGATTCGCCTTTTGGGCGGCTCTCGGATCGAGGTTAATCGCGTTGCTTGATCTCGCTCTGCGCGCCGTACGCGTGGGCGGGGCGTGCGTCGACCTGACGGCGACGAAATGCGCTCTCTCTCAACAATTATTTAGACCTTATTGCGTATTGTAAGGATTATCCGTGCAGGAAATTGCCGGGAGCCTAGTTGGTGGTTGCCCTCCTCGCCCCTCACCCAGACGATGCCGTCTTTCCCGATGCGGACGAGCGCTTCCTTGCATTGTTCCAGCTTTGGGAGCGCTGGCGCGGCGCGGCGCCCGTGCCCCGATGGCGGTCCGTCGACGTGTGCGAGCTGAAGCCCTGGATGGGCTGGCTTTATCTGGTCGATTTCGAGGACGAAAGCGGGACGGCGCGGTATGCGCTGACCGGCACCGAGCTCGTCGAGCGCCTTCATTTCGACCTCACCGGACGAACTGCCGAGGAGGTCGATTTCGGGCCGCACACGCACCGGATACTGGCCTCCTATCGACGGTGCCGCGATGCTGGCCGCCCGCTTTTCTCAGAGAACGTGCTTGAACGGTCGGATCTGCCGCCGCTGTGCTACAAGCGTCTGCTTCTCCCCTTCCGACATCGGCGGGACGAGGCCGTGGACCGGCTCCTCGGGCTCGTCAAGATCGTCGACACCTTCCAGGACCCGTGCGCTTGCGCCGGGGTCGAGCCGGCGGGCCGGCGCGAGGTGCTGATCGGCTGAGCCCGGGCTCGGCTCGGAGCAAGGCTCGCGCAGCGCCGACGCCGGTGTCCGCCGCCTCATCGGGCAACGTCTCAGGGCGACCGCTGCGGTGCCCCGGGCTGCAGCGCCGCGCTCACCACAGTGGCCGCGCCCCCGGCGTCGTAACGCTCCAGATAGCGGCGCAGATCCTGGGCGAACGCCCGGCTGTCGATGGCGATGTTGGAGGGATTCCATCCCTCGTGGATGGCCGAGTTGACGGCGACGATGCGGTACCGGCCGGCGGCGGCAAAGAAGATGGGGGAACCGCTGTCGCCCAGCATGATGTCGCACTGATGCGAGACGATATGGCGGGCATCGTACGCGACGATCCGGCAGTCGTGGTGCGCGGTCAGCTGGGTCTTGCTGTCTGCGCTGTAGCCGGCCTGGGTCAGCTCGACCCAGCGGCGATCAAGGGCTTGTGACAGCTCGGCATCGCCGACCGCATGGACCTGAAAGAAGCCGGTGCGCTCGCCGATGGGTTCCTCCAGGAGCACGAAGGCGTAGTCGCGACCCTGCATCTCCTCCAGCCGAAAGCTGGGGCGGAAGTGGAATCCGCGCGCCACCCAGAAAGAGCGGACCGCCGATTCGGCCAGCGCCACGTTCTTGTGCAGGCCGGCCTGAAAGGTCAGCGGCGGGTCGTAGAATCCCTCCGAGCCGCCCCGACGAAACATGCAATGCGCGGCCGTCAAAACGACCCTCGGGCTGACCAGCGCGCCCGTGCAATGGCCGTCTCCGGCAAAGACGAGGCGCCCGATGGCCGACCATGGCATGCCGTCGGGGGTCACGAACTCGCGATCGTCGTGGCCGAAGAAGGAGCGGCGGATCTCGGTCGCCTGCGCGGCCGGCTCGATGGCCGCCACCGTTGCCGCCGCCACGGCAAGAGCAAGGGCGGCAAGGGGACGGATCCAGGCGTTGGCCGGCATGGCGGCGGGCTCCGCGGGCATCGGGAGAGGAGGATGTTGTGCCCGAGCCCCCTTACCGTTGGCCTAATGCCAGCGAGCCAACGACTTCAGCCATCGGCTCGCGACGGCGCGCCCGAGCGGCGGCCGCATCGGGTCATTGCAGTGCCTGCGCTTGGCATCCGATGCGCCGCCTGCTACCGTCCAGGCGTGGAACAAAACATGAAGACCGCTGCAGGCGATCGAACCGTCGAGCCGAGTGGCCTGGCAAGGCAGGTGTCGCGTGGCGTGCGGCGCCGACTCGCCGACCTTGGCCAAGCGACAATCGTCGAGCTCGGGCTGGCGTGCGGCCGCCGGGCCGATATCGTTGCCGTCGACGCCAAGGGCGGCATCGCCATCATCGAGGTGAAGAGTTCGGTGGCCGATTTCCAGGCAGACCGCAAATGGCGGGATTACCGCCTCTGGTGCGACCGGTTCTTCTTTGCGGTGCCGGCCGCCTTTCCGCTGCACCGGCTTCCGCCGGACTGCGGGCTGCTGGTCGCAGACGCCTACGATGCTGAATTCCTGCGGCAGGCGCCGACGCATCCGTTGCCGGCGGCACGCCGCAAGGCCGTCCTGCTGCGGTTCGCGGCAACGGCGGCCGGGCGCCTGCACCGCTTGGAGGATCCGCATCAGTCGGACCCGAGCGTTTCCGCCTGATGCGGAATCGGCACCGGCCCGCTCCCCGGCCCGGACACTGAGCGCGCTGTCGTTAAGTGGCCGGCCGGGGGAGCGGGCCGGCGATGCCCCTTGAGCCAAAAACCGCTCTAGCCGAGGGCTTGTCCGACGCTCCGGCGCCGCCGATCCAGCGCGCCAAGGGAGGTCCGGAGAGGGCGAGGACTTGGGACCGGCGGACGCGGGCCAGGGCGCTCCGGCCTGCCCGGCCCTCATCCCGACGTGCCCGGCCCTGTGGTCCTGAAGATCGGCGATGGTTCAGGGACGCACGGGAGGGCGGTCGCCGCCAATGATCGCCTCTCGGAATTGATCTGCCGCATTGCCGTGCCGGCCGGTCCCGGCGCATCCTCGGTCCTGCAATTGATAATCGTTCTCATCGGTCGGCGGCTCGTGTGTCGGCGCGGCCGCTTCAGGAGGTTCGAATGATCGGCTGGCATCATGCCCGGCAGGCCGTCCTGGCCATGCCTCTGGCGCTCGCGCCCGCTCTTGGCGGGGCCACGGCGGTTCTCGCCCAGGACGCCGGGGAAGGCGGTGAGGTTAATGTCTACTCGGCGCGTCACTACGACACGGATCGACGTCTCTATGACCAGTTCACCGAGCAGACCGGGATCGACGTCAACCTGATCGAAGGCGACAGCGACGAGCTTATTCAGCGCATTTCCGCCGAAGGCCGAAACAGCCCGGCCGATGTGCTGATCACCGTCGATGCCGGTCGGCTCTGGCGCGCCGATCAGGAAGGCCTCTTCCAGCCCACCTCGTCGGAGATCCTCGACGAACGGGTCCCCGACCATCTTCAGCACCCCGAGGGCCACTGGTATGGCCTGTCCAAGCGGGCGCGTGTCGTTGTCTATGACAAGGAACTGGGCCTCCCGGAAGGGCTGTCGACCTACGAGGATCTTGCCGATCCGGCCTACGACGACATGATCTGCGTGCGCAGCTCGTCGAACATCTACAACATCTCGCTTCTTGCCGCGCTGATCGAGGCGCACGGCGAGGAGCAGGCGGAGGCCTGGGCGGCCGGCGTCGTCGACAACATGGCACGCGACCCACAGGGCAACGACACGGCCCAGATCCGTGCCGTGGCGGCCGGCGAATGCCGGCTCGGCATCGTGAACTCCTACTATGTCGGCCGCCTGCTCGGCTCGGACAACGCGGAGGACCGCGCGGTCGGCGAGCAGATCGGCATCCTGTTCCCCAACCAGGACGGCCGCGGCACCCACGTCAACATCAGCGGCGCAGGCGTGGTGGGCAGCGCGCCGCATCCCGATGCCGCGCTCGCTTTCATCGAGTACCTGACCACCAAGGAGGCTCAAGAGCTCTTCGCCGAGGGGAACAACGAGTACCCGGTGGTCGCTGCGGTCGAGGTGTCGGGGCCGATCGCCCAATTCGGCGACTTCAAGGAGGATCAGGTCAACGCCACGGTGCTCGGCGAGAACCAGCCTACAGCCGTGCGCATCTTCGACCGGGTCGGCTGGCAATAATGCCGCCGAGCCGGCGAGAGGACTCGTCGGCTCGCGGCCCGGGCGCGCCCGTCCATCCTGTCTCCGCCCGGGCAGGCCGTCGCGAGCCAATGGCTGAAGCCATTGGCTCGCGGGCTTAAGGGCCTAACGATCGTCCCCCGCCCCGGTGAGCGCGGGGGGCGACCCTCCGACAGGCCATGATCGTGCGTATGAACAGGCGGCGCGATCTCTCTCAAGAACCATCCGATCTGCCGGCCTTGCCCGAGGCCGGTCGGGCTATGACCGCAGGCGGGCGATCGTGGCGCTGGTGCTGTGCCCTGGTGCGAGCGTGGCCAACCGCACCTCGCCGCCGTAGCTCTCCACGAGATCGCCGCCGACCACCTGCTCGCGGCGGTAATCGGCTCCTTTGACGAGAACGTCCGGGCGCAGCCGCTCGATGACCTGGAGTGGCGTGTCCTCAGTGAAGACGATCACCAGATCGACCGCCTCCAGGGAGGCCAGGACCGCCGCCCGCGCCGCCTCGCTCTGCACCGGGCGGCCCGGACCCTTGAGGCGGCTCACCGAGGCGTCGCTGTTGAGCCCGACGACGAGCCGGTCGCAGGCGCCGCGACATTGGCGCATCAGCGAAAGATGGCCTGGATGGAGCAGATCGAAGCAGCCATTGGTGAATCCGATGCGCCGGCCGTCGCTGCGCCACAGGGCGACGCGCCGGGCGGCATCCTCGAGATCCAACGCCACCTTGGCCTCGCCGCGCGCCCAGGCCTCATGGTGCAAGGCCGTGCGAAGGTCCGCTGCCGCGACCACCGCGGTCCCCGCCTTGCCGACCACGATCCCGCCCGCCACGTTGGCCAGCCGCGCCGCGTCGTCCAGGCGGGCCCCGGCTGCCAGCGCCGCCCCGAGCGTCGCCGCCACCGTGTCGCCCGCGCCGGACACGTCGAACACCTCCCTGGCCTCGGCGCGCAGGTGCAGCGGCGGGCGGCCGGCGCCGATCACGCTCAGCCCCTGCTCGCTCCGCGTCGCCACCACCGCCTCGACGTCGCAGGACTCGATCACGACGCCGGCCGCGGTCTCGACCTCGCAATCGGTGGCGGTCGGCAGCCCCGTCGCCTCGGCCAGCTCTCGCCGATTCGGCGTGATCACGCTGGCGCCCCGGTAGCGTCGATAGTCCGGGCCCTTGGGATCGACGATCACGGGCCGGCCCGCCGAACGCGCGCCGGCAATGGCCGCGCCCGTCACCGTTTCGGTCAGCACACCCTTGCCATAGTCGGACAGCACCAGCGCGCCAGCCGCAGCCAGACGATCCGACAGCCAGACGAGAGCGGCGTCGGCGGCGGCCGTCCCGAGCGGCGCCAGGGTTTCCCGGTCGGCCCGCAGGAGCTGCTGCCCGGCGGCGGTGTAGCGGGTCTTGACCGAGGTGTCACGGCCCGGCTCCACCACCAGCGTTGTCGACGCCCGGGTCCGGGTGTCGAGCAGCCGACCCAGCGTGCGTCCCGCCTCGTCATCCCCGACCACGGCCCAGACATCCGCCGCGGCGCCCAGGGCCGCCAGATTGGCGGCGACATTGCCGGCGCCTCCCGGCATCAGACGCTCCCCGGCGACGCGAAGCACCGGAATCGGCGCCTCCGGCGAGATACGCTCCACGCTGCCCTCGACAAAGCGATCGAGCATGGCGTCGCCCAAGCACAGCACCCGTGCGTGGGCCATGGCATCGATCAGGGTGGCCAGGGTTGGCAGGGTCGAACGGACGGACATTCTTCGGCAACGGCGCGGCAGACGGGTCACCGCGGGCACCGGCCGGAACCGCTCGGCTCATCCCGCAAGCCTATCCTTACACCCTTTTGCGCTCGGCTTTATGGGTAATTAACCGGCGTGGTTTCGACTGCACGACGCCGCCGCGACGATCGGCGCCTGATACGAAAGCCGGTCGCGGCCGGAATCGGCCCGATGGGGAGCGATCGCCATGTCCACCGCCACGCTCAGCCTCTCGTCCCACCAGGCTCCGGTGAGCCAGGAAGTCGCCCTGCTCGACTGCGCCCAGCGGATGGACCGGCATCGCGAGGATCGGATCGCGGTGCACCTGCATCTTTCCCAGCTGCAGAACCGGAATCGGAAGGAGCACTATATCCGGGTCGCCACCGGCGCCTTCGAGGACATGGTGAAGGGCTTTGACGGGCAGCTCTTCATTTTGTTCAACCAGGATCTCGTCTTCGTGGCCCGCGGCGCGAAGCCTTCGCAGATCGATCCGGCCGTCGTTCGGCTGCGCCAGCTGTTCAGCGAGGATCCCCTGGTTCGCTACACCGAGGACCATATCGGCGCCGGCTTTTGCACCTGGTATCGGCTGGAGGCGGATTACGATCGTTTTGTGGAGATGGCGCGCCGCTACCTGGAGCTGAGCGAGGCCGAGCGATCCAGGCGGAACAGACGGGCGGCCCTGAACCGTGGGCCCGCCCCGGCCGCCAAGCCGCTGACACCGGCCTTGCTGGGACGGCTCGAGGAGATGCTGCAGACGGCCGATCTGACCCCGCTCATCCGTCGTCAACCGGTATGCATTGTCTCGCCCGACCAGCCGCCCTGTCCGGTCTTCCAGGAGATCTACGTCTCCATCGCCGACCTCGAGCAGGCGTTGATGCCCAGTGTCTCGGCGACCGCTGATCCGTGGCTGTTCCAGCGCCTGACCAATGTCCTCGACCGGCGCATGCTAAGCCTGATGCTGCATGAGAAGGGCTGCGGCCAAAGCCCCTTCAGCCTTAATCTCAACGTTGCCAGCGTCCTGTCCAAGGAGTTCCAGCGTTTCGACCGGGGCGTCGGCCTGGGTGTGCACGGCAAGCTGGTGGTCGAGCTGCAGAAGGTCGACATCTTCCATGACATGGGCGCCTATCTGTTCGCCCGCGACTTCCTGCGCGAGCGCGGCTACAAGATTTGCCTGGATGGCATGACGCACATGACCTTGCCCATGGTTGACCGCGAGCGTCTCGGGCTTGACCTCATCAAGATGTACTGGAGCCCGGAGCTTGCTAGCGGCGATTTTGATCAGAGCACCCTTGCCGAGCTCGGCCGGCAGGTGACCGGCTGCGGCCAAGCCCGACTCATCATCACCCGCTGCGACAACGAGGACGCGCTCCGGGTAGGCCACCAACTGGGCGCGTCCTTGTTCCAAGGACGGGTGGTGGACCGCGCGCTCAAGGCCCAAAAGCTGCCGGCCGGGGGCAGCGACAGCGCGGGCTGAGCCGCCCGCCGGCCGGACACGATGCTCAGGCCCGGGGCGCGTGCTTGTTCAAGATCCGCTGCAGGGTGCGGCGGTGCATCTTGAGGCGCCGCGCCGTCTCCGAGACATTGCGATCGCATTGCTCATACACCCGCTGGATGTGCTCCCAGCGCACCCGATCCGCCGACATGGGATGCTCCGGCGCCGGCGGCAGCGGCCTATCCTCCTCGGCCAGCAGCGCCGACTCGATCTGCTCGGCATCGGCCGGCTTCGCCAGGTAATCCACGGCTCCGGCCTTCACCGCGGCCACGGCGGTCGCGATATTGCCATAGCCGGTCAACATAACGATGCGGGCATCGGGCCGTACCTCGTGCAGCACCGGCACGATATCCAGGCCATTGCCATCGCCCAGCCGCATGTCGATCACCGCATAGGCCGGTGCCAGCCGGCGCGCCAGCTCGGTCGCCGCGCCCACCGCCTCTGCCGTCACCACCTCAAAGTCCCGCTTCTCCATGGCGCGCGCCAGGCGATTTCGGAACGGCGCGTCGTCGTCAACGATCAGCAAGCTGCGGGCGGCGCCGCGGGCCGGCAGCGGCTGAGTCTCTTCCAGGGTCACAACGCTCATCGCTCGCCCTTCCTGTCTCACCCCCAGTTTCAAACATATGGCGGTTCCAGCGTACGGCAACCTGAGCGCCGCGCCGCCCCAGGTTGCTGAACGCTAAGCGTGCACCGCCCCTTTCGAGCAGGGTCGCGGCGATGAAGATGCCGAGTCCCATGTGGCCACCGCTGTCGGCGCGGCGCTGCCCGGTCACCGAAAGATACGGCTCGCCCAGCCGGTCGAGCACGGCGGCGGGGAAGCCGGGACCGTCATCGGCGATGGTGACCAGCACCTCATCGCGGCTCCATTCGGCGCGCACGGTGACCCGCCGCCGGGCGAACTGCTGGGCGTTCTGCAGGAGATTGCCGAGACCGTGCAGAAGCTCCGGCGTGCGCCGGGCCCAGGGCGGCCGGCTGCCGTCCAGCGGCACGGTGATGATGTCGAGCGCGATCTCCGGCCGGCGATGCGCTTCGCCGGCCGCGTCGATCAGGGCCTGCAGGGTCAGCCGCTCGAACGGCTCGCCGCCCGAGGTCTCCGGCCGGCGGGACAGCTCGGCCAGGATGTGTCGGCAGCGGTCCGCCTCGCTGGACAGCAGCGCCGCATCCGCCTGCACATCGCTGTCCGGTGGCAGCTCGTTCTCCAGCTCCTTGGCGACCAGGGCGATCGTGCCGAGCGGCGTGCCGAGCTCGTGGGCGGCCGCCGCAGCCAGGGCGCCGAGCGCGGAGATCCGCTGCTCGCGGGCCAGCGCCATCCGGCTGGCGGCGAAGGCCTCGCCCAGGCGACGCGTCTCCTCGGCCACCCGCCAGACGTAACCGGCGATGAACATGGCGGCGACCGCGATGGCGAACCACAGACCAATGAAGTAGAGCGGTGGCAGGCGGATCGGCCCTTCAGGCCCTGACGGCAGCGGATAGTGCCACAGCGCCAGGACCGTCACGCAGGCCAGGGTCAGCAGGGTGATGATCGTCGTACTGCGCCGGGACAGGATGCTCGCCGATACCGTCAACGGCGCCAGCAGCAGCACCACGAAAGGATTGTGTAGACCGCCCGTGAGGAACAGCAGCACCGCCAGCTGCACGAGATCGTAGCTGAGATACAGGGCAGCGTCCCGGTCGCCCAGGCGCACGCGGGTCCGGCGCTGCAGGATCGCCGCAAGATTCAGCATCACCGACACGCCGACGACCGCGAGGGCCGGGCCAAGCGGCAACTGATAGCCGAGCCCGACATGCACAATGAGCAGCGTGGCCAGCTGCCCGGCGATGCCGACCCAGCGGATCAGCGTCAGCGTGCGCAGCCGGATCAGCCCACTGTCGGCCAGTGGCGGCAGCCCGCTTTCGGGGCGGTCGACGGTCGTCGCGGTTGCCATGACGGCGCGCCGGGTTCCGATCATTCCCTGTCGTTCACAAGACACGTATGTCGGCGCCCACAGCCCGTCCACATCGTGGCCGGGCGGTTGCCCTGCCAAGGCTTGACTTTGCCATCGATAATGATTCGCAATAGACTGTCAGGGTGACGGGGCGGGATCGGCGCACGCGGCGTGCCGTTGGACCCGACGGCCGGGTCGATCCTCCACAAGGCGTAGAGGGTGCCGGCAGCTTCCGGGAACACGGATATCCATCGACGTGACCACCATCACGCTTTTTGACACTGCCCGCCGGCGTCTCGGTGCCGGTCCCGGCGGCTGGACGCTGCTGACCATGGCCATCGCCGCGCTCGTGGCCTTGCCCGTGCTGGTCGTGCTGAGCCGCGTCCTCGCGGAGACCGGCGGGGTGTGGGAGCATCTGGCCTCGACGGTGCTTCCCGTGTACATCCGCAACACCCTCGCTCTCATGGTGGGGGTCGGCCTGCTGACCCTGGTCATCGGGGTGTCGCTGGCGTGGCTCGTCACCATGACCCGGTTTCCGGGCAGCCGCGTCTTCGAGTGGGCGCTGCTGCTGCCGCTCGCCGTGCCGGCCTATGTCATGGCCTATGTCTACACCGATCTGCTGGAGTTCGCCGGCCCGGTGCAGACCCTGCTGCGCGACGTCACCGGCTGGCAGGCGCAGGACTACTGGTTCCCGCCGATCCGGTCGCTGGGCGGCGCCATGGCCATGCTGGCGCTGGCCCTTTACCCCTACGTCTACATGCTGGCGCGGGCGGCCTTTCTCGAGCAGTCCGTTTGCGCGCTTGAGGCGAGCCGTATGCTCGGGCGCGGGCCTTGGCGCAGTTTCTTCGGCGTGGCGCTGCCGCTGGCCCGTCCGGCCATCGCCGCCGGCCTGGCGCTGGCGCTGATGGAGGTGGTTGCAGACTATGGAACGGTTCAATATTTTGGTGTTCCGACCTTCACCACCGGCATCTACCGCACCTGGTTCGGCCTGGGTGAGCCGGTGGCCGCGGCTCAGCTCGCCGCCTTCCTGCTCCTGTTCGTGGCGCTGCTCGTCGGGCTCGAGCGCGCCTCGCGTGGGCGCCGCCGTTTTCATCATATGAGCTGCCGCTACCGTCGGCTGCGGCCGGCCCGGCTCGGCGGCGCCCGCGCGCTGGCGGCGACGGCGACCTGTGGCGCCGTGCTGGCGCTGGGCTTCCTCGTGCCGGCCGGGCTGCTCCTTCACCTGGCCCTGGCCGAGGGCGACCCGCTGTGGGGCGGCCGCTTTGTCGACCTCGCCTGGCACAGCTTCTCCCTGGCCGGCATCACGGCGGGACTGGCGGTGCTTGTCGCGGTGCTTCTGGCTTATGGCGTGCGCCTGCAGCCGTCGCCGGCGACCATGATCTCGGTGCGGGTGGCCGCCCTCGGCTATGCCGTGCCCGGCTCGGTTATCGCCGTCGGCGTGCTGCTGCCGTTCGCCGCGTTCGACAATGCGGTCGATGCCTTCATGCGCGATCGGTTCGGCGTGTCGACCGGGCTGCTGCTGACGGGCACCATCGCCGCGCTGGTGTTCGCCTACCTCGTGCGCTTCCTCGCCGTGTCCTACAACACGATCGAGGCCAGCCTGGGCAAGATCAGCCCGAGTATGGACGCGGCCTCGCGCACCCTCGGGCTCGGACCGCGCGGCACCCTGGTCCGGGTGCATGCCCCGATCATGCGCGGCGGCATGCTGACGGCAGGGTTGCTCGTCTTCGTCGACGTCATGAAGGAGCTGCCGGCGACGCTTATCCTGCGGCCGTTCAACTTCGACACGCTGGCCGTGCGCGTCTATCAGCTGGCCTCGGATGAGCGGCTGGCCGAGGCGTCGACGGCGGCCTTGACCATCGTCGGGGTCGGTGTGCTGCCGGTGATCCTGCTCAGCCTGGCGATCGCCCGCTCGCGACCGGGCGGCGAGGGGTAGCCGGCTTCCGCCTCAAGATTTCCGGGCTTTCCGGCAATCCTGGGCAGCCATCCGGCCCGGCAGCAGGGCGCCCGGCAGGGCTGATCTCGCTGACGGCTCGAGCATCCGGCTCCGGCACGGGCCGCGCCGGGCGGATGCGGCGGAGAGGCGCGCTCTGGGAGGGGCTGCACGGCCACCGGCGGACCGACGCCTTTGGCTTGTCCATGGTAGGGCCGGCGCAGCTTAGCTTGCCTTGTCTCGATGAAGGTCCTCGATTTCAAGCTAACGATGTCTGACCCAGCCTAGTTCATAAAGGGATATTTAGCTTTTGCTTGATAAGGCATGCCTTGAAGGCCGTTTTGCCAGGTTACGGACGCTCTTCGTTATCTAGGCGGACCGGACATCAGGCTGGCATTGGCCCGGCAACCGGACGCCCGTGAGGAAGCAGGAATGCTAAAGACGCTGACCATCCGAGCGCGGCTCATGGCGCTGATCGCGATCTCGACCGCAACGGTGGTCATCGTCGCCGCCGTCGCAACCATGAACGGAATGGAGAATATCCGTAAGGAGCGACTGCTCATGGTGCGCGCCGTTGCCGAGACCGCCGCAGGCCTCGCCAACGAGTTTGGTGAGAAGGTCTCGCGCGGAGAGATGGAGCTCGAGGCGGCACGGGATGAGCTCCGGCCGCTCCTGCACGCGCTCCGCTACCTTGGCGGCGAGGAGTACGTGTTCGCGCTCGATCATGATGGGGTCATGGTCGCCAATCCGGCCTCTCCGCACCTTGTCGGCCAATCTCTCATCGACTTCCAGACCAGCGATGGAACCCCGATTATTCGGGACATGGTCGCCATCGCTGTCGGGCCCGGCGCCGGGGTCTATGACTACCTCTGGCCCCGGCCCGGCAGCGACGAGCCGGTGCACAAGATCTCCTACATCATTGATGTGCCGAACCTTGAGATGTTCATCGGGACCGGCGTCTACACGGATGACGTGCTGGCAGTCTTCCGCAGCAAGGTCATCACCAGCCTGGCGATCGGCCTTCCCCTGATTGCCATCATGATCGCCGCAGCGATGCTCATCGCCCGCGGCATCACCAGGCCCTTGACCGCCATCGAGGGTCGGATGAAGGAGATGGCTGAAGGGCAGATGGAGCAGCCGGTGGAGTGCGAGGACTGCGGCAACGAGGTCGGCAACATGGCGCGGACGCTGGAGAAGTTCCGCCTTGATCTCAACCGCGCCGCCAAGGAGCGCGCGCTCGCCGAAGAGGAGCAGCAGAAGCGGATTGAGCGCGCCGAGCATGTCGCCATGCTCACGGGCCGCTTCGACCGGGAGGTCCAGGAGGTGATGAGCGGCCTTGCGGCGGCGGCGGCCTCTCTCGAGGCTTCGGCCAGCACCCTGTCGACCGGCGCGGAGTCGGTCCGCGAGCAGGCCACCTCGGCGGCCAGCGGCTCGGAGGAAACCGCCGGCAGCGTGCAGAACGTGGCCGCCGCCATCGACGAGATGAGCACCTCGATCAGCGACATCGGCGGCCAGGTCGAGCGCGCCAGCGCCACCGCCAGCCAGGCGGTGAGCGAGACCGAGGCCAGCGCCAATCTCGTCTCCGCCCTTGACGAGAGCGCCGACAAGATCGGTCAGGTGGTCAAGCTGATCAGCGATATTGCCGAGCAGACCAACCTGCTGGCGCTGAACGCCACGATTGAGGCCGCGCGGGCCGGGGAGGCCGGCAAGGGCTTCGCCGTGGTTGCCCACGAGGTCAAGACGCTGGCCGAGCAGACCGGCAAGGCGACCGAGGAGATCTCCGCGCAGATCGCCGCCATCCAGTCGGACACCGACAAGACCGTGGAGGCGATCCGCAAGATCGCCGGCCGGATTGGCGAGGTGGACGAGATCGCAAGCGCGCTGTCCTCGGCCGTGGTCGAGCAGCAGGCGACCTCGGGCGAGATCGCGCGGAGCGCGAACGAGGCCGCCCAGGCTACCTCCTCGGTCTCCGGCAGTGTCAGCGAGGTGCAGCGGCGTGGTGACGAGACCCTGGCCGAGGCAAGACGGGTGCAGGCGACGGCGCAAGATCTGATGGCCCGCGCGCGCGACCTGCAGAACGTCGTCGGGCCTTTCCTCGATGGAGTCCGCGCCACCGGCTGACGTGGCGCCGGGTGGCGCCGGCCGGTCGCGCTGCCGGCGGTCTCCGAGGATTGCCGCCAACCACGATCGGCTCGGCGCGCGGCTGCCCGAGATTGTCTCCGACCTTGGGGCGAGGTCCGGAAGCTCCGCCGGGAAGGGCAGGGTCGACGGCCGGCATCAGCCGCTTGGCAAGGTCACTGTCGCCCTGAGACCGCCGAGCGGCGACGTGTCGAGGCTTAGCGCACCGCCATAGGCCGCGGCCAGCTCGCCGACAATGGCAAGGCCCAGGCCGCTGCCCGGTGCCTGCTGGTCGAGGCGCACCCCCGGGTCAAGCGCCCGGATCCGATCGGCCTCCGGGATGCCGGGCCCGTCGTCCTCCACGGTCAATCGCAGACGGCCGTCATGGCGCGATGCCGCAAGGCGAACCCGGCGGCGGGCCCACTTCGCCGCGTTATCAAGAAGATTGCCGGCCATCTCCTCCAGATCCGACCGGTCGCCAAGGAACACGGCGTCCCATTCGAGTCTTCGCTCGATGGCCAGATCGCGGCCGGCCAAGCGGGCCACGACATCGGCCACCCTGTCGACGGTGTCCGCGGCGGGCACACGGCTCCGCAGGCCGGGCGCGGCCCCGCCGGCACGGGCACGCGCGAGATGGCGGTCCAGCAGCCGTCGTGCCGCGCCGAGTTCTTCCATCAGCCGCCTTGCGGTCCCGGAGTCCCGTTCGCCCAGGGCATCAGCCTCGTTGGCCGCGACCGCCAGCCGGGTTCGCAGGCCGTGCGCCAGGTCGGCGGCTTGGCGTCGTGCCACCTCGGCAATGCGGCGATTGCTTGCCAGCACGGCGTCGAGCTCGGTGGCCAAGGGCGCGACCTCCTCGGGCCAGCCCTCGCCGACCAGCCGCGCCTCGCCGTCGGCGACCCGCGCGACCGCGCGCCGGAGGCGCTCCAGCGGCCGCAGCCCGGCGGTGACCTGCAGCCACGCGGCAAGCACAAGGCCGACGGCGAGCACCAGGAGCGACGCAGCCAGCGTGAGGATGGCGGGCCGTGTCACCTCTGTGACCACGGCACGATCAATGGCCACCGCCACACGCGTTCGCCGGTCCAGGCCGGGCAGCACCACCGCCCGCTCGACCACGATGAGCCGCTGACCGCGGGGCCCGTCGATGGCATGGCGGTGCACTTGGCCGTCCGTGAGCACGTCAGCCGGCAACGGGAGCACCTGATCCCAAAGAGACCGCGATCGGGCAGCCACGGCTCCCAGTTCCCCCACTTGCCAATAGTGGCCGGAGTAGGGGCGGGCGAAGGCCGGGTCGGCAGGCCGCCGGGCCACCGTCAGCCCGCCATCCGGCGTCACCGACAGGGCGGCGACCAGCCTGTCCACCTCCTCCGCAAGACCATCGTAAATCTGCGTCTCGACGGCCCGGGTCAGCAGCCAAGCAATGAGAGTGCCGGCGAGCAGCAGCGCCAGCGCGATCCACAGCGCCGCGCCGACCAGGAGCCGTCGTCGCAGCGAGCCGGCGCGCGTCGGCATCCTTGCGGCGCCGCGGCCGGCCGGACTGCCGGCGACCGGCTCACTTGAAGGCATGGGGGTCGAGCCGGTAGCCGAGCCCGCGCTCGGTCACGATCAGGTTCCGGCCCAGCTTGCGGCGCAGCCGGCCGACGAACACCTCAAGGGTGTTGCTGTCCCGGTCGAAGTCCTGGGCGTAGACATGCTCGATCAGCTCGGCGCGGCTCACGGTGCTGCCGGCGCGCCCGGCCAGGTAGGACAGCACCTTGTACTCGTGGGCGGTCAGCGGCACCGGCACACCGTTCCGGGTGACCCGGGTGGCGCGGGTGTCGATGCGCACCGCGCCGAGGTCGAGCACGTCGTCGGCACGCCCCGCGGCCCGGCGCAGGATGGCGCGCAGCCGGGCCAGCAGCTCCTCCATGCGGAACGGCTTGGCCAGATAGTCGTCGGCCCCGGCGTCGATCCCCTCCACCTTCTCATGCCAGGCATCCCGCGCCGTCAGCACTAGCACCGGCACCCCGATGTCCCCAGCGCGCCACGCCCGGAGCACGGACAGCCCGTCCCGCCGCGGCAGGCCGAGATCCAGCACGACGGCGTCGTAGGGCTCGGTCTCGCCCAGGAACTGCGCCTCCTCGCCGTCGCCCGCCCGGTCGACCGCATGGCCGGCAGCCTCCAGCGCCCGCATCAGCTGGCCGGATAGGTGCTCATCGTCCTCCACCACGAGGATGCGCATTACCGGTCCTCGCCCTGTGCTCTTGGCTGGAGCAGCCGCTCAAGCCGCCGGCCCTCCAGCTCGAGCAGCTCGGCGGTGCGAGCGTCGAACAGCGCCTCGACGATGAAGCCGTCGGCATCGAGCAACGTGATCTCATAGACCCAGCGGCCGTCCTCGCGTTCCAGCTCGGCCTCGATCATCCGGCCGTCGAGCAGGGCCTCGGACCGCCTCAGGATGCCGGTCAGCGGCAGCACCTCCCCGCGCTCGAGCGCAGCGCGGGCACGGCGCTGATCGTGGCTCCCGTCGTCACCCGCAAGCTCCCGATCGTCCTGATGCTCCAAGCCGCCGTGCCGCCGGCGCTGCTCGTCCGGCGTCGGTTCCGCCCGGACCCCCGGGACCATGCCGACGCTCAGCACAAGGGCTCCGGCAAGGAGTGAAACACCAGTCATGGCGCGAATGTAGCGCGCGTCAAGCTGAATGCAGCCTGAACAACCGCTTCAGGCCTGGTTCAGGGCGGTCTTGCCAGGGTGGGCGCCGATGGGCGGCCAGCGCCGTCCGGGACAGCGACAGACCGAGCTAGGGGAGATTGAGAGAGATGATCGGCAAAAGCATCTGGCAGCTTGGCATCATCGGCGTGATGGTCGCGGCGACCGCGGGGACGGTGGCGCTCGCCGCCGACAGCCTGGCCGGCACCGCCTCGACCGGTTCCGGTCCTTCGAGCGTGGAGGGTCCCGGCGACGACCGCGGCTCGGCCCCGGGCGGCGACCGGATCGGGATCGACCGCGTGATCGGCATCATGACGGACGCCGGCTACCGCGACATTCGGGAAATCGAACGTGAGGCCGGGGGCTATGAGGTCGAGGCCCGCGACGGCGCCGGCCGTCTCTGGGAGGTCGTTGTGGACGGCCGCACCGGCGAGATCATCGGCCGCGAGGGGGAGTGAGGTCCATGGCACGCCGCACCCTGACGGGAAGCGTCGTGGTCTGGGACCCACTGCTGAGGATCCTGCACTGGGCCCTGGCTGCCAGCATCGCCGTGGCCTTCGCCTCGGCCGAGGCGTCGATGGCGGTGCATCTGTGGGCCGGGCTGGGCGCGCTCGGCATCGTCGCGACGCGGGTCGTGTGGGGGCTGATCGGCCCGTGCCACGCCCGCTTCGGCGACTTCATCCCGACCCCGTGGGAGGCGGCCCGCTATCTGGCGGATCGGCTCCACGGCCGCGGCGACGAGCCGGCCGGCCACAACCCCTTGGGCGGCCTCATGGTCGTCGCCCTGTTGCTGACCGTCCTGGCCACCGTCGCCACCGGCCTTCTGGGCTGGGGCGGCGCGCTGAGCGGTGAGGTCGGCGAGGAGCTGCACGAGGGGGTTGCCTGGGTCCTCGCGGTGCTCATCGGGCTGCACGTCGGCGGCGTGATCCTGTCCTCGCTGCTGGAGCGGCAGAACCTGATCATCGCCATGATCACCGGTCGGAAGCGCGTGGACACTTCCTGACAACGCCAAAGCTTTTCCGCGTGACGCGGAATTGGCACCGGCCCGCTCAACCCGCCCGGCCATCCCAAGCATACCGTTGTTGGGTGGCCGGTCGGGGGGGAGCGGCCGCCGGCGATGCCGCCTAACCCGGAAACGCCTCAAGGGCCCGGTGCGCCGGCCCGCCGGGCGCAGCGCACCGGCGCTTGCCATGGCTGGCAGCCGGACCTTGTCACCGCATGTGAACGGCTGAGGCCATCGCGCCGACCGGACGACCCGACGGCCCGGCTCGGGTCGCGCCCGCTGTCCGGCGGTTCACCGAAAGCGCCGTCGCGAGTCAACGGTCGGGGCCGTTGGCTCGCCGGTATCACCCCTCCGTGAGCGACTCGATCTGGCGCTGAACGGCCCGATGCTCCGGTGAGCCCGGCTCCAGGGCGGCCAGCAGCCGGGTCCAGTAGTCCGTCGCCCGGTCCGGGTCGTTCTCGCGCACGGCCTGCACCCCGAGGAACCAGAGCGCCCGGGGATTGTCGGGATCGAGCGCCAGGGTGCGCTCCATGAGCGGCACGAACTCGGGCGGGACGGCGCCATCCTCGGCGGTGGCCAGGAGGGCGTCGGCGTAATCGGCCAGCACGGTGGGATCGTCCGGCGCCAGAGCCGCGGCCTTCGCGTAGGCATCGGCCGCCTGCTCGTGCCGGCCCAGCACGCCATAGGAGCGGCCGAGCCGAAGCCAGCCGTCAAGATCGTCGGGATCGTCCTCCAGGCGCGCGGCCAGCCCTTCGACCATCCCCTCGATCATCTCCGTCCGTTCGGCCTCGCTCATCCCGGAGCCGCCGCCCGGCGGGCCCGTCATGGCCGGACCCGGCTCGGGTGTCACCTCGGCGACGTCGCGGCCGAGCCGCTCGGCCACCTCCGCGATGCGTTGGCGGACCAGGTCGACCCAAGGGGCATCGGCCGGAGAGCCGGCCAGCAGCTCCTGCCAGCGCTCCAGCGCGCCCTCGTCGTCGCCTACCTGGGCCCGGGCCAGCGCCAGGTAATAGGCCGCTCGAGGCTCGCCCGGGAAGGCTTCGCGCACCCGCTCGAAGGCCTGCCGGGCCGTCTCGGTGACCAGGCCGTTCTCGGCCTCGACCAGCGCCTCGCCATAGGTGGCCGTGACCAACGGATCGCCTTCGCTCATGCCCACCGCGCGGGCCAGCGCGTCGGCCGCCTCGCGATATTGGCCGAGGGCGCGCCGACGCTGGCCGAGCTCGATCCAGCCTTCGAGATTCCCGGGGTCCTCGGCCAGCGAACGCTCCAGCTCGGCGGCTTCCGCCATCGCCGTGCGCAGCACCTCGCGTTCCTGCGGGTCCCGCTGAGCGAAGGGCTGCGACGGGACATCGGGGCTGCCCAAGGCCAGGTACAGGCCGACACTTGCGGCCGGCACCAGGACGCACACCGCCGCCGCCAGACGCCGGGCCGGCCCGCCACGCGCGTCACTGCCCGGGCGCCCGGAGGCCGCCGCCAACATGCGCCGGCCGATCTCGGCCCGCGCGGCCTCAGCCTCGCTATCCGTCAGCCGGCCCTGGGCCCGGTCGCGCTCCAGCTCATCGAGCTGGTCTCGGTACACCGCCAGCTCCGGCCGATCCATCGGCGCGTCTGCCGCATCGCCTGCGGCGTCGCGGCGGGTGTCGGCCGGGCGGATCAACGGCCTCAGAAGCAGGACCACGATGCCGGCGGTGAGCAGGGCGGAAAACGCCCAGAGTATCATGGCCGCCTGCCGTCGTCGAGCAGCGCGGCCAGCCGCTGCCGTTCCTCGTCGGTCAATGGGACCTCGGCCGCGGCTCGGCGTCGGCGCGCCGCCAGCGCGGCCACGGCGGCGGCGCCCAGGAGAAGCAGTCCGGCCGGGCCGAGCCAGAGCAGCCAGGTATTGGGCTGGAACGGCGGATTGAGCCGGACGAAGTCGCCGTAGCGGTCGGTGACGAAGGCCATCACCTCGTCGTCGCTGTCGCCGGCCTCCAGCCGTTCGCGCACAAGGACGCGCAGGTCGCGGGCCAGGGGCGCGTTCGAATCGTCGATCGACTGGTTCGGGCAGACAAGGCACCGCAGCTCAGCGGAAATGTCACGGGCGCGCTCCTCGAGAGCCGGGTCGGTCAGCCTTTCGGATGGCTCGAGCGCTGGCGCGGCTTCGGCCAGCATGAGGAGCAGGAGCCCGACAACGAGGCCTGCCGCGGCCGCCGGCCCGGGTAGGGTGGGACGGCGGCGGCGGCCGTCGGATCGCACCATGGGCATCAGACTTCCTTCTGCAGATCCAGAAGCATCGGCAGGATCAGCTGCTCGACCAGCGTGGGCGTGAGCGGACCGGCATGACGGTAGCGTACCCATCCGTCCTTATCGATCAAGAAGGTCTCCGGCACCCCGTACACACCCCAGTCAATGCCGGTCCGCCCGTCGCGGTCGGTGCCGATACGGGCATAGGGGTTGCCGTGTTCCTCAAGCCATTCGAGCGCGTCCCGGGGTCGGTCCTTGTAGTTGATCCCGTAAATCGTGACCCCGTCCTCTCGGGCCAGCTTCGTGAGCAGCGGATGCTCAGCCAGACAGGGCACGCACCAGCTGGCGAAGACATTGACCAGGACGGGCTCGCCGCCCAGGTCGGCGCGCGACAGGCCGGCCTCGTGGCCCGGCAAGGGTGCCAACTCGAAGTCCGGCGCCGGCTTGCCGACGCGGCTCGATGGCAGCACGCGCGGATCGTCCCCGCGGATCAGAGGAATGGAGGCCCAGACAACGACCCCGAGGAAGAGCACCAGGGGCAGGATGAACAGAAGCCGCTTCGTGGACGTCTTCATGAGCGTGACGCGTCGCCTCGCCGTGACGGCCGCCCGGCGGGCGGCTGATGAGTATTCCCGAACCCGGGCGGGCTCGGCTGCACAGGTGATCCGGCCCCCTGAGCTTTCAACAGGCCCGCGCCAACTCGTGACACCGGCGCTGACCCCGATCGGCGACCGGCCACGGAAAGCCGTACCGCTGTCGACCGAAATATGCCACCCGCCGGCGAGACGGGGAACCGTGACGATCCATGCAAGCCGAGGGTCGGGCAAGATCAACGCGGACTTTGGCGGCCGTGTGATCGAGCGGGCTCCCCTTCCGATCGACAGCTTGCAAAACGTGCGGCGACGCAGCCTTCCCGGCCGAGCGGACCGGGATGGTCCCGCTCTGCACGTTCCGCGCTCTGGCCGGGGACCCCGAGCAGCCATGGCTTCGGGCGACCGGCGTCAAGGCACGAAGCCGGCGCCCTTGACGGTGGGACGAGCCGGCTCATGCAGCCGGGCCCCTCTTTGCCGATCCGCGCTCCGTCACCCGCTCATGTTCTCATGTGCAACGATGCTCGATGTCGGAAACGCGTCGACACCCGAAGCCTGAGGTCTGTTCACGGCCGGCGCTTCGTCCTGTTCCGACATTGGCCGCCGCCCAATACTTCTTCTGCCGAGTGCACCAAAGCACTAATCGTATCGGGAAAGCCATCTATGTTATGCGAAGCCGACAGCGTCGTGGAAACACCAAAGAGAGTTCGTTCTGTTTGAATGCTTGCCCAGGAGCTTTACTGGATTGGAGGAAATCCGATGCGAGCTTTCCTTTTGCCGACGGTGATGCTGGCGTTGGCCGCCGCATCGGCTTCGGCTCAGCCGGTGCAGCTCGACCGCGATCAGCTCGATGCCGTCACGGCCGGCGGGGCCCAAGCCGGAGTCCGCGCCGATGCCTTGGGGCTCGGCCGGCGGACGGCCGCCGTCACGCGGACCGACACCGCGAGCTTCGACGGCCGCGCCCTGCGCCGCGCCGGAGCCGTCGGAGGCGCCAGTGCCGTCGGCAGCGATGGCGCCCGTGCCACGACCACCGGTGGGTCCTCCGTTCCCGGCAGCTCCGTGCAGGCCTTCGCCGACGCGGAAGCCTTCGGTGACGGGAATGCCCGCACGCGCATCGACACGCGATCCATCGAGACCCGACGGCTCACGGTCTCTCTCGGCTTCGGCGTTGCGTTCGCCGTCGGCACGGACGGCGGGGTCGCGTTCGCCGATACGACGGTCGATGGCGACGCCCCGGTGCTCCGTCAGCGTGTCGTCAACCGGACGCATCAAACCGCCAACGGCGCCCTCTCGGTCAGCAACGGCATCATCGTCACGCGCCGGTAGTCGTCCGGGGCTGGTGCCCGCATGCCGGCCGTGGTCGCGGCAGCGGGCCCGTGGAAGGCGGGAGAGGGTCCGCTCGTACCGGCGCGCGCCCTCAACGCGGCCAGAGCGTTTCCGCCGGACGCGGTATCGGCACCGTCCTGCTCCCCGTCGGGCCAGCCTATACCGCCGAGCCGGAGGGTCGACCCGCGGCTCGGCCGGGGAAGCGCCCACCAACCCTGTCGCCGCCCGGGCATGACATCGCGAGCCGATGGCTGAAGCCCTTGGCTCGCTGGCATTATGCACACGGTCGGTGGCGGGGCAGGGGACCGGGCCGGCGCTGCCACCTAGCCCGGAAACACCCTAGCGAACGGTCACCGTGATGATGCCCCCGGGGGAAGCGCTCGAGCGGCTTACGGCGTAGCCTCGGTCGCTTGCCTTCACGATCTCCACGCTCAAGCCGCCGGACGCGCCGTCATGGCGGATCCGGCAGCTGAGCGATCGGCCGACGAAGCTTCGGGACAAGGGCGTCGCGCCGTCGACCGT
Source organism: uncultured Mycobacteriaceae bacterium (assembly GCA_964613585.1). Classification (GTDB taxonomy): domain Bacteria; phylum Pseudomonadota; class Alphaproteobacteria; order DSM-16000; family Inquilinaceae; genus CAZTHL01. The sequence continues at coordinate 13,434 of CAZTHL010000007.1, read as the reverse complement.
GTGGATCGACCGGTCCCCGTCGGCGGCGACCAGCGTACACTCTCCCGAGAATGCGGTTCCCGAGGGTCCGTCGACCCGTAGGGTGATGGCCGGGCCGACGCCGCCAGCCGCCCCGGCGACACCGACGACACCAACGGCGGCGGCGGCGGCGGCGGCGGTGGCGGTGGCGGTCATGGTCCAGGCTCGTCTCGACATCGGTCCTGTGCAACTGGGGGCCCACCCCAATCTCCCGCCGGAGCGGCACGTCGCGTGTTGTTCCGCCGAGCCGACGGGATGACGCGTCGGCTCGGCGTGGGGCGCGCCCGCCAACACTTCGCCCGCCGAGGCTGCCGGTTTCCTCAAGGACTGATGTGACCGGCTCGCCGAAATCATCGGCGGCGGTCCCTCACGACCCGCCCGGGCGGCTCCGCGCAGCTGCCTCGGCGCCATCAGCGCGCGTTCGCGGCCAAGGTTCCCCGACGCGCGCGTTCCGGGTCGACGCTGAGCGGCACCCTGAGGCACCTGGACACGCGCGTCCCGGTCATCGCAGAAAGCCGGTGTCGAAGCGGATGGGCAAGGATACCAGCACCGAATAGTCCGCGGCATCGTCGGTCAGCCCTACCCCGGCATCGATGCTGAGCAGCGTTCGTGGCGCGATGATCGTGGCGGCGCCCAGGGTGAGGGTCGCCTCGAGATCGTCCGAGCCATCGAGGGCAACGCCGCCGATCTCCGCCTCCTTCTGGAACGATTGCGAAACGAACGCGCTGAGCGAGGTCTCCGGGCTGGTCGCCAGGACGGCGCCGAAGCTGAGGCCGACCTCGTCGCCCGGGTCGACATCATCCTCTTCGAAGGTCGAGCCGTAGGAGAAGCTGCCGACGAAGACCAGCGGGTCCAGGGTCTTGGTGGCGGTCAGCGCGCCGCTGATCTCGGTGAAGCCGCTGCCCAGCGCCACGCCGCCTTCCTCCTCACCGGTGTTGCTGTCCCACGTGACCGAGCCAATCAGGCTGGGCCGGAACGCGCCTTCGCGCAAGAAAGTCTTGGAGCCGGTCAGCAGCACGTCGCCGAAGCCGTTGCCACCGCCCGCGTCCTCGGAGACGAGGCCGCCGTCAATCGAGGTCGTGGTGGACAGGTCGTTCCAGGCATAGGGAACATCGAGGTCAATCTGCGAGTCGAAGGGCAGGCCGAGGCGAAAGGTCAAGGTTCCTTCGAACTCGTTGAGCCGATCCTCGACCTCGCCGACGGCCACGGCGCCGCCGCCGACGGGGACGCCGGTGGCGAAGTCGTCCTCGGTTCGCGCGAAGAAGAAGCTTGGCTCGACCTCCAGGCTGCCGGGAGCCAGCAGGAGCGCTCCGGCCTGGACCAGAGACCGTTCCAGCGCCCGGTCGATCTCCTCCTCCTCGACGATGACCTGGCCCGGACCGGGCTGCTCCGGCTCCGCGGCCGGGGCCTCGGGCGGCGCAGCCTCGGGCGGCGGCGGCGCGGCCCCGGGCGGCGGCGGCTCGACCCCTTGCGCCTGCTCGAGCTGCTGCACCCGTCGCAGAAGGTCCGCGATGATCTGGTCGCGCTGCTCAAGCTCCTGGCGCAGCTGCTCCACGCTTGAAGGGGGAGCGACGGCCTGCGCCGCGGCGGGGCCTCCTGCCAGGACCACCGCGCCGGCGGTCGCCATGGCGGTCAGCGCCGGCCGGGCGCCAATCCCTGTGCTCATCGACGGCCTCGATCCTCGGGCTCTTGTCGGCCGTCGGCGCCCCGGGGCTACTCGTCGGCTGTGGCGCGATGATCCAGCCTTGGTCCGGGGAGCACAAGAAAATCGGCGGCCTCGGGCGACAACTGTCCCGGATTTGCCTCATTGTTGCCGTCTTGCACCACGAAGCCGACGTGGCCGATCTCCGGCCATTCGTGCCAAGCCTTTCGGAACCGGTCGACATGCAGGGTTCGGTTGCCGTAGGCCGGGTCGGCGAGCAGCACCCGATCCTTCCAGAGGCCGCGAAAGATCACGAAGTGATCGTAGCCGAGCAGGTCGACCGGCACGATGACCGGGGCCATCGACACCAGGTCGTCAAGGGTGAGGCGGCCGAGGCCGATGCCGCGATAGCCGCGCTGGTCGGTGAACCGCTTCAGATCGAGCAGCGAGAAGCCCTGACGGCGTCGCACGAGCTCTGGATCGGCCAGATACTCTTCTCGCGCGATCAGCCCCCTCGCCACGTCACGCTCGCTGACCTGGTCGCCGTGCTGATACTTGAGAATGGTTGCCAGGGCGGCAGCGCCGCAGCTGAGGTCCCAATCCTGGACCACAACCGACTCCCGGCGCATCTCAAGCATGGACATCACTGGTGGGCGGTCGGCCCGGAGCGGGCTGGCTGGAAGCACGAGCAAGGCCATGACGGCGATGCGCGTCAGTGGCGTGCTCGCGTCCCAAGGGCGCTTGCATCGCCGGAGCAGACGGGGCTTTGACACGGCGGCGTTCCTTCAGGTCGTGCCAAAGGCAGATCGCGCCAAAGGCCGGCCCTTGATCGGGCAAGGGTGGAGGCACGCCTCCTCCGCGGGCGCGAAGGAGGCGTGTTCCCGAGACGCCCGACACGCGGCGTCTTGAGCCGGTAATCAGTAGGAGTGCGAGTAGGAGCTGCCCGACGCGATCGAATAACGACGGCCGGTGTCGGAGTAGGTGTAGGTGTTGGCGTAGGTGCTCGGGCCATAGGCGTAAGCGTAGGAGTCGCTGTAGGCGACATGATCGCCGAAGCAATGGAAGCACTTGTGCTTCTTGTAATGGCCCTTGTAGCCGTAATCCTTGTAGCCGTAGCCGGCGGTGACCTGGTCCATCTGCGTGGCGCTGAGGGCCATCGGCTCATCGGCCTGCGCGACACCGACCAGGCCGAGCATGGCGACGCCGCCCAGCAAAGCAGCAAGCTTCCTCATCATCTCGCTCCTTGTATTCGCATGTCATGATGGCCTGCTCGTCGGCTCGTCCCGATCCAGGTTCAAGACATCTTGACCTCGGGCGTCCCTGAGCAAGCAGGATCAAGACTAGCGTTGCCATTGCCCTGCGCAAATTCGGACATTAGCCGTAAGATTTCTTCAGGACTTCAACCTGATTAATCATCTATAGAAAAAGTATTAATTAGGTCATTTTCTGATAGATACCGCAAGCATCCCACGCAAATGATGCGCCGGCCCAAGCATGCTGTTCCCTGATATGGCAACGGTCAGCGCATGGCTTCGGCTGGTCCCGTGGTGGAGGCCGACAGGCCTGGCAGGCGTGCCCCACCGGCCGCTCCCGATCAAGCGTCGAAGCTGCTGAAGTTAAACAGGCGATGGGTCATGAAGGCCACCTGGGTACGATTGGTCGCGCCGATCTTCTTCATAATATGCTGCACGTGAACTTTAACCGTGCTCTCGCACATATTCAGCCGATAGGCGATCTCCTTGTTGGAGTGGCCCTCGATAAGGCAGCGCAGCACCTCCGTCTGACGCCGGGTGAAGCCGTCGACGACCGCGGGCTGGCCTGGCCGGTCGAACCCCGTGCCGTTCGCGGGAGGAGGCGGGGCGCGTTCCGTCTCGTTCCGGCTGACGCCGGGTGCCGCCCCGGCCGCGCGCGGATAGCCAGCCTTCGCCGCCTTCTCCAGGGTGCTCGGCGGCATGAAGGTCCCGCCGGCGAGCACGAAGCGGATCGCCTCCAGCGCCAGGCCGGCATCGAGGCTGAACGGCAGGTAGCCTCGGACTCCGAGCTTCAACGCCTCGACCACCGTGCTGATCTCGTCCTGGCTGGAGAGCACAACGATCGGCGTGTCCGGCCAGCGCCGCCGGCATTGCTCAATGACCTCTCGCGCATCGGTGTCGAACGCGCCCGAGCCCCCCAGGTTCAGAAGAAGCAAGGCCGGCGCTTCGGCGCGGTCCACATCGGGATCCGGCTGGCTCGGATCCCTGAGGTATCGGCACTCGCCTTCCGCGAGATTGTCGGCCAACCAGGAGGCGATCCAATGCCTGGTCAACGTGTGCTGATCAATAAGGATGAAGATTCTCTTTTGGATGGCGGGATCGCTCATCTTTCTCGCCTCTCTTGTTAATCTGCTGGTATCGGAAAGCGTTTTTTTGCTGCTCTCCTACGTTGTCTCCGTTCATTGTTGCTGGATGACCGAGGTATCGGGCACTTAACGCGAAAACAACGTGGTTCTCACGGAAATGTTCTTGTAGCGAACGACTTGCTGACGGATTGTGGCAGGGCGCGTTGCTCTGGCCGCACTCTCCGTTCGGATGGCCGGCCGTGCTCGCTGATCCGGCCGGTGGAAACGCCGGAGCGCAGGTCTTCCCAGAGGGCGTCGCTTGGGATTGCGAACGGGAGGCCGGCCGCGGCCGGCCGGAGTCAGCCGACCAGATTGATCGGCCGGTCCGCCACGAAGCCTTCTATGTTCAACAGCGTGGTGTCGAGGATGCGCTGCACCGCCTCACGCGTGTTGAAGGCGCTATGGGGGGTGATGACCACGTTGCGAAGCCTGAGCAGGATATGGTCGGCCAGCAGCGCCTCGAGATTGTGCTCGCGGCTGAAGGCGCTGCGCAGGAGCTCGGCCTCCTCGCGGATCACCGGCTCCTCGGGCAGGACGTCGAGCCCGGCCGCCGCGACCCGGCCGTCGGCGAGCGCCCGCAGCAGGGCCCGGGTGTCGACGACCGGCCCGCGCGCGGTGTTGATCAGCACCGCTCCCGGCTTCATCGCGGCGAACTCGGCATCAGAGATCAGGTGCTTCGTCTTCGCGCTTCCCGGCACGTGGATCGAGACGACGTCGGCCGCCCCCAGCACCGCGTTCATCTCCTTGTAGACAAAGCCGATGGCCTCGGCGGCTCCGGGATCGGGCTTGATGTCGAAGGCCAGCACCTCCATGCCGAAGCCGCGGGCGATGCGCGCCGTATGCCGCCCGATGGTCCCGGTGCCGATGACGCCCATGACCCGGCCCATGAGGTCGAAGCCGTGCAGGCCGGCCTGAGAGAAGTCGCCGCGACGGGTCCGGTCGACCGCCTCGACCATGTGATGGCTGATCGTCAGAAGCAGCGCGAACACGTGCTCGGCCACGGTGTTCTCACCGTAGGTCGGGACGTTGGCGATCTTGATGCCTCGCTCGCGGCAGAACGCCATGTCGATGTGGTCGACGCCGGTTGAGCGGGTGGCGATCAGCTTGACCCCGCTCAGTCGCTTCAGCACCGGCCGGTCAAGCCGGGAATAAATGAAGCAGGATACCACCTCGGCGTCCGCGTGGGCGGCCGCGGTCTCCTCGTCAAGCGGTCCGGGCTCGCGCACAAGCTCGTGCTGTTGCTCCAGGTGCCGGAACGTCTCGGCTTCCCAGGGCTCGACCTCGAGCAGGACGATCTTCATGACGCCTCTCCGGAAAGGGCTTCAAGGCGCATGGCGTCAGGCGGCCGCCCTGCAGCGGCGCTCGGCCTCGGCGACCTGGCGCTTGACGTTGAGGAAGCTGTCCGGTGTCACCGAGATGCTGTCGATCCCGGCTTCGACGAGGAAGCCCGCGAAGTCCGGATGATCGCTCGGGGCCTGGCCGCACAGCCCGGTCTTGGCGCCGGCCTCGCGGGCGTCGGCGATCAGCCGCGCGATGAAGCCGGTCACCGCCTTGTTGCGCTCGTCGAAGAGATGGCTCAGCCGGTCGTTGTCGCGGTCGACGCCGAGCACCAGCTGCGTGAGGTCGTTCGAGCCGATGGAGAAGCCGTCGAAGCGCTCGGCGAAGGCGGCAGCGAGGATCACGTTCGAGGGGATCTCGCACATGACATAGACCTGAAGGTCGTTCTCGCCCCTGGTCAGCCCCTCCTCGGCCATCGTCTCAAGGACCCGGTCAGCCTCCTCGAGGGTCCGGCAGAACGGGATCATCACGATGACGTTGCGCAGGCCCATGACCTCGCGCACCTTGTGAATGGCGCGGCATTCCAGCGCGAAGCCCGCGCGATAGCTGCCCTGGTAGTATCGGCTGGCGCCGCGCCATCCGAGCATCGGATTGGCCTCCCGCGGCTCGAAGGCCGCGCCGCCGATCAGCCGGGCGTACTCGTTCGTCTTGAAGTCGCTCATCCGCACGATGACCGGATTGGGGTGGTGCACCGCGGCGATCCGCCCCAGCCCCTGAGCCAGCCGGTCGATGAAGAAATCCGTCTTGCTGTCGTGCGCGCGGGTCAGTTCGGCGATGCGTCGCTTGGCGGCCTCATCCTCCAGATCGTCGAAATGGATGAGGGCCAGCGGGTGCGCCTTGATCATGTTGTTGATGACGAACTCCATCCGGGCGAGGCCGACGCCGTCGGCCGGCAGCCGCCACCAGCGGTAGGCAGCCGCCGGATTGGCCAGGTTGACCATCACCTGCGTGCGCGTCTCGGGGATCCGGTCGAGATCGATCTCCTGAACCTCGTGCTCAAGCGTGCCCCGGTAGATGAATCCCTCGTCGCCTTCCGCGCAGCTGACAGTGACCTCCTGGCCGTCCTGCAGCACGCGGCTCGCCTCGCCGGTGCCGACCACGGCGGTGAGCTGCAGCTCGCGGCTGACGATCGCGGCGTGGCTGGTGCGGCCGCCCTCGTCGGTGACGATGGCCGCGGCCTTCTTCATGATCGGCACCCAGTCCGGATCGGTCATGCCGGTGACCAGCACCGATCCCGGCTCGAACTGGTCGATCTCCTCCGGGCTCGACAGCCGGCAGACCCGCCCCGTGGCAATGGAGTCGCCGATCGCCAGGCCGGTGATCAGAACCTCCCCCCTCTCCAGGAGCTTGTAGGCCTGGAAGCTGCCTCCCGCCCGCTGCGACTGCACGGTTTCCGGCCGGGCCTGGACGATGAACAGATTGCCGGTCTCGCCGTCCTTGGCCCATTCGATGTCCATGGGCGTGCCGTAATGCGCCTCGATCGCCCGCGCCCAACGTGCCAGGCGAACGATCTCGCGGTCGTCGAGCACGAAACGGCCTCGTTCCTCGTCAGAGGTGTCGATGACGCGCGAGCTGCCGGCCTCGGCGTAGACCATCTTGCTGTGCTTCGACCCGAGGGACTTCTCAAGGATCGGCAGCAGGCGCTCGTCGTCGAGCAGCGGCTTGAACACATGGTACTCATCGGGCTCGACCATGCCCTGCACGACAGTCTCGCCGAGGCCCCAGCAGGCGTTGATGAGCGCGGCGCCCGGGAAGCCGGTCTCGGTGTCGATGGAGAACATGACGCCGGCGCCCCCGGTGTCGGCGCGCACCATCCGCTGGACGCCGACCGACAGCGCCACCTGCATGTGGTCGAAGCCCCGGGTCGTCCGATAGCTGATGGCCCGGTCCGTGAAGAGGGAAGCGAAGCAACGCTTGGCGGCGTCGAGCAGGGCCTCCTCGCCACGGATGTTGAGGAACGTCTCGAGCTGCCCGGCGAAGCTGGCCTCGGGCAGATCCTCGGCGGTGGCCGAGCTGCGCACGGCGACATCGAGATCCTTGCGTCCAACGCTCTCGCACATGGCCGCATACCGGTCCCGGATGGCGGCGGCGAGGTCGTCAGGGACCCTGGCCTCGAGGATCATCGCGCGGACCGCATGGCCAACCTCGGCGAGGTTGCCGCCGTCGTCGGCGAGGTCGCCCAGCCGGCCGGTCACGCGCCGCCGCAGGTCGTTGGCGTCGAGAAAGGCCCAGTACGCCTCCGCGGTCGTGGCGAAGCCGCCCGGGACGCGGATGCCGGCGTTGCTCAGGCGGGCGATCATCTCACCGAGCGAGGCATTCTTGCCGCCGACCAGGCCGGTGTCCCGGCGGCTGAGCTCCGACAGCCAAAGGACGAGCGGCGCGCCGTCGGCCATGACACGGGTTCCCTTGCAAAGCGAGTAGTTGCCATGGCCAACAAAGGGCGACTTCGAACGGTTCCTGGAGCCGTGCCCTGCGCGAGACAGCGTCGGCAGCCTCGCCTTCGGCCGTGCCCTGGGCTGCCGGGTGCCGAGTTGATCGGTGCTTCAACGGTCTTGCCACGTCGACCGCGGGCCGGTCGTTGCCGGGCGGGGGTGGGGGCGCCGGGGAGCGGCGGGTGGCATTTTCCGCTGGAGCCGGCCGGCCTGTGGCCCTAGCCTTGCCGGGCTTCTGCTCGTCGGGACCGGAAGGAGACCTGTGCCGATGACGACCCGATGCCGCGGCTGCGGCGCCCCGATCCGCCGCGAGACCCATGCCCGCTGCCGTTGCGGTCAGCCCATCGTCGACGCCCGGCGTCAGGTCTGGCTTTCGGCCGCTGGAATATGCGGTGCGTTGACTGTCTTCGTGTGGCCGCTGCGTGAGACGGTCCTTGAGCCCTTGATCGGACTGCTGTGGTGAGCGGCACCGGAACGGCCCCGGTCGGGGGCGCCTCGGCGGCTGCCGTGCCCGGCGACTCCGCCAGGGCCATCGAGCAGCTTCGCGTGCTCGAGACGCCGCTCGGCGCCGACCCTCAGGCTGCGCCGCTTTTGAGCCGGCACGCGGGCGCCCGAGCCCATGTGCCGATGGCCGCCGCGCTCCAGCGTCTGCATGAGGAGAACGCCGCGCCGCCGGCGCCGAGCTCCCTTTCACCGGGTGGCGAGCGTCGTGGCCTGCTGACCGTGGTGACCAGCGTTGCCGCCCTGGGCGCCACCATCGCCATCGGCTATGGGCTGATCCATCTCGGCCTCAGCCTCTCCGGAGGATGAGCGTTCGGCCCCTCGTGCTCGTCCTTTTGGTGCGGCGCGGAACCATACTTTCGCCACTTTCGGGGCTCAGTTTGGTTAACGGTCCCCAGACCAAGGGTGGCGCGCAGGTGCTCCGGCGCCCGCTCCGGCGGCTCGATCGAGCCCGCCGGTATCGCCACCGCCAGCCATGGCCCCGGCTGGTTGATTTTCGGGCCACCGCGGGAGTGCTCCTGCGGTGGCCCTTTTTTGTGTTCCGCGCCATGCCCGGCCGCCGGTCCGCCGATCGCCGCGTCCGAGCCGTGCCGCTACGCTGCGATTCCGTTCGACCGTGAGCCTCTTCTTCGGGCATGAGCTGGCCTGCCTGCGTGGGCCGCGACTCGTCTTCGCCGGCCTTGGCTTCCGTGTGGAGCCGGGCGGCGCGCTTCTGCTGACCGGGCGCAACGGCAGCGGCAAGTCGACCCTGCTCCGGCTCATGGCCGGGCTGCTGCCGCCGTTCGCCGGGGCCCTCGGCTGGGAGGACCTGGACATCCTGGAGAACCCGGCAGCGCATCACGTCCGGTGTGTCTACATCGGCCATCAGGATGCCATCAAGCCAACGCTGACCCCGGCCGAGGATCTGGCCTTCTGGGCCGGCCTTGCGCATCCGCGGGAGGCCGGAGCGCGCGCCCGGATGGCGCTGGAGGCCTATGGCGCCCTGCCGTTGGCGGACCTGCCGGGCCGCTACCTGTCGGCGGGGCAGCGCCGCCGGGTCGCGCTCGCCCGCGCGCTCGCCGCTCCCGGCCCGCTGTGGCTGCTCGACGAGCCGACCACCGCGCTCGATGCCGAGGGGCAGGCGCAGCTGACCGAGGCGATCCGCCGGCACCGGGACGGCGGAGGTCTTCTGGTGGCGGCGACGCACGGCGGGCTCGACCTGCCGGGCGCCGAGGCCCTCGATCTGGGCGCCTTTGCCGTCCGCGACACCGGCGAGGAGGGCGCTCTCGAGTGCATCGCCCACGCGGGGGCGGCCGGCGCGGGGACGGCGTGAACGGCTTTCTGCGGCTGGCCGCGCGTGAGCTGCGCCTCAGCCTGCGCGCGGGCAGCGACGCCGCCACGGCGATCATGTTCTTTGTGGTCACGGTGGCGCTGTTCCCCCTGGGTCTGGGGCCGGAGCCGAACCTCCTGGCGCGCATGGCCGCGGCCGTGATCTGGGTGGCGGCCCTGCTCGCATCGCTGCTGGCGCTCGAGCGGCTGTTCCGAGACGACTACGAGGACGGCGGGCTCGACCTGCTGGTGCTGTCGCCCGTGCCGCTGGAGCTGGCGGTGCTGGCCAAGGCGGCGGCGCACTGGCTGACCACGGGCGTGCCGCTGATCCTGGTGGCTCCGGTACTCGGGATTCTGCTCGATCTGCCCGATGGGGCCTATCCCGCCCTCACCCTGACCCTGCTTCTTGGCACACCGAGCCTGAGCCTTCTGGGCGCGATCGGCGCGGCCCTGGTGCTTGGGGCGCGGCGGGCCGGCGCCCTGGTGGCGCTCCTGATCCTGCCGCTGACGGTGCCGGTGCTCATCTTCGCCGTGTCGGCCATCGACGCCGCCGCCATGGGCCTGCCCGCCCGTCCTCACCTGCTGCTGCTCGGCGGGGTGCTGGCGCTCACCCTGACCCTGGCTCCTCTGGCCGCCGCCGCCGCGCTCCGTCAGGCGCTGCGGTGACTCGTTCGTCGCCGGCTGAAGGTGGAGCTCCCGTTTCTTCACGCCGCGACCGCGAAGCGCCTTGCCATGCCGACCCGGCGTGATATCCCAGTGGCATGTCCGGAACCTTCAACATGCACCGCTTCGCCAATCCGACCCGGTTTCTCAGGCTGGCCGAGGCCGTGGTGCCGTGGAGCGCCGGCCTCACGTTCGCGCTGCTCGCCGTCGGTCTGTATCTCGCCCTGGTCGTCTCGCCGGCCGATTACCAGCAGGGCGAGACCGTGCGCATCATGTATGTGCACGTGCCGACCGCCTGGATGGCCATGTTCGTTTACGCCAACATGGCCGTGGCCAGCGCCGTTGGCCTGGTCTGGAGGCATCCGCTGGCGGACCTGTTCTGCAAGGCCGCCGCGCCGGTCGGGGCCGCCTTCACCGCCGTGTGCCTGATCACCGGCAGCCTGTGGGGCGCGCCCATGTGGGGCACCTGGTGGGTGTGGGACGCGCGGCTCACCAGCGTGTTGATCCTGTTCTTCCTGTATCTCGGCTACATCGCGCTGGTGAACGCCTTCGACGATCCGGGCCGCGGCCTGCGGTCCGGCGCGATCCTGGTTCTCGTCGGCACGGTCAACCTGCCGATCATCAAGTTCTCCGTCGACTGGTGGAACACCCTCCACCAGCCGGCCTCGGTGTCCACCCTGGAGCGCATCGGCACTCCGGCCATCCATTCGAGCATGCTGGCGCCGCTGCTCGTCATGTCGGCGGCCTTCACGCTGCTGTTTGTCACCCTGGCCCTCATGCGCACGCGCACCGAGGTGCTGGAGCGGCGCATCCACGGCCTTCGCCTCAGCCAAGCCCGCTCGTAGCGTCGCCCGATGCCGTTGCCGCCGCTCCCCGCCGCCTTCTTCCGGCTGCACCGCGATCTGCCGCGAGAGGGGCCCGGCACGGACGCCGCGACGGCGGAGGCGGTGCGGCGCCTGCCACCGCTGCCCGAGCCCCGTGCGCCCCGCGTGCTCGACCTGGGCTGCGGCCCCGGCCGTTCCACGCTGGTGCTGGCACAGTCGTTCCCAGGCACCACCATTACCGCGGTCGATGCGCACGAGCCGTTTCTCGGGCAGCTGCGCCGGTCGGCGGCGGCGGCCGGCCTCGCCGACCGCATCGAGGCGGTCAATGCGGACATGGGCGCCCTCGAGGTCGCGCCTGGCACGGTCGACCTGATCTGGTCGGAAGGGGCGGTCTACCTGCTTGGCTTCGTCGCCGGGCTCGGGGCTTGGCGCGACCTGCTGAAGCCCGGCGGCGCCATCGCCGTGACCGAGCTCTGCTGGCTCACCGACGACCGGCCACCCGAGGCGGCCGGCTACCTCGCAGCCGAGTATGCGGACATGACGGACATGGCCGGGTGCGAGCGGCGCATCGTCGAGGCCGGGCTTGAGCCCGTCGACCGCTTCGCGCTGCCGCGCGAGGCCTGGGACGAGTATCATGGCCCAATGGCTTCGCGCATCGCGGCTCTGCGCTCCGAGGCCGCCGCCGACCCGGCGCTGTCCCAGGTGATCGAGGAGGTTGAGCGGGAGATCGACATGGCGCGCCGCTTTGGTGATCGCTTCGGCAACGCGTTCTTCCTGATGCGGCGGCCGGACGCAGTGGGGGCTCTGTCGACGGGGCCCGCAGCACACGCCATCTGACACGTCGAGACGCATCGAGACACCGTTCGCCGACAGCGCTATCCTGCCGATTGATGCAAGCCCTGGCCGATCCGAGCTCCCACGCGCTATACGTCTGGTCCTCCTATGCGGTGTGCGCCGTCGTCCTAGGGGTGCTGGTGCTGCTGAGCTGGCGGCGCTCCAAGCGGCGCGAGCACGAGATCCGGCAGCTGGAGCGCTCACGCCGACCCCGGTGGGACAGCTCGCGGCCGACGTCGTCCCTGGAGACCCGAGAGCAAGGCTTGGCCGGCGATGACGCGTAAGAAGCGACGCCTTTACACCCTCTCCCTGGTGATGCTGGGACTCGGCACGGCGACGGCGCTGGCGCTGACCGCCTTCGAGGACAATTTGCTGTTCTTCTACAGTCCGTCCGATGTGGTCGAGGCCGAGCTGGCGCCGGAGCAGCGCTTCCGCCTGGGCGGCCTGGTGGAGGAGGGCAGCGTCAGCCGCACCGACGGCGTGACGGTCCAGTTCACGGTGACCGACGGCGTGCACTCGCTTCCCGTGGCCTATGCCGGCATCCTGCCTGATCTGTTCCGCGAGGGACAGGGCGTGGTCACGCATGGTCGGATCGGCGGCGATGGCGTCTTCGTCGCCGACGAGGTGCTGGCCAAGCACGACGAGAACTACATGCCGCCCGAGGTGGCTGAGGCCTTGAAGGACGCCGGCGAATGGCGCGAGCAGGCCGGCGGCAGCCTCCAGGCGACGCCGTGATGAGGGCCGCCTCGCCGCCGCCTTCGCCCAGCCTGACCCGCGGAGCCCGCGCATGATCCCCGAGCTTGGCCATTTCGCCCTGATCCTGGCGCTGGTGCTGGCGCTTCTGCAGTCGACCGTACCCCTGGTCGGCGCGGCGCGGGGCAACCCGGCCTGGATGGCTGTCGCTGGTCCGGCGGCCTCAGGCCAGTTCGCCTGCATCGCGGTTGCGTTCGCGGCGCTCGCCTACGCCTTCGTCGTCTCCGACTTCACGGTCGCCAACGTCGTCGCCAACAGCCATTCGGCCAAGCCGATGATCTACAAGCTGTCCGGCGTCTGGGGCAACCACGAGGGCTCGATGGTCCTGTGGGTGCTGATCCTGGCGCTGTTCGGCGCCATGGTCGCCTGGTTCGGCGGCAACCTGCCCGAGACCCTGCGGGCCCGGGTGTTGGCGGTGCAGGGCATGATCGGGGTCGGCTTCCTGCTGTTCATTCTCGGCACCTCGAACCCGTTCGAGCGGGTGTTCCCGCCGCCACTCGACGGCCGGGACCTGAACCCGCTGCTTCAGGACCCGGGGCTCGCCTTCCACCCTCCCTTCCTGTACTTCGGCTATGTCGGCTTCTCCATGGCCTTCAGCTTCGCGGTGGCGGCCCTGATCGAGGGACGGGTGGACGCCGCCTGGGCGCGCTGGGTGCGGCCTTGGACCCTCGCGGCCTGGTGCGGTCTTACCCTCGGCATCGCGCTCGGCTCCTGGTGGGCCTATTACGAGCTCGGCTGGGGCGG
>CAZTHL010000006.1:49506-87853 GCA_964613585.1 uncultured Mycobacteriaceae bacterium | reverse complement strand
TCCAGGCAAAAAAGGGAATCCCCCGCGAGTCACAATCTGTCGCCGTTGGTATAAGTCGTGAGAGCCTTTCCGGGGTGGGTGGCATCGCCGGCCGGTGCCGATTCCGCCTCCGGCGGACACGCTCCAGCTCGGCCGGGGCGCATCCGCCCACCCTGCCGCCGCCCTGGGCACCCGCCCACCCTGCCGCCGCCCTGGCACGCCGAGGCTCCCGCATGGCCGAGATCATCGAGGGGCCGGCAGGGCACGCGGCTTCCCCCGGCAATGCTCGTATGGTCAATCGTGCGATGTCCGCCAATTCCAGATTGGCCTTAACAGGATTTCATTACGGCACACACCTGAATCCTTCTGTATTCACCTCCAAAGACATGGAAAAGTCCGCATCCAAAACAGACCATGGCATGAGCCACCTCAATGATTTGTTGGCTCGTCTAAAGGACCAGTGAATCAGTCATTGACACAGCGCAAGCCTGTCGGCTTATATCAAGAGAATGATAGTAGCTTCCATGCCGGAACGGATCCCCTGTCCTTTCCGTTGCATGCGTCTGGAGGCATGGCATGACAGCGCTCGCTGCGACTTCAATATTTGAGCGTGAATCGGCGGTGCGAAGCTATGCACGAGGCTTCCCGACCCAATTCTCGACGGCCTCCGGAACATTCATGAAGGACAGGAATGGTCGTAATTACCTGGATTTTTTGTCAGGATGCGGCTCGCTGAATTACGGTCACAATCATCCAGCCTTGATTGAAGCGCTTGTTTCTTATGTTCGCAGCAACGGCATCGCGCTCAGCCTGGACATGGAGACCGATGCCAAGGCACGCTTCATGGAAGCCTTCCGTGACCATATTCTTGAACCACGAGGGCTGTCATACAAGCTGCAGTTCAGCGGACCGACCGGCACCAACGCTGTCGAGGCGGCGATCAAGCTGGCCCGCAAGGTGACCGGCCGAACCAACATCGTCGCCTTCACCAACGCCTTCCACGGCTGCTCCCTCGGCGCCTTGGCGCTCACCGGCTCGAGCGCTCACCGGGCAGCGGCCACATCCCTGCTCGGCGGCGTCACGAGGCTGCCGTTTGACGGCTACTTCGGCCCGGAGATCGATACCGCCGCCATGCTGGAGCGGCTGCTCGACGACCCGTCGAGCGGCGTCGACCGGCCCGCGGCCGTCGTGCTCGAGGTGATCCAGGGTGAAGGCGGCCTCAACGTCGCCTCCGCGGACTGGCTGCGGCGCGTGGCCGACACCGCCCGCCGCCATGGCGCGCTGCTGATCATCGACGACATTCAAGCCGGCTGCGGCCGCAGCGGCCGCTTCTTCTCCTTCGAGGCAAGCGGCGTCGTGCCCGACATGGTCGTCATGGCCAAGTCGCTGTCCGGATTCGGCCTGCCGATGGCCCTGGTCCTGCTCGATCCGAGGATCGATGCCTGGACGCCCGGCGAGCACAACGGCACCTTCCGCGGCAACGGCCACGCCTTCGTCACCGGCGCGGCCGCCCTCGACCTGTTCTGGTCCGGGCCGGACCTCGCCGACTCGGTGCAGGGCAAGGCCGCCATGCTGCACGCCCGCCTGTCGCGGCTGGCCGGCGACCACGGTCTCCGGGTCAAGGGCGCCGGGCTCATGCAGGGGATCGACCTCGAGA
Source organism: uncultured Mycobacteriaceae bacterium (assembly GCA_964613585.1). Classification (GTDB taxonomy): domain Bacteria; phylum Pseudomonadota; class Alphaproteobacteria; order DSM-16000; family Inquilinaceae; genus CAZTHL01. The sequence continues at coordinate 86,217 of CAZTHL010000006.1, read as the reverse complement.
ACGGCGACCTTTGCGGCGCGGTCCGCCGCGCCTGCTTCGAGGCCGGCCTGATCCTCGAGGCGGCCGGCGCGCACGATGAGGTCCTCAAGCTGATGCCGCCGCTCACGGTGATCGAGTCGGAGATCGACGAGGCGATCGAGATCATCGCCGCGCAGCTCGAGGCCCTGGCGCCGGTCGGCGCCGGCCGGCCCCGGGCCGTGGCCGTGGCCTGACCCGCCCTTCGACCGGACCGTCATCGTGGCCGCTCGTCCTCACCTCGCCGCCGTGTCCCCGGCCGATCGCGTCCTCGACTGCGTCGGGGTCGGCTTCGGCCCATCGAACATCGCGCTGGCGATCGCCCTCGAGGAGATCGGGCTGCTCGACGGCTCGCTGTTCCTCGAGGCTCAGGCACGGCCGCGCTGGCATCCGGGGATGCTGCTGCCCGGCACGGACATCCAGCACAATCCACTGCGGGATCTGGTCACGCCCCGCAATCCTCAAAGCCCCTATGGCTTCCTGTCGTATCTGAAGGAGCAGGGGCGGCTGTTCGAGTTCCTCAACCTTGATGCACCGTTTCCGCCGCGGTGCGAATACGCCGGCTATGTCGAGTGGGTGGCCGCGCAGTTCGGCCGCGTCGTCGAGACCGGCCGCCGGGTCGACGGCATCGAGGTGGTGGACCATCCACGCCACGGCCGGGTCATCCGCGTCGCGTGCGGCGAGGAGGCATGGCTGGCCCGCTCGCTCAGCTTCGCGCCCGGCCGCTCGGCCCTGATCCCACCGGTGTTCGCGCCTCATCTCGGCCCGCGCCTTGTGCACATGAACGACTACCTGCCGAGCGTCGAGCGCTGGATTGGGCGCGAGGGCGCCCGGCGCATCGCCGTGGTGGGCGGCAGCCAAAGCGCCACGGAGATCATCCTTGACCTTGCAGGGCGCGCTCCGGAGGTGGAGGTGCTGGCGATCTGCCGGCGGTTCGGCTTCAAGCTGAAGGATCTGAGCCCCTTCACCGAGCGCATCTACATGCCCGGCTTCGTCGACTACTTCTACGGAGCCCCGGAGACGGAGCAGGCGGAGATGGTGCGGGAGCTGTGGCGCAGCAACTATGGCGCCGCCGATCACGACGTGATCGCCGCCCTCAACATGCGTCTTTACGAGCAGAAGGTGACCGGCCGCGAGACGGTGCAGCTCCTGACAAACACCGCCATCACCGCGGTGACCCCGGCAGGGACCGTCGGCGGCTTTGACCTCCACCTGCGGGAACGCTGCAGCGGGGAGATGCGGCACGAGCGTGTCGATGCGGTGATCCTGGCGACCGGCTTCCGCAACTTCGGCGGCGGCGAGGAGCAGGAGCCGTTCCATCCGCTGCTCGATCGCCTGGCGCCGACCGCCCGCTTCCGCGACGACGGCGGCATCGCCGTCAATCGCGACTTCAGCATCGCCTTCACGGCCGAGGGCGGTGCGATGCCGCCGGTCTTCCTGAACGGCTTGTGTGAATCCACCCACGGCTTCGGCGATGCCGGGTCCTTCAGCCTGCTGTCGACGCGCTCGGCGCTCATCGCCGACGCCATCGCCGCCGCCTGCCGCCCGGAGGCGGGCGAGCCGAGGCCGGCGGCCATGCAGGCCTGGGGTCGGCCGGCGCGCCCCTTCAACGCGACCGTCTGATCCGAAGTGAGGAACAGGATGACCCCCTCGCCCGTCCCCAGCGCCGGCTCGGCCTCCCGCCACGACGTCGCGATCGTCGGCGCCGGCATGGCGGGATGCGCCGCCGCGATCCTTCTTGCCCGGCTCGGGCTTGACATCCTGCTGGTCGACAAGAAGCACAAGGAGGACGACTACAAGGCGGCCTGCACCACCTTCATCCAGCCCAGCGCCCTGCCGGTGATCCGGAAGCTTGGTCTGGAGGAGCCGCTCGACGGGCTCGGCGCGATCCGCAACAGCGCGGTCTTCTGGACGCCCTTCGGCTGGATCCGTGACCCGTTCGAGCGGGATGAGGCCTATCGGCACGGCTACTCGATCCAGCGCCGCAAGCTCGATCCGCTCATGCTGAGGACCGCCGGCGCCAGCCCGGGTGTCACCGTGCGCCTGGGGGCTCGCCTTCGCTCCCTGATCGAGGACGACAAGGGACGCTTCACGGGGCTGCGCTACCTGACCGACGACGGGACCGCCCAAGAGGCGCAGGCACGGCTCGTCGTGCTGGCAGACGGCCGCAATTCCGAGGGAGCGCGGCTGGCCGGGGTGCCGACCACCCATCGCACCAACAACCGATTCGTGTACTTCGCGTACTACCGCGGCATGCCGCTGCGGACCGGCAGGACCGCTCAATTCTGGCAGAAGGGTCGCGACATGGGCTTCGCGTACCCTTTCGACGACGACCTGACCATGCTGTGCTGCTTCGTCACGCACGACCAGCACGACGCCTGGATGGCCGACAAGTTCGGCACACTCGAGAGGTTCTTCGATGATCTTCCGGCGGCCCCCGACCGCAGCCGGGCCGAGCGCGCCTCGCGCCTCTACGGTCTGCGCCGCCTCAAGGACTTCAAGCGGCCGGCGGCGCACCGCAACCTCGCGCTGATCGGCGACGCCTGCATGTCGTGCGATCCCATGTCCGGCGTCGGCTGCGGGTTCGCGCTGCAGTCCGCCGACTGGCTGGTGGAATGCGTCGGCCCGGCCCTGGCGCGGGGAGCGGATCTGGCCTCGCCGCTGGCGACCTACAAGCGGCGGCATCGAGCCCGGCTGAGCGGGCACGAATATTTCATCCAGGACAACTCGAACGGTCGCGGCATGAACCTGCTGGAGAAGCTCATCTCCCGCGCGGCCGTTGCGGACCCGGAGATCGCGCACCGCCTGCACCTGTTCATCGCCCGAGTCATCCCCTGGCAGGAGTTCCTCACCCCGGGCACGCTGCTGCGGATCCTCCGCTCCAACGTGACCTATGCCCGCAACCGTGAGCGCCTGCTCCGCTATGAGCCGGCCTAGCCTCGTCCGCCTCGCCGTGCTGATGCTCGTCCTGCTCGGGGTCGGCTACGCCTACGCCTACCGCGGTGATCTCGACCACGCGGAGGTGGTGAACGCGCTCGCTGGGCCCGGCTCGCGCACGGTCGACCTGGACGGAATGACGCTCCACTACACGGACGAGGGCGCCGGGCCGGCGGTTCTGATCCTGCACGGCTCCGGTGCCGACATCAGCGGCTGGCAACCCTTCGCCGACGCGCTCGCCGCGCGCGGCTTTCGGGTGATCGCGGTCGACCTTCCGGCCAGCGGCCTGTCGGACCCTGCGCCCGACGGGGACTATTCCATCGAGGCGGGTGTCGCGACGGCACACGCCTTTCTCGCCCGGCTCGGCGTCCGTCCCGCCGCGGTGATCGGCCATTCAACCGGGGGCCAGATCGCCTGGACCGCGGCGCTCGAGCACCCCGACACGATCTCTCGGCTGGTGCTCCTGGCGCCGACCGGCTACCCGCATCCGAGCCCGATCACCTGGAAGCTCGCGCAGGTCCCGGCCCTGGGTGAGTTGATGAGGCATCTGACCCCGCGCTTCCTGGTGCGCATGAATCTCGAGGAAGCGTTCCACGACGACGCGATGGTGACCGACGCGCTGGTCGACCGCTACTACACCATGATCCGGCGGGAGGGCGTGCGCGACGGGCTGCTCGGACGCATGCGCGCGGTCACCTTCGACCGGCACCGGGAGGTGCGCTGCCTGAGCCAGCCGACCCTGCTGATCTGGGGTGCCGAGGACGCCTGGCTGCCGCCCGACATCGGTGGGTGGTTCGAGGCCCAGATCAGCAGAGCCCGGCTCGTCGTGCTGCCCGAGACCGGCCACAACATTCCGGAGGAAGCCGAACCAGGTGCCCTGGCGGCGACCGTCGCCCAATGGCTGGCGGCGCCCCAGGGCTCCCCGGTGGAGCGGTCGAGCCTCCACGGCGCCTGCTCCGTCGCGTCCTAGCAGCCGGGAGCAAGGGTGATCAGGCGATGACCAGACTCCTCGTCACCGGTGGCAGCGGCTTCATCGGCGCTGCCTTTCTCGCCGGGCACCTGCTGCGGCACCCGGACGCGCGCGTGCTGGCGCTGGTGCGTCCGCGACCAGGCGGACCGGCGCCCGGGGAACGGCTGAGGGCAGGTCTGGCACGGGCGCTGCACGCTGCGCACGCCGACCGTGATCCGGCCGAGCTTGCCGCTCGCGTCGACGTGCTCCCGGGCGACGCCGCGTTGCCCGGCTGCGGCTTGGCAGCCGAGGATCGGGCCCTCCTTGGCTCGGCCGGTATCGATCAGGTCTGGCATATCGCGGCCGACCTCGGCACGTACGCCGAGACCGAACGCGCGGCCGCGGATGTCCAGGCATCGCGCGAGGTCGCCAGCCTCGCCGTCGGCATTGGCTGCGGCCATCTGGTGCACGTCTCGACCGCCTACGTGTTCGGCCGGCGCGCCGGCGCCATCTCCGGCGACGAGCCGCTGCCGGCGTCGATCGACCCGAACAACGCCTACGAGACCGGCAAGCTCGACGCCGAGAGGGAGATCACTCGGATCGCCCGCGAGGCCGGCATGGCGCTGACGGTGCTTCGGCCGACCGCCGTGGTCGGCCATTTCCAGACCAAGGCGCCGAGCGGCTCGAGGAGCGGCCTCTACGGCCTGATCCGCACGCTCGAGGCCGAGGTGCGCCGGCGACGCCTGTCGCCGGGCGGACGGCTTGTGCTTCACGGCGGCGACGGTGCGGTCAACCTGGTCAGCGTGGACCGCGTCGTCGATGACATGCTGGCGGTGGCGAACGCGGATCCGCCCGCGCCAAGCCCGCGGATCCACACCATCGCCGGCACCGACGTGCCGGTGCGCGATATTCTGATCGCCATCGGCGACCGGCTCGGCGTCGAGATGGAGCGCACCGACAACGAACTCGCGGTGCCGGCCGAGGACCGGCGCATCAATCGCCAGCTGGCCTTCTTCCGGCCCTACGCGGATCCGGCCACCCGCAAGACCTTCGAAGGCGGCGAGGCGGACGGCAGTCGCCGCATCTTCGATGTCGACCTGCTGAACTATGTCGAGGCCGGTGTGCGCGAGGCGCGCTTCGGCAGCCTGACCGAGCTGCTCGGCACACGCCGGCTGCCTCGCCGGGATGGCTCCTCAATCACTGCCTACGAGACGGGACCGGACCGCGCCGGGCTGCCGACGGTGGTCATCATCAATGCCTTCGGCATGCCGATCGACGCCATGCATCCCCTGGTGCACGATCTCGTCGCGGCCGGGCGGCGTGTCGTCTCCTGGGATTGCCGGGGCCTGCCCGACCAGGGCTACGACGTCACCGCCGGCGGCCTCACCCTCGAGGATCACCTGACGGACTGGGAGGTGGTGCGGGACGCGCTCGCGCCGGGGCCGATCGACCTGATCGGCTGGTCGACCGGCGCGGTGGTGGCCGCCCGTGTCGCCTCCGGCGACCGGGACCGGGTCCGACATCTGGTGCTGCTGAACGGCAGCTACATGCATGCCGGCGCCGAGTTGACGCTGTTCCAGAAGAACCTGAGGTCGATCATGCCCAAGGTGGCGTCGAGCCGCGCCATCGCCGGCCTCCTGTACAAGTCGGTGTTCAGCGAGACCAAGGCTGGCCTGGTCAGGCTGGTCACGCGCGACATCGTGCGCAGGTCCGAGCAGGCGATGAGCGTGACCCATCCCGCCCACAAGCATCTGGTTGAGAAGCTCACGGCCGGTCCGGAGGAGGTGTTCCGCTATGCCCGGCTGATCCGCGCCTTCGTTCAGGAGGACCCGCTCAAGGGGCTGGACGCGATCCGCTGTCCAACCTTGCTGGTCACCGGCACCCAGGACATCACCGCCCACCCCAAGGGCACCGTCGACGCGGCGGCACGCATCAACGGCGCCCGGATGCATGTGGTCGAGGACGGCGATCATTTCTCCTTCTACACCCATCCGGCGACGCGCCACGTCATCCTGGGAGCGCTGAGCGGCGTCCCGGAGGCGCTCGCCATGCCTCAGGTAGCGCTTCAACCATGACACGATACATCGTCACCTGTACGCCGCCCACGCCGAACGGCGACCTGCACCTCGGCCACCTCTCGGGTCCCTTCCTGGCAGCCGACGTCTGTCGGCGCGTGCTGGCGCAGGCGGGGCACGATGTCGTCCTGCTCACCTACTCGGACGACTATCAGAGCTACGTGCCGCGCAAGACCGCTGAGCTCGACCGTGATCCGGCCAGCTACAGCGACCTCGTGTGGCGCATGATGCTGCTGTCTCTGGAAGCCGTCGACATCCGCTTCGACCATTTCATGCGCGCCCAGGACAGCGCCGCCTTCGAGCGCTCGGCCCGGCATTACGTGAGCGTGGTGGCGGACGACCTCGAGCGTCGGCCGGCTCCGGTCCATGTCTGCCCGGCCTGCGGCAAGCACGGCTACGAGGCTTTCGGACGGGGACATTGCAACTTTTGCGGCGCGTCGTCCGATGCCAGCCAGTGCGAGGCCTGTGCCCGCAAGCCGGACCCCGCGGCCATGACCGGGATGCGCTGCATGGCTTGCGGCACGGCCATGGTCCTGCACCACGTCGACAGCCATGTGTGGCACCTGGGCCGCCATTTCCGCCGGGTCGCGGCCGCCCATGCCGGGCAGCCGATCAGGCCGTGCCTCAACATCTTCCTGCACGACGTGCTCCAGGCGGAGGATGACACCTGGCCGATCACGCGCCCGGGCGACGCCGGTCTGTGCCTCGACGTTCTCGACAGCGAGCCGCTGCACACGTGGTTCATGGGCCTGACCGGCTACCGCAGCACGCTGGACGAGTATCTGGCGGCGCGGCCCGATCGGGGGCGCTTCGCGGAGTGGTGGGCGCCAGAGACGCGGATGGTGCATTTCCTCGGCTACGACTGTTCCTACAGCCACGCCGTGGCCTACTGCGTCCAGCTGGCATGCGACCCGTCCGGCCCCCCGATCGGACTGTACCTGACCAACCGGTTCCTCAAGCTCAATGGCGACGACTTCTCGACCAGCCGCGGCAACGCCGTCTGGATCAAGGACATGGTCGGCCAGTATCCGGCCGACGCGATCCGGCTCTACACCGCCTGCTTTTCGCCGGAGACCGAGGTCAAGAACTTCGAGATGGACCACTTCAAGGCCTGGGTCGACGACGTGTTCCGGCCGATGAGCCGGGCCGCGACGGCGGCCGCCGCCGAGCAGCGGAAGGCTGCCGGCGGCATCACGGACGAGGGCTGGTCGAACAGTCCGAGCGTGGCCCGCTGGCGTCGTCACGCCGCCCTTGACGAGTTCTCGATCAGCGGCATGGCCGAGGCGGTGGTCGATCTGGCGCAGGAGATCGAAAGGTCGGCGCCGGAGCTTCAGCCCTCCGGCTGGCGCCGCTTCGCCCACATCGCCGCACCGCTGTGCCCGACCTTGGCCAGCCGACTGTCGGGAGCCGCTCTGTCATGAATCCCTTCGTGTACGAGCCGCGCGCGGTCGAGTTCCTCGGGGTGGTGACGGCAGCCGACCATCGGCTCAAGGCGTACGCCCTGCGCTCCAGCCGCTTCGCCCGGGCGCCGCTGCCCGAGCCCCGGGCGATCGAGCGCATGCTCGAGGCCGGTCTGCCGGACCCGGTGCTGGAGGCCGACCACAAGGTCGGGTTCGGCATCCTGCACTGGGCCAATGACGGCCTCTATGTGCTCGTCAACACGTGGTACGACGCCAACATGCTTCGGCTTCGGGTGTTCTCGGTGGACGACCTGGCCAGCCCGAGCCCGACCATGACGGCGCTCGACCACCTCCGCGTCATCGCCTGCGTCTGGGAGCTCGAGATCTACAAGCACGAGCGCGACGCCTGGGTGCGCGAAGTGCTGGCCGGCCGCCCTGAGCGGCTGGAGCCGGAGGTGCTGGAGCCCTATCTCGCCGACGGCTTCAGCGGGCTTGCCTGAGATGGTCATCCGCGCCGTCGCTCCGGGCGACCTCGACACCCTGATCGAGCTCTTCGCCGAGCACGCCGCCTACGAGAGGCTGGAATTCGCCGGGCATGACCGCCGCCCGGCTCTGGCCGAGCTCATGTTCGGCGAGACCCCGCGCATCTTCGGCTGGGTGCTCGACGCCGGCGGCGGGGTTGCCGGCTACATGACGGCGACGATCGACCATTCGACCTGGAACGCCGCGCCGTTCGTCTACATGGACTGCCTTTACCTGCGGGAGGCCTATCGCAGCCGAGGCTTGGGCCGCCGGCTCATGAACGAGTTGACCACCTTTGCCCGCGCCCACGGGTGCCGCGAGATCCAGTGGCACACGCCGCCGGACAACATGCTCGGGATCCGCTTCTACCGCCGCATCGGCGCCACCGAGAAGGCCAAGGTGCGGTTCTTCCTTGATGCCGGCCCTGTTGCCGTCGAGAGCCGGGCATGCTGAGCGACCTTGCCGCCGAGCCGCCGCCCTGGTCGATCGAGCGCCGCACCCTGGCCGACGATCGCGCGGCCGAGCGGCTGGGCGACCTGCTGGCCTACGGGCTGGCCTGCGCGCCGGACCGGGTTGCGGTCGACGACGGATCGACCCGCCACACCTTCCGCGAGCTGGAGGCCATGGCCTGCCGCCTGGCCGCGGAGCTGGCCGCGCGGGGGGTGAGCAAGGGCGAGCGCGTGGCCGTGATCGCCGAGAAGCGGGCGATGATGCCCGCCATCGCCGTGGCCATCTGGAAGCGTGGCGCCGTCTACGTTCCCCTCGACGGCGAGGCGCCGGCGGCACGTCTGGACGGCATCCTGCGCCGGCTCCGACCCCGGCTCGTCGTGTCCTGCCGCAGCACCGCGCCGCCGCCGGGCCATGCGGTGCTGACCCTGGAGGAGCTGCAGGCGACCTTCGTCGGGACCGGCCTGGCCGTCCCTGCCACGTGCCCGATGCACCCCGAGGACACTGCCTACATCCTGTTCACGTCCGGATCGACGGGCGAGCCGAAGGGCGTCGAGATCGGGGTCGACAGCCTTCTCTCCTACTTCCGGGCGCACAACGCCGTCCTGCGCGTCACCCCGGCCTCACGGGTGCTCAGCCTGTCACCGTTCCACTTCGACGTCTCCATCGAGGACACCCTGCTGCCCCTGTCACTGGGCGCCTCCGTCTACCAGTTCCGCGGCATCGTCGCCGGACCGCTGATCCGGCGCATCCTCTCACGCGAGCGCATCACCCACCTGATCGCCGTATCGACCATTCTGACCCTCATCTCGCAGCCGTCCGAGGCGATCACCGAGGATGCGTTCCCGGACCTCGAGATGGTCATGACCGGTGCCGAGGTATGCGACCCCAAGGTCATCAATCTCTGGAAGAGCCGGCTGCCGAAGGCCAGGGTGATCAATGCCTATGGGCCGACCGAGACCACCATCGTCTGCCTTTGCCATACGATCGAGACGCCCGAGCCGGAGCGCGTGAGCTGCTTTCCGATTGGCCGGCCACTCGAGGGCGTGCACGCGCTTATCCTCGACGAGAGAGGTGAGCCCGCCGCCGAAGGCGAGCCCGGCGAGCTGTGCATCGGAGGGGCGCAGGTCATGCGAGGTTATGTCGACCAGCCGGCGGAGACCTCCCGGTCGCTCCTCGAGCGGGACGGCATCCGGTACTACCGAACCGGCGACCTGTGCTACCGGCAGCCGGACGGTGCCGTGGTCTTCGTCGGGCGGGCCGACGACGAGGTCAAGATCGCCGGCCGGCGCGTCCACCTTGGCGAGATCCGCCAGACGCTGCTGGCCCTGGTCGGGGTCGACCGGGTGGCCGTCGGCACCCTGGAGCGCGCCGGCCGCCGCGAGATCGCGGTGGTTCTGGTGTCCTCGGACCCGTCCATGCTGGTCGGCGCGGAAGAGCACCTGAAGGCCTGGCTGCCGCCCTACATGCGTCCGAGCGTCTGGGCGCACGCGACCAACGTGGCGCTGAGCGCCACGGGCAAGACCGACGAGAGGCGGCTCCTGGGCACGGTCTGCTCGCTGGCCGCCGAGACCCGCCGCTCCCGCTTCCGCATCGCCGATGACGGCGTCGTCCACCCTGCGACCGGAGACCTGCCATGAGCGAGGACGGCCACCTCCAAACGGTGCAAGCCATGATCGGTGAGCGTCGACCCGATCTCGCCGGCGCGCGCGCGCCCTCGCCCGACGCGATCCTGAGCGAGATCGGGCTCGATTCCCTGACCGTCGTCGAGATCCTCATCGCCCTGTCGACGGAGCTCCAGATCGATCTGGAAACCGCCTTCGAAGGGCTTGAGCCGCCTCGGACCGTCGGGGACCTCGCCTCGATCTTTCACAGCCTCACGAATGGAGCCCAGGCATGCAGTGCGTGAAGCGGTTCTCGACCGACGACCTGAAGCACGAATACGGTCTCGACGGCATTCGCACCTTTCCATGGGACGGGGTGACACCGCCCTTCGGCGGCGGCTACTGCATCGTCCGCCCGGGCACCAGCACGCTCGAGCACGTCAACAGCCCGGACGACGAGGAGGAGATGTTCATTGCCGTGGACGGCGAGGGCGTGGTCGTCCTGGGCACCGAGGAGCACCGCGTGAGCCGGGGCGACATCGTCATGATCGCACGCGGCGTGAGTCACTACGTACGGAACGACAGCGAGAAACCCTTTCATTTCTACACGATCTGGTGGAACCGCGGAAACGTCGACGCCTATTTGGCTGACGTGGTTTAGCGGGCGGCGGAATAGGAAGGCCGGGCCGGGCGGGCCGGGTCGTGGAGGAGATCGCCGTCATCGGCGGCGGCCTCGCCGGCGCCGCTCTGGCGTGGGCGCTGGCCGAACGGCAGCATCCTGCCCTGCTGATCGAGCGCTCGACCATCGGCGGTGGCGGTGCGACGGCGCATTCGCGCGGGATCGTCCGGGCCTATGACCCCGAGCCGCGCCTGGTCGTTTTGGGGCTCGAGGGCGTCCGGGTCTGGGCCGAGCTCGAGGCCGAGCGCCCGGGGCTGTTCCGTCGGCCGGGCGTGCTCTACTTCCCGGCGCCCGGCTCCCGGGATCGGGTCCGAGCATTCATCGCCGATCACCGGGAGGTCTCGTATCCGGTCGAGTTGATCGACGGGGCCGCGGCGGCCGACGTCTGCCCGGTGCTGCACGAGGATCTCGCGTGCGCGGACAGGCCCGCCTTGTGGGAGCCGGCCGGCGGGTATGTCGACCCGCGCGCCGGCGCCCGCCTTCTCGCCGACACGGCGCAGGCGCTCGGCGGCACGGTGCTCGAGGGCTGCGCCATCGAGGCGATCGCGCCCCGGGCCGACGGCGTCGAGCTGCGCACGTCGGCCGGGCGTCTCACGGTGCGCCGCGCCATTGTGGCGGCCGGCGCCGCCGCGCTCGAGCTGCTGCCCGACCGTGCCACCCTGTTCTGCCGCTCGATCCCGCTGACGTCCTTCGCCGACGAGCCGTCGGCCACGCCGCAGGTCTGCCTGATCGACGAGGTCTCGAGATGCTATCTGCGGCCCGGCGGCCCGGAGCTCTACTTCGGTGGCGGCGCGCGCCAGGTTGACGCTCCCGTGCCCGGCCAGCTGACCGTCGATCCGGCGGCGGCAAATCAGGAGAACCTCGTCCTGAGCCGGCGGGTGCTGGCAACCAGCGGGAACGCGGTGCTCGCCGCCCACATCGGCCATGATGCCTACACACCGGATTTCCTGCCGATAAGCGTTCTGCCGGATGCCGGCGGCGTCGGCCTGCTGGCTGGATTCTCGGGGCGGGGCGCGAAGTACATCCCGGCGCTCGCCCGGCGCTACGCCGCCGCCCTGACCGGGAGGCCGCGGTGACGGACGCCATCGCCTGTGTCGCCTGCCTCGATCCGCGGCTCAGCGTGCACACGCCGACCTTCCTCAAGGCCGTGGGCCTTGCGGGCGAGCAGCTCGTCGAGGCCGGCCGCCCGCTCGTCCTCTACGACGATCGCGCTGACGCGGCCACCGCGCGACGGGTTGCCGACCAGATCGCGGCCACCCAACCGCGCTGTGTTGTCGGCCACTTCGCATCGGCCGCCGCGGCCGCCGCCGCCCCGGTCTACGCCGCGGCCGGCATTCCCTTGCTGCTGCCGGCCGCAACCGCCGCTGCGCTGACCGGCAACACCACCACCTATCGCGTGTGCGACAGCGATGCGGACTACGTGTGCTGGCTGGTCGAGGCCATGGCCGCTGCCGGGCTTGAGGCCGTGGAGGTCCTGTCCGACGGCTCCGCGCACGGCGACAGCGTGGCCGCGGGCTTCCGGACAGCGGCGCACGGGAGGCCGCCAGGCGGGGCGCCGGCGACCCTGTTTGCCGGCAGCCATGCCGCGTCGATCTCCTTCGCCCACCGGTTCACCGGTCGCGATCTGGTGCTGACCGACGATGCCGACGCGCCCGGCCTCGCCGAGGACGTCGCTGCCGGCCGCGCGCCCGGCTCGCGGCTGACCCTGCATGTCGCCGCGCTGCGGCCGGTGCCGACCGGCGAGGCCGCAGTCCGGCTGGCGGCAACGTATCGAGACCGCGAGGGCAGGGATCCGGGAACCTATTTCTGGGAGACGCTGGCGGCCATCCAGCTGGCCGCGTCGGTGCCGGCGTGGCCACCGGCCCGGCCGGTCCCGACAGTGCTGGGCAATCTGCTGCCGGGGCACGACCGGGAATGCCGCCCGCGCAGCTTCGCCTTCGTGACGGTTGGTCGCTGGTGAGCGCCGAGGCCACGGAGCCGGCGGGCGCGCTCGATCGCGATTTCGTGGCGTTGGCGGCGGCGCGGCGGCTCATGCTGCGGAGCGAGCCGCGCCGTCTCGCCGATCATGGCCGTGCGGCCACCGACGCCTGGATCCGGCGCTTCGCCGCGCCCGTCGACGCCTCGGTGGCGGTGAGCGCGATCGACGGCCCATCGGCCCGCGACGAGATCGTGCCCGCCGGGGGCGCCACGCGGACATTGATCTACCTGCACGGCGGAGGCCTCGTCTACCATGACCGGACCCTGTTCCGGCCGCTGCTGACCCGCCTGGCGGCGGCCGCGCGCCTGACCGTGCTGTCCCTTGACTACCCCAAGGCGCCCGAGACACCGCCCCTCGACATCCTCGCCTCCGTGTCCGCGTCGCTGAACGCGGCGCTGGCTCGGGCGACGGACCATGAGGTGCTGATCGCCGGCGACAGCGTCGGCGGGCTCATGGCGCTTCATTTCGCGCTCGGCCCCTGGGTCGGGCGCTTCGTCGGGATCCACCTGCTCTACCCGGTGGTCGCCGCCACCCGCCATTATGACGACCGTCTGGGCCGGGCCGGCTTTCTCGACAGCGCCATGATGGGCTGGTTTCGGACCTTCATCGATCCGATCTTCGCGGCTGGCGGCGGGGCGCCGCTGGATCGTCCGGCCGGGAGGATCCGCCGGCTGCCGCCGGTGGTGATCCATGCCGCCGAGCAGGACATCCTGTGCCCGGAGGCGCTGGCCTTCGCCAAGCGCTGTCGCGAGGCCGGCGTGCTGAAGCGCCTGATCCTGCACCGGGGCCTGCCGCACGATTTCTGTCTTTACGGCAGCCGCCCCGCCGCGGCGGCGGCGGTCGACCGGATCGCCGCGGAGCTCAGGGACGCGCCGGCGCCCTGCGCGGCGGGGGCAGCGCCTGCGGCGGGGCGGTGACGGCGCTCGCCGTGGGCTGCGTCCAAGCGACCGGCGCGCCGTCGGGCCGCGCCGCACCGCGCGGCCGGAAGGCGGATGGCGGGCACCCCTTCAGCAGGCGCACGTGGCGCCGCATGGCCTCCGCGCTGCCGAAGCCCGTGCTTGCCGCGATGTCCTCCAGGCTGGCATTCGTGCCTTCGATGAGAGAGACGGCCTGGGCGACCCGCTCGGCGTTGACCCAGGCCTGTGGGCTGAGGCCGGTCGCCTGCCGGACATGGCGGATCAGCGTGCGCGTGCTCATGCCCGCCTCCGAGGCGAGGCGGCTGAGCGGCCACTCCTCGTCGAGCCGCGTGCGCACCCGGTCGAGCAGCGGCGCCAGCCGGCCATCGCGCGGCCGCGGGACCGGGCGGGGCACGAGCTGGCGCTGGCCGCCTTCCCGGTGGGCCGGCACCACCAGGCGGCGCGCCACCATGTTGGCGATGCGGTGGCCGAAATCGCGTCGGACGATGTGCAGGCACAGATCGATGCCGGCCGCCGAACCCGCCGACGACAGCACATCGCCCTCATCCACGTAGAGCACGTCGCCATCGACCTCGATGCCGGGGTAGCCGGCGCGCAGCGCCTCGACATGATGCCAATGGGTCGTCGCCCGGCGCCCCTCCAGCAGGCCCGCCGCCGCCAGCACGAACACGCCGGAGCAGATCGAGGCGATGCGCGCCCCGGCGGCGTGGGCGCGGAGGACGGCCGCGCGGACGGTCTCGGGGACCGTGGCGCGGGCGCCGCGCCAGCCGGGCACGATGACCAGGCTCGCCTGCTCGAGGCTGCCGGGATCGGCCTCGGCCGCGATCGTGATGCCGCCGGTGGCGCGCAGCGGTCCCGGCTCGAGCGCGACCACCTTGAAGCGGTACCAGTGCTCGAACTCGGGCCGTGGCAGGCCGAAGACCTCGACCGCGATGCTGAGCTCGAACGTGCACAAGCCGTCATAGGCGAGCGCGCAGACGAGCGGTCGGCTCCTCTGCGGATCCGGTGCGGGGCCGGTCATGGCGCTGTCCTCGTCTTTTGGCGAAATCTTAAGGGATCCTGACACTTCCGTCACTTCCGCGCGGGCGTCGGGTGAACTACCGAAGCTTCCTTCGGCCGGAGAGGCCGGGAACCAGGAGCATCGCCCATGGCCAACAATGTCACCGAGGTCGCGGCGGCCCCGTCGGCCGACGCCGAGGCCCATTTCGCCCGGCGCCTCACCTTCGAAACCGACTGCTGGGACGTGCACCACGCCCTTCTGAACGGCGCGGACGACTTCGTGCTTCTGGACGTGCGCAGCCGCGAGGCCTACGAGCAGGGCCACGTGCCCGGGGCGATCAGCCTGCCGCATGCCCGGATCGACGAGAATACCCTGAGCCAATGGCCGGCGGACACGTTGTTCGTGGTCTATTGCGCCGGCCCGCACTGCAACGGCGCCAACAAGGCGGCGCTGAGGCTGGCCCGGCTCGGCCGTCCGGTGAAGGAGATGATCGGCGGCGCCAACGGCTGGCTGGGCGAGGGCTTCGGCTTTGCCGCGGGGCCGTGGCCGGGCTCGGTCGCGGAGGTCGAGGCGGCCTGAGGCCGACGCGCCGGCGAGACGGCCCACCCTGCCGGTGCACGACGCGCCGGCCTGATGCCTGCGGGCCGGAGGCTCCGGCCATCGGCTCGCGACGGCGCGCCCGGGCGGTGACCGGGTTGGCGGGCGCGCCCCCCGGCCGGGCCGCCGGGTCATCGCGTCGGCTCGGCGGGATAGGGCCGGGCGCGGCCTGACCATCCCGTGCGCCCGAGGGCGTGCGCGCAGGCGCCGCCCCGTCGAGAACGGCGGCTGGAGGCCCGCCGGGAACGGTGGCTGGAGGCCCGCCTGGAACGGCGACTGGAGGACGGCATTTCTCGGCCGGAGTCCCCACGCAGCCCAATCTCTCGCCATGAGCCACCCGGCACCCGGGCGGGCGGTCGGCACGCCCGGCTTGGCCCCGTCCGTCCGAGAGGCGCCGCCGGCCGTGACCCTGGCCGGTCGCGCCAAGGCGGCGCTGAAGGTGGCGCTGGCCATGGCGCTGGCGTACGGCATCGCCGCCGCCCTCGGCTGGCCCCAGCCATACTGGGCCAGCCTGGCCATCGCCATGTGCAGCCTGACCAGCCTGGGCGAGACCGTCGGCCAGGGGCTGCTGCGCATCCTCGGCACCCTGGTCGGCGTCGCCGTCACCCTGCTGCTGATCGCCCTTTTCCCGCGCCAGCCCTGGCTGTTCCTCCTGGCGCTCAGCCTGTTCCTGGCGTGGTGCACCTACCGGATGGCCGGCGACTCACGCTGGTACGTCTGGTTCGTGGCCGGCGTCACCGTGCCGATCCTGGGCATGGCCTCCGGGCCGGCCGGCACGGGCGCGTTCAGCGTCGCCATCCTGCGCGGCCAGGAGATCCTGCTGGGCGTGACCGCCTACAGCCTGGTCGCCATGCTGCTCTGGCCGAAGCGCGCCCGCAGCGACCTCGAGGCGGCCGTGCGCGCGCTCGCCGCCGACCACCACGCCCTGTTCCGGCACCGGGCGCGGCGGCTGTTTCCCGATGATCACTGCGGCGACGGCGCCGCGCCGGGCCCGAAGGCGACGGCGGAGGCCAGCGCGGTGGACGCGCGCCGCCGCCGGGCCACGCGGACGCTCGAGGCGCTCGACCGCACGCTCGACGCCGCCGAGCTCGACAGCCTCGCCGTCTGGCGGGCCCGCCACACCTGGCGTCGCGCCGTCGCCCGGCAGGGGGAGCTGCACGAGGCGCTGGAGCGCTGGCGCGCGGCCGCCGTCGACGTCGAGGGTCTCGACCCGGCGCGGCTGATGCCCGAGCTGCCGGCCTGGGTCGAGACCGTGGACCGCCGCCTGGCGGCCATGGCGCAGGGCCTGGCCGCCGCGCCCGTTCCGCCCGCCCCGGGACCCGGGCCGGCGCTCGGGCCTGCCGGCGCGGGCGATCCCGGCCTCGGCCTCGACCTCGGCATCGAGGGGGCCCGCCTGGACCGGCTGGGCCCGTTCGACCGGGCCGCCGTGCTGCTGCTGCGCGACCGCCTGCGGGAGGTCGAGCGGCTGAGCCGGACGCTCCCCGGGTCCCTGGCCGCGATCCGCGACGGCGTGCCGTCCTCCGCAGCGGCGCAGCCGACCGGCCGGCCGGGCCGGCGGCTGCCGGTGCCCGACCGCGACCGCCTGGCCGGCGCCGGCCGCCAGATCGTCGTGCTGTGGCTGGCGCTGCTGGCCTGGATCCTGGTGCCCGGCCTGCCGGTGCCGGCCGCCTTCATCGCCATCAGCAACACGCTGGCCATGGCGCTGGCCGTGGTGCCGCAGCTGCCGGTGACCCGGCTGCTGGCGCCCTCGGCGCTGGCCGTCCTGCTCGGCGGCGCCCTCCATCTGGTGGTGACGCCCCAGGTCTCGGGCTTCACCAGCCTGGCGATCCTGATCTTCGAGGCGACCTTCCTGATCGGCTTCCTGTTCGCCGACGCCCGGCACATGATCGGCCGGATCCTGGGGCTCAGCCTGTTCGCCGTCCTGGCCGGCCTGGAGGACGAGCGGGCGGCCACCCTGGCCGGCGTGGCCACGGTGTCCCTGGTGTTTCCGCTCGTCCTCGGGCTCGTCTCGCTGACACTGCACGTGCCCCGCTCGACCCGGCCGGAGGCCGTGCTGCGCCGTCAGCTCGGCCGCTTCTTGCACAGCGGCGCCGCGCTCATGGGCACGCTCGGCCGGCCGCCGGGCCGCGCGCCGACCCGGCTCGAGCGCTGGCGCACGGCCTATTGCCGGCACGAGATCGCCACCCTGCCGCGCACGATGGCGCCGTGGGCCGAGGCCGCCGACCCGGCCGCGGCGCCCGGCGGCCCGACCGGGCGGCCGCAGGCCCTGATCGACCGGCTGCAGATCCTCGGCTACCGCCTGCGCGACCTGCTGGAGGCGTGGGCCTGGCCGCCGGCGCCGGCCCCGCTCGCGCCGCCGCTGCCCGGGATGCGGGCTTGGCGGCTCGCCGTTGAGGACGGCCTGCGCCGGCTGGCCGAGCATCCCGACGCCGTGCCGGGCGAGGCCCTCGAGGCGCGCCTGGCCGGCATCCTGGCGCGGCTCGAGCACCGGACGCGCCGGACCCTGGACCGGGCCGGCGGCACCGGGACGGACCGGAGCCGTGTCGAGCAGGTCCAGCGGCTGCTCGGCGCGCAGCGCGGCGTCGCCGAGGCGCTGGTCGCCTGCGCCCGGACGGCCAATGAGATGGAGTGGGGACGGCGGCGCGACGTGCGCTCCTGACCCGCCCGGCCACCCTACGACAGCGTGCCTGGGGAGGCCGGGCGAGGGATCGTCCGGTGCCGAGTCCGCGTCGGGCGGAAACGCTCTCGCCTTGGCGCTCGTCCGGCACCGCCAACCGGGCATCTCCGGCACGAGCAACGCCAGCTCCGGGAGTCGTGTCGCGCGCACGCATGCAAAAAGGGATGCAAGAACAGATTTGCCTCACTCCCTGGTAATGCCAATCTTTTCTTGGCGGCGGGGCACGCGTATGCTCGAAAAGCTATGTCCATGACGAGGATCGCCTGCGATATATTGTCCTTCCTGCAACCTGATTTACGGCTTCAGGGGATCTTGGCCGGTTCTGACGCACTGTTTTACAACCCAATCAGCTTTTTGTTTTTGGCCTTAATTGTCTCGATCATTACGCTGATCGGCGCCGAGGGTGGCCGGCGTTGGGGCGTCGTGCGCGCCGACGCAAGTCTCGACGGAGGCTGGGGCGCGGGCTGGCGTCCAGCGCGCCGGCAACGGCCCGCGGCGGTTCCGATCTCACCTCTCGCAAGGAGCGAAGGGAGCATTTCATGATCACCACAGAGACGATGCTGGACGACATGCCGCTCGTGACCGGCGGGGTCGGCAGCGAGGCGGCCGAGGTGCTGATCGCCTCCGGGCAGGACGACACGGTCGAGGCCGGAGCGGCCGACGACATCGTGCTGGCCGGCCAGGGCGACGACACCGTCAACGGCGGCGCGGGCAACGACCTGCTGGTCGGTGAGGACGGCGACGACACGCTGAACGGCGGCGAGGGCGACGACATCATCAAGGGGGGCAGCGGCAGCGACACCTTGGACGGCATGGCCGGGGCCGACACCTTCATCTTCAATCCGGCGAACCCCGACGAGGGCGATGACAGCGTCATCGGCTTCACCCTGGGCGAGGACACCGTCGCGCTCTACCAAGAGGATGTGCGGGCGGCGACCGAGGACCTGCCGGAGGCGGACAGCCTCGTGGCGTCGCTCCAGGCGATCCTCGACGATCCCGCGCGGACCGACTGGGCCGTGGGCGCCGCCGAGGACGGCTCGCTGATGGTCACCCACCCCGGCGGCACGATCACCTTTGATGTGCCGTTCGAGGAAGGCCAGACCCTGACGGATCTGGTCGAGGCGGGCGGCCTGCAGCTGCTCGAGGCCGAGCAGCCGGACGACGACGGGACCGCGGACACCGGGACCGCGGACACCGGGACCGCGGACACCGGGACCGGCGACACCGGGACCGGCGACACCGGGGCCGGCGACACCGGGGCGGCCGACACCGGCACTGCCGACACCGGGATGGCCGACACCGGGATGGCCGAGACCGGGATGGCCGACACCGGGATGGCCGATCTCGGGATCGACGAAGCGGTGACCGACGGCACCGCGACGGATGGCACGACGGACCTGGCGGCCATGGACGCCATGGCCGATGTGATGCCGATGGGGTGAGCGCGGGCCCATCGTGATGGGATGGAGAGGGGCGTCCGCGCGCGCCCCTCTTCCCCCTCGGCTCAGGCGCGCCGATGCCGGCCGGCTCGCTGTTCGGCGTGGCCCGGGAGCACCGCGGTCGACGGTGGATCGGGCACCCCGGCAGGGGCCGCGCGAGCGCCGCGCGAGGGCGGGCCCAGCAATGCCGGGGCCTCATGCAGCCCATGCCGGGATCTCATTGGCGCCCTTGCAGCAACTCGCCGGTCTCGTGACCAGCCCGAAGGGCCGCGGCGCTCATGCCGGCACACCACGGCATCGTCGCAAAGGTGTCATCCGTCGCGGGTGAACGGCGAGCCTTGCCCGCCGGCAACGCCAAGCACTGAACCACGTCGCAAACACGGCGATGATCAGGGGATCCGCCCACCCTGTGCGAGCTTCGGCCTTCGCCGACCGCAGCGTCTCAGCGCCGGATCGCCGCTCGTGTCGCCTTCGCGTCGGCCTCCGTCGTGGCGGCCGATCCGACGCCATCGGCCAACGCGGGCGAAGCGGCCGTTCCGGAACCGGCAGCCGTCGCGGCGGCCGAGTCGTCACCGCCATTCGCCGCATCCGCCACAGCTGCCGCGCCCGCCTGCCGCAGCCGCCTCCGTTCCTTCACGCTGTCCGACTTGAGCTGGCCGCAGGCCGCCAGGATGTCGCGGCCGCGCGGCGCGCGCACCGGGCTGGCGTAGCCGGCGTCCATGACGATGCGGGCGAAGCGCTCGATCGCCGCATCGCTCGAGCCCTCGAACGGCGCGCCCGGCCACGGGTTGAACGGAATCAGGTTCAGCTTGGCCGGGATGCCGCGGATCAGCCGCACCAGCTCGCGCGCGTCCGCCGGGCTGTCGTTCACATCCCTCAGCATCACGTACTCGAAGGTGATGCGCCGGGCGTTGTTGACCCCCGGATAGCGGCGGCAGGCGGCCAGCAGCTCGGCCAGCGGGTACTTCCGGTTGAGCGGGACCAGGCGGTCGCGCAGCGGATCGGTCACCGCGTGCAGGCTCACGGCCAGATTGACACCGAGCTCCGCGCCGCAGCGGTCCATCATCGGCACCACGCCCGAGGTCGACAGGGTGATGCGCCGCCGCGAGATGCCGATCCCCTCGCCGTCCATGGCGATCCGCATGGCCTTGGCCACGGCCTCGAAATTGTAAAGCGGCTCGCCCATGCCCATGAGCACGAGGTTGGTGACCCGGCGCTCGCCCTCCGCCGCGTGCCAGTCGCCCAGCGCGTCGCGCGCGTGCAGGATCTGGCCGACGATCTCGCCGGCCTCGAGGTTGCGCACCAGCCGCTGCGTGCCGGTATGGCAGAACGTGCAGGTCAGCGTGCAGCCGACCTGGGAGGACAGGCAGAGCGTACCGCGATCCTCCTCCGGGATGTGCACCGCCTCGACCAGATGACCGCCGGCGAGCCTGAGCAGCCACTTGCACGTGCCGTCAACGCTGTGCTGGGCGCGCGCCTCGGCCGGCCGGTCGAGCGAGACGCCGTCGGCCAGCTTCGCGCGCAGCGCCTTGGCCAGATCCGTCATCTGGCCGATGTCGCGGGCGCCGCGTCGATAGATCCAGCGCCACAGCTGGCGCGCGCGGAACGCCGGCTCGCCGAGTTCGGCCAGGAACGCCGCCAGCTCCTCGCGCGACAGGCCGATCAGCGGCCGGCGCGGATCCGCCGCGGCGTCGGCGGCGCCGAGGCAGCCGGTCCCGGCCGCGGCGGGCTCCGGCATGAAGGCGGCAAGGTCGGTGACGCTCATGCCCCGGCATATAGCGCGCGGCGCGGCGTCCCGAAAGCCGCCATCGGGCCCCGGGTCCGCGCCGGCGCGGCTCAGGCGGACAGCCCGCAGGCCTCGCTGATCAGCTCGTAGGAGGCGGTGAAGCCGAACAGGCTGTAGGTGTCCGTGGTCAGCGTGCCGCGGCTCGAGGTGCCGCGCACCACCATTCGGGCGCCGGCCTTCATGGCCTCGACCAGCTGCATGTCGCTGGCCGGATCGCGGGTCCAGGCATTGTCCTGGTCGGTGAATAGCTCGAACGTCTCGTCGCCGATGACCACGCTCACCTCGCTGCCCGGCTCGAACGTATATCCGGCGATCATGCTGACCACACCGCGGCTCTGCTCCGCCGGCCGATGGGTGACCAGGGTGAACACCTCGCCACGCCGGGTGTAGTCACCCGCCTCCTCCACCGGAGCGCTGACGACGTAGCAGACCGGCTGGCCGTCCTCCATGAAGCGAAACGCGTGCCAGTCGCGGTTGCTGCCCAGGTGCTCCTGCTCCTGCCCCGATGCCGGCCACGCTCCGAGCGCCAGCAGCGCCGCTCCCACGAGCCCGGCCCTCAAGGAACTGGAACGAATGGCTCTCAGCATGGTCCCTGCCTCACGGGTCCGATCCTTCACGACCTTAAGACGTGATGTTAACGATGCGGGTCAAGCCCGGCGATGCCACGGAAATATCACCGGACCACGCTCCGGCGCTAGGCCGGCTTTTGGGCATTTTTTGGGTAGCGCCCTGATCCGCCCGGCACCCCCTTTCGTAAGCACTGTTATGATGTCGATAGCCGTGACCGATCAGGACGACGTCCTAGCCATTGTCCTCGGCCGGCTGGCGGAGCAAGCTGGCCGAGCGCGCGGCGACGCGCGCGCATCGTCTCCCTCGCTCGGGCGCGCCGTGGCTGCCGGCACCGACATATCGCTTGATCCCCTGCTGCTCGCCGTGGCCGAGCGCCGCGACCGCGAGGCCTTTGCCCGGCTGTTCCGCGCCGTCGCGCCGCGCATCAAGGCCTACCTGATGCGCCAGGGCTGCGACGCGGCCGGCGCCGAGGAGTTGATGCAGGAGGTCATGGTCACGGTCTGGCGGCGCAGCGACAGCTTCGATCCGGCCAAGGCCAACGCCAGCACCTGGCTGTTCACCATCGCCCGCAACAAGCGGATCGACCAGCTGCGGCGGGAACGGCGGCCGGAGCTGGAGCCCGACGATCCGGCGCTGGTGCCGGAGCCGACGCAGCCCGCCGACCGGGCGGTCGAGACCGCGCAGGATGCCGAGCGCTTGCGCGGCGCCATCGCCGCGCTGCCGGCGGAGCAGCGCGATCTCGTGCTGCGCGCCTTCTACGACGACAAGCCGCATAGCCTGATCGCGGCCGAGAGCAAGCTCCCGTTGGGGACGGTCAAGTCGCGACTGCGCCTGGCGCTGGCGCGTCTGCGGCGGGAAGTAGGGGATGAGTAGGATGGCGGAGACGATGGCGGCTTCCGTGCCAAGGCACCATGTCGATGATGAGCTGCTGATGGACTACGCGGCGGGCAGCACCCGTGAGGCGCTGTCCCTCATCGTGGCGGCCCATCTGGCGCTGTGCCCGCGATGCCGCCGCCGCGTCCGGGAATACGAGGCGATCGGCGGCGCGCTGCTGGAGGCGCTCGAGCCGGCCCCGGTCGAGAGCGGGAGCCTGGAGGCCGTGCTGGCGCGTCTGGACGAGCCGGAGGAGGTCGCGGACCATCATGCCGCGATCCGCTTCGACCCGACCCGGGTTGCCTGCCCGCCGTCCGAGGCGGCCACCGACGAAGCGCTGCTGCCGGCGCCGCTGCGGCACGTGGTGCGCGGAGAGGGGCGAATTCTCCCCTGGCGTCCGGTGATCCGCGGCCTCGAGGAGCTGGATGTCGGGGTGCGCTCGGGTGGCCGGGCCAAGCTCCTGCGCATCCGCGCCGGCGCGGCCATGCCGCAGCACAGCCACCACGGCAATGAGGCCACCCTGGTCCTGGCTGGCGGCTTCAGCGACGAGCGCGGCCATTTCGACCGGGGTGACTTCACGATGACCGACCCGCACGTCGATCATCGGCCGGTCGCCGATGCGGACGAGGACTGCATCTGCCTGACCGTGATGGACGCGCCGCTCAGGCTGACCGGCCGCTTCACCCGCTTCCTCGACCCGTTCGTCCGCTTCTAGAGCGTTTGAGGGTCGGGTGGCGCAGCCGGCCCGCTCCCCCGCCAAGCCACCTCCGCCAAGTTACCCAAGGACAGCCTCTCAGGCTGGCCGGCCGCGGGAGCGGGCCGGTGCCGCTTCCGCGTCCGGCGGCGGCCCTCGGCCGGATCACGGCGACAGGCGGGGCTGCGTGCCTGGGACTGGACGCCTGCCGAACGCGGCGCGACCCAGGCCGTGCGCGCTATCGCCGCCGCAGGAGCGGCGGCAGCCCGTGGACATGCTCCGGCGGCGACTCGGCCGGGCCGCCGGGCATCCCGGGCCGCGGGGCGAAGCGCTCCAGGCTGATCAGCCGGTCGTACATGACCAGCGCTCCGGCCAGCGACAGGTTGATCGAGAAACGGGTCGGGATCCTGACGACAAAGCCGCAGCGGGCGAGCAGGCCGGCCGACAAGCCGCCACGCTCGGAGCCCAGCACATAGGCCGCGCGGCGCGGATGGCGGAAGCTCGGCAGCTCGATGGCCCGGTCCATCAGCTCGACCCCGACCAGGGTGCAGCCTTCGGGCAGCCGCAGGTGCTCGACGTCCTCGAACGGGTAGAACGGCACCGAGGCCGCCGTGTCCGAGGTGTCGGTGAAGCCCATCGCCGGCCGCTCGGCGACCGGGCCGACGGTGAACACGAAGCCCGCGCCGAAGGCATGCGCCGTGCGAACCAGCGCGCCGATGTTGGCCGCCTTACTGGTGTTCTCCGCACCGATGCCGAAATAGCCGCGCACGCGCGCCCCGCTCGCCTCATTGGTGTCCGAGCCATCGCTGCACCATTGTCACCTCGTCGGCAAGCGTTCGGCGAGGGCCATGAACTAAGCAGAATCGATGGGGCGGATGACACGAGCGCTGGCGCCGGGCCGTCCAGAGTCCGTAGCTGCTTCAGCAAAGCGAGAACCCGGGTCGCGTCGCTTCGCTCGCGACGACGCTATCATCCGCAGCAAAAGTTCGGTCACGATCGCCAGCTGGCCTCGCGGCATCGGCGACAATGGTTCCTGGCCAGTGGCAGCGACTTGGCATCACCCGTGGACGCCCCTGCCGACTGTCGGACAAGCGCGCGCCCTGCTGACCGGATGTGGACGCCGGCACACGCACGGCCGGCCCGGGCCTGGCGGCCCGCGCCGGCCTGCCGCGAGGCGCCGCGTCAGCGGGCCGCCGTCTCCATGCTCTGCTGGATCTGCCGGGCCGAGCGCAGGTGCCCCTCGAGGATCGGCAGGGTCTCCTCGGCCAACGAGGTCAGCGGCTCGTTCTGACCCCGCCGAGCGTATTGCTCGTAGAGCCGCGTCGCCGTCTCATGGGCCTCGACCTGCTCGCGCATGTAGAGACGTTCGAACTCGTCCCCGGATGCCCGCTCGAGCTGCTCGATGCGCTGCCGGTGCTCCTGGTTCAACTGCTCCGGCATGGTGGCGCCGATGTCGCGGACGATGCCCTGCAGCCGCCCGCCGAGCTCGGTGTGGTCGCTGATCATTCGCTCGGCGAAGTCCCGCACTTCCGGATCCTGGCTGCGCTGCCGGGCCAGCCGGCTCGACTGGATCTCGAACATGTTGCCCATGGTCGCCTGATCGACGAAGTCCTGCGCCTCATGGCTGACCTCGCCGGCCTGCTGCTGCATCGCCTCGCCGGCCTCGCGCACCGCGTTCTGGCCCATCACGTCCTGATCGCCCTGGCCGGGCTGCTCCTGCTGCGCCATAACGGCGCCGGAGCCGAGCATGAGGCCGGCGACGAGGGCGGTGGTCGAAAGGAGTCGCGACATTCCTGGAAGTTCCTCTGGCATCTTCGTTGACCGTTGGGCTGACGAGCCTTCCGCCGGCCGCCGCCGTTCAACCGAGTGCCCGCGGCCCGGTTCCGCGGGCCGTGCCATGGCTCTGTCATGGCAGCAAGCGTGAGACCGACCCCGGCGAGCCCCGACGGCGGACACGACCGCCGGGCGGCCGACGCGGTGCCGATGATCGAGGTCGTACGCGGCCCGGTGGTGGAGAGCCGGCACCGCGGCATCGCCGCCGTGGTCGACGGGCGCGGCCGGCTGCTCGGCGCCTGGGGCGACGTCGAACGGCCGGTGCTGCCGCGCTCGTCGGTGAAGCCGATCCAGGCCCTGCCGCTGGTCGAGACCGGCGCTGCCGAGGCCTTCCGCCTGGGCCCGGACGAGCTGGCGCTCGCCTGCGCCTCCCACGGCGGCGAACTGCAGCACACGGAGCGGGTTGCGGCCTGGCTCGAGCGGATCGGTGTCGGCGTCGGGGCGCTCCGCTGCGGCGGCCGCCCGCCGCCGCGTCCGGAGGGCGCCCCGGCTCCGGCCTGCGCCGGCAGCGGCGTCACGCCGCTCCACGACAACTGCTCGGGCAAGCACGCCGCCATGCTGACCACGGCGCGGCACCGGGGCGAGCCGGTCGCCGGCTACGCGGCCTTCGAGCATCCGGTGCAGCAGCGCGTGCTGGGCACGCTCGAGCAGATGACCGGCCGGGATCTGGGCGCGGCGCCGCGGGCGACCGACGGCTGCTCGATCCCCACCATTGCGATCCCGCTTGGCGCCGTCGCCCTCGCCATGGCCCGCCTCGCCGACCCGGCCGAGGTGCCGGCGCGGCGAGCCGAGGCGGCCTCGCGCCTCTGCGGCGCCTGGGGCGGCCGGCCGCAGCTGGTCGCCGGCACCGGCCGCTTCGACACCGAGGTGATCGCGGCGACCGGCGGCGCGGTCCTGGTCAAGGGCGGCGCGGAGGGCGTGCATGCCGCCTGCCTGCCGGCGCTCGGCCTCGGCCTCGCCGTGAAGATCGAGGACGGCGCGGGCCGGGCCGCCGAGCGCGCCCTTCTCGCCCTGCTGATCGACCTGGGCGCGCTCGACGCGGCCGCGGCGGGCCGTCTCGAGCCGCGCCTGGCGGCGATCATCCATTCCCGTCGGGGCGAGCCGGTCGGCCGGCTCCGGCCCGCGCCCGGATTCCCGTGATGACCGATCCCCTTCTGTCCGAGCAGTACGAGAGCTACCCCTATCCGGCGCGTGACCCGGCGGACGAGGCAAGTCGTCTGATCGAGGGCTCGCCCAGCCACCTCGACGAGCTGTGCCACTACCTGCTCGGCGGCGCCCGCCCGCGGCGCCGACCGTTCCGGGCGCTTTTCGCCGGCGGCGGCACCGGCGACGGGCTGGTCATGCTGGCCCAGCACTGTGCCACCGCCGGGATCGAGGCGGCGATCACCTATGTCGACCTGTCGGAGGCGGCCCGGGCGATCGCCGAGGCGCGACTGGCCGCGCGCGGGCTGCCGCCGGCGCGCTTCCTCACCGGCTCACTGCTCGACCTGCCCGCCCTGGCGCCGGGTCCCTATGACTACATCGACTGCTGCGGGGTGCTGCACCATCTCGAGGACCCGGCGGCCGGCCTCGGCGTCCTGGCCGGGCAGCTGGCGCCCGACGGCGGGCTCGGGCTGATGGTCTACGGCGCCATCGGCCGCACCGGCGTCTACCCGCTGCAGGACGCGCTGCGCCGGCTCGGGCGCGACCTCCCGGCCGAGGCGCGGGTGCCATTGGCCGGGCGGCTCATCGAGGAGCTGCCGGAGACCAACTGGTTCCGGCGCAACCCGCTGCTGGCGGATCACCGGCGCAGCGCGGCCGGGCTGGTCGACCTGCTGCTGCACGGCCGCGACCGCGCCTTCACCGTGCCCGAGCTGGCCCGGCTGCTGGAGGGCGCCGGCCTCGCGCTCGCCGGCTTCGTCGAGCCGGCCCGCTACCGGCCCGAGACCTACCTGACGGATCCTGGCCTGCGGGCACGCGCCGCCGGGCTCGACCCGTGGGACCGGGCCGCGGTCGCCGAAGCCCTGGCCGGCAACATCAAGATGCACGCCTTCTACGCGGTGCCGGCCGGGCGCGCCGACGCCTCGGTCGCCGACCTCGCCCGGCATCCGGCGCCGGAACGGGTGCGGCCGGTGCTGCGCGGCATCGACGGCGCCACCCTGGCGCGCGCCCTGCGCCCGGGCCAGCCGCTGGTCGCCACGGTGGACGGGCTCAAGTTGCGCCTGCCGGTGCCGCCGCTGGCCGGCGCCCTGGCCGCCGGCATCGACGGCGAGACCGATCTGATCGGCCTGCAGCGCAAGCTCGAGCGGCACGCCGCGGCCCGGCTGCCCTGGAACGCGTTCCGGGACCAGTTCGACCGGCTGTTCGAGGTCATGAACGGCCTCGGCAAGATGTTCCTGCGCACCGACGCGGCGGACGGCGGCGGTGCCGGCGATGGCGCGCGCGGCGGTCCGGGCTGATGGCGGACGCGGTACCGCCCGGCCCGGCGCCCGCGACCGAGGCGGGGATCGGCCTCGCCTGCCGGACGGACGTGGCCGCGGCGGCCGGACGGTGGCGGCGCTGGCTCGAGGCCGAGCGCCGGGCCTCGCCGCACACGGTGCGCGCCTATTGGGGCGACCTCGCCGGCTTCCTCGGGTTCCTCGCCAGGCACCTCGGCCGGCCGGCCGGGCTCGAGGATCTGGGCGGGCTCGCCCTTGGCGACCTGCGCGGCTGGCTCGCCCGGCGCGCCGCCGAGCAGGCCGGGGCCGGGAGCCGCGCCCGAGCCGTCTCGGCGCTGCGCAGCTTCCTCGGCTTCCTCGACGCCGAGGGCACGCTGCACACCGCGGCGATCGGCGCGCTGCGGGCGCCTCGGCAGCGCCGGCCGCTGCCGCGGGCGCTCACCGAAGGAGACGCGCTCACCCTGCTCGGCGAGGCCGCGGCCGCGGACGGCGCGGACTGGATCGGCCTGCGCGACCGGGCGCTGTTCACCCTGCTCTACGGCGGCGGCCTGCGGCTCGGCGAGGCGTTGGCGCTCACGCCGGCCGACCTGCCCGCGGGCGGCCCCGCCGACGGCGTGCTCACGGTGACCGGCAAGGGCCGCAAGCAGCGCGTGGTGCCGCTGCTGCCGCCGGTGATCGAGGCGGTGGACGGCTACCGCGCGGCCTGCCCGTATCCGCTGACGGCGGCAGGCGCCCTGTTCCTCGGCGCCAGGGGCGGGCCGCTCAACCCGGGTGTGGCGGAGCGGCAGATGCGCCGGCTCAGGATCCCGCTCGGCCTGCCCGAGACGGTCACGCCGCACGCGCTCAGGCACAGCTTCGCCACCCATCTGCTGGCCGGCCGCGCCGATCTGCGGGCGATCCAGGAGCTGCTCGGCCACGCCTCGCTGTCGACGACGCAGCGCTACACCGAGGTGGAGATCGCCGAGCTGGTCGATCGCTACCGCCGCGCCCATCCGAGGGCGCGACGCTAGACCGTTTCCGGGTTCGGTGGCATCGCCGGCCCGCGCCCCCACCCGGACACCCACGGCGGTTTGCTTGGGGCGGCCGGGCGGGGGGCCGGCCCGGTGCCGACTCCGCCTGGGCGGAAAAGGCTCCAAGCCGACCACCGGGACCAGGTTCCGCCCAAAGCTCGGCAAGGCCGTCAAAGCCACCAATTCAAGAACGAATCAATACTATTCCTTT
The DNA here is from genome assembly GCA_964613585.1 of uncultured Mycobacteriaceae bacterium. Lineage (GTDB taxonomy): Bacteria > Pseudomonadota > Alphaproteobacteria > DSM-16000 > Inquilinaceae > CAZTHL01. The sequence continues at coordinate 57,587 of CAZTHL010000006.1, read as the reverse complement.
TGGCTTTATTTAGCGCTCTTTTATGCTAAGATGCACAATCAATCATCTTTTAAGACTTGTAGTGACACTTGCACAGGCCATCGCATTTTGAGGAGGGCACCATGTCGGTCGCCTTTGAGTATTCAAACTCGCCGTCGCTGGCCGAGCTGTTCGACCAGTTCTTTCAGGTTCGTCAGGTCGATGACGCGGCGCTGCTCGACGAGGTGCTGCGCGTCCGCTACCAAGTCTACTGCATCGAGCGCGGCTTCGAGGACGCCGCCGCCTTCCCTGATGGGCGCGAGAGCGATGCCTGCGATGCCCATTCGATGCACAGCGCGCTGGTGTTCCGACCGACCGGCCAGGTCATCGGGACCGTCCGGCTGGTGCTGCCGCAGCCGGACACGGGCGATCACGGGCTGCCTGTGGTCGGCCTGTGCGGCCCGGAGCACCAGGCGCGGCTCGCGCAGCTGGACCTGGCGAGGACCGCCGAGGTGTCCCGCTTCGCCATCCTGCGCGCGTTTCGCAAGTCGAGCCGGAACAGCCCGCTCGACGGCCCGGGCTTCGATGGCGCGTCGCCGGGCTCCCCGACACTGGACGCCCGGTTCCGCCAGATCCGGGAGCATGTCACCCTCGGCCTGCTGCGCGGCGTCCTCGGCATGATCCGCGACCGGGACATCGCCACCATCTGCGCGGTGATGGAGCCGGCCCTGATCCGCCGGCTCATGCGCTTCGGCATCGTCTTCGAGCCGCTGGGGCCGGCGGTCGAGCATCATGGCCAGCGCATCCCCTGCTGCGCCAACGCGCGCGCGCTCCTGCGCCGCCTGCACGGTCACAACCGTGCCGTCTGGGATGTGATTCGCAGCGCCGGTTGAGAGGGTCCGGCGGCGACCGGAGGTCGGGCCGCCGCCGGCTCCGTCCGTTTCCAGGGACGGAAACGGGTCGTTCATCAGGACCGCGCAGCCTGCGGCCGGGGGGCGCCCGCGCCGCCGTGCCGGATTCGGGAGCCGTCCGCCGACCATGCCGAGAGGCCTGCCGCCGCACACCGCACAGCACGTCTCCGCAACCGGCCCGGACACGCCCGGCGCCGCGTGCTGGGAGGCTTGGCGCCACCTGCTCGGGGAGGAGCACGTGTTTCCGGGCGCCGCCGCCGAGAGATACCGCGCCAATTGCCTCGGCGCCGAGCCGACCCTCGCCGGGGCCCTGCGCCCGGCCGACACGGAGCAGGTGGCCGGGCTGACGTGCATCGCCGCCGAGGCGCGGGTCCCGCTGTACCCGATCAGCAGCGGACGCAACTGGGGCTACGGAAGCGCCGTGCCACCCCGGGACGGCTGCGTCCTGGTCGACCTGTCACGGCTCACCGGCATCGCGGTGGACGCGGCCGGCGGGCTGGCGACGTTGGGGCCCGGGGTAACCCAGGGCCTGCTCCACGAGCATCTGGAGACGCACGGCCTCGACTTCCTGGTGCCGACCACGGGTGCCGGGCCAGGCGCCTCGCTGGTCGGCAACGCGCTCGAGCGCGGTTACGGCATCACGCCGCACGCGGATCATTTCGGCGCGGTGATGGCGCTGACCGCGGTGCTGGCCGACGGCAGCGTGTACCGCTCGCCGCTGGCCGAGGCGGGGGCGCTGGCCATCGATCGCGGCCACAAATGGGGGGTCGGCCCCTATCTCGATGGCCTGTTCGCCCAGGGCGCGTTCGGCATCGTCACCGAGATGACCATCGCGCTCGCGCCGCGGCCGGAACGCGTGACCCTGTTCACTTTCCAGATCGACGGTGACGACGGGCTGGCCTCCGTGATTCCGGCCGTCGGCCGGCTCAAGCGCGCGCTCGGCGGGCTGCTCGGCGGCCTCAATCTGATGAGCGACCGGCGCATGCTGGCCATGGTGGCGCCCTACCCGCACGGCCATGTGCCGCCGGGCGAGGTCATGGCGCCCAGGCTCGCCGCCGGGCTGGCGCGGCTCGAGGGCGTACCGGCGTGGACCGGCCTGGGCGCCGTTTACGGGCCGCGCCGGGTCGTCGCCGCCGCCTGCGTCGAGGTCCGCCGGGCGCTCGAGGGTCGGGTGCGCATGCTGGTCTTCGCCGACAGGCCACGGCTGGAGCGGCTCGACCGCATCGCCCGCCGCATTCCCGGCGGCGTGGGCCGCCGGCTGGCCGAGCGGCTGCGCCGGGCGCGCGCCGGCCACGCGCTGCTGAGCGGCCGACCGGGCGAGACCGCGCTCGAGCTGGCGTACTGGCGCCGGCCGCCCGAGGTGATCGAGGCGTCTTCATCCGTCGCCGGCGACCGGCATCCGATCCGCGACGGCTGCGCCATCCGCTGGTACGCGCCGCTGGTCCCGATCGACCCCGGCGCGGTCCGCTGCTTCGTCGACCTGGTGCGCGGGACGGCGCCGCGCTTCGGCATCGAGCCGCTGATCACCCTGACCACGGTGTCCGATCACTGCTTCGACAGCACGGTGCCGTTGATCGCCGACACGTCCCTGGGGGCCGCGCCCGCGCGCGCCTGCTACGAGGCCCTGCTCGCGGCCGGCGCCGACCAGGGCTTCCTGCCCTACCGGGTGCCGGTCGACGCCATGGCCGGGCTGATCGCGCTCACCGACGGCCCCTATTGGCGCATGGTCGGGAGCCTGAAGGCCGCGGTCGACCCGCACGGGATCATCGCGCCCGGTCGCTACTGCCCCGACTGAGACCGGCGAGCCCGGGCGGCGGCACGGTCGGGAGCGGTTTTGCGCGCCCCCCGGAGCGTTTCCGCCCGACGCGGCATCGGCACCGACGATGCCGCGTGAGCAGGAAACGCTCCAGCCGAGCCGACCAGCCGTCGCGTCGGGTCGGCGGCATGAGGCGGCGGCGACGGGACCGCGGGCACGGACGGCTTGCGCCGGGCCGCGCCCTTGGCGCATGGTCCTCGCCGTTCCGGCAGCGCACAGGCACGGATGGCATCCCCATGACCGGCACCATGGCCGATCTCTGGCTCGCAGCGGCCGTGTTCCTGGCCACCCATTTCGGCCTGGCCCGGCGCCCCGTGCGCGGGCCGGTGAGCCGGGCGATCGGCGACAAGCCGTTCATCGTGGTGTACTCGTTGATCTCGCTGGTGACGATCTGGTGGCTGGTCGCCGCCTACAACGCCGTGCCCCGCGCGCCCCAGCTCTGGTGGCTGGGCGGCGGCGGCGCCTACATCGCCATCGTGCTCATGCCGCTTGCCTTCCTGCTGCTGGTCGCCGGGCTGACCGCGCCGAACCCGACGGCCGTGGGCGCCGAGAAGATGCTCAGCCACGAGGTCGAGGCGCGCGGCGTGCTGCGGCTGACCCGCAACCCGGTGCTGTGGTCCTTCGGCCTATGGGCGCTGGCCCACCTGGCGTCCAACGGCGACCTGCCCTCGGTGATCCTGTTCGGCAGCCTGGGGGTGCTGGCCATCCTCGGCAGCTGGACCATCGAGGCCAAGAAGCGCGAGGAGAACCCGGTGGCCTTCGACCGCTTCCGCGAGCAGACCTCGAACGTCCCCCTGGCGGCGGTGATCCAGGGCCGGCAAAGCTTGACCCGGGCGGTGCGCGAGATCGGCTGGTGGCGGCTCGGCCTGGCGCTGCTGCTCTACGGCGGCCTGCTGCACGGCCATGCCTCGCTTTTCGGGGTGCGCCCCTACCCGACCATGTGAGGCGGGCCCTGCCGCGGCGCCGCCCGCGCCACCGTTGGCGCCCTTGACACTCGAGGCCTGGATCGCCCGGCGCTTCGCCATGACCGACGCGGTCTGGCAGCGCCACGCCAACCCGTGGAGCGTGTGGACCCGCACGACAGCGCTGCCGCTGCTCCTGCTGGCCATCGCGTCCCGCGCCTGGATCGGCCCCTGGGCCCTGGCGCCGGTGGCGGCGGCGCTCGTGTGGATCTGGCTCAACCCGCGCCTGTTCCCGCCGCCCCGCTCGACCGACACCTGGGCGGCCCGCGCCACCTTCGGCGAGCGGCTCTGGCTCGCGCGCGACCGGGTGCCGGTGCCGCCGCGGCACCGCCGGCCGCCGGCGATCCTGAGCGGCATCGCCGGGGCCGGCGGTCTGCTCGCCCTCGGCGGCGCTATCGCCCTGGCGCTGTGGCCGGCCCTGCTCGGCACGGCCGTGTGCCTGCTGGCCAAGCTCTGGTTCTGCGACCGCATGGTCTGGCTTTACGAGGACGTCGCCGCGGAGCGCCCGGAGTGGCGCGCGCGGGTTGCCGGCCGACCGGGCCGACCGGAGGCGTGACCGGCCCCGTCCCGGCGCGACGCGGGCGCCCGGACGCGATCGGCGGCTCACTCCAGCCGGAACCCCTTCGACCGGATGAAGGCGCTGAACTCCGCCCGCTCCGGTAGGGCGTACTGGCGGGCCTTGTCCTCGGACCAGCCGTACTCCTCGGCGGTGCCGAACCGCTCCGGGTGGCGCTGTGTCCGGTACGGCTGCCGGCCGGCGCGGGCCCGGTCGTAGGCCTCGACCCGCTCCCGCACGCCGTCCTCGGAGAAGCGGTCGCTGTGCACCGTGGCCTCGAGCGGCAGGCGCATCGCAGGCGCGTCGGGCGGCGCGGCCGGCCAGCCGACGGCGAGGCCGGCCACGGGGAAGACATGGTCGGGCAGGGCGAGCAGGTCGCTCACCTCGGCCGCCCGGTTGCGGATCGCGCTCACCGGGCAGCAGCCGAGCCCGGCCGCCTCGGCCGCCGTGACGAAGGCGCCGAGCGCGAGCGCGGCATCGACCGCGGCGTTGAAGAAGGCGTCCAGGTGATCGTTGGCGAAGGCATGGCCACGCCAGGCATGGAGCTGGCGCTGCCGCCGGTTGTTGCCGCAGAACACCAGAAAGGCGGGCGCGGCCGGCACCCAGTCCTGCCCAGGGATCAGCGCGTCGAGCCGGCGGCGCAGAGCCGGATCGGCGACGAGAACGATGTCCCGCTGCTGCAGATCGCTCTTGGTCGGCGACGAGAGGGCGACGGCCGCGAGCAGGCGCAGCAACTCCGCCGGCACCGGCCGCTCGGCAAAGCGGCGGACCGAGCGATGCCCCGCCATCGCCGCCAGCCGGTCCAGGCCGGGCAGGGTCTCGTCGACCGGCAGGTCGGCGCCGAACCGGGCGTGCAGAAGCTCACGCAGTGTGTCGGGGACAGATTCCGGCATGGCCAGCTCCCTAAGGTGTGCGAGCCCCGGGCAAGGCCCGTCACGCTGGCACCGCTGGCCGGCCAAGGCAACCGGAACGGCCTCCCGCCGGGGTCCGACGGCCCCTCCAAGCTTGCCGGCCCGCCCCGCGCCACGCCTTCCTGGCCACCGAGGCACGCGCGGCGGCCGATTGCGCCCGCCCTTGGGCCGAAAGGAAGGTTTTGACAACCATAGGAGGACATGGCATGTGCTTTGCCGCCCAACAGACCATCGAGCACGTGCCATGCGCCCCATTCAAGTTGCGCAAGCGCGGGCCCGTCTGGCAAAGATCCTGCGGGCGGACGAGCGCGGCGAAAGCGTCGCCATCACGCGGCACGGCAAGGAGATCGCCCGCCTCATTCCGGCGGCGGCCAGCGATCCGAACGGGCGCCGCGACATAGCCGATATCGAGCCGCTTAAGGTGCTCATAACCGTTCAGCTGTTCATAGTAGGTATAGGTGACAGTGTCGAACTTCGCCTCGTCCTGCGGGGTCAGCGCCGGCTCGGCATCGCCGCGGAAGTAGGAGCCGGTCATCGCCACGATGTGCACCCGGTCGCGCGCGATGAACTGCCCCAGATGCAGGCCCAGCTTGTTGTCGGGATTGGCGGAGACGTGGTGGAACTCGTCCACCGCGATCAGGCAATCGTCAAAGGCGTCCACGCCGAACCGGTCAACCGCGAAGCGGAAGGTCGCATGGGTGCACACCAGGACCCGGTCGTCGCTGTCCAGGAACGTCTTGACCCCGTTCACCTTGCCGCCATCGCTGCCCGGGGCGTTGCACAGGTTCCAGCGCGGGGCGACCGACCAGTCGGCCCAGAACCCGAATTGGGACAGCGGCTCGTCGCCGAAGCTGGCGCCGATCGACCGTTCCGGCACGACGATGATGGCCTGGTTCAGCCCCTGATTGTGCAGCTTGTCCAGCGCGATGAACATCAGCGCCCGGCTCTTGCCGGACACCGGCGGCGACTTGATCAGCAGGTACGGTTCGCCGCGCCGGGCATAGGCGCGCTCCTGCATCGGCCGCATGCCCAGTTCGTTCGCCTTGGTCGACCGGCCGTTGCGGACATAGGAGACGGAGACGGAGGGCACGGCCTTCGGCGTCTTCGCGGCGGTGGGCGACGGCATCACGGTGGTCATGGTCGTCTAGAACCCGTGGAACAGCATATCGAGGGCCTGGGTGATCGTGTCCGCGTCACCGGCCAGTGTCTCGACCGGTTGGCGCAACAGGGTGATCGGCACCGCGGCCAGGGATTGGGTCAGCAGCACGTAGGGCGCGCCCTGGATCGTGAAGACCGGGTTCAGGCGCGTTGCGGGCGCCGGCGCCGTTTCGCGCGGCACCAGCGGGACCACCACCCGTGTGGCCATGGCCTGCAACAGATCCGACTGAACGTCGACCAGCAGCCCCGTACCGCCCGGATTGGGAAAGACGTCATGCCGGGCCATCAGAACTGCCGATACCGCTCCAGGGGCAGCCCGTGCTCGGCGACCCAGGTGTTGTAGGCGGCAATCGCGTCGGCGTTCTCGCGCTGCCAGCGCTCGGCCTTGGCGTCGGCGATGGCGCGACGGAGCCCCGCCTCCAGCGTGCGCGACAGGTTGATCTCGAGGGCCCGGGCCTCGTCCAGCAGGTCGGCCTCGACGGAGACATTGGTGGCGCGTTTCATGGTGCCCCTGGGTGCGCATGAACCATGCGCATAGTCTGCCGCATGGCCCGGTGTAAAACAAGCCGCGTGGCGGTGCCCACCGGATCGATCCACGGCCAGAGGATGAAGGGGCGGCAGGGGCGAACGCGTGCGCTGTGCGCCCGCGCGGCGATCGGAGTGTTCATGGCGCGGAACAGCTCGCCGATCACATGGGCGGTGTCGGACCCGTCAGCCGCACTCATCTGCGTAACCGTCCGGGTGAACAGGCCGTTACCGAGAAATATGTCGGTGTCCTCGGCAAAGAAGCAGAAGATCAGCCGGGCAAAGAAGTGGTTCAGGTCGTTCCGCCTTACCCCAGTCCGGGTTGTCCTTCAGCAGCTCGACATAAAGCTTGTTCAGGCGGCCGGTCGCCTTGATGTCAAAGGCGCTCTCGCGGATCGCCTTGACCGTGGTGATGCCGGCCAGCGGCAGGAAAAAGCCGAAATGGTCCGGGAACCGCGGGTAATCGCAGACGATGGTCTCGCCGCTGGCCAGATCCTCCGCCTGGAAATTCCGGCCATCGGTGGCCAGGACGAACTTCGCCTTGGCGCGGGTGGTGGCCGGGCTGTGTTTCAAGGCCGCCAGGGTCGGCGAGACCTCGCCCGCCGGTCAGACCTTGAGGTGGATGTGGTTGCCCTGCAGAACGCCGCCGAGGTCGGAGCGGTTCGAGGTGCCGGCCCGCAGGCGCTTGATCGTGGTCGCCTTGTTGCCGAACGCCTCGAGAAACTGGAACGGAAACTCCTTGGGGTCGAAGGGCTGCTCCGCCAGGGCGGAAATCGCTTCCTCGATCTCGACGGCGTTCATCGGTGGTTCCATGGGAGAGCGCCATCCATTGCCGTGACCGCCTCGAACGCCGGAACACACGGTTGCATTCGAGACGGCTGTTTCGCTTGTCGCCCGACTGTCGGCGGCAATGGTTGCTCAATTCTGAAGGATGAAGGGCCTCAAGCCACTCGGCATGGTTATAGCCGTTCGGAATGGGTGGAAAAGGATATCGGGCGACCGGGCCGCGGCCGACGTCGGACCGGGCCGGCTGGCGATTCCATGACGGCCGGGAGGACTGATGCCGCCGTCCGACGAGGTAAGCCGTGTCTCGGCTAACAGCCACGGGACCCGCCTTGCACCGGCATGGGGACGCGGCGCAGCCGCCATGGCCACCCTGGCCGTCGTTTGGCAGCGCTCAACCGGACGCCGGCGGCTCGCCGCCTCCTCACTCCGCCGCGGCGGCCGGGCTCACTCCGCCGCGGCGGCCGGGCTCACTCCGCCGCGGCGGCCGGGCTCACTCCG